>NZ_FOHJ01000020.1 GCF_900111405.1 Salinibacillus kushneri | reverse complement strand
CAATTAAGAATCAAAGGCGGTTCAGTAATGCCAAATTTTCTAGCAACATCTTCAAGGGAATCTCCTGTTCTTACCTTATAGTTTATGACATCTAATTTAAATTGAACAGGATAATTCGTAGATGCTTTTTTAGTAGTCAAACCCTGTTCCCCAAACTGTCGGAAAGCACTGACCCATTTTCTTATATTGGTTTTACTTCGAATTCCAAATCTTTTAGCCAAGGAAGCATATCCACCTTCTCCAGCTAAATAAGCGTTAACTACATTTTGCTTAAATCCTTCATCATATTTGACCACAAAAAACACCCCAAAAGTTAGAATTAGTTCGTCTAACTTTTGGGGTGCACATCATTAATCAACCAAGGTCTTTTGAGAAGCTCTCTTATGCCGAAGGATATAACAATTATGCTTTTTTCCTCTGATAAAAAACGATACCTGCTCCTATACTAAGCGTGATAAACCCAACAATCAAAAATTTTAACAAATCTTCCCCCGTTTTAGGAAGTAGTGATGCCCCTTGAACATTATCCGAAATAGCCCCATCATCTTCACCATCAACCGATCCTTCTACTTCTACTGAATCAAAATTTTCTGCCACAAAGGTAATCGTGAATTGCGTATCTAAACCTTGAAACTCATTCCCTGCATCTGTTGGGAATCTCAATGTGAACTCTAAATCCTCTTCGCTACCATTTGCTAAATCTCTTGGCTCCAACTCTAAATTGGCAAGTTTTCCTTTGTACAGCTCTTTGTCTCCTGCATGAATATCTAATCTTAATAAATCAAACAGCTCCCTTGAGCCACTATCATACTCTACGATTATTTTATATTCAAAATCCCGTATCCCCAGATTTCGAACCGTTGTTGTTCTTGGTGCCCAGTCACCTGGCTTCATATTATCTATATTAAAAAGGTAATCATTCGTAGTTGTTTCAATATCAACCTCAATGCTGGAATCTGAATTAGTTGCACTAAAAACCGTATTCACAGAATAGGTAAGCATAAATAGAAGAACGATGATACCCAAGCCTATTTTGGCAATCTCTTTCATAAAATCCCCCTTTCCATAGAGGTAAATTAACTCTCACTTTGCGGAGCCTCAGAAGCCTGATCCAGCCTTTTTTTAGATTTATCAAGTTCTGACAGTGCCCTCCAAATCGTAAAGCCTGCATAGCATAATAGTAAAATCCCTGGTATAAGTAATAAAAACGCACCATTTTGAGACTTAGCAAAGTCAACAAAATACCCGAGATAGGGAATAGTAAAGCCTGCATACACAGCTACCACATTTTCCGAGCGCACCGGATTCAAATCGGCTGCATTGTTGTTGTCCCCTTTTGTTCTGTATAATGTTTTTCCTCCGCTCTCTACAACTTCAACCACTCTATGGGTAATTAATTTTTGATCCTCAGCTACAAAGGTAATCACATCACCCTTTTCAAACCGAGTCATATCTCCGCCTGGTTTGACAGCGATAATCGATCCAGTTTGAAATTCCTGTTCCATCGAGCCTGATTGTACCGTCTTCAATTGATAACCAAAAATTTCAGGCTCTCCACCTGAGGCTTTTGAGATAGTGACAAAAAATAAGGCGAGCGTTAGAACGGTATAAAAGACAACGGTAAAAACACGATTTAACCAAATCATGAAATTGGGTTTTTTACGCTTCTTATTAGCTCTTTTCTCCATCACGAATATCCCCCTTACTTCGTGCTATCTCTACTGTCCTCATCTTCATCAGGATTCTGTTCCTCAGAAGATTGAGTTTCTGTTTCTTCAACGTTTTCACTCTCGTCATCCTCTGTTTCACTTGGCCCTTCCGTTTCATCCTCGGTTGCTTTGTTCTCCTCACTCATATCGGTGTCCTGACTTTGTTCTTCTTCCTGGCTTACTTCTTCAGTGTCATCTGAAGCTTGCTCATTACTTGAGCGATCGGAATCCGTTGACTCTTTTTCCTCAGTATCCGTTTGATTTTCATCTGCTGATCCCGGCTGACCTTTTTCTTCCGGGGTGGATTCGTCTGGTTTTAATTCATCATCTTCTTCACATACTACTTTAATGGTCTTACTCCAGGTTTCCGTCCTCGTTTCATAATTATCTTCATATCCTTCTCGCTGATACACTTTAACCTGATAGTTTCCTGGTTTATCTGCTGTAAATGTAATGACTTCCTTTTCCTTCGCATCAAGAGCTGGGATGGTTCCGGAAGTGACAATCTGGGCGTCATTTTTGTGATTGGTTTGATGTACTTCATATTCAGTTGAACCCATCATGCCGTATTCAGAATCATTTTGGACGGGAATTTTAACCTTAACCGCTTCACAACCTTTCACCACATTCTCCTCTTCTTCATCCTCTAAAAATACCAAATGGCTCCCATCCCACCATGTTCCGGCTTGAAATTCAAAACTGTCGCTTGTCACAAAATTATAATGGGCTTCGGTTGCGGAACCGCTTGTTAGATAAATGAAGGATATGGCAAGTAAGTAAAAAATAGAAACTAGCTTGGTCATAAGCAGCCATTTTCTTTTCTTTTTTAACGTTTGAAGACGAGTTTTGTTCAAATGTACATCCCTCCTTATTTTCAACACAAATAGATTTGCTTTATCAAACATGTCAAGGTGGAAATTGAAATGCTTGATAAAACAAAAGGGATTGGCTTATTGAATATGTATAAGAGAAAGGTGGGTGTACCACCCTTCTCCAGTTATATGATTTATCTTTCTTCTCCGTCTTCCTGCTCAGCAGTGAATGTCCATTCAAGGTTTAGTGTATCCCCTTGGAAAACGTTTTGATCTTCTCCGTTGTCTTTGAATTCAATCATAGCTGTTAGATGGTCATGATCTCCGGAAGGGATACCATCTTTTTTGTAGTCATGCCATAAGAATCCATCTTCCAATTCAGTTGCTATGTCATCTGGAGTCATTTGGGAAAGTTCAGCTAGGGTTTTTTGATAAACAACGGTGTAATTATCGTCATCCCAGAAGCCATCTTCCCATTCAGTGTGACCTTTGTTCTTGATAAATTTCACCACAAAATGCTCCCCAAAATCCTGATCTCCATTATCCTCATTTTCATCTATCACACTATAAGAGGTATCTAATAGAACACTTTTAATATCCAGTGAACCTGTATTTTGCAATTCAAAGTCTCTAATCATATAATCCCCTGGCTTCAAATTACCTACATCAAACACAACCTGTGGATCCATGCTCAAATCCAACGTACCTGCTGCAAAGGTGTTGTTTGATGTTTCCGTGTCGTTAAAATACGCGAATGTCCCCCCTCCTACTAATGAAATTCCGAGTGCTGCTGCTGCGATGCCTGCGCCGAGTTTTTTCTTTAAACTCATAAGACTTCCTCCTTTAAATTTTTTACCCCTTACTTATGTAAGAGCTGTTCGTTTTGTTCTTATTAACGAACCGTACCTATAGTCTATTTGATTCCTTCACTTTTGAAAAACTTAAAAAAAGACTGTTTTTCTTTATTAAGAACGTAACGAGTGCAATTTTCTTAAAATATCTATAATTTTCTTAAAATTACTAACCTTTATTAAAAACATATTGTACTATATAATGAACGTTAACCGCTAAGTTTTATTTTAGAATTTAGGAGAGCAAAAGATGATCGGAAACCGAATTAAAAAAAGAAGAGAAGAGATGGGATATACGATTTCTGAACTTGCCAAAGAATCGGGTATTTCTAAATCCTATATCAGTAATATTGAACGTAATTTACAAAAAAATCCGTCCATCCAGTTTCTCTACAAAATAGCAGAACCTTTAGATACCAATATTGGATACTTGCTATTAGGGATTGAGACAGATATAACCGGACTGGATGAAGAATGGATTGAACTATTACAGGATATTATTGAATCTGGTATCACAAAATCGGAATTTCGGGAGTTTCAGATATTTGTGAAGTATAGGAAGTGGTTGGATCGGGAGGATGGTTAATCGGTGCGAAAGTAGGGAAATACTTGTGGAAATTCGAGTTAATGACGAGTTCAACGGATTACTCTGTACTCTTCAGGCTGAATTACCACTCTCTTGGTTTAATCTTCTCCATTATGGATTGTTTCTCTTTATTGATTTAAATTCCGCTCTTTCCTCGCTATATTTTTTATGGACTGGTGTAATGATTTTTCATATAGGTTGAATTCATTTTAAAATAGGCTTAATACACATGAGACAGATTATTCAATTGTTGGGAATCGGGATTAATTTTAGTGTTGTATTTTCTATTATGGGGATATCGGCTAAATTGGTGAACTACCGGACTAAACATAAAATGAGTGATATGAATGTTAACTATCCACTTTTGCCCTGACTAATAAAAAAACCGACTAAGTAATCGAATGATTACATGTACACAGCGGGTTGGCTTTTAGTCTTTTACCCTTTTTTTGCAGTCTCTTTCAATTTTCTAAATACACTTATTCCAATAAAAAATAGACCTTCCAATTCATAAAAAGTTATTTTTAAAGGCTGCAAATCTATTATCAAATCGTTCTTCGTATTTAATATAATAGTGAAGATTAACTGCTTTTGTAGCACTATTTACTCTGGTTTGATTTTACACTGTTCTCTAATAAAGCATAATTAGCTTATTCAATTCTACCACGTGCTGCTGAGAGTCTTGAGAAACCACCTTTTCATCGTTTATAATTCTGCAACAATCAAATGAAGTATTGATTGAAGAGATTGAATATCAAAAAAGTCATTATTTTTCTATAAATATATCTTATTACCCTATCTTCATCTTTCTTTTCATCGTATTCAGAATATCCTTGTCTTCTTTATCCATTCCTAGCCAGTAATAAACGAGCATAAATATACCTATGAATAGTAGCGGTAACAATATTAAATTCATATACCATAGAAACTCAGTAAAACTCAACACACACTTAATTAATAAGGATGCAATGACAATTGAGCAGATTATTTTTACAAAACCAAAATTATAGGGGTGAAACCTAAACATTTTGTATACTAAAAGAAGCCTAATTATATTCGCAATACCGACGGATACCATGGATGCTATAGCTGCTCCTTCAATACCGTAAATAGGAATAAGTGTATAATTAAGACTAACATTGACAATAACTACGATAAAGTTGGTGATCATGTCTAACACGGGCTTTCCAGTCATGGAGAGAATCATACCTGCCGAACCTACTCCAGCATTAACAACTTGACCTACAGACACAAGGACAAGTGCTATGGATCCGGCAACATATTCACTTCCAAATACGTGCATTATTTCTTCATTAAGTAAAAAAATTAAAGCAAACGCAATTAAATTAACCCCCACAATCCATTTGGTAATCACCTTATACATATTTTCCAGTGTTTCAAGTTTTCCTCTGTGAAATAAAGAAGAGATTGTCGGAGCAAACATCGTATTAAAGGCAACGAGTATAAAACTGCTCAACGTTCCAACTCGTAAGGCTATATTATAAATACCTACTTGTCCATCGGTGCTGAAATAACCAATCATCATGATATCAGTTTTCTGACTAATCAACATTAAATACCCTGAAAATAAGAGGGGTAAAGAATACTTAAATATCTTTTTAAAATCCTTAAAATTACTGAATCTTATCCTACTGAACACACGTAATCGAATAACTAAAATGATTAAATAAATAAACCCTGTCACCGTTGCAACATAAAATGCCAAGACGATACTGTTCATCACAAAGCCAAGTAAATAAACACCAAGCAAGACCACAACTTTTAACACGGGAATAATAATGCTTTCATTTAATACAAAAAATTTAATCTTATTTACACCTTGAAACACACCTTTTAAAAGATCATTTAGTGCCAAAAAGATGATCAACGGTGCCATTAACTTAACTAAAGTATTTAATTCAGGGTTATTTAAAAGGATATTACTAATAAAATCACTGTTTATAATAATGCTAATAGCCACTATCGAACTTGTTAAAAAGACGAGTAGAAAACTTAATGTTATATAAGAATTTCGCCTGACCAATTGCTGATCTTCCTGTAGTTGAGGAATAAAATACACTAATCCTTTTTGTAATCCCATAATTACTAAAGGAGGAAGCAAACTGATAAAGGTAAAGATGTACATAAATTGACCATAAATCTCAGCACCTAAAAATCTGGCAGCAATAAAATTAAACAGCAGACCAAAGGATAGGCCAATTATTTTTCCTGAAAAAACGATACTTGATTGTTTTGTCACATTTGCTAGTTCTTTCTGCATGCTCAAATTCCTTTACACCATAATTTATAAACAAACTCAGTAGTTTTTTCCACACTGTCTCATTTTAACTCCAAGAAACGTCTTACCTTTTATACTTACTCATTTCCTCAATTTCATCCCAATCCATTGCTATTCGCACAATGTCTTCCTCAATCAATTCACTGCCGGTCTGAACCTCAATAATCTCCATATCAGTAGTAGCCTTGATGGCATGCTTTGCTGATAAAGGTATTTGAATAACATCACCAGTTCTTACATGTTTGTGCTCATTATTTAAAATAAGTACACCTTCACCCTTCACAATTGTCCATACTTCGCTGCGTTTATAATGAATCTGATAGCTTAAATTCTTACCGGAATGAATACCGATTCTTTTGGTCAGGACTTCATTTCCTTCTTCATATTTAGTATAATCCAACACTCTATACCAGCCCCATCTGCGCTCCTCATACATTGGGCGACCGCCAACATCTTTCACATACTCTTTTACCTTTGGACTGGATTCTTTATCAGTCACGAGTATTCCATCTGGACTCGCAGCTACAACCGCATGACTGACACCTAATAGAGTAACAGGAATGTCTAGTTCATTAATCACATGCGAATTCTTAACATCTTCACTGATAATTCCTTTACCAATGACATTTGTCGCCATTTCCTCTGTTATGGTATTCCACGTACCAAGATCTTTCCAGTACCCATCGTAAGGTAAAGCAATAATATGGTTAGCCTTTTCCACGACCTCATAGTCAAAACTGTTTTTTGGTAATTGACTGTATTGTTCAACAAGTTCATCATATTGGACGGGAAGACCCTTTTCTTTTAATAAGTCAATGATATACGAAAGTCTGAAAGCAAAAACCCCACAGTTCCATAAAGCATTCTTCTCCATTAGACTTTTTGCGGTCTCTTCTTTCGGCTTTTCCTTAAAGGAATCAACGACAAAGTAATCGTTTTTGTTGATTTTCTTTGGCACAATATAACCATATTTTTCCGATGGGAAGGTTGGAGTAACCCCCATTAAGGCTAAATCTGCGTTGGAATCAAGAAGAACTTCTTCCAATTCCCTTACTCTATTAAAAAAGTGATCCTCAACATAAGAATCCACAGGTAATATTCCAACAACTTGGTTCAGATTCGTATTTTGCACGGAATATAAATAAGTAGCAGCCAACGCAATGGCGGGAAAGGTGTCTCGTCTTTCTGGCTCGGTTATTATTGGAACATCGAGGCCTAATTGACTTTTAATCATGTCGACCTGTGACTTACTCGTCGCAATAACAGAATTATCTGCTAAATCACTTATGCTAAGTTGTCCCCATACTCTTTGGACCATGGATTCCCGTTCTTCACCATTCTGATTACTTAACATTTTCAAAAACTGCTTTGATCTGGAATCATTTGACAGAGGCCATAACCGCTTACCTGACCCTCCGGATAATAAAACTAGTCTCATCAAAAAACCTCCTACATATATTTCCTCTAAAGCAATTCCATAACTTAAACTTTATTCCAAATCTACTAAATTTGAAAATTTCGTATATAAATTCATATTGATATATTTGCTTACATACTCTTTTTGGTCATGACTCAATTTATTCAGACGATTGTGCTTAGTCAGTCCTTTATAGTTATTTTGTTTCCATTTTTCCTTACTTGTAACAAGATTGGAAGTTGCAGAGGAAAAATCAAGCATGTTACTTTCCCATTCAATTCCTAATTGATGACATAGCCGTTTTAAGATTTTTTCTGGTTCATCGACTAATGATTCATATGTCACTCCAAAGTGATTTCGTCGACTCAAATATTTAATACTTACTTCTACATCGTGATTCCACCGGTCCACACACTGCTCCAGAGACCTTCTGCCCCATATTTCTGGACTCCTATTGGCTACATCATAAATGGAGGCCGCAACATCCTTACCATCCCGGACTATATGAATAAATTGTGCATTCTCGCAAACTTTATGAATAAAAGGAACAAAATATAAATGAGCAGGTGTTTTTTCAATCCAGACCTTGTTTTTCTGATGAATTGTATACTGATCGAGTAATTTAATGAAATTCTTCCCATACTGTTTCGCAGTTTTCTTCTTTTCCTCACGCCACTCCTGAATAAGCTCTTTATCAAATTTATTTTCCTTCATAAATTCTTCTACAGATTGATTAATTCCTTTTTTAACTCCGTAGAATAACTTTTTGTAGCTTTTAAAATTATTTGTAAAAAAATGACTCTCTGTAAAAGAATTAATACTTGAGTGTGAGGAGAGCATACTTTGCAACAATGTTGTGCCGGATCTCGGGGCACCTACAATAAAAATTCGTTTCATTTGGATCCTCCTAAATAAAACCTGCCTATTTTAAAAGCGATTTATAAAACTCCAACGTTTTTCTGGAACCCTCTCTCCAATTGAAAACAGATTCCTCATCAATAAAATTCGTATCTTCATTAGATGGAACTAACTTAAGTGCTTGGCTGGTCTTTTCCAGGTCTTCAACGCTTAAGGAATGATTATACGTAAATACGATTGTTTCACCAAATTGATTCCTTAATTCTTTAAGGGCACCCTTATTGGGTACTAACAAAGGGCGATTAAAGGATAAAGCTAAAAGGGCTGTACCTGAATTTAAAATTTCTTTATAGGGAAGAACGACGACGTCAGCAACATTCATATAAAGTTGAACATCGTCATCATCAATAAACTCCAAGAATAATTTAATACGGTTATCTGTCTTTGCTAAGATCTCAATTCTTTCTTTTAATGCCTCAGACTCTGGCTTTCCGGCTATGAGCAAGCAACTGCTTTCATCTTTCATTTTTTGAAATTGGTTAATTAATTCAGGAATATTCTTATACTCTTTTATTTGACCAAAGTATGTGAACACTGTTTCATACTCGGATATATCCAGTTTTTCTTTGGCATTTTTTTTGCTAATATCATTTCGATAGCTGTCTTTATAATGACCGTGATACACAACGGTTGTGTCCACATCCTTTAAAGTTGGGAAATGGTTATGAGCCAGTTCTAAACCTGATTCAGTTAAGGCAATTGCCCCATCAATTTGTTTAATAAACCAATTTTTGTACCATTTTTCCATACGTGGGTACAATCTGCTGTGCGCTTCAAGATTATGTATCGTCCAGACAATTTTCGTATTTTGTCTCTTTGCGGTTTTGATTATAATAAAATACTTCACTAATTCTTTAAGAGCTTCTACCCTATTTTTCTTATTAAAAAAGGTTTCAGGCCAATGGAAATGTAAAATATCCCATTTTTGTTCGGACAGCTTTTCCCATTTAAAATCTTCTATAATAATATTAGGTTCTAAACTCTGTAAATTTGTATAGAGTAAATAATTATATGGATTACCTTCTTTATTATCAAACGCCGGGCTTGCTAATATTTTCAACACATTCACTCCTGTAAACGTCAGAATCAATCATTATTTATAGAAACAAATTTCCTCTGTTTTAACCAATATAGCCTTTACTAAAAGAAGATATTCAGCTATACGTTTTCTTATAATCTATTTGAAATCACTAGTTATAGTCCTTATTTAAATTCTACTATATATTCTATGTTTACAATTAAATAAATCATATCCATTAAATGAAGTCAATATATTGGAACAGGATTTGGAACTGTCATGACTCCAAACTAAAAATCCCCTTTTCCTGTGATATATCATAAGATCTACTAAGGGGATTAGACAAATTCTATTATTTATTTATCACTTTTTTTGCAAGATTATATAACTTCCCTAATCGTTTTCTTGTCTGAAAATAGAGGTCACTCTTTGCCAACTTGATTGATGACCAATCGATTTCCGATTCTTTTTGATTTACATGTGCATATTCACTCTCGGAAATTGCACGTATTTCGTTGACATTTCCTACATTGTGAGGGAGCGTAGGCAGCTTCAGGTCTATGGTATGAATTAAAGTCAATGATTTTCTATCTATAAAAGCTAAATGCCCCTTTGTGGTAAATCTTTCCTCCCGGGATGCATGATCAGAGAAACCAATGACAATATACCCGTCGGTCACTGACATTCCTTTCGTATGACCTGGAAGGGATATTTCCTTCAAAATACGCTGCTTATTTAAATCAACCACCACAAAAAGACCTTTAGATGAAGCGTTATAGTACAAGTAATTGCCATCAACAAATAAGTTATGACAGCCTGTATGCCATACAGGTATGAGATGCTGGAGGGTATAACCTTTATACTTATCATGTTTAAAAATAGCGATTTCACTTTCTTTTCTACCTCTATTATGGAATAAAGTGAATAGCAGCCCTCCGCACTGATAAACAGAGTTGATATGGTTAATATCTTCAGTTTTACCATCAATAAAGTACTCATTGATTTTATTTCCATTAAAGCTGTAAAAAACAATGCTATTAAACCTTGTATTCACAATATGCATTCCATCATTTTCCTCAATCATTTGATGTATATCACCGAAGTTCATTTGATGTAAGTCTGTTGTCGAACGCAATAATTGGTTATTTCTGATATCATATGTATCTATCTGCGGCAAAAGAATATCATTGTTGATTCGCTTTACCACATGAACCTGATTCTGAGCAAGTGCGATTCCATAATGATGATTTTCATTCAGCACTTGGTAATTTTCAATTTTCTCATTTTCCACATTTATATGGACTCTAAATAAATAGGAATGCGTGGCTACTATAAATTCCATAATTTTACCCCCTCCAGTTGAAGCGAATATAAGTTAACTATCATTAAGATTACCAGAACTTATCACTTTAAACCAACAGAAACAAAGATACCTTTTCAATATCATGCAAGAAAACAGATCCAAGACAAGTAATGACCGTTCTTATAATGCAGATAATCATAATAGGAGTTCCCTTCATTTAAGGTTCCATCATTAATTTTCAACGAAATCTGGTTAATTTCTGCTTGATATTATTCAACAACTTGCGGATGATGACAAAACTGTATCCTCTCTCATAATTGTTCCGGAAAGAATGATAAAGAATTATTCAATAAAATAGTAGGAGGTAACTAATATGCTTAGTAATACGACAACCGACTAGTCATTTGATAAAGATGAGCATTGTATAAAGTTACGAATAATGGATATATGGGAATATGGAAAATTGATACTGTGATTCCTAATTTCCCCTTAAGGAGGAATAAAGGGGTGTCGTGGTGTGGGACAAGCTATTTTCAAGGAAGCGGAGGATGAAAACAGCGGGTTGGAGCCCACTGTTTTTTGGCCTTTTTTGTAAATCCCTCCTAAAACGATATACCACCTAGTGACTTTTGCCGAACATCGTACCAGTACATTTACTCTCTGTATTTATAGTAAATAAAACATTGACTTAAACTTAGTAGCATTAAAATTATTATTTTTGCCAAGCTGTTTTTATATAACTAGAACTGCTGTACAAATTATACTGATTAGTAAAATTAGTAAACCATAAAAAATACATAACAGCCAGCCTATTTATTGCCATTTGCTTGCTTTATTAACTCTAAATAATCATCCTTCAAAATGTTTTTATTGTAATAATTTGATTGTCTATCAAGATGTTTATTTACGTGTTTAAATCCAAATTCCTCAATTAACGTTCTTCTTTCTGAAAACAAATTGGTTCCTAATCCTAATCGATTTCCCTCTATTTCTACTCCAATACTTGCCAAAATAGTAGGATACATATCTAAAGAGGAAAAAAATCTGTTTTTTTCTTTATCAGGCTCAACTGCTGTATTCAAAAATGTATTGTAAATGGTTCGTTTATAACCTTCATAAGTATACGTTGGGAAGAATCCACCACCTTGCATACTGAGGTGGTCTCCCATTATTACTAGAGTGGTCTCTTCGTAAAAATCTTGATCTCGTAACCATTTTATAAATTCATTTACCTGTTCAGATGAGTAAGCATAGACATTTTCATATTGAGTATTAAATTTATCATCTGCCCCACTTTCCAAATATCCATCAGTAAAATGGGTGTTCGCGGTCAAAAAGGAAAAACTAAAAGGTTGATCTGAACGAGCTAAAGAAGTTATTTCTTCTTTTGCCCACTTAAATAAATGCGTATCATCAAATCCCCACCAGACCTTATCACCTTTCTCCATTTTCCCTTCTTTTATAGCCGTATTTAAATCAAATATCTTATAGTTACCATGACTTTCATAGTAGTTCCTACGTCCACCAAAACTCGCATCAGAACCAAACATAACTTCTAAATTATATCCCTCTTTATTTAATATATCTCCTAAAGTATATGCACCTGGCATAAAGTTATCTGAATTTCTATAAAGGTTCTGATTTACCGGAATTTTTAATGGCAAACCGGAAGTAGTGGATGTGAGTGCTGCAACAGTCCAATCTGTACCCGTAACAGGAAACGCTCCGCCAATTAGATCTGTGTTAGAAAAGTTTATATTTTCTTTTGCTAACTTCTCTAATTCGGGGATTACGGTATAATCCCAGCCACCACCACTTTTCTTATCAATCAGCGAATTTTCCATAGACTCTAAATATAAAATAATTAAATTTCTCTTTTTTTCTGGAAAGTTTATGGCTACATCCCTGCCACTTACATATTCTTTACTTATAAATGTGGATTGCTGGTCTAATTGCTCTAAATAATGATCAAATCCAAGTAACTTATAACTTAAAAATAGCGACACTAACATAACTAAAAAAGCATATATTAGTCTTAATTTCCTAAGAGGGAATATATGGATATCTATTTTTTTATTTCTAATTTCTAAAGATATAATATGTTCCCTCTTTTTAAATTTAATAAAAGGAATTAATAAGAAGGAAAAAATCAATAAAAATGGAAGTGTTCCTTGTTTAATGGCCGTAACAAAAACATCGTTTGATGTACCTTCTATACCACTCATTAGATAAAAAATCATTTCATCTATGCCTTGATTTGCAAAATTATTACTTATATACTTTGCAGTAGCACATATTAATGCTGCAATACTTAAGAGTATAAATGTTAGAAAAGATGCAACTATATTAATTATTTTTTTCATTTTGAGATTCCACTTTTACTTTTATTTTTACATTTAATTCAATAAACCGGTATATGAAGGCAATTACTACTGAAATCAAAGTCGCTAAGATACTGTATTTCATTGTGAACAAAATACTAAATAACAGTGTAGTTCTGTTAAAAATAAAAATTAATAACCCGTAGCATATGGAATTTGTAATCACTATAAGTAAAGCGAGATTACTTAATACTTCAAACCATGTAATACTCCGCTGAATAATCTTGGAATAAAATAATAATCCAATAACAGAAGGCATTATTAATGCCATAACTTCATTAAATGTCACTTTTTCACCCCACCAATCATCTTTACAGAATCTTTACAAATCATTTATTATTATCACATATTTTTACATAAACTTAAACTTAGTATGTGTAAGTGTTTGTAACCACAATTCAATCCTCCACTATTCTTAAATCTTACTTGTAAACAGAATATTTTATATACGTAAAGTATTTTTTACATTTAATCATCTATGTCGCCTTCCATTGTCACCTTTAATATTCCTTATCCACGGGTATACTACATAATAAGATAATAACTATCTAATTGCACATTCACAATTAAGCATGAAAATAACAAATATGTTACAATATTATGTTGAATTTAGCGATTAAAATAGGTATCAATTACTATCTACGCCCCCCTTAGATAAATAATCAAACGTTGAGTAAAAAACTAGAGGAGGTCAAAATGAAAAAATTAATAACTATTATGGTACCTGTCTATAATGAAGAACAAGTAATAGAAGAATTCTACAGTAGAGTAAATGAAGTTACAAAAAGGACAGATGAGTACAACTTTGAAATATTATTCGTTAATGATGGGAGTATTGATAAGACTCTAGCAATTATAAAAAAATTGAGGAATTCAGATCACAGGATTTCTTATATAGATTTGTCAAGAAACTTTGGTAAAGAGGTAGCCATGCTGGCAGGATTTGATTATTCTAAGGGTGATGCAGTGGTAATTATAGATGCTGATTTGCAGGACCCACCCGAATTAATTTACGACATGATTTCTTACTGGGAACAAGGCTATGATGATGTCTATGCAAAACGGATAGATCGTCAGGGAGAAACGTGGTTAAAAAAGTCGACATCAAAAGCATTTTATAGACTTTTAAAGAAGACAACAACTATACCAATCCAGCAAGATACTGGGGATTTTCGTTTGCTTGACCGCCGATGCATAAATGCCCTGCGACAAATAAGAGAATCACAGAGATATACTAAAGGTTTATTTAGCTGGCTTGGATTTAAGAAAAAGGAAGTTTTATTTAGTAGAGATCAACGTCTTGCAGGAAATACAAAATGGAATTATACTAAATTATTTAATTTAGCCATTGAGGGAATAACTTCTTTTACAACTTATCCATTAAAACTCTCATCATATTTAGGATTATTGATTTCAATTGGAGCTTTTATTTATATGTTTGTTATTATTATTAAAACGCTTGTGTTGGGTGAGTCAGTTTCTGGTTATCCTTCTTTAATGAGTGTGATCCTATTCCTGGGCGGGATTCAATTACTTTCTCTTGGTATTATAGGAGAGTATTTAGGCCGTATTTTCAATGAAACAAAAAAAAGACCGGTGTATTTAGTTCAAGAATATAATGATAATAAGGATTTAGTTGTACATGAAAATGAGTAAAGAAATCACTAATTACATTATTTTTGGTATTTTAACTACATTAATTAATTTTCTCGTTTATGTTTTTTTGACTAAGGTTATTTCACTAAATTACCAGTTCTCAACAGCTCTTGCCTGGATTGCAGCAGTATTGTTCGCTTACTTTACCAATAAAAAATACGTATTTAGAGCTGGATACGATGATATTATTCAAAATATCAAACGCTTTTTTCTTTTCGTTCATTACCGTATTCTTTCACTATTAGTTGACTTGCTTGTTATGTATATAATAATTGAATTTTTTCTATACTTAGACGACTTGGTGGCAAAAATAATTGCAAACATAGTAGTTATAATATTTAACTATATAACCAGTAAATGGTTTGTATTTTCTAACAAGGAAGTTGATTGATAATGAACAGAGGTCGCAAATTATTATAACATTAGCTTAATATTAAGAAACGGAGTTTATGCAAAATGGGGAATAATGCCAAATTAATCAAAAACAATATCGCGCTTATTTCTATTGTTCTACTCTCGACTATAATTATCATTATTATGTCCACTCAAAAAATAAACTATCATATTGACGAACTTTTAACCTATAGCCTTTCTAACAGTACAAGTTATATTAACATCAATCCAGGTGAAACATATGATTCCTATGGACAGTTTCAAGAAAGTTTTCTATCCACATCGGTTGGAACAAAATTTGATTATAAAAATGTATGGAGAAATCAGGCCAATGATGTACATCCTCCCTTTTATTATGCAATCATCCATACTATTAGTTCATTTATGCCAGGTGAATTCAGTAAATATATTGGAATTGGAGTTAACATACTCTTTAATGCTCTTATTATTTTAATACTATATAAATTTACTCTTCTTTTAACGAATAATAAAGCTATTGCTTATATCACCGGTTTATTCTGGGCAATTAATCCAGGAATAATCTCAGATATGATGTTTATTAGAATGTATATAATGACAATGTTCTTTTGTTTATTAATATCCTTTATTCACATAAAGTATATTCATTCTATATCCACTAAAAACTACAAGTTTTTTCTAACTTTGTTTGCAGTATCTCTAGCTGGAGCTTTAACTCATTATTATTTTATAGTTTTTACTTTCTTCATTTGTTCATTATTTGTTTTAGTTTTACTGTACAGAAAAAGGTTTAAAGAATTATTTATTTATATATGTACATATCTACTAACAATTATCACCGTCCTTATTATTTTCCCAAGTATTTATAAGCACATTTTAGGAGGAGGAAGTCGTGGAGAAGAATCTATAGATAACTTAATAAATATGAATGGATACCTGCATTCCATTAAATTTTTTTGGAATGTAATTAGTAAAAATTTATTTGGAGGTTATTTATTATTTTTTGTTATTGTTATCTGTATTGCTTTTATAACCAACCTACTACGTAAGAAGAGAATTTCTAAGGTGTTAAATAACCAATTTTTATTTAAAATTGTTTTCCTGTTAATCGCCTGTTCTTTATATTTCTTACTTATTTCTAAGATTGCTATATATTCAGCAGAAAGGTATTTACAGCCAATTTTCCCTGTAGTAATACTTATTTTTGTATCTGTAGTTTTCCAATCAGTAAAACTTTATTTCTCCAAAAAAGTATCTATATTTATTGTTTGTACGATGTTGTTTTTAATTAGTATAAATGGTTATATAAAAACAACATCTTTTGAATACTTAATCTTAAATAGTGAAAAAGCAGTGGAAATAGCAGAGAAATATAGTAATAAAAACAGCATTTATATATATGATAAAACATGGAAAATCCCTACTAATTATGTTGAATTATCTCATTATAAAAGTGTAACTTTTTATAATATGAAGGATCTCGAATCTCTTTATCAAAATACAGATAATAGCGATTTTGTTGTGTATATTCACTCTAAGGATAAATTAATTATAAATTCAATAGTTAAGAAGCTTCCTAATATTGAAACATATAAAAAGCTTAATAATTATGGATACTGCCATGTGTACTATTTAGAATAGGTGGTTGGTACCTGTCACCTTATACTCCCACTCCTGACCTAATTTATTATTATCCAAATAAAACCGCCTCAAATATCGCTTTAACAATATTTGAGGCGGAATTTCATTTCATTCCAATGATTTTTTGTTTACTATATCCAGTTTGGTGTTGTTTATGTACCTCTTCAAGTCAAGTTTGAGATCTTTCATAATGGCGTCTATACTTGATGTTGACTTTTCTCCATTCCAATAAAGCTTTTCAAGAATAGCAGCAAATTCTCTTTTTTCGTTAGTCATGTAGCTCACTACTTTCTCTAGTATTCCCCCAAAGACATTTTTTTCTATATCTACCCATTATTTTACAACGTTTGATAGACTTTTTCAACTAGTTTTATAAGTTAGTAACTATTCGTAACTAAAATAAAGATTTCAACTTGGGGATCGTAAATATTTAGGTGTTAAACTAATCTGTGTAGAAATCCAATGATAATGCGAAACAGAGACTTTTGAGTGACGGTGTAAATCGATCTGCTACCACAACCGAACATCCCAACGCTTATTCAACAGCTGCTTTAAAGGTCTCCTATCTTAACATGATCTCCATGTTCGGGTAATTAGGGCCTTTACTCTATAGATTGCCTTTTTAGCGTTCCAAAATTGAATGCCTTCATAGAATCGTTTACTGAAGTCTTCATTTTGAATTTTTCGTACCCAAACATATATTTCAAGCCAAAAATTAGAGTTGAACCAATATCAACTCTAACCTCATCTCTATTTTAATTTTGATTTTCGTTTACCATACACTAAATTTAACATTGGTCGATAGTTTTGACTAATCAGTCCAGTAATCTCTACGGTAAGCTCAATAAGTACGGCTAACATCAAGAGAATAATCATCGATCCCCACATCGTGCTACGAGTAAAAATAATTGCAGCCAAACTAAAAATTCCGCTTAATCCATAAATCATCAGGACCGATTTTCTATGACTGTAACCTAATCTAATTAAACAATGATGTAAGTGTGACTTATCCGGCGCACTCAAAGGGTTACCTTTTACCATACGGCGAATAATAGCAAAGGTGGTATCTACAAGAGGTACACCTAAAATGATAATCGGTACAATAATTGAGAAGAAAGTTAGATTTTTAAATAAACCTAAAATCGATAATACACTAATCATGTACCCAAGAAAATATGATCCTGTATCTCCCAAAAAAATCTTGGCTGGATTAAAGTTATAAAACAAGAATCCTAGAGTGCTTCCTAAGAGTAACAACCCAAGAAATGCGACGAATATGCTACCCATGGAAAGAGCCATGCCGGAAATGGTAATCAGAGCAATCGCTGAGACACCAGATGCCAAGCCATCTAATCCATCTATAAGATTAATAGCATTCGTGATAGCTACAATCCAAAGCACAGAAATTGGGATACTCCACAAACCAAATTCAATTCTTGGTCCAAATGGAATCGTAATGAAGTCGATTTGAATACCACTTAATACAACAGTAAACGCAGCAATCAAATGTCCTCCAAATTTAATTCCTGCTGAGAGTTGGTATAAATCATCTAATAACCCAAGAATCACGATAAAAGTAGCACCTATCATTACCGGCCAAATATGAATCCCCTCGGGGGAAAGGATCAAGACTCCCAATAGGAAGCTTACATATATTGCTAATCCTCCCATTCGGGGCATCACTCTTTTATGAACTTTTCTTTCATTTGGCTGGTCAACAGCATTTATTTTAATAGCTAACTTTTTAACAAGTGGTGTCAATATTAATGAAAACACTAAAGATAACAAAATCAAAGCGATGTATTCCATTGGGATCCTCCTTCACGATGAACAGGGATACTAATACCTATTACATGTACACATTCATAAAATTACGAAACTGGTAAAATATTTTTTGAGGGTTTTTGCGTAAGCTTTCTTAAGTTTAGACGTATTGACCTTTTTATTAGTTTCATTCATTTTGGATTTCGTCTTTTGATTTAAATCTCTATAATTCTATTTATTCTTTAATAAAGATACAATATGTATGGGGAAATTACAACATAAATAAAAAAATGCTTGATGAATTTTCTCATCAAACATTTTTAACATTGCAGGAAATACGGTTCAATATTGCAGCCATTCAGCCATTATAATATGTCTTTTGAGAGAAAATTTACCATTCCAACATCCTCCACAAATCGCTTGATTATGCAAGCTAATTATGGCCTTATATGACCAAATACTATGGGATTACATGTTTGTCTTTTGTCCAGTAAAGTTTGTTTTATATTTTCTTATTAGCTTGTACTTTTATATTAGACAATCTACAACTTATCTGAGTTAATTTTTACTTCTTTATCATATTCAAGCTGTTGGATTCTTGAATGTTCACTCAGCTTTATTATTTATTCTTCTGGAATATATTTATTTTAATTGTATGATGATACTTGTGAATAGAGATGAAAAGCCCAGTTATATTAAGAAGAAATATGGCTTTAACCTATATGAGAAGATTGGCATTGTTTTTGATATATCGAATTTAAATTATCTTTTAAAACCCATCACATTCGTCCATAAAAAGATAATCCATATACAATACGACCTAAAATATGCATATGCCGGGCACACTTAAAAAAAGACTAGTCTAAACAGTTATAGAATCGTCCCTTGTTAATATTTTCTAAGAATGATTCGAAATAAAAATTCGAATACTTTTATAATTCTTTTCCACCTAAACGGCTGTTTTAATAAGCGATAAAACCACTCTAAGTTTAACTTTATCCAGCCTTCCGGAGCCCGTTTTGCTTCTCCTCCAAAGATGTCAAAGCTTCCGCCTACGCCCATAAATAAACCCTTATCAAACTCATGATAATGGCGTGCTATCCATTTTTCCTGTTTTGGAAATCCAAGTGCAACAAATACTAGATCTGGTCTAAGGGATTTAATTTCATTGACCACTTCTTGATTATCTAAAGAGATATATCCGTGATTATAACCTGCTATTTTTATTTTAGGGTACTGAGCTTTTAAATTGTATATCATTTTTTGTACAACCCCATCCTTTGCGCCTAAAAAATAGCAGGTTAAGCCTTTCTCCTCTGCATATTCAATTAAATGAGTCATCATCTCTATACCAGGAATTCTCTCTTTAATAGGCTGCCCCATTATTTTTGATGCTACAATTATTCCTGCACCATCAGGAATAATATAATCTGCTGTTTGTATAGCTCTCTTATATTTTTTATCTTCTCTAGTTCGCATAACAATTTCCGGATTTGCAGTAACCATGAATCTTTTGTTCTCATATAATAAATCAGGGTGAATATAAAAAGATATTAAATCTTCCTTATTTATGTTAAAGAGAGGGATGTCCATAATTTTTATTATATTTTCTGTATTGGGCATTTTTTTAACCCCTTCAACTCTAGTTCGTAATTAAAAACGTATATTAATATTATTATGACATCTTTTTGTGTATCTTACAATTAATGTTTTTACTATCTATACTTAATGTTGTATGTCTGAATGTATAGATTACTATTCTAAACAAACGGTTTAAAAGTTAAGTAACTGTCGCAAAGGTGCAGGGCCTTTCATGAACAAAAGATGAAAGAACATTTTGTGTCCATTTATTGGGATGGGATGGAATACCACTCATAGTCTAATTTCGACGTTAGAGAGTCGAAAAAGAGACCGTACATATCACAAGGAAGAACTAGATTTTATCAGGCAAAATAATAAGAACAAGCAGCTACCGCTATGATCTACTGAAAAGGGATTTACACAAAATTATTGACAAGCCCGACAATCTCTATCTTCTCGTTAACGCTGCTTCTCTATA
This sequence comes from Salinibacillus kushneri, assembly GCF_900111405.1. Lineage (GTDB taxonomy): Bacteria > Bacillota > Bacilli > Bacillales > Alkalibacillaceae > Salinibacillus > Salinibacillus kushneri. The sequence goes on along the minus strand of NZ_FOHJ01000020.1, from coordinate 10,986 downwards.
GTCAGTTTTTTCTTTTTTAGACATCTTTTTATACTTGTTCAAAAACTCCTCATACTTAGGAAGAACTTCTTCTACTGTCCCAAAGTCTTTTACTTTACCAAACTCGAGCCAAAGAATTTTCTCACAAAACTCTTTCATCTGGCCTAGAGAATGACTAACAAATATCATCGTTTTCCCTTGTTCCTTAAATTCTTTCATTTTATTTAAACTCTTTTCAGCAAATGCTTTATCTCCTACTGATAAAGCTTCATCAATAATTAATATATCTGGATCTACATTAACTGAAATAGCAAATCCTAACCTAGATTTCATTCCACTTGAATAGGACTTTACAGGTTGATCAATAAACTTATCTAATTCAGAAAATTCTATTATATGTGGTTCTAACTCTTTAATCTTATCCTTATTAAGTCCTAACATTAGTAACTTTAGTTCAATATTATCTCTACCTGTTAATTGATTATTGAGACCAGCCGAAACAGCAATTAGAGATGCTTGTCCATTGATCTCCACAGTTCCAGAAGTTTCCGGAACAATACCAGCTAATATATTAGATAATGTTGATTTTCCGGATCCATTGATTCCTACAAAACCAACAATATCTCCTTTTTCAGCCTCAAAATTAACATTTGAAAGTGCGTAGAAATCCTCCCCATATTGCTTTGGTGTTATCAAATCTAAAACGCGTTCTTTATTTCTATTATATAATTTATACTTTTTTGAAACATTTTTTACTTTAATAGCTTTTTCCATTTTCCTCACAAACCTTTATAAGAAATCAATAAAATGTCTCCGGAACTTTATATGCAACATTGATCCGAAAAGAAATAAAAGAAGTACTAATCCCCAAAAATAAAGTGTATATTGCCAATTTTCAATAAAATACCAGTCATTTGTAAAAAAAGCAGCACGATAACCTTCTATAATATAAAAAAGGGGATTCATTTTCATAAGAGTCATTACAATAGAAGGATAATCCTTTAGCATGGAAATAGGCCATAAAACTCCTGATAAATACAACATCATTCTTAATATTGAATTCAAAAGCATATGCACATCTCTTACTATTGTTGAAAGCGTTGATGTGATAAGAGCAATTGAAATAAATAAACAAAAAGCAGCAAACATAAAGTATATAAGTTGAATGGAATATATACTTATAAAGTAACCAGCAAATTGATAAATACTTATGGTTATAAAAAGTAAAAGTAAATGGATATAAAACTGCGAAAAAATCACATAAGTAGGTATGATACTTATAGGGAAATTCATCTTAGATAACATCTTTAACCGTAAAAAAATTGATTTAGAGCCTTGTATAGTCGATTGGTAGAAAAAAATCCACATAAAGAAACCAGCCATAAGCCAGTAAACAAATGGGATACCTTTTCCGTCAACTTCTATGGGTTCCCTCCCAAGTAGCGTTCCAAATACAAACCAATATATAAGAATTTGTATTGTTGGATTTAGTATTTCCCAAGTCATACCTAAATAATTATTTTTATTTTTACTTTTAAGTTCATATAATGAAAGCCTTCGAACTAAATAAAAATGATTTATTTGTTCTCTTATTATTTTAATAGCAGATTTCATGTTTGTAATTTACCTACCTAACATAATAATCATAAAGATATAATTTGTTTAATTACAATATAACACGTTCCATATTAATAACGAAATCCTTACTTTTCATAAATATCATCAAAAACTCTTTCAATTACACGTTTTGAAGCATAACCATCTTCAAGCATACAAAACATACTATAAAATTCATTATAATTGTTCGGAAGGGGATAGCTACCTGATTGAATATTATTTATCTGTTCTATAATCCCATCAGTAGTCTTGGTAAGTTTTCCCGGTGCTCTATTTTCAAAATCAAAATAAAAACCTCTAAGTGTATCTCTGTATTCTTCCAAATCATATACAAAGAAAATAATTGGTCGTTTTAATATGGCATAATCAAAAAATACTGAGGAATAATCAGTAATTAAAGTATCTGAAATTAAGTATAAATCTCTTATGTCTTCATAATCAGATAAATTATAAACAAAACCATCAAAATTACTAATATCTATATCTTCAGCAACTAAGTAATGCATTCTCAATATTAATACGAATTCATCATCTAATTCTTTCTTTAATTTATTAATATCTAATTTCATTTGAAATTTGTATTTACCAACAGAATAATAGTTATTATCCCTCCATGTAGGTGCATAAAGTAATATTTTTTTATTAAGAGGAATATCCAAATTTTTTTTTAACTCATTAATCTTCTCTTCATTATTATTATTTATCAAATAATCGTTACGAGGGTACCCTGTTTCTATTAATTTCTTATTGAAATTAAAGGCTTGTTTGAAAATATCTGTTGAGTAAGCATTAGGTGAAATTAAAAAATCCCACTTCTTTGATGCCTTTTCAAAGTTTTCCCTATACTTTACTGTAGAGGTACCAGGCATATGGACTTCTCCAATATCAACACCTAATTTTTTTAAAGGGGTACCATGCCAAGTTTGTAAATATACCGTATGTTTAGGCTTAGGTATCCACAAAGGTAACCTACTATTAATAACCCAATATTTTGATCGAGCCATTATAAATAGCCATTTGATAGAAAATCTTTTAATATAGTTTAGATCTCGCCCCACAAATTTATTAATATGTCTCTTGTCCGCACTCCAATACATAGTATAGCGTATACCTTGGGTCCTCATGTATTCATAAATTGCTCTTGGATTATCACTATATTGCTTTCCAGAAAAGCTTTCAAACACAATCGTATTCTTTTTAGCAGGCAATTTTGCCAAAAGAAAAAAAACCATTTTATACACTATTTTTGTGTATCTAGAATTTTTTATTTTCTTAACGAACGAGTGCATTTTCAATCTCTCCATATCCAAAATCAAATTCATTCCTTAGCCTTTTTCTGTTCTTGTTCTTTTAATAAAGCCTGCCACTTTTCCCCTATGACATTAAAGGTATACCTTTCAACATTTTTCTTGGCATTTCTCCCCATTTCTTTTCTTAAATTTTCATTTTCTATCATCTTTAATAATGCTTCAGAAAGTTGTTCGATATTCCCTTCTTCAACTAAGATACCATCTTCATTGTTTCTAATAATTTCTTTTGGTCCTGAACAGGCAAAGCTCACACATGGTAGTCCTACTGACATAGCTTCTATTATAACCATACCGAATGGCTCATATCTTGAGCTTAATACATAAACTGATGACTTAATCATTTCTCCAATTACATCATTTGTTTTAGGCATTAGGAAAATATTATTATAAGCCTCTTCCTCAAAGATTTTCTCTCTAAGCAGGGGTTCATCCTGACCCGCACCAAAAATTTTAAGTTTCCATTCAGGATGCTTCTCAATAACACGCGAGAAAGCCGGTATTAATAAATCAAAACCCTTTTGATACACAAACCTTCCAGCCGCCATAATTACTTTTGAATCTAATGCAGCATTATCTGGTGGAAGGTGTGTTGCATTCTCTATTTTGTAAATATCAACTTCACCTTTTAGATTTTTTCTAAACCTTTCTATATCATAATCGGTTAGGCAAGCTAATGCATCTAATTTATCATAATATTTTTTGATTTTCCTTTGTAAGCTTGAATCATGACCTTCAAAATATTTATGTTCTTGACCAATTTTTATAACATTCTTACTCACAAATTTTGTTGCCAATATATTAAAGGAAGGAATAGTTGTTATTAATACACCCTTATTAATTTTTTTCAATGCTGAAATAATCTTCAAATCCACAAAAAAATTAAACATATGATATAAATCTTCAGTTTTATCAATATATCTACTCGGTATTTTTAGCAAAATTCTCTTTATTAATTTTTTATACAATGGTGTGTTTTTCCCAAAGAGCATTCCCCTTCTTGCATCAAACAAATGTGTAATCTTTACCTTCTTATGAAATTTAAAAGTTGGCTTCTTTCTAGTTCTTCTTACGCTTATTATTTCTACATCATAATCCATCGAGGCAAAATAATTGGCAGTATTAGCGACTGTTCTAACAGTACCACCTATGCCGAAAATATTATATACAAGAAAAGTAATTTTCACGAATCTTCACCTCATAATTAATATAACTTCTTGATTTCGTCATATATTCTTTTTGAATTATTTCGGTCTTTAAAATTATAGTACTTTTTAGATTGTATAGCATATTTCTCTTTATACTCGAAATTGTTTTGAATATATTCTTGTATATATTGTATTAAATCTTCATGATTATAAGCGGCATCTCCAATGAGGTCTGATTTTAAATCTACATAAGACCCTCTATACTTCATATATTCATCTGTATCAAAGTGGTAAAAGATAATTGGTTTTTGTAAATAATTAAAATCAAATATTACACTTGAATAGTCTGAGATCATCAAAGAACTATTCTGTATCAAGTCTTGGACACTTTCCTTACCTACATCTACAATTTGGACTCTTTTGTTAGTTGTTTGAAAATCTTTAATATATTTCTTCTGAATCTCAATATGAGGGAAAAATTTTAAAACTAAATTATTTTCTTCTAAGATTGAATGCAGTCTTTTATCATGTAAAAGATCATGGTATCTTTTGTAGAAGTCAGATTCTAGAAACTCATTTCTTGAGTCAATAAGCCAGTCTCTCCATGTTGGAATAACCACAATTTCCCTAGTTGTTTTATTTATACTATTATCCTTTAACGAGTCGAATCTAGCAAGCCCTGTTATCATAATTTGCTTTTCCTTAAAGTTCATTTTATTCACCAGTATATTTTTTTCAAAAGTAGACGAAGAAACAAACTTCCTAATTTTACTATTATAAGACTTGCTGTTAAAATCTAACTTTTTCATTGCAATGATTCCATGCTGTAGATAGATTACTTTTTTCGGATTCCTTCCCATTCTTCTGTGGAAATAACCAGGTATAACATCCCGTATTCCATGAGCTACTATTAAATAATCAGATAAATGGTATTTAATCAAGTGTTTCATACTGTCATACTTAATTACCTTGTTTTGATATGGAACCAAATTATCGATGTTTTTGTTATTGTCTTTGCTTATATAATAAAAATCTTCTGGAATGTTATTCTCAATACAGTACTTAAAGAAAGCAAAGCCATTATCCTGAGCTACTTCCCCTAAATTCTCACCAATTAACCATACTGGTTTTTTAACAAATTTACCAATAACTTTAGCACTAAGTTTCGCAAAAAAATTTTTAATTTTCCCAGCCAGGAATTCATCCATGTAAAGTTCTCTAACTTCTAATTGTGGAGATCTAGATTTTTTGGATATAAAGACGGAATATTTTAAATTACCTTTGTATTCTTGTGCATTCGACTTAAATGTAGAATTTCCATTAATTAAAATTGCATCATCACAATAAATACTGGCTTTTATACTATGATTATTTGTTTGAACTCTGCAAAAAAGGGACCATACAGTTTTGTTATCCACATCATGATTGTGTAATAACTTTTTATTTATCTTAACGCTGAAACAATCCTTTTCACTCTTTAACTTTTCGATAATTTTCATTCCAGTATTTCTCTCTTCTAATAATAATTCTGGTTTACTATTATTAATTACATCTAGTGCTTCAATTCTAAGATATAATTTAATATGATCTTTATTGCTCTCTATTTTATTACATTGAACATCTAGTGAATTGGAAATAAATACTTTTAAATTATTGTCTTCAGTATAATAAGGTTTAATATCCGCTGGATAGCCATTTATGTTTTTATATAATGACGGATATATCATAATTTTAGACTTATTCCTTATATCGTCAAGGTTTGAAACTAATGGAACTTTATATATGTCACCAACAATATCTATATCAATATAATAACTAAAGTCAAGATTATCTTGAATATTTTCTAAATCAAACTGTGACCAGTCATAAGAAGATTCAAAATAATAAAATCCATTTTGTTGATATATTTTATTATTGGTTGTTAACTTTAATTGCTGTTCTTCATCCTCTAAGTATATTTTTAGTAAAGAATATTCGAGGTCTGGTATAGTTAAACGTCCATTAATATTTAAGTTGTTTTCCTCATAAGTAATCTTAAAAACATCACATTTTAGCACATCTTCATTTACAAGTATAGCAAGGTTTTTATCTAGAGTATAATAAGGTCTTAACCGTTTCAGATAACCTTCCTGATTATACACCGTTTTAGGTAATACTATAAAATCATGATTCATTAAATCCTTTTCATAAAAAGATACTTTTGAACTACTTTTTATACCAATATGTTCATAAGCTATATACACATCCCAAATGGAATGGTCATAAATAAAAGGAGCGTAATATAGATTGATTTCTTTTAATAAAGTACCATTTTGAATATCTGTTTTTTTTACAATATTATACTTGTACTCCTTTTTCGTATCTCTATTCTGAAATACAATATCAGTTATATTGAAATCCTCTATATTAGCATCAATATCTATATTTAATAGTAAGTGATTTCTTTGTAATTTAATGTCGTTTACAAAAAACATTCTTTTTGCAGAGCCTTTTCTTGTACTAATTACAAAATTTCTCCTGTTATTAAAGTCTATATTATAAAAATAGAAATTATCATATAATCTGTAAAGATCACCTTGTAATTGTGCTCCCTGATATTTTACACTTACGACAAACTTACTTTCATCTATTTCAATAGAAGCAAATAATTCCCAGTCACCTTCGTACAATGCTAAACCGCTTAAATCGACTTGAAAAAAATATCCATCTCGAAGTTTTTCGACTTTCACTTTATCTAACTCCGTGATTTCAGTATTACTCTTCCAAAGAAAGAATTTATTAAATTTATAATTTTTATTCGTAACAAATGGCTTAATCCGACTTTTTATATTTAACTGATGATTTTTTGCTTTTATTATATCAACTTCATCAGCAATAATTCTTACTGAATCAATGTCTTTTTTAAAGGAACATAATTCAAAATTCCTTTTATTTTGTTTATAGATTTTAACTAATTCAAGTTTTCTTTTGTCTGATTTTACCAAGATGGTTTTACTCTGTTTAAGTCTGTTTAATACACTGAGGAGAACCTTATCATTGTCAAGATTTAACTCCAACTTAAAGTTCCATCCACTATTATCAAAAGTTAACTCATTTAATTTTTCCATTGGTACAATACAATAAATTTTGTTACCGCTAAGTGTAATATTAGCTGTCAAAAAAACTTTTTCACTTAGATTCTCCTTAAACAGGTATAGTCCATTGATTTTATTTTTTATCATTTCGTTATTATCCGAATTAAGTAGCATTTCGATTTGTACATATTGATCATCTATGTTATAGGTTTTATCTAAATAAACCTGAACTTTCAAAATCCATCTCACCCTTCGCTTGTTGTTTATATATCGAATTTATTCTTCATACCTTGAATAAAATCACTCTGTATTAACTTTGACAAAAAGTTTGGTTTTTTAAGTTGTTTTTCGTGGGACTTAATTCCTTTATAAACGCGTAATGAATTATGTCTGTCTAAGTAACCAAAATATTGACTCCTTCGTTGAACATATTGATACTTCTCTTTAAAATTATTATTAGCATAAAACTTTAATAACTGAACCACTTCCTTACCACTAAAACATCTATCACCGATTAATTCTCTGTCTAAATCAATATAACTGTCGGGATTATTCTCTTCTCTAAAGTGAAAAAAGATAATTGGCTTTTTCTGTATGAACATATCCCACGCAACACTGGAAAAATCAGTGACTAATAGGGAAGAATCCATCATCATTTTATTAATTGGCTCTTTTCCATATTGTATTACCTTAATATGTTCACTACTACTTGAAAAATTCTTAAGATATTTAAGCATTCGTGGATGAATACAAAATTTAATTGTTAAATTATTTTTTGCTACAAAATCATGAAGTTCCTCGGAGTTTATTAGTTTTTCATAACTTGTAAAAAAAACACTCTTTTTAAAGTCCTCCGAATTTACTCCGTCTAAATAATCTCTCCATGTTGGCAGTATTAATATTTGTTTGTGTCTTTTAGCTTTATTTACCAAGTAGTCCCATCTCGGGAGTCCACTCAAAATTATTTCATTTTCTTTATATTTTAAATGCTCTTTTAATATATTTATCTCATGTACCGCTGACACATTAAATAAGTTAGTCCCATTAGGGCTACCCTTCTTAAAAACGGTATCAACTTTCTTCAGACCTAAAACACCATGTTGTAAAAAAACATGTTTCTTTCTGCCAATATCTTTCTTTATAAGTCCTCTCTGTTCTTTCCAAATATAACTATGTGCTTTAGATTCAGACGAGATAAAATAATCACACGCAAGCAAATAAATTAAATGTTTTAATGATAAAAAATCCAAAGTTCTATCTTTAAATTCATCAAGAAATCTCGCGTCGTTTGAATGTTTGTTTATAACATAAAAGATGTTCTCCTTAAAATGGTTACCGTAACAAAATTTAAATAAATAATAAGAATTGTCCTGGGCAGTATTACTAAATTTTTCATATATCAGTTTTATATGTTTCTTATCCCAGTAAAATTTGAACATGTTATAAATTATAAACGCAAGTTTCTCTTTCAAAAGATGTACTTTGTTATCATAAATGGTTTTATGTCTAATACATATACTCAACCTATTCTTAACTGTTATATATGGATAAATTAAGGAGTCTCCATAAAAATAACTTGAATGTAGTCTATAATTAATTTTTTTTATAACGAAATAACTGGGATTTCCAATTCTCACTCTCTTTTTCTTTCCCGAAACTGATACTTCTAAATAAAAATCCCAATAGTCAGATTCATCACCCAAATATGATGGATTGTATTCGAACGACAGTTTCATTTTGAATTGAGAATCCTTTAGAATAAAGAAATTTACAGAAAAAATTCTATCTTCTTTTCTTTTTTTTAGAATGACATCTTTTATGATTAATTCATTTTCTGATTTAACATTTAACGTAAAATACCATCTACCTTTTATTCGCTCAAATGAAGATATTTGATGTTTCACTGTGCAATTAGTATTAGTTTCTTCCATGTTTAAATCTACACTCTTTCCTATAATGTTAAATCTAATAATTCCCATACGGTAAAAAAGCATAACCATTACTTTATTAAGGTTATGCCTTAAGTACAAATTTCTATCATAATTCTTGATTGAAACAGATTTATAAATTAGTATTAACTAATTCCCTCAAATAATGCTTCATTTCCTCATTCATATCATCTCTCAATAATGCCATTTCAATAGTGGTTTTTATAAAACCTAGCTTCTCTCCTACATCGTATCGAGTTCCTTCAAAATCAAATGCATATACTTTCCTAATCCTATTAAGTTTTTGAATAGCGTCAGTTAATTGCACTTCTCCACCTGATCCTAATTCTTGTTTTTCAAGAAAATCAAATATTTCAGGAGTCAATACATATCTACCCATTATAGCAACATTTGAAGGAGCATCTTTAGTTACAGGTTTTTCAATGAAATTTTTCACTTCATATAGTCTCCCATCTTGCTTTATAGGGTCTATAATACCATATCTATTTGTCTGTTCTTCAGGCACTTGTTGAACACCTATTACCGAAGACTCCACTTCTTCGTATGCATCTATTAATTGTTTAAGACAAGGGTTTTCAGCTCGTACAATATCATCTCCTAATAAAACAGCAAATGGCTCTGACCCTATAAATTTCCGAGCAGACCAAACTGCATGCCCTAGTCCTTTAGGCTCTTTCTGACGTATATAATGTATATCCACTTTGGATGGTTGTCTGACTTTTTCTAATAACTCAAATTTACCTTTTTGGAATAAATTATTTTCCAATTCAAATGCATTGTCGAAATGATCTTCTATTGACCTCTTTCCTTTACCTGTAACAATTATTATATCCTCTATCCCCGATTCTACAGCCTCTTCCACTATATATTGGATTGTAGGTTGATCTACTATTGGTAACATTTCTTTTGGCATAGCCTTAGTTGCTGGCAAAAATCTTGTTCCTAACCCAGCAGCAGGAATTATTGCCTTTTTAACTTTTGTCATATTTTGCGCACCCCTTATAAAAGTTTTCTATTTAATATTCATTATCTATATATTTCCCACTACTTAAATTTATCTCTTGTTATTATTCAATTATTAAAATAAATTGTCAAGGTAAGTTATACGTTATCTAAATCATCAAGATAATTTTATAAGGGATTAATCTTCTGTTTTCAAACCTCAAGGATAATTGAAACAAATAGCCAAACCTATATTCTGTATATTTTTCATGTTTATTAATATTTCAACTTAACTTTTTCGACTAAATAATATAATATTAGACTTGAATCTATTAATATATGGAAAGGAGGAAAATAAAGATTTGAAATTAAAATTAAATAGCAAATTACTCTTTTCAAACGGATTTTTCATTCTAGTTATTTTCATGTCCTTTAACAATGTTGTAAGTGCGGATTCAAATAATTGGGATGTCGAGATGTATCAAAATGATAATTTAGAAGGTACACCAGTAGACCAAACTACTACAAAAAATATTAATTTTTATTGGGGTAATACCTTATCACCCGCTAAAAATATTCCGGCTAATACTACCTTCTCTGCTACTTATAAGCGAAATATCAATGTTGATGAAGGTGCCTATAATATTATTACAACTGCTAATGCTGGTATTCGGGTATATGTTGATGGAAATTTATACATCGATAACTGGAATGACTCGGGATCTACCCAAAGAGTGGAACAAGCTCTTTTCCTTTCCAAAGGTAAACATTCCATCCGAGTTGATGTGAAAGAGACTGCGGGTGAAGCAAGTCTGGATTTTTCCTTAGATGACCTGCACAGGGACAATCGCTGGTATGGCGTTGTTTTTCCTAACGATGATTTATCAGGTCAGGGTTCTCTTACTGGGTACGACCCCCAAATCCCGAACCTGAATTTTGATTGGGGAAACGCTAAGTCACCTGCATCGGG
>NZ_FOHJ01000017.1 GCF_900111405.1 Salinibacillus kushneri | reverse complement strand
GACGGCTTGGACCTAGGAGCCGGAGCTAGACAGCGAAAAACGCACTGATCATTCCGATTGCCTTTCTTATCTAGTTTTGAAGGTGCTATATAAGCATTATATAAGAATCAAAGTCCAGTGGCGATGGCGGAGAGGTCACACCTGTTTCCATTCCGAACACAGTAGTTAAGCTCTCCAGCGCCGATGGTAGTTGGGGCCCTTCCCCTGCGAGAGTAGGACGTTGCTGGGCAACTTAAAAAAGTCTTAGAGTCTATTATGATTCTAAGACTTTTTTATGCTAATTTAACTGATTTATTATTTGCAGACTGATCCTATCCCCTCATAAGTCTCTATAAAACAACTTTAATACAATGGTTTTCGTATTAGGCTTCTGTTTACTATGTACTTATCTATCCCATCTGTAGTGATCAATGAATATGATGATAAACATAATAACCATGTATAGAAACTAGTAGATTAGGAAATGATAGAAAATGGAGGTGGGGATAATGAGTAATCAAACCATAACTAAAAAAGTATGTAATGTTTGTCATCAGGAGAAAGTCAAAGGCATTACAGTATATACAGCTTTCATCTGCTCTGATTGTGAACAGGATATGATTCATACAGAACCAGGAGATGAAAAGTATCAATACTATGTAGAAAAATTAAAGGTTATTAATCAATTAAATCAATTTTCATAGATGAAAATTGCCGAACATAAACGTTCGGCAATTTTTATTTTATCTTATCTTATTTCACATATTAAACCTTCCATGCTAGTATAAGTAGCGTGAAAAAATTCTTCATACGTACGTCGCTTTTGCTTACTAAATACATTAAGGAGTATTTACATGAAGAAATCTCAGAGCGAATTACCTTTGTTTCATACCTTGTCACAGCATGTGAAATCAAAACCTTCCTCGTTTCATGTTCCGGGTCACAAAAATGGTCTGATTTTTCCGAGTCAGGGATCTAATGTGTTTCAATCCATACTCCCTTATGATTTAACGGAAATTACAGGCTTAGATGATTTACATCATGCTGAGTCCGCCATTAAAGAGGCGCAGGATTTAACAGCTGAATTATATGGTACTGATGCAACCTTCTTTTTAGTAGGAGGAACGACAGTCGGAAACCTGACCATGATTTTATCGGTTTGTAAACCAGGTGATACTATTATTGTTCAGCGCAATTGCCATAAATCAATTATGAATGCTATTGAATTAGCAGGGGCTAAGCCTGTTTTTGTTACCCCAGTCTTTGAAGAGGAAACAGGCCGATATAGTATAATAACAGAATCTGATATTCAGGAAGCATTGGATACTAATCCTCATTCAAAGGCAGTTGTTTTAACTTATCCTGACTATTTTGGCCATACATATAATATTCAACCTATCATTCAGTATGCTCACCGGTATGATGTACCTGTTTTGGTTGATGAAGCACATGGGGCTCATTTTATTTTAGGGCACCCATTTCCACCTTCAGCTGTTTCGTTAGGAGCTGATATCGTTGTTCAATCAGCTCATAAAATGCTTCCCGCTATGACAATGGCTTCCTTTTTACATATTCAGTCATCCTTTGTATCCAAGGAAACAATCCGCCATTATTTATATGTTTTGCAGTCCAGCAGTCCTTCCTATCCATTAATGGCCTCACTGGATTTAGCACGTTATTTTTTAGCGCATTTAAGTAAAGAGGAAGTAAAGGAGATTGTTCAGCATGTTGGAGCCATTCGAGCAAAACTTAATGAGGCTTCCCTTTGGAATGTATTACCTGCTAAAAAACAAGTAGATGATCCACTAAAAATTACTTTACACATGAAATCGGGAATGGATGCAAAGGAAGTAATGTATGTATTTGAACGAGAAAATGTTTATCCTGAATTAGCGACAACAAACCAATTGCTTCTCATATCCGGATTAGGTGTAAATAAAGAGGGATTGAAAAGGATTCACTCCATTTTAAACAGAAGCAGTCATATATTAAAAAGTAAGAGAGGTCATGATAAAATAGAGATAAGCAATTTTAACCACTCTGTTATTAGTCCGTTGCCTTATTCCTTTATGGAATTACAGGAAATGAAGGATAACTGGATACCGTGGGAGCAGGCTATAGGGAAAATAGCAGGAGAAACGATTACGCCTTATCCTCCAGGTATTCCAATCCTTATAAAGGGAGAACGCATCCTTTCAAAGCATAAAGAAACCATTATGGCTTACATAAAAATGGGACAACATATTCAATATGAAAGTGAGGATCTACAAAAAGGGTTACGAATTATTTTTGAATAAATATAGAGGAGAATGAACAAGTGAAAGGACTATTTATTACATTTGAAGGTGGAGAGGGTGCAGGAAAGACCTCTATCATTGAAGAAATTAATCAAACACTAACTGATAAAGGCTATAAAACAGTCAAAACACGAGAGCCTGGTGGTATTAAAATTTCTGAGAAAATTCGCCAGGTTATTCTAGACCGTTCTCATACAGAAATGGATGCTCGCACAGAAGCTTTACTCTATGCTGCGGCAAGAAGACAGCATTTAGTAGAGAAAGTCATCCCAAAGTTAAAAGAAGGGTATATTATATTATGTGACCGTTTTATTGATAGTAGTTTAGTTTATCAGGGGTATGCGAGAGGATTGGGGATTGATGAGGTCTATCATATAAACCAATTTGCTATCCAGGATTGTATGCCGGATGTTACCTTTCTTTTAGATTTACCACCAAAAAAGGGATTAGAGCGAATTCACGGTAATTACGAAAGGGAACAGAACCGACTTGATTTGGAGGATCTATCTTTTCATCAAAAAGTGTATGAAGGCTATCATCTGCTAGCTAACCGATTCTCTGATCGGATAAAATTAATTGATGCAGGTCAATCCTTTGATCGGGTTCTAAATTCATCATTAAATGCAATAGAAGCATTTCTAAAATAATCAACATTTTTTCTATAGTTTCATAATATAGGCTTTCTTTTTAGGAAGCCTTATCCATTAATATAAACACTTCTTTACAGCTACACACCATTACAACATAAACCTTTATTTTTTAAGATCATTCATGAACTGTATGATATTGTAAGGCTTGTTTTTATGCTAATATGATAAAATATAGGTAACAACGTAGTGATCGGCATATCATTCTTTCTTTTCTTTTATTTGTTTCTAAGGTGAAAAAACGAAGGAGGGAAAAAAGATGAAATTATTACTTGCAGTTGTTCAGGATAAGGATGTTAACCGTTTAGTAGATGCTTTATCTGAAGCAAACTTTCAAACAACAAAGCTATCGTCAACAGGTGGTTTTTTACGAGAAGGAAATACGACATTAATTATAGGTGTTGATGATGACCGGGTTGATCCAGCACTTGATGTAATTAGAAAGAATTGCAGTCAAAGAGAACAAATGGTTGCTCCGATTTCACCAATGGGGGGAAACGCAGATTCTTATATTCCGAAACCTGTAAAAATAGAAGTAGGTGGAGCTACCGTATTTGTTCTGCCGATTGATACATTTTATCAATTTTAAATGGAGATGAGGAGGCGTGGGTTTGAAAATTAGCCAGGACATACAATCACAAATAGAAAGTGTAAAGAAAAATCCCCAAACGAAATCTTCACAGGGTACAAGCTTTGAATCTGTGGTTCGTATGGAACATCAGCAAATGCGTGAAACAGAATTAAATCGCTTAATGGAGAAGCTGACTCAACAAGGAGATAAAGTAGCCCGTTTTCGGTCTTTTAAGGACTTGTCCAAGTTTAAGGGTTTAGTAAAACAATTCGTAAAAGAGGCTGTTCAATACGGATTAGACTTGAAACAGACGAGGAACTTTTCAATGAATGGGCAAAATCGTAAATTAACAATTGTTGATACCATTGATGAAAAGCTGGTTGAGTTAACAGACTCTGTATTTGATCAAGAAAAGAAATCAATCGATATTTTAGGTCAAATTGGCGAAATAAAAGGGTTATTAGTGAATTTATATACGTAGAAAGTAGTGAAGGACCGTGAAGACATGGAGTGAGTTTCAGGCTATTCAGCCGATTGTCTCTCAGATGCTAAAAAATAGTATTCGAAAAAAAAGGGTTTCCCACGCCTATTTATTTCAAGGCCCTAAAGGCACTGGTAAAAAGGATGCTAGTTTACTGTTAGCCAAAAGTTACTTCTGTCAATATAAAGAGGATTATAAGCCATGTAACGAATGTCGGGATTGCAAACGGATTGATTCTGGAAATCATCCGGACGTCCATATGATTATCCCTGACGGTAGTTCGATTAAAAAGGAACAAATTGCTCATTTGCAAAAAGAGTTCACTTATACCGGACTCGAGTCGAACCAAAAGGTTTATATTATAGAAGTGGCTGATGCGATGACTACGAATGCAGCCAATCAATTATTAAAGTTTCTGGAAGAACCAAAGCGCAGTACATTAGCCATTCTTTTAACGGAAAATGGACAATCCATCCTCAACACGATACGTTCAAGATGCCAGATTATGTCCTTTAAATCTCTAAATACTGAACAACTTGAAAAACAGCTCGTTACTAGTGGTATAAGCGAGTCTTTAAGTAAATTAACGGCTTCGTTAACCAATGATTATGAGGAAGCTCAAGCTATGGCCCAGGATGATTGGTTTGCTAAAGGTAGAAGCATAGTGATAAAATTAATTAAGGTACTATTGGAAGAAAAAGATGAAGCGTTTCTTTTTCTACACCATCAATGGTTGCCCCATTTTCAAGATAAGGAACAGAACCAAGTGGGTTTAGATTTGCTGCTCATTTGGTATCGTGATTTTGTTTCCTATACCATAGAAAGAGAAGATGCGATCATATATACAGACGAAAAGAAGAAGTTTGAAAACTTCTCCTTTTCTTTATCTCGTCATCAGGCTACGCAAGCTTTAAAGCAAATATCTGAAGCCAAAAATAAACTTAAGGCAAATGTAAACCCTACACTTGTCATGGAGGAATTAGTGCTTCAATTACAGAGGTGATCAAATTGGTTGAAGTTATCGGAGTACGATTTAAACAAGCGGGAAAAATTTATTACTTCGACCCGAGTGGCCTACCATTGACGACAGATGATTATGTTATTGTTGAAACGGTACGTGGAATTGAATTTGGGAAGGTGGTCATTGCACCTAAACAGGTTGATGAAGAAGATATTGTCCTTCCTTTAAAAAGGGTCATTCGAGTTGCTGACGAAAAGGATAAAGTAACCGTTTTAGAGAATAAGGATAAGTCAAAGGAAGCCTACGAAGTTTGCAATAATAAAATTGCTTACCATGATTTAGATATGAAGTTGGTTGATGTAGAATATACATTTGACCGAAATAAAGTTATTTTCTATTTTACAGCAGATGGTCGAGTAGATTTTCGCGATTTAGTAAAAGACTTAGCAGCTGTATTTAAAACAAGGATAGAATTACGGCAAATCGGTGTTCGGGATGAAGCAAAATTATTAGGTGGAATTGGACCTTGTGGAAGGATGCTTTGTTGTTCAACGTTTTTAGGTGATTTTGAACCAGTATCCATAAAAATGGCAAAAGATCAAAACCTATCCTTGAACCCGGCAAAAATTTCAGGTTTGTGTGGTCGTTTAATGTGCTGTTTAAAATATGAAAATGACGATTACGAACAGGCTAAAAAGGAATTACCGGATATTGGTGAGCCGATAGATACACCTCATGGCCCAGGAAAAGTTGCAGGATTAAACATTTTAGAACGGGTTGTTCAAATTGAAATTGAAGATGGTACACGTGTCATTGAGTATACATTGAAAGAGCTGATAAATGAAGGAGTTGTATCTACGTAAGCCACAAAGTAATGAGGTGGGGAACCAGCGTGAATAAAAAAGAGTTATTTGATCGATTTACGTACTTAGAAAAAAAAATTGGTGAACTACATGAACAGTTTGGTGAATTAAAAGGAAACTTAGTTCAACTCATCGAAGAAAATCATCATCTTTCAGTAGAAAACCATCATTTACGCAAAAGGTTAGAAGCCGACCAGGATCAGGATATAAACAAAAAGGATAATGAAAAGTGGATGCCTGATGACGAACCAGCAGCGCAAACATCTGTTGGAGAGGGATACGATAATTTAGCTCGTATATATGAAGAAGGCTTCCACATCTGTAACGTACATTTCGGAAGTCCAAGAGGAGAAGAAGACTGCTTATTCTGCCTCTTATTTTTAAATAAACAATCTTAGAAAGAAAAGCGGAGGCGACTGTTTAGGCCCGACAGCATAAGCAGAATGTACGGAGTGGCAAGTTTTCCCGCCACATAGTAGATTCTGCTTAAGATTTGTTGGGCCTGGGAGCCGCAGCTGGACATAGAAAAGCGGAGGCGACCGAGCCTGTAGCTCGACATAAGTAAAGCGAGAAGGTTTTACTTTGGCGCGATATTATCCGACCTTAACAACAAAAATTGTTACAATATAGAGAATGTGGTAAAATCCCTTGTCAGAAGGACAAGGGATTTTATTTCGAAGAGAAAGGTAGTTTAAGTAATGGCAAAGCTTAAGGATGATGAACGTCTAGATTATTTACTCTCTGAAGAGGATATGCGGATTATTCAGAGCCCCACTATTTTTGCCTTTTCGTTAGATGCTGTACTGTTATCGAAATTTGCCTATGTTCCGATAAAAAGAGGAAATATTTTAGACTTATGTACAGGTAATGGAGTGATTCCTCTATTATTATCCAGGCGTTCACATGCAAAGATTACAGGGGTGGAAATACAGGATCGTTTGTATGATATGGCTATGCGAAATATGGAGCTAAATAAACTTGAGGAACAAATACAGATAATCAAAGGTGATTTGCGTGATATGCCTGAGAGGTTAGGCCATGGAAAATATGATGTAATAACATGTAATCCTCCCTATTTTAAAACGGCTACTAAAGAAGGCAGAAATTTGAATGATTATCAAGCAATTGCAAGACATGAAATTTACGGTGATTTAGAGGATGTTATAAGGTCTTGTAGTAAACTGGTTCGTCCAGGAGGGAAGGTTGCCCTCGTACATCGTCCAGGACGTTTAGTTGATTTAATTACATATTTCCGAAAATATCGTATTGAACCTAAACGGATTCAATTTGTTTATCCAAAGTTTGGACGAGAAGCTAATACCCTTTTAATAGAAGGAGCCCGTGATGGGAATGCTGATATCAAGATTCTTCCTCCTCTATATGTTTACAATCAGACAGGTCAATATACGAATGCATTACAGAAAATATTATACGGGAATAATCAAGCATGAAAGGCAGGAAAATCATGCATATTCAAAAAAGCTTTGAAAATAAGGAAAAGGGGAACTTATATATTGTCCCTACACCGATTGGTAATTTAGAAGATATTACTTATCGTGCTTTGCGTACGTTGAAAGAAGTAGACATCATTGCAGCGGAGGATACCAGGCAAACACAGAAACTGCTTAATCACTTTGAAATTTCCACCTTTACGATGAGTTATCATGAACATAATAAGGAATCTGCTGGTAGAAAAATACTTGACTATTTGCAAGCACAAAAAAACGTGGCCTTAGTCAGTGATGCAGGAATGCCGGTTATATCAGATCCTGGTTTTGAAATTATTTCTCAGGCGAATCAGCTTGTCAATGTGATTGTGTTACCAGGTGCCAATGCCGCCCTTTGTGCTCTAGTGGGTTCGGGTTTGTCAGCCGAACAGTTTTACTTTTATGGATTTCTGCCGCGAAAAAAGAAAGAAATGAAAGCTGTTTTAGATGATTTAAGATACATAAAGGCAACACTTGTTTTTTATGAATCTCCCCACCGGATAAAAGAGACATTAAAAGGCTTGAAGAATGGCTTTGGCCCAAATCGAAAAGTTGCGGTTGCGAGGGAACTAACGAAGCGATATGAAGAATATGTAAGAGGAACAATTGATGAAATACTACAGTGGATAGAGAGCGAAGAATCACAAATACGAGGAGAATTCTGTATTGTAGTAGAAGGCTCTAAAGAAGAAAAGACTGAAGAAGAAAATTGGTGGGAACACCTCTCCATCATAGAGCATGTCAATGCGTATATTCAAAATCATGGCATGACGAATAAGGATGCGATTAAGAACACAGCAAAGGATAGAAATATACAAAAAAGAGAAGTTTATCAAATTTTTCATCAATCATAACGATATGCTATTAAGCCATTATAAAAAGGTTGCCCTTCGACGAGGCAACCTTTCTTAATTCCAAATTTTCCATTCCAGTTCAATCTGAACACTTATGCGTCAAGTTTATTTTTTAATTCATTTAATAGCTGTTCTGCACCATTTTTGCTTAATGTTAATTTTCCATCAGCAAAGGAAATATTATCATCAGATACTTCGCCTGTAATTTGGCAAGTATTTGTTGGTGCATATTTCTTCAAGACGATTTGATCATCATCTACATAAATTTCTAAAGAATCTTTTTCGTGGATATCTAGTGTGCGACGCAATTCAATTGGAATAACCACTCGACCCAATTCATCTACTTTACGTACAATTCCTGTGGACTTCATTGATCATTTCCCCTCTCGATCATTTTTTATTTCTCTTTATGTTTCGTCAACTTTCGACATAAATTCTACCACTGGCTACCAATGTCTGTCAATTGATTTGCCAGGCTTTTATTGCTGAAAATAAACATTTATTTACATGTACTTTTTATTACCCTATAAAGAAAAAGTTAAACCTCATAAATACAAAATTTTATTAAAATCGTTTAAAAGGATGAAAAGAGCTTAGTATGAAATGGCAATCATAATTTTGATTCATGGTCGTAGATAAGAGATTTAATTAGATTTTACGGAAAATCTTTCAGAGAAGATTAATTTAAGCACCTGTGTGTTTGAAAAAAGCGCTCAGATTGAAGTTTCTCATTATGTATAGTAGTCTGTTAGATATGGAAATCATTAGATTAAAGCGTTAAAATGGGAAAGTATAAAGGTAATCGCAATCAGTTATACAAAATATGATTTATTTGAAGCTAAGGAGGTAAAGGAAGTGCCTGAGGAAAAAAACACGTTTTATCTCACAACTCCAATTTATTATCCCAGTGGAAATTTACATATAGGACATGCCTATACAACAGTCGCTGGAGATGCAATGGCTCGTTATAAACGACTGCGTGGTTATGATGTTATGTATTTAACCGGTACAGACGAACACGGGCAAAAAATTCAACGAAAAGCACAGGAAAAAGGTGTTACCCCTAATGAATATGTGGATGAGATTGTAAGTAGTATCCAAAATCTTTGGGGTAAACTGGATATTTCTCATGATGATTTTATTCGTACAACACAAGATCGTCATAAAGAGATTGTGGAAAAAATCTTTGCACAGTTACTGGAACAAGGTGACATTTATTTGGACGAATATGAAGGGTATTATTGTACGCCTTGTGAATCCTTTTTTACAGAACGTCAATTAGATAATGGAAATTGTCCGGACTGTGGACGTCCAGTTGAATTAGTTAAAGAAGAATCGTATTTCTTTAAAATGAGTAAGTATGTGGATCAATTATTACAGTTTTATGAGGACAATCCACAATTTATACAACCGGAAACACGTAAAAATGAGATGATTAATAACTTTATTAAACCTGGTCTTGAAGATTTAGCTGTCTCACGTACAACCTTTGATTGGGGAATCAAAGTACCAGGTGATCCAAAACATGTTATTTATGTATGGATTGATGCCTTAACGAATTATATTACGGCTCTTGGCTATGGAACAGATAATGATGAACGTTATCAAAAATTTTGGCCTGCTGATGTTCATTTAGTAGGTAAGGAAATTGTCCGTTTCCATACGATTTATTGGCCGATAATGTTAATGGCCTTAGACCTTCCACTCCCTAAGAAGGTGTTTGCGCACGGCTGGTTACTCATGAAAGATGGAAAAATGTCCAAGTCAAAAGGGAACGTTGTCGACCCTGTTGATTTGATTGACCGTTATGGATTAGACTCGCTTCGCTATTACTTATTACGAGAGGTTCCATTTGGTTCTGATGGAGTCTTTACTCCTGAAGGCTTTGTTGAGAGATCTAATTTTGATTTAGCTAATGATTTAGGCAACCTTTTGAATCGTACAGTTGCTATGATAGACAAATATTTTGACGGGGAAATTCCTGCTCTAAAAAATGGAGAAGAAGAAGTGGATCAGGAGCTCGAACAATTTGCCATTGAAACACAAAATAAAGTAGAGGATTCCATGGAAAATATGCAATTCTCTATAGCTCTATCTGATTTATGGAAGTTTGTAAGCCGAACCAACAAATATATTGATGAGACCACTCCATGGATATTAGCTAAGGATGAAAGCCAAAAGGACCGTTTAGGCAATGTGATGGCTCATCTGGCTGAATCTATTCGACACATTGCAATTATGCTTCAGCCATTCTTGACTAGTACACCGGAAAAAATCTTTAAGCAAATTGGTATAAAGGAAGAATCATTAAAGTCATGGGATAGTTTATCCCAATTTGGTGCGATTCAAGCTGGAGTAAAAGTTCAAAAAGATCAGCCGATATTCCCTCGTTTAGATGCGGATACAGAGGTTCAAGCCATTAAAGATATGATGAAAGGTCCTTCTCAACCAGAAGAAAACCAAGAAGAAGAAAAAGCGGATAATGACGATGATGAAATTACCATTGATGACTTTATGAAAGTTGATTTAAGGGTTGCAGAAGTCATTGAAGCAGAAAAAATGAAAAAAGCCGATAAATTACTCCGTATTCAATTAGATTTAGGCACTGAAAAACGCCAAGTTGTTTCTGGCATTGCTGAGTATTATAAGCCAGAGGACTTGAAAGGCAAAAAAGTGATTTGTGTAACGAACTTGAAACCTGTAAAACTACGTGGTGAGCTTTCCCAGGGAATGATATTAGCCGGGGAAGATGGTCAGGGAAATCTTGCTTTAGCCGGAGTGGATCAAAGTCTTCCAAACGGGGCAAAGGTAAAATAAATCAAAAAGGTTAGGTGCCTTGCACTTAGCCTTTTTTTACTAACAGAATTCATTATATAGCAAGGAAGGTGAATGTCCATGTTATTTGATACACATGTCCATTTAAATGTTGAACAATTTGATGAAGATCGCGAAGAAGTGATGAAGCGAGCACAAGAAGCAGGGGTTGAATACATGGTTATTGTAGGTTTTGACCGTGAAACGATTCCGCGCGCCATTGAAGTAGCGGAACAAAATAAAAATATTTATGCCGCAGTAGGCTGGCACCCTGTCGATGCCATTGATATGACAGATGAGGATCTTGAATGGTTAGAAGAACTGTCCTCCCACCCAAAGGTGGTAGCCTTAGGTGAGATGGGCTTAGACTATCATTGGGATAAGTCCCCTCATGATATACAAAAGGATGTGTTTCGAAAGCAAATTGCTTTAGCTAAAAAGGTGAAGATGCCTATTATTATTCATAATCGGGAAGCAACAGAAGATATAGTGGAGATTCTTGAGGAGGAAAATGCAAAGCAAATTGGTGGTATTATGCACTGTTTTAACTCCACACCAGAGCTTGCCCAACGATGTCTGGATATGAACTTTCACATTTCATTAGGTGGTATTGTCACGTTTAAAAATGCAAAGGAACCGAAAGAAGTGGCAAAAATCGTTCCATTAAATCGTTTGCTTATTGAAACGGATTGTCCATTTTTGGCCCCTCATCCATACAGAGGGAAGCGAAATGAACCTGCCTATGTGAAATTGGTAGCAGAAAAAATTGCCGAATTGAAAGAATTATCATATGAAGAAATCGCTAAAACGACAACCAGGAATGCCAAGGAATTTTTTGGGATAGAAGATTAAAAAAATGTTACAAAGTCCCTTTTTTTATTACAGTTCCATTAAAAAACCTCCAAAGGTGTTTAAAAATAATAGAAAAACCAATAATATTTAAGGAGTCAAGCACAAGTTTGGCTCCTTAAATTTTTTTACTAGACTTTTAGTGTTTGACAACTTTGTATGTAGTAAACTTCATTAACTGCGTACAAAAGGAGGAAAAAGTGGAAATGCGAAACCTTTTAAATCGTGCATCATCCTTCGTGAAGCATTCAAAGAAGATGATCATGATTGCAGCCAGTGCTATTGTACTCGTTGCCTCACTAGGGATATTAGTCTATGAAACAACGAAAAAAGATGTTGTTCTAGCCATCAATGGTGAAGAGCAATCAGTTCGTACACACGCAGACACAGTAGAAGAATTACTAAATAATAGAAATATACAAGTAACAGATTACGATGAAATACATCCTAAAAAGAACGAAAATATAAAACAAGGAATGGAAATAGCCTATACGATGGCAAAACAAATAACGCTAACGGTAGAAAATGATTCTAATCAATATTATACGACTGCGCAGACAATTGGTGAGTTTTTAAAGGAAGAAAACATTGAGTTAAATTCTCATGATAAACTTTCAGCTGAAAAATCAGAAGAAATTAAAGAAGGCTTAGAAGTTGAAATAGATAAGGCATACCAAATTACGTTAAATGATGGCGGTGACGAGAAAAAAGTCTGGACAACTGCTGAAACAATTGGAGAATTACTAAAACAAAAAGACATTAAACTGGATAAAAATGATCGCTTAAAGCAGAAAAAGGATCAATTAATTGCAAAAAGTGATTCGGTTGATATTACGAGAGTAGAAGTTGTAGAGGATGTTGTAAAAGAGAGTGTTGATTATAGTACAACAACCAAAAGCGACGACTCGATAACAAAAGGAAAACGAAAAGTCATTCAGGAAGGTCAAGAAGGCCTTGTCACAAAGCGCTATGAAGTTACCTTGGAAAACGGTGAAGAAGTTGATCGTGAACTTATTGACAAACAAGTGGAAAAAGAGAGTCAGGACCAAATCGTAGCTATGGGTACAAAAACAGAAACATCAGAACCAACCCAAACTGTATCCCGTGGTGATAATGGTGAGGTGGCTGAAGAGTATATGATGACCGCAACCGTTTATACAGAAAAATGTAATGGATGTAGCGGTGTAACCTCAACCGGTATTGATCTCCGTAACTCACCAGGGAAAAAAGTCGTGGCTGTCGATCCAAATGTGATTCCATTAGGATCAAAAGTCTGGGTTGAAGGTTATGGCTATGCTGTAGCTGGTGATACTGGTGGAGCGATTAAAGGAAATCGAATCGATTTATTTAAACATTCCAGTAAGTATAACGGTGGTTATGGACACCAACAAGTCAAAGTAAAGGTTTATAAATAGGCAGAGGATATCACCTCTGTCTTTTCTTTTGCGTGAAAAACCTTTATTCTTAATAAATAGTAAAGGTTTTACAAGTTTCACTTTACAGGAGGATAAGTAGCGTGCACATCAAGGAAATCATTGTCGTAGAAGGTAAAGATGATACTACAGCTGTAAAGAGAGCAGTAAATGCAGATACAATTGAAACGAATGGATCAGCTATAAATAAGTCGACCTTAAAACAAATTAAGCATGCTCAGGAAAAACGAGGAATTATTATTTTTACGGATCCTGATTATCCCGGACAGCGTATCCGAAGCATCATAGAAGAAGCTGTTCCGGGTTGTAAGCATGCCTTTTTACCAAGAAATGAGGCTATAAATTCAAAAGGCCTGGGGATTGAACACGCCTCCCCCGAAGCGATTCAAAAGGCTTTAAACCATGTTTATGAATTGACCGAGAAGCCTGAGGATATTTTTACGAAAGAGGATCTGCTTGAATTCGGGCTCGTTGGGAATCCAAATGCTAGTGATAGGAGAAGGAAATTAGGAGACAAACTAAGTATAGGATTTACAAATGCTAAGCAGCTGGAAAAACGTCTGAATATGTTTCAGGTTACCAGATCTGACTTTACATCAGCTATGGAAGAGATATTTCGGGAGGAACAATAAATGGAACATCAAAAGCCAATTGCTACCCCTTCAAGGACGAAGGAGATAGTGAATAAATACGGGCTCTCTTTTAAAAAAAGCCTTGGGCAAAATTTTATGATTGATTCGAACATTTTGGAAAAGGTAGTGACCAAGGCTGGTATTACTGAGGATACAGCTGTTATTGAAATTGGACCGGGGATTGGCGCTTTAACGGAACAGCTTGCTAAACAGGCGAACCATGTTTTAGCATTTGAAATTGATCAGAGGTTACTTCCGGTATTGAAAGATTCACTATCCCCCTATTCGAATGTGACCGTAGTTCATCAGGATATATTAAAGACGGATGTTTCTAAGTTTATACAGGAAAATTTTCAGATGAATCAGGAAGTAAAGGTAGTAGCTAACTTGCCTTATTACATTACAACCCCCATCTTAATGAAATTACTAATGGATCCATTACCCATTACAGACATTAGTGTGCTGATTCAAAAGGAAGTGGCTGATCGTATGTCTGCACACCCTAATACAAAGGAATATGGTTCCCTATCTATTGCCGTTCAGTATTACACAGACACCAGAGTCGTAATGAATGTTCCAAAGTCTGCTTTTATGCCTCAACCTAATGTGGATTCAGCTGTTTTACAGTTAAAGATGCATAAAACACCACCTGTTTACGTAGAAGATGAACCTTTTTTCTTTGAACTGGTACAAGCCTCCTTTGGTCAGCGAAGAAAAACATTGATGAATAATCTTAGTCGTCATTTTAAGGAACAACTATCAAAGGAAGAAATCTCGGAAGTGTTACAAGCTATTGATTTAGATGGAAGGAGACGTGGAGAATCTTTATCGATTGAAGAATTTGCTCAATTGGCAAATGCACTGTATTCCTATAAAAACTAAATACTTTTTTAAACAAGGTTGGGACATAACAAAGACGAAATTCAAAGGAGAACAACGAACGATTTTAGTGAAGTATACCGGAGCGGGTTTTTGCAGCATCCATCATTTTGATTTCGTTCGTTTTTTCCTTTAAAAAAACATGGTCCCAGCTTTTTTATTAGGTATTTATGACGGATTTAAGATAAATGTCACACGTTTATTTACCTTGAAATAAGCTATTGTAGGAGTTCGCGTTTATTTTGAGGAGGATTCAGTTATGAGTTGGCAAAAAGGTGACATTGTGACAAGAATTTCTCATCAGCATGATTTATTGTTTCGTGTGCAGTCAGTTGAAGAGCAATTGGTTAAGCTTTATGGTGAAGAATATCGTCTAGAGGCAGATGCTGCACCCGATGACTTAGTGAAAGTAAAACGTGAAGAGCTCACAAGAAGAAAAAAGGCAGAAAAGGAAAAAGAAGATTATTCTTTTCGTTTATTCAGACAGGATTACCAATTAATGCGTAAAAAAAGAGATTATGAAGTCTCCAGTGGATATAACACCGAAATTAAACACTTCCAAATACCTCCCAGAATTCTGCACATAGACGGCGATCCAATCTTTCTGAAAAAGTGTATTCATTTATATCAGCGTTTAGGACTACAAGTACATGGCGTTCATGTACATGAGAAGGAAATGCCAAATGAAATCCAGCCTCTATTAAAAAAGGTCCAACCGGATATGATTGTGATTACTGGACATGATTCTTTTTCTAAAAACAAGGGGGATAAAAAGGATTTAAGAGCGTATCGTCATTCAAAATACTTTACAGAAACGGTTCGAAAAGCGCGGGAGTATATGCCTCATTTAGATCAGCTGGTCATTTTTGCCGGGGCATGTCAATCACACTTTGAATCGTTAATTCGTGCTGGAGCTAATTTTGCCAGTTCACCTTCGAGAATAAATATTCATGCATTAGATCCAGTTTATATTGCGGCCAAAATTGGTTTTACATCCTTTATGGATCATATTCAAGTATGGGATGTCCTTCGTAATACGTTAACGGGAGAAAAAGGTATAGGCGGAGTCGAAACGAAAGGATTATTTCGAACAGGGATGCCATTTTCTGAGGATAGTGAAGATGAAGATATTCGTCCCTTTTAGGTGAAAATGGTGAAATGCATAATAAGTCTATAAATGTATAGTAAAGTCGAATAATTGTATTTTTTATGCATTTTTATTTATATTTTCGGGAAAATAAGGAGGAATACATTTTTTGCGTTGACATAGACAACAGATAGCTGATATAATGTAAGATTTTATTTGACTGAAAGCGTTGTTTGTGTTATTATTATGAACAGTGAGGTGGAGTGCATTGCCAAAAACATTAGCGGAAATTAAGCAAATACTTGATGGACGTATTGGGAAAAGGTTGACATTAAAAGCAAATGGTGGCCGTAGAAAGACCATCAAACGTAGTGGTATTTTAGCTGAAACATATCCAGCTGTTTTCATCGTTGAACTGGATCAAGATGAAAATTCTTTTGAGCGGGTATCTTACAGCTATGCTGATGTATTAACGGAGACTGTTGAATTATCATTTGTTGATGATTTAAGTAAAATGGCTTAAGGAGGCAGTAAACATCGTTTACTGCTTTTTGCTTTTTTATACGCGCTTTACGTTTTTGTTTCAATCACTTCGATACATACAGACAAGGACAGGTCTTATGACCTGTCCTTGTTTTCGTTCGTAAGCTGATCCTCTGCCATTTCAATTGCTCTTTTTACCATGTTTCCAGCATCCCTTGCTCGAATGCCGCCCCATCCTTCTTTCTGTACGGTGTCGTAAAAACCTAAATCCTTTGCAATCTCTTCTTTAAACTGGTCTGACATTATCCCTCTTCGTCTACCCAAGGTATCCAGCCCCTTTCGAAGATCAAAAGTTTTTACGACATGCTTATTTTCCCACAGATTAAAAAAACAATAGGAGTTAATAATTGGTTATAATTCCTGCGGTGTCAAGGCTATATCGCCAAGCTTTCCCATGTTATGTTACAATTTGAAGGACTATAAGATACGTGAGAAAGTGCAGGTGAGAGCATGATTGTAGAAAAGGCTCCCGCTAAAATAAACTTAACACTGGATGTTTTACATAAACGTGAAGATGGATATCATGAAGTGGAAATGATTATGACCACTGTTGACTTATTTGATCAGATTCAGATTACAGAGTTGGAGGAAAACACTATACTCATTCAGTCTGAAAAACGATTTGTACCCGATGATTACCGGAATTTAGCTTATCAGGCAGCTGAAAAAGTTAAAGATAAATTTAATATAACAAAAGGAGTTCAAATCTCCATATATAAGCAAATACCAGTAGCTGCCGGACTTGCTGGCGGAAGCAGTGATGCGGCTGCTGTATTAAGAGGTTTAAATCAATTATGGGATTTACATTTATCCCAGGAACAATTAGCTGAAATGGGAGCGGAAATTGGTTCTGATGTAGCATTTTGTGTTTATGGTGGTACAGCCTTGGCAACAGGCAGAGGTGAAAAAATCAAACCATTACCATCGCCCCCAAATTGCTGGGTAGTGTTAGCTAAGCCGTCAATCGGTATATCAACACGAACCATTTATGAGAAGCTAACAGCCGATCATATGAATAATGTTAATACAAATGATATGATTCAGGCGATTAAAGACCGTCATTATCCAACGGTTTGTCAGAGATTAGCCAATGTTTTAGAGGCTGTTACCATGGATACGCATCCAGAAGTAAAATGGATGAAATACCAGATGCTGAAATCTGGTGCCGATAATGTACTCATGAGTGGAAGCGGTCCTACTATATTCGGTCTTACACAGAAGGAATCAAGGGCGGAACGAATTTATAACAGTTTAAGAGGCTTTTGTGAAGATGTGTATGTTGTACGAATGTTAGGCTAAAAGGGTTGACAAATCCGTATAAAGATGTAATATTCAGGTATAATAGTTCGGATTATGGGGTGTGAGCTGTGAAAAGAAGTGAAAGACTTGTGGCAATGACTAATTATTTATTAAATCATCCGAGAAAACTTGTTTCTTTGCCGTTTTTTTCGGAGCAGTATGATGCAGCCAAGTCGTCTATAAGTGAAGACTTAGATATTGTAGACCAAATATTTCAATCTCAGGGCATTGGAAAGCTTGAAACAGTTGCAGGTGCAGCTGGCGGAGTGAAATATATTCCATTATTTTCAAATAAAAACAGTGAACAATTTATTCTAGAATTGTGTAATCAATTGGAGGATCCAGAGCGTATTCTGCCAGGCGGATATTTATATATGAGTGATTTATTAGGGGATCCTGAACTTATTCGGAATGTAGGTAAAATTTTTGCCACAGCTTTTGCGGACAAGGAGATTGATTATATCGTAACTGTAGCCACAAAAGGAATCCCGCTAGCATACGCGACAGCTAATGTGTTAAATGTACCCGTCATTATTGTAAGAAGGGACCCGAAAGTTACAGAGGGCTCTACAGTTAGCATTAATTATGTTTCCGGTTCGTCACGAAAAATTCAAACGATGGTATTATCCAAACGTAGCCTGCCAGAAGGGGCTAATGTTTGTATTATTGATGATTTTATGAAGGCTGGAGGAACAATAACCGGAATGCAAAGCCTTTTAGACGAGTTTAATGCCAATGTACAAGGGATTGGTGTTTTAGCGGAAGCGGAGGATGAGGAAGAAGAACGAGTTGTAGATGACTATGTTTCATTGATAAAAATTCAGGATGTAGATATTAAAGCACAAAAAATTGAAGCTATTAAGGGAAATTATTTTCCTCTTTAACAAGACTGTTTACGAAAAGAATGTTCTTTAACTAAAGCAAAGGGAAATAGGTGAGACTCTAAAAAATAGGATAGGAAGGTACAGCTAGACCATAGTAATGGACGAAAGGCGTGACAAGGGTGGATTGTCCCCGTACAGTGAGTCCTGTTTTCCTCTTTAGCTCATCCTTACATAATGGTCAAAGGCAACAATCTTTAGTGAAAGAGCATTAAAATATAAGGCAGTGTTAAAGCTTATTGTTGAGTTTTCGACCAAGTTGATTGGACGCAAATCAATACCCATGTTTAACGGAGCCAAATGTAAAAAAAGTCTGTATAAAAACCAATTTATACAAAATACATAGGAGTTTTTTAGTAAGCGGATACATTTCTGTGAACAATTGTTATATGTTTTCCGTTAAAAATTATAAAAAATTTTTAAAAAATGGAAGGAATTTTTGTCCATTTGTGGAATATTGCATAATAAGTTCTAAGGGAAAAGGTGGTGAGACACAATGGAAGTAACTGACGTAAGATTACGCCGCGTCAATACAGATGGAAGAATGCGGGCAATAGCATCAATTACCTTGGACCAAGAATTCGTTGTGCACGATATTCGTGTCATTGACGGTAACAATGGTTTATTTGTAGCGATGCCGAGCAAGCGTACTCCTGATGGTGAATTTCGGGATATTGCACATCCAATTAACTCCAACACTCGTGGAAAAATCCAGGATGCCGTATTAGCAGAATATGATCGTGCAGGAGAAGAAGTTGAATATGAAGAAGCAGGAGCCTCTTAAATGAATCGAAGCGAAGTCTAATCTTTTACGATTAGGCTTCTTTCTTGTTTTAGGGATCTTGTAAAGTGGTTAAATAGAAAAAGGCTTAACAACTTTAGCTTTGCTTTAGGAAACAGACGAATTTCTGTTTAATAAATAAACGTTCCTCAAATCCACGCTATTTTATCTTTAACCGAGTCCAAGCGATTAGTACTCCAGAAACAATTTATCATCCAATTTTATCCAGTTAACCTCGTTAATTTAAGCTATTTTTATGACCTGTCAACAGCGTTCCACTCCAAGGGACTTATTTATACAACTGTGCCGAATCAAGCCCTATCCGCGTTTATTTTTAGTTCATGTTTGTTCTATAATTTGCTATAATATGGGGTAGTCAATACATACTAATTTATAGAATTATTATAGGAAATGTGGATGGAGGGTACTGAATGTCAGAACGATTTGCAGTGGTGTTAGCTGCTGGTCAGGGTACAAGAATGAAGTCCTCTTTATATAAAGTACTTCACCCCGTGTGTGGAAAGCCGATGGTTCAGCATGTGGTGGATCAGCTAAATGTGTTACAGTTAAGTCAATTGATTACCGTAGTTGGATTTGGAGCGGAGAAAGTGAAGGATGAGCTTGGTGATGCTACCGAGTTCGTTATACAAAAGGAGCAGCTCGGTACAGGGCATGCTGTGATGCAAGCAGAGGAAATGCTGGGAAATAGGGAAGGAACAACACTTGTTGTTTGTGGAGACACCCCCTTACTTACTTCTGAAACGTTAGAGGCTTTCGTTTCTCACCATGAAAATGAACAAGCAAAGGTTTCTGTTCTTACAGCAGGAGCAGATGACCCAACAGGCTATGGCCGGGTGGTTCGAAATGAATCCGGTGAAGTAGAAAAAATTGTTGAACATAAAGATGCAAGCGAAGCAGAACGTGCTATTAAGGAAATAAATACAGGTACATATTGCTTTGATAATCAGGCGCTTTTTCAGGCGTTGAAAAATGTTTCAAACGATAATGTTCAAGGTGAGTATTACTTACCTGATGTGATTGAAATCGTAAAATCACGAGGGGAAAAAATTACAGCTTACCAAACAAGCGATTTTGCAGAAACCATGGGGGTAAATGACCGTGTAGCATTATTCCGTGCAGAAAAGCATATGCGAAAGCGTATCAATGAAAAGCATATGCGAAACGGAGTTACAGTCATTAATCCTGAACATACGTATATTGGACCTGAAGTTACGATAGAACAAGACGTCGTGATTGAGCCAGGCTGTACAATTGAGGGGAAAACTGTAATTAAAACAGACGCTTTTATTGGTGCAAATACAGAAATTAAAAACTGTGAAATTGGTTCAGGAACAGCCATTAAACAAAGTGTAGCCCATGACAGTAAAATTGGGCAACATGTTAAAATTGGACCATTTGCACATATAAGGCCTGACTCAGATATTAAAAATGATGTGAAAATCGGCAACTTTGTAGAAGTGAAAAAGGCCGTATTTGACGAAGGAAGTAAAGCGTCTCACCTAAGTTATATAGGTGATGCTGAGGTTGGTAAAGAGGTTAATATTGGATGCGGGACGATAACGGTCAACTATGATGGAGAAAATAAGCATAAAACCGTTATTGAAGATGGGGCATTTATCGGCTGTAATTCCAACCTTGTAGCTCCAGTTACCATCGAAAAAGGTGCATACGTAGCAGCGGGTTCCACCATTACAAAAGATGTTCCGGAAGAAGCACTATCTATTGCTCGCTCCCGTCAAACCAATAAAGAAGGCTACGTAGAAAGACTTAAAAATATAAGAAAAAAATAATTGGAGGTCCAAATTACGATGCCTAATACTTACCAAGACCCATTCCTAAAGGTGTTTACACTAAACTCAAATCCAAAACTTGCAGAGGAAATTGCCCATAATATTGGAACTGAACTAGGAAAGTGTTCGGTAAAAACCTTTA
Source organism: Salinibacillus kushneri (assembly GCF_900111405.1). Classification (GTDB taxonomy): domain Bacteria; phylum Bacillota; class Bacilli; order Bacillales; family Alkalibacillaceae; genus Salinibacillus; species Salinibacillus kushneri. Next base: position 16,108 of record NZ_FOHJ01000017.1, on the reverse strand, counting down.
GTGACGGAGAAGTCCAAATTAACATTGAGGAAAGCATTAGAGGCTGTGATGTGTATGTCATTCAGTCCACATCTGAACCAGTGAATGATCACATCATGGAACTTCTTATTATGATTGATGCTTTAAAAAGAGCATCTGCAAAAACAATTAACATTGTCATCCCCTATTACGGGTATGCCAGACAGGACCGTAAAGCTCGTTCAAGAGAACCCATAACATCTAAGTTGATTGCCAATCTACTTATGACTGCAGGAGCTACACGCTTAATTACACTTGACTTACATGCTCCCCAAATACAAGGTTTCTTTGATGTTCCTGTTGACCAATTATTGGGCGTACCGATTCTTTCCGATTACTTTAGCCAAAAAGGTATTGATGACCTTGTAATTGTATCTCCTGATCATGGAGGAGTGACACGTGCAAGAAAAATGGCTGACCTGTTAAAAGCCCCTATTGCCATTATTGATAAAAGAAGACCAAGGCCGAATGTTTCAGAGGTTATGAATATTGTTGGAAATATCGAAGGAAAAACGGCGATTTTAGTTGATGACATCGTTGATACAGCAGGAACCATCACCCTGGCAGCAAACGCTTTAGTTGAAAATGGTGCCAAAGAAGTATATGCTTGTGGTACGCATCCTGTTTTATCTGGACCTGCTATGGAAAGAATTCAGAATTCCAAAATTAAAGAACTTGTAGTTACGAATTCAATTCCACTTCCGGAAAGTAAGCGAATAGACAAGATTACGCAACTATCAGTCGGACCACTACTCAGCGAAGCCATCACCCGTGTTCATGAGCTTAGATCCGTAAGCGACCTATTTGAATAAAACCGAAAAAAGCGAAGGCGACTGGGACTCTGGCGGGACAAGCCCTGACTCTAGCCTGAATAGACATTTGTAATTAGCTTGTATCTTGTTTTAGTAACATTCAACACCAAAGAATAAGCCTAAATGTTTTCATTGTTTTACTAGAACCCAAAAGGTTTATCTAAAGAAGTAAAAGGAAAAAATACATTCAGTGTAAAAAATTTGGAGGTTGATGAAGTTATGACAGCAACAATTAAGGCTAATGAAAGAAAGGATTTACGTCGTTCACACACAAGAGAATTACGAAAGAACGGTGCCATTCCTGCCGTTGTATATGGAAAGGATAAAGAACCGGTTACAGTGTCTATAGATACTTTAGAACTTATTAAAACCGTTCGTGAAGAGGGACGTAACTCCGTATTTTCTCTAGAAGTTCAAGGCAATGAACCTCTTGATGTTATGTTATATGATTATCAGTCTGACCCGCTTAAAGATGACGTTATTCATGCAGACTTTTATTTAGTCGATAAGTCATCTGTAGTTGACGTTGAAGTCTCTATTAACTTAGAGGGCGAATCAGAAGGTGTAAGAGACGGAGGTGTTCTGCAGCAAACCCTTCATGAATTACATGTTCGTGCCAAGCCAAATGAAATTCCAGAGGCTATTAATGTTGACATTACGAACGTGAAAATCGGTGAAGGTATTGTTGTAGGTGATTTAAAAGAAGGCCGAAACTATGAAATTTTAAGTGACGATGAAACGACAATTGTAACAATTCTTCCACCTCAAAATGATAATCCTGAATCAGAAGAGAGTGCGGAGGAAGAACAGGCAGAACCTGAAGTAATTAACGAAAAAAGCGATAATGAAGAAGAATAAGTCTATGTAAAAAATGCGTAAAAAGGGGCCAAATTCCTAATTTGGCCTTTTTTACACTTTTAAGAAGGATAAAATTCTTTCATTAAGAAAATAAAATAGAAAACAGTATGCACCAGTTTGTCAGATGTGATGTTTTCACATTGACTCATTCTATTGTTATCCTTTAATCTTGTAAGTTGATTAAGGACTTGAAAGAGGGAAAAGTTATGAAATGTATAGTGGGACTTGGCAATCCCGGCTCAAAGTTTGCGCTGACCCGTCATAATATTGGCTTCCAGGCCATTGACTATCTTGCTGAAAAAAATAACTGGACGTTAAACAAAGAAAAATTTAACGCTTTATATACGATTGAGTATATAAATGGTGAAAAAGTAATCCTTTTAAAACCACAAACTTATATGAATTTATCAGGTGAAGCTGTCCAGCCTTTTATGAACTATTATGATTTGGATATTGAAGATCTTCTTGTTATTTATGATGATTTGGATTTACCAGCAGGAAAAATTCGTTTGAGACAGAAAGGCGGACATGGTGGACATAACGGAATTCGTAATATTATTAATCAGACAGCTTTAAAGAACTTTAAACGAATCCGACTAGGAATCGGTCGACCTGAAACGAATATGCCAGTTGTTGATTATGTTCTGGGAAAGTTTACAGAGGAACAGAAGCCTAAAATAGAAGATAGTGTACAGAAAGCGGCAGAGGCTTGTGAAATGTGGCTGGAAAAACCGTTTTTGGAAGTCATGAATTATTTTAACGCTTAATATATTTAAACAGTATAAGAATCCGCAATCAGGGACAAACTTTTAATAAGTTTGTGCCGAGGAGGGTTGGTAATGGCAGTTATTTACCGTTGCCGCCATTGCGGAAATAAGATTGGTGAATTACAACAAAATTATGTTCATGAGGAAGATTTAGGACTACACATTCTTTCAAATGATGAACGTAATGAAATGATTGATTACACAAATGATGGCCATATGGAGGTTAAAGCCATTTGTGACCATTGTGAGGAAGCGTTAAATCAACATCCAAATTACCATGAACTTGATCGCTTTCTTCAATAATAGGCAAAAGACAAAACAAGCTTTGGTGTTTGTCCACCAAAGCATTTTTGTACGTCTCATATTTAAGGTAGACAGAGGTTAGGGAGTAAAAAATTATTCTATGATTCATATATTTACTGTTCCTTGACTCAAGTATGCCGGTTTAAGTGTGAACAAACAACTGTGATTTTAGCTTCGGTTATAAGGGGGAGTAAGGTTTGCAAGGTTTAAAGAACTACCTTCAGGAACAAAATGATATTCAAACAATTATCTCAGGTTTTTCATCGGGAATGAAAGAACAGCTCGTATCCGGTCTGTCTGGGGCAGCTCGCAGTGTCTTTATTTCACTGCTAAATGAGTCACTTGATAAACCTGTATTAGTGCTTACCCATCACTTAAGTCAAGCCCAGGCACTGTATGAAGATTTATTAGATTTAAGTCATGAAGAAGACGTCTATCTGTACCCTGTTAATGAATTAATGGCATCTGAAATTGCCGTTGCCAGTCCAGAGCTTCTAAGTCAACGAATGGATTCCTTAAATCAATGGATACAAAAGCAAAAAGGAGTATTTATCGCCCCTATTGCAGCTTGCAAACGTATACTTCCGCCCATGAAGCGTTGGGAACAGTCTCGACTCTCCTTTCATACAGGGGAAGTCATTTCCATTGATAGCTATACCGAATCCTTAATTGAAATGGGCTATAGAAGAGAGGATATGATTTCCGCCAAAGGTGAATTTAGTATTCGTGGTGGAATTATTGATATATTTCCACTTACCAGTGAAAATCCAGTCAGAATTGAATTATTTGATGATGAAGTGGACTCGATTCGTTACTTCGATTCAAATTCGCAACGATCTTATAATGAAAAATTGTCATCGATTATGATTGGACCCGCTGAAGAGATTATCTTATCAGATGAGGAACGTTTAAAGGGTGCACAACAACTAGAAAATGCTCTCAGTCATACGTTACAAAAAATGAAAGACAACAAGGCTAAGGAAGACTTAGTGGAAAATATAGAATATGATATAGAACGATTGAAAAATGGCGAAAGCTTTCAGGAAATTTATAAGTATATTTCATTATTTTATGATGAACCCGCTAGTTTAATAGATTATTTACCTCAAAATGGTCTGGTTGTTATAGATGAAATGAGTCGTGTTGAAGAAACAGCATCGAGACTGGATCAGGAGGAAGCGGATTGGTATTCAAATTTATTAGCGCAAAATAAAATGGTACGGGACCTTAATGTATCGTTTAATTGGAATGATATTCAGAGTAAATTAGCAGACTATTCCAAGCTGTATATGTCAGTATTTCTGCGTCATATTTCGAATACAAATCCTGAAAATTTAATTAATATTTCTTGCCGTGCCATGCAGGAATTTCATGGTCAAATGAACTTACTGAAAAGTGAATTGAATAGATGGGAAAAATCGGGTTTTTCAGTCTTCGTTGTGGCTCCAACGCAAAACAGAGTGGAAAAAGTGCAGTCTGTTTTAGAAGATTATGGGATGAAAGCAAGAATAGCCGATCAAAATATTGAATTTCCTTTAAAAACGCCAACCATTGTAGAGGGACAGATAAGTGGTGGTTTTGAGCTACCGCTGTTTCGTGTTGCTGTATTAACCGAACAGGAGTTATTTAAAAAGCAAACGAAACGTCCGAAAAGAAGACAAAAAATCTCAAATGCTGAACGAATTAAAAGCTATCAGGAATTAAAAATTGGCGATTATGTCGTCCATGCCAATCATGGAATTGGTAAATATGTTGGGATTGAAACGTTAGAATTAAACGGACTTCATAAAGATTACTTACTTATTAAATATTCTGGTGATGACAAGCTGTATGTCCCCATTGATCAAATTGATCTGGTCCAAAAATACGTTGGTTCAGGGGAAGGGAAAGAACCCAAGCTGTATAAATTGGGCGGAAGCGAATGGAAAAAGGTTAAAAAACGTGTCCAGTCCTCTGTTGAAGATATAGCCGATGATTTGATTAAACTTTATGCAGAACGTGAGCGGACTAAAGGGTTTGCATTCTCCGAGGATAATGACATGCAACGAGAGTTTGAGGCTGCTTTCCCTTATCAGGAGACAGAGGATCAGCTTCGTTGTATTGAAGAAATTAAGCAGGATATGATGAAGCAAAGACCTATGGATCGTCTCCTTTGTGGGGATGTTGGTTATGGCAAAACAGAGGTGGCGATTCGTGCGGTATTTAAAGCTATATTGGATGAAAAGCAGGTTGCTGTACTTGTTCCTACAACGGTTTTGGCTCAACAGCACTTTGAGACGTTCCAGGAGAGATTTCAGGATTATGGCGTTAATATTGGGCTGTTAAGCCGCTTTCGTTCACGAAAACAGCAAAAAGAAACTATTGAAGGATTACAAAAGGGTTTAGTCGATATCGTTATTGGTACACATCGTATTTTATCTAAAGATATTAAATTTAAGGAGCTCGGGTTATTAATTGTTGACGAAGAGCAGCGTTTTGGGGTTAAACATAAGGAAAAGATTAAGCAGCTAAAAACGAATATCGATGTTTTAACCTTAACCGCAACACCTATTCCGCGTACACTCCATATGTCCATGTTAGGGGTGCGGGATTTATCGGTTATCGAAACTCCGCCTGAAAACCGTTTTCCGATTCAAACGTATGTCATAGAGTACAATTCACAATTTGTTCGGGAAGTTATAGAGCGGGAATTATCCCGGGGAGGTCAAGTCTTCTTTCTTTATAATCGTGTGGAAAATATAGAAAGAATGGCTGCAGAAATTGATGCATTAGTAGAAGATGCCCGAGTTGCTTATGCTCATGGACAAATGAATGAGAACCAGCTGGAAAATGTCATGTTTGACTTCTTAGAGGGGCATTCTGATGTCCTGGTAAGCACCACCATTATTGAAACAGGTGTAGATATTCCAAATGTTAATACACTTATTGTTTATGATGCGGATAAAATGGGTCTTAGTCAGCTTTATCAGTTGCGCGGACGTGTGGGAAGATCCAATCGCATAGCTTATGCGTACTTTACTCATCAGCAGAATAAAGTGCTTACAGAGGTAGCTGAGAAGCGTCTGCAGGCTATTAAAGAGTTTACGGAGCTTGGGTCAGGATTTAAAATTGCTATGCGTGATTTATCGATTCGTGGAACCGGAAACTTATTAGGTGCAGAACAGCATGGATTTATTGATTCAGTCGGTTTTGATATGTATTCTAAAATGCTGAAAGATGCCATTGATGCGAAAAAAGAAGGAAAAACCTACGAAGAAGCAAAACCATTTGAAGTTGAAATCAATATGAATCTGGATGCTTATCTTCCGCCTTCTTATATCGAAGACGAAAAGCAAAAGATTGATATGTATAAACGTTTTGGCGCTGTTGAAACGATGGAGGAAATGTTAGATTTGCAGGATGAATTAATGGACCGCTTTGGAGAGTATCCAACTGAAGTTGAAAACCTGATTCAAATTACCAAGTTAAGAATTATTGCTAAGCAGGAAAGAATCGAGTCCATTACTGAAAAGAAAATGAATGTTGAGCTTCTCATGGATGGTGAAGAAAGTCAGCAAGTAGATGGCTCTAAATTATTTGAATTGGCTAATGAATATGGCCGGTTAATCCAGCTCGGAACAGAGAATAATAAACTGAAAGTAGTCTTTCAATTTAATCGTGATAATCAATACAAACGTTATGATGTTATTTCAGAATTTCTCACAAAGCTCCATACTGTAAAACAACAGGAAGTCGCATCCTCCTAGCCAAATTAAAAAAAGAATTATTCCTGGTATCCACTGGTTATTTTAGACGAATTTTTACCAACTTGTGTATAGTTTGCCCTTGGTGTTAAATACTAACTTTACGAAACGGTGCTTTGACTAACCAAGAAAAAGTCACTTTACGTAATCACATCCAAGAAAGCGAGGATTGAAGGCAATGAAAGCAACAGGAATAGTTCGACGTATCGATGATTTGGGAAGGGTTGTTGTACCAAAGGAGATTAGAAGAACGTTGCGTATTCGAGAAGGCGATCCTCTTGAAATTTTTGTTGACCGTGAAGGAGAAGTTATTCTAAAGAAGTATTCTCCCATCAATGAATTAGGTGATTTTGCAAAAGAATATGCCGAAGCTTTATTTGACACATTGGGACATACCGTTTTTATTTCAGATCGTGACGAATTTATTGCCGTCGCAGGTGGATCTAAAAAAGAGTACTTAAATAAAAAAATTGGTTCTCAAATAGAAAAGATTATGGAAGAACGGAATGTGGTCTCAGAAAATACAGAGCAAAGTATTGAGTTTGTTGAAGGAAAAGAGGAGACCATTTCTTCATATGTGATAGCACCCATTATAGCTAATGGGGATCCGGTAGGTTGTGTTTTGTTAACGTCAAATGATGCTTTAGGAGAAGCGGAGACAAAGGCAGCGGAAACCGCAGCAGGGTTTTTGGCAAGACAAATGGATTAAGCATTTTTAAGAGAGGACTGGCTCAAGGTTGAGTTAGTCCTCTTTAACTTTTGGTTTTACAGAATGTGATGACCGGATACTCCTATGCTATAATGATGCCATACATAGAGAAAGAGAAAGGCGTAAGATATGAGTCATAAACAAGTATTCAAAGGAGCTTTGCTTTTAACCATAGCAGGGATTCTCGGGAAGGTATTAAGTGCTGGATATCGTGTTCCACTCCAAAATGTAACAGGAGATACAGGGTTTTATATATATCAGCAGGTCTATCCGTTTATCACTGTGGCGTGGATGATGTCCATTTACGGTTATCCTGCTGCTATCTCAAAATTTCTAATAGAAACTAAAGAAAGACATCAGTCGTCTGATCAAGTCACGATGCATATTCCCATTTTCATTTTCTTGTTTATCTTAAATGGTATTGTATTTTTCATCTTATACGCTGGTGCTAAACCCATTGCTATATGGATGGGTGATTCCCAATTAGAGGTTCCCATCCAGTTTGCTTCTGTTCTATATTTATTTATTCCTTTCACCTCCTTTTTGCGGGGAAGCTTTCAAAGTGTGGAAGACATGCGGCCAACAGCTATTTCTCAAACAGGGGAGCAGGTCGTACGAATCAGTTTGATAATATTTTTTACGTATACTTTACTTCAAGAGGGGAAGAACCTGTATGATATAGGCAGTAGTGCAGCTTTATCTTCTTCCATTGCTGCATTTATTGCCTTTGTCATATTGGCAGTATCCTTTCTGTTTTTTTATGAACGCCACCAAATCCATTTCTCCATGAAAATGATTTCAATTAGGAAAATGATTAAGGCGCTTTTTGAGATAAGTCTGGTTGTCGGTTTAAATTATATGTTACTTATCCTTTTACAGCTTGTTGATGTGTTTACGATGATTCCTGGCTTACAGGACTTTGGATTGGCTTTAGATGAGGCCAAGGTGGAAAAAGGGATTTATGATCGTGGACAGCCCTTAGTTCAATTGGGAGTCGTTTTTGGTTCGTCTTTATCTTTAGCTCTTATACCGGCTATTTCAAAAATAAAAGCTGGGGGAACGAAAAAAATAGAAGAACAGTCGTTGAAGAAAGCATTAAAACTAACGTTATTTTTTTCAACTGCTGCGACAACTGGAATGATTATGATATTTCCTTCCGTTAATATTCTGTTATTTAAAACAAATGCTGGAACAGAAACACTACGAATCTTTATGCTTATGATTTTATTAGTATCCATAACATTAACTTTATCAACTTTTTTACAAGGTCTCGGTTTTGTGAAACGACAGGCCCTTTTGTTTGGGATGGCAGTAGGGATAAAAGGGCTGTTAAATATAGTGCTTATTCCTCATTTAGGGATTAAGGGAGCGGCATTGGCTTCAGTTGTAAGTGTTCTCCTTTTAGTAGCAGGTTTTGCTTTTATGTTACGTCGCTATATAACGATTTCCTATCAAGCGGTTGTACCATGGAAATCCTTTGGTTTTGCCTTGGCTGTGATGGTAATCATCGTTATGATTGCAGAACAATTATTCATAAATGGTGAAATCCATCATCGTTTAGATGTACTTGGGTTTATTTTCGTTAGCTGCAGTTTAGGAGCTGTCACTTATTTTGCGGCCCTGATATGGAGTGGGGGATTTACCCGTGAAGAACTGTTACTTTTACCGTATGGAGAGCGATTGATTCAGTGGATGGTTAGGAGGAGAAGATCATGGAAAAAATCATAACCGTTGTAGGCTTGGGTGCAGGAGATATTGATCAGATGCCACTAGGTGTATATCGTAAATTCCTTTCTGCAGACTCAAAAATATACACACGGACAATGGATCATCCTGTCATTAAGTCCCTTGAAAAAGAAGGTGTACAGTTTCAATCATTTGATGAAGTATATGAAAAACATCAGACATTTGAACCTGTTTACCAGGAAATAGCCAATCAGTTGCTAAAAGCAGCTGAACATTCTCCTGTTTTATATGCAACACCAGGACATCCTATGCTTGCAGAAAGGACTGTACAAATTCTGTTAGAAGAGGCTGAAGGGAATCCCGCGGTTGAAGTGAAGGTAGGACAAGGACAAAGCTATTTGGACGCATTATTTTCATCTCTCAAAATCGACCCGATTGAAGGCTTTCAATTTCTTGATGGAACGTCTTTTCGCCGTTTTGAGGTACAATATGATCAGCATGTTGTGTTTTCACAGGTTTACGATGATATGATTGCTTCAGACGTGAAGTTAACCTTAATGGACGATTTACCGGACGACTATCCTATTACAGTCGTTCACGGTGCAGGAAGTAATGAGGAATGGATAAAAACAGTACCCCTTTATGAACTCGATCGGTCTGTACCTTTCAGTAATTTACTCAGCGTCTATGTGCCACCTGCTCCTAAAGAAATACAGAATCATCAATTTAATCGTCTTCGTGAAGTAATCGCCATTTTAAGAGGCCCAAATGGCTGTCCATGGGATCGAAAACAGACCCATGAATCCTTACGCCCCTACTTAATTGAAGAGGCTTACGAAGTTATTGAAGCCATTAATGAACAAGATGATGAGAAGGTAGCAGATGAATTAGGAGATGTACTGCTGCAAATTATGCTTCACGGTCAAATTGGTGAAGACGAAGGGTATTTCAGCGTTGATGATGTCATAAAAAATATTACAGATAAGATGATTCGCAGGCATCCTCATGTTTTTGGTGATTTTCATCTGAATACATCTGAAGAAGTTGTGAAGACGTGGGATGAAATTAAGAAGGAGGAAAAGGGTGGAGAGGTTGCAAAATCCATAGTAGATGATATCGAAAGGTCTCTTCCTGCTTTATTAACTGCCTATGAGCTTCAGAAAAAGACAGCTAAAGCAGGTTTTGATTGGGAGAACTTTGAAACCATTTTCGATAAAATTAAAGAAGAAATAGAGGAATTTGAGCAATCAATAGCGAAACAAACCAGTACAGAAATGGAAAAGGAATTTGGAGACATTCTATTTTCCCTTGTAAATCTTGCTAGACACCGCAACATTAATCCAGAACTTGCTCTGTCACGGAGCAATCAAATCTTTAAGAAACGTTTTCAATATATTGAAAAACGGACAAAAGAAATGGGGAAAACATTAGAAACTGTAACATTAGAGGGAATGGACCAGTTTTGGAACGAAGCGAAGGAATACGAAAAAGAGAGGTAAGGCTTATGCGCTTAGATAAATTTTTAAAAATTTCACGGTTAATTAAAAGAAGAACTTTGGCAAAAGAAGTGGCAGAACAAGGAAGAATACAGCTAAATGGTCAACCGGCCAAGGCATCGTCTAACCTGGCTGCAGGTGACGAATTAAAGATTCGCTTTGGGCAAAAGCAGCTCACTGTTAAAGTGAATGACCTGCGTGAAAATGTAAAAAAAGACGAAGCCCAAAGTTTATATACAGTTATAAAGGAAGAACCTGTTAAAAACGATTAGATTTACCCTTTAGGAAAAGTTTTATATCTAGTAAAAAATATGAACTTTCAAGTTCTATACTTGTCCTTTCTATCATAGAGTTTTAATGATAAGGAGGGGCGAGTATATGAATTATGAAAATCAATTTTATCCGAATACAAGAGAACCACAGGAGCATCATGTTAAGGTTCTTAACAGAAGAGAGCTTGAAATCACAGGTGTTAAAGAAGTTGATAGCTTTGATAACGAAGAATTTTTACTGCAAACAACTTTTGGCTACTTAGTAGTACGTGGCGAAAATTTGCATATGAAAAATCTCAATTTGGACGAGAGTTTAGTATCCATTAAGGGGCGAGTATATGAATTATCTTATATAGATGATCAGCAAGGAGATAAAGCTAAAGGTCTCTTTAGCAAGCTATTTAAATGAGTTTATCCCTGCAGTTTATAACGATTCTTGTGATGGCTGGTAGCGGAATGTATCTTGGGATAGCAGCAGATACCTTTCACAGATTCCATAACCGGAAAAAAAGAAGAACATGGATTCTTTATATCAATGAGATTTTGTTTTGGATTTTACAGGGGCTCGTTATTTTTTATATTTTATATTTAACCAATTATGGACAACTTCGATTATATATTTGGTTAGCCCTTATTTTGGGATTTGCGTTTTATCAATCGCTTTTAAGGGTATGGTATTTGAAAATGCTGGAGCATCTTATCCAATTTTCCGTTACCACCTATCAAGTTATACGAAGACTCATTCAACGTATCATTATCGCCCCGCTGTCCTGGATGCTAAAGGTGCTCACTTATCTTTTAACACTTTTTTGGGCAGTTGTGATTTGGGTTATTCTCCTTCCATGGAAAATCGTTAGAAGTCCCCTATTATTTATAGGGAAGCAGATAAAAAAGTACATTCCTGAAAATATTAAAAAATTTTTTCTTTCCTTTTTGGCGTTTTGTAGTAAAATATTAAATAATCTAGTTGACTTTTGGAAAGCAATTTTTGCAAAAAGGAGGTAAATCGACGGTGAATTCGCCTAAAAAACAAGTAACAAAACTGGATTCTAACTATGTACGGGAGTATGATGCATATATTGAACGACAAAATAAACGCAAGAAGCGTATTTATCGTCGCTTAACACTTTTTGCAATTGTGGCGATTAGCGTTTTTACTTATTTAGTTACGCTTCATTTAAACCAACGTGATCTTTATAAAGAAAAAGTAAGCGAATATGAACAATTAAATGAAAAAATGGATAAACTAGAAGCAAAAGAAAAGAATTTGAAGCAGGAAATAAAATTATTAAACGATACGGATTATATTTTACAAATTGCCAGGAAGGACTATTTCCTTTCAAAAGATGGAGAAATTATCTTCAATGTACCCGATGAAGAGTCGTCTTATTGACACTTTTTTACGTGCATATATATAATATATAAGAAGTACACTTTTCTAAAATTCTAAGGAGGAGCATTTTTTTTATGTCAGTTGAAGTAGGCAGCAAGCTGAAAGGCAAGGTAACAGGCATCACAAATTTTGGAGCTTTTGTTGAACTACCTGAAGGATCAACGGGATTAGTTCACATAAGTGAGGTTGCAGATAAGTATGTAAAAGATATTCATGAGTTTCTAAAAGTGGGAGACGAAGTAGAAGTAAAAGTTATTAACGTTAGCGATGGAAAAATCGGGCTTTCCATTAAAAAAGCCAAGGAAAATAATAATCCTAACAAAAAACGTAACAATCAAAAGAGACGCAGTGAATCATTTGAAGCAAAAATGAGTCGTTTTCTTAAAGATAGTGAAGATCGCTTAGCTTCTTTAAGAAAAAACACGGAATCTAAACGTGGTGGACGTGGTGCTCGAAAAGGTTAACTTGCTGTCTAACTGTATAAAATCAAAATGAATCATAGTTAATAGATATAAATAAAAGCCCTGGAATAAAACTCCGGGCTTTTTTATTTGGTTAAGGCAGATGAAAACGGAAAATGCCGGACAAAAAATTGTGGTACAAAAATGAAAAACTAAGGGTCAGGAGAATCCTGGCGTAAATAATGTTAAGTCAGATTAAAAAATCTCAAATTAGACCAGAAAAAACTATTTTACCGGTCAGAATTATCGTTATCTGTGATTAATTCCTGGAAATCAGGCCTCATTCGTTTCGTGTTGGATGAATCCGTAAAAGTCCTGCATATCCAAAAGAAATCCCCATTCCTTAGACAATCAATTGTTTAAGGAATGGGGATTTCTTTTGTAAAGCAGAGCTAACTAGTCGCCTTCGCTTTCCGTATGACCCGTACGGGATTCGAACCCGTGTTACCGCCGTGAAAGGGCGGTGTCTTAACCACTTGACCAACGGGCCAAAGGCCATATTTTTTATAAATGGTAGCGGCGGAGGGGATCGAACCCCCGACCTCACGGGTATGAACCGTACGCTCTCGCCAGCTGAGCTACGCCGCCAATTAGTCAATATATCTGAAACGCACAAAAAATATATTACAACAGGATATATACAGTGTCAATACTTATCAATAAAATTTTCTTTATCATATGGACCAGCTGAAATTCCTTTAATTAAGGAAAAGGCATGCATGAAATGGCATAAATTCAAGTAATTTCCATAATGATTAAACTTTATCGAGTGATTATGACACAAACCTTTTCCAATGAATCACACGTTCTCTTTTTCTTGTTGAACCAAAATATCATTTTCAGAAAGACGTCGAACATTTTTTTGAGGTTGTCCTCCTGTTTTGACAAAAAAATTAGTTGTATTGTGATTAAATCATTATTAAAGGAGTGATCGACCATGATTGAATCTGTTACAAGAAATCAATCAAAATCTTTATATCAGCAGCTTCGTTATGCCATTATAAATGGAAAAAGGAAGGCTAAAGAGCTTTCTCAACGAAAGCTTATTGAGGAAGGGTGGCTGGTTTTATTTGCTGGTTTTCTATTAGGCAGAGCCATTATCCTGGAATCTGTTTCACCTTTTGCCATTGCATTTTTTGCTTCTATTTGGATGATTAGACGAAAATTATCCTTAAAAGTAGCCGTTGCCGTTTTGGCCGGAAGTTTAACGCTTCAATGGGAACATTCCTTATTTTTATTAAGCAGCATTTTTCTATTTTGCATCCTTTCCGGTATTTTTGGGAAAATCACGAATCAACAAAAATGGCTACCTGCGTTTGTGTTCGTTTCGTGTTTTATTCCGAGAGTGGCCGCTACCTATATCGCAGGGCAATTAGAAACCTATCAATGGGTATTATCACTTGTTGAATCCAGTTTAAGTGTTATTCTTGTTCTCATTTTTATGCAAAGTGTTCCAATATTATCACCAAGTGTAATAAAAAAAGATTTAAAAAATGAAGAAATTGTTTGTATGATGATTTTGCTGGCTTCCATTTTAACAGGGATGATTGGATGGATTGTGTTGGACGCTTCCGTTGAACAAGTGTTTTCCCGTTATGTTGTGTTATTACTTGCCTATATCGCTGGGGCTGCTATTGGTTCAACCGTTGGCGTTGTAACAGGATTAGTTTTAAGTCTGGCTGATGTGGCGAGCCTATATCAAATGAGCTTACTAGCCTTTGCTGGTTTGCTGGGTGGCCTTTTAAAAGATGGTAAAAAGATTGGGGTCGGATTGGGACTGTTTGTTGCTACTTTATTAATTGGTATTTATGGAGAAGGACAGGGGGCAGCCTTTAGGCCTACAATGATTGAGACAGGTCTTGCTATTGCCTTGTTTTTTGCCACACCAGATGGCTGGATAAGAAAAATGGCCCGCTATATACCGGGAACAAATGAACATACAGAAGAACAGCAGCAGTATTTACAAAAAGTCAGAGATGTGACAGCTCAAAGAGTAGAAACGTTTTCCGATATGTTTCAAGCTCTTTCAAAAAGCTTTTCACGAATTGATGGTGTAACACCTCAAACGAAGGATGGAAAAGAAAAAGATTACTTTTTGAGCAATGTTACAGAGAAAACCTGTCAGTCCTGTTTTAAGAAAGAAAGCTGCTGGGTCCATAAATTTGATAAAACGTATGACTATATGACAGAAATCATGTCTGAAATGGAAAAAGGTACATTCGATAGCAAGAGGAAACTAAAAAGAGATTTTGAAAATCATTGTGTGAAATCTGGTAAAGTGTATGAAACGATGAAAAATGAACTTTCCTTTTATCAGGCCAATCAACGTTTGAAAAAACAAGTGAAAGAAAGTCGGAAGTTTGTGGCCGAACAGTTAAAAGGCGTTTCTGACGTCATGGACAATTTTGCTAAGGAGATTATGAAGGAACGGGAAATTCACGAACAGCAAGAGCAGGAAATTGTACAGGCGATTCGGAATCTGGGATTTGAAATTGAGAAGCTTGATATTTATAGTTTGGATCCTGGCATGATTGATATTGAAATGAACCTATCGTTCTATGACTATCATGGTGAAGGATCAAAAATCATTGCCCCAGCCTTGTCTGAGATTCTGGAAGAGACCGTGGTTATCGATAAGGAAGAGGTTTCACCATTTCCAAATGGCTATGGTTATTTCACATTCAAGTCAGCCAGGCAGTACAATATCCAAACTGGTGTGGCCCATGCTGCAAAGGGTGGGGGCTTTATATCCGGAGACAGTTATTTAACCATGGAACTCGGAAATGGACGGTATGCATTGGCTATCAGTGATGGAATGGGAAACGGGGAACGTGCATATCTGGAAAGTATGGAGACCTTGCGATTACTGAAACAAATTTTACAGTCCGGAATCGATGAAAAGGTTGCTATCAAATCGATTAATTCTATTTTATCGTTACGAACAACTGATGAAATTTTTTCTACATTAGACTTAGCTGTTATTGATTTGCATCATGCAGGCGTGAAGTTTCTAAAAATCGGCTCAACCCCAAGCTTTGTAAAACGAACAACAGATATTATTAAGGTTGAAGCAAGCAATCTGCCAATCGGGATTATTAAAGAATTTGATGTAGATGTCGTCGGTGAACAGCTCAAACCAGATGATATCTTAATCATGATGAGTGACGGCATTTTTGAAGGTCCTAATCATGTAGAAAACGTGGACATGTGGCTCAGAAGAAAAATTAAAAATATGGAAACTGACGATCCACAGGCCATTGCAGATATTATACTGGAGGAGGTTGTGCGGACCAAGTCAGGTGAAATTGATGATGATATGACAGTTTTAGTTGCTAAAATAGAAGAGCATACTCCAAAATGGGCTTCCTTCCCGCTTCATAAGGCGCAGTGAATTATACTGCGCTTTTTTATTGGCTCGAAAATATGTGACCGTCCGTGAATTCTGCTTATGCAGTTGGACCTAACCAGTCGCCTACGCTTTTCTTGTCCAGCTACGGCTCCTAGGTCTGGGTGGACATAAGCCAAAACCATTCCATGGCGAAACCCACGCCATTCCATGATTTCGGCTTATACCACCAGACCTAACCAGT
>NZ_FOHJ01000016.1 GCF_900111405.1 Salinibacillus kushneri | reverse complement strand
TACTATACACTCTGATCAAGGCTGGGGTTATCAAATGAAGAGGTATGTAAAGAAACTAAAAGATAATGGTATCTTTCAAAGTATGTCCCGAAAAGGAAACTGTCTAGATAATTCACCAATGGAGAATTTCTTTGGGCTAATGAAACAGGAAATGTATTACGGTAAAGTTTATAAATCATTTGAAGAGCTTAAGCAAGCAGTAACTGATTATATTTTTTACTATAACAATGAACGGATAAAAGCAAAATTGACTGGCATGAGCCCGGTGGAATACCGTCTGCATACCAGTCAACTAGCTGCTTAAATATTTTGGTCTAACTTTTAGGGTTCAGCACACATCTGTATGGTTAGTCTTTTTTATGGTTATTGGTAAATATATACTTCCGGCTCTTCTTCACCCGCATCTCTCCAGATTAACGCTTCCTGTTTATCTGGAGATTGAATATTTACTTCAATACCATAATTATTCGTGAAGGTTTCCATAATAAGCCCGTAGGCAAACTGGCTAAAGGCTGTAACTTCCGTTTTCCCATGAAACTCTATAGGTATTTTAATCTTTATTTCTTGTAATTCATCATTTACATAAAATCCTTTACCGACTACCCCGACAAAGTTAGGGAAAAATTCACGAACTTCACTCGTGAAATCGCTCATAACGGCCGCTTCGGTTTGGTGTTTGTCTTCTGCTTCATCAGAAGGGAATAGAATGTAATCCTCATTGATTGTTTCCCATTCCCCAGTAGAAGAGCTTCCTCCCTCAACAAACGTTTTGGCTACAAAATTGCCTGGAACCAGTGAAGATTGCTCTTCTTCTCTAAATAAGGCGATCATTACCGGAACGTCTTGCAATTCCTCAATATTTCTTATACGTTTCAATATCGTTTGCGCATATTCCTTCCCCTTAGCTAACATTTCCTTTTGACTAATATCTTCATAATAAGTAGGTCCACCAGTTTTTGCTTCAAACTGGTAGACTGATTTTAATGCAAGACCTATAGAAACTCCTCTTACTTCCACTTGATTTCCTTCGGTTTTTTGTAAATAATTTTGTTCCAGAACATGAGACAAGTACCGCGGGGCATCACGATAGGATTTCGGGTCATTCTTATCGCCTTTGAGTGCTGGATTAAGCCCCTTATCATCTTCGTTTTTTCGTTCTAACCAGCTATAAACCATATCCTCTGTTAAATATTGCCCTTCTTGAAACAGGTAATCCTCTGGATCAAAGGCATCTTTTGAGTGTCTTCTTAAACCTTCTTCCAGCTCCGTTATATCAAATCGATTAAATACCTGATTAACAATTACACCTCTGGCAGCTGCTGGTTTGTATTCAACAGGCATTTTATATTCTTCATCTGAAATGTTATAGCTAGGTACAATGGCTGTTTCGGATTCTTCTTCCTTCGTATCCTGAACAATCTCTTCCTCCTCATCATAGTTCGGTGTACAACCGGCAATTATGAGAATGAACAGGACAAGAATTAATAAACTTTTCTTCATCATCACTCTCCACCCCTATTAGCTTAAGGCATCTACCATTTGTTGCTCATTCCAAATCGTTACTCCAAGTTCCTGTGCTTTATCAAACTTTGAACCTGCATCTTCACCGGCTATGAGAATATCCGTATTTTTACTCACACTACTGGTTACTGTTCCACCTAAAGCTGTAATTTGTTTCTTTGCTTCTGAACGTGAATACTGCTCAAGTTTACCCGTTAAAACGATGGTTTTGCCTGAAAAAGGTGATTCTGTATCAATATCTTCTTCAGTAAGTCCCTTATATTCCATATTTAAGCCTAAATCCCTTAATTCCTTGATAAGAGATTGGACTTGAGGTTTTTCAAAATAGCGTACAATCGAATCCGCTACTTTTTCACCGATGTCCTGGATAGCAATTAAGTCATCCATATTGGCTTCCACCAGGGAATCCATTTCTTTAAAATTTTCCGCTAATGTCTGAGCAGCCTTATTTCCAACATACCGTATTCCTAAACCAAAAAGTAACCGTTCAAGTGAATTTTCCTTTGAGTTTTCAATGGCTGTTAAAAGATTACTAACAGATTTTTCTCCCATTCTTTCTAATTTTAACAGTTCTTCCTTTTGAAGTTTATATAAATCAGCAATGGTATGCACTAAATCATGTTCAAAAAGCTGTTTAATCACCTTTTCTCCAAGGCCATCTATGTTCATCGCATTTCGGGAAACAAAATGAATGAGTCCCTCTCTTAAATGAGCAGGACAATTTGGGTTAATACAACGTAAGGCAACCTCCTCTTCCAGCCTTACAAGTTCACTGCCACATTCTGGACAATGGGTTGGCATGTGGAATGGTTCTTCATGGCCTGAACGACGATCAACATCCACTCGAACAACCTCAGGAATAATATCGCCGGCCTTTTTAATGACAACTGTATCTCCAATACGAATATCTTTTTCCCGAATTAAATCTTCATTATGCAGAGAAGCCCGTTGTACAGTGGTTCCGGCTAATTGAACAGGATCTAATAGTGCTGTCGGTGTTACGGCACCCGTTCTCCCTACACTTAATTCAATATCCCTTAAGGTAGTGGTGGCTTCTTCTGCAGGAAACTTATAGGCAATAGCCCAACGCGGACTTTTAGCTGTAAAGCCAAGCTCCTCTTGAATATCCATTTGATTAACCTTAATGACAATCCCATCTATTTCATAGCTTAATTCCGGGCGATGCTCTGTCCAATATTGAATGTATGCAATGACTTCATCAATGTTTTTACAGGTTTTCGTTTCTGGGTTTACTTTAAAGCCTAATTGTTTTAAATAGGACAAGCGTTCACTATGGGAAGCCAATTCTCCCGCCTCCCATTCCCCTACACTGTAAACAAAAATATCTAAATTACGCTTGGCAGCAATTTTCGGGTCTAACTGACGCAGGGATCCTGCTGCTGCATTTCGTGGATTAGCAAACACGTCTTTACCCTCTGCTTCTCTGGCTTCATTAAGAGCCTTAAAGGATTTCACTGGCATGAAGGCTTCGCCGCGAACTTCAATGGTCTGATTTTCACTAATCTTTAGCGGAATGCTTCGAACGGTCTTAAGATTCTGGGTGATGTCCTCTCCTGTACGTCCATCGCCACGCGTAGCCCCTCTCTCTAAAATTCCATCAATGTAACGGAGAGAAATAGCTAGTCCGTCAATTTTCAACTCACACACATAATTAATATTCTTTGCGTCTGTCCCTTCCCGTACTCTGCGATCAAAATCACGTAAATCCTGTTCATTAAAGGCATTGCCTAAACTGAGCATCGGGATATTGTGCTGAACCTTTTGAAATGAATCTAAAGGTTTTCCACCTACCCTTTGAGATGGAGAATCAGGAGTTAACAGATCGGGATATTCAGCTTCTAAATCTTGTAATTCTTTCATTTTTGTATCATATTCATAATCGGAAACAGAAGGGTTATCTAATACATGATACTCATAATTGTACTGATTCAATTCATCGCGTAGGGTTTGTATTCTCTTTTCAGCCGTTTCTTTATCCAAACTTGCGCACCTCCATTACCCTTTTGTAATTGGGGCAAATCTTGCCAATAAACGTTTAATCCCAACTGGTGCCGGAAAGGCAATATCCAGTTCCATTTCATCACCACTACCTTGTACTTTTACAACTGTTCCTTCTCCCCATTTTTTATGCTGTACTTTATCCCCAGAACTCCAATCAATCGTTTCTCCACCAGTTGAAGCTTTCCCCATTGTTTGTGCCTTACGCTTAGGGCTATCTGGCGTACGATGCTGTGAAGGACTGTGGATAGATGTTTTCTGTGTTTGAAAACCTGTCGAAAACATCGATTCTTCTTCTTTATCGATATATTCATCCGGGATTTCGTTAATAAATCGGCTAACTGGGTTCATATTGGTTCTGCCATACAAGGTACGCATTTTAGCATGTGTTAAAAATAATTTCTTTTCCGCTCTTGTAATCCCAACATAAGCCAGTCTTCTTTCTTCTTCCATTTCCTCTTCGTCCATCAGAGAGCGGCTATGAGGAAATACACTTTCCTCCATTCCGATTAAGAACACAATTGGAAACTCTAATCCTTTAGCCGAGTGTAGAGTCATAAGCACGACTTTATTATCTTCATCCTCATCCTCTACTTTATCTATATCTGATACTAATGCTAAATCCGTTAAGAAAGCTATTAACGATTTATCATCATTGCTGGCTTCAAATTGATTGATTACGGTTTTAAATTCGTTAATATTTTCGAGTCGACTTTGTGACTCAAGCGTTTTTTCTTTTTTTAGTATCTCTTCATAACCAGTTTTTTCAATAACATCCTCAACGATTTCTGTTACAGATAAGAATTCCTGCATCTGCTCCCAGTTTTTAATCATCTGCTGGAAATTGACCAGGGCATTTGTCGCTTTTTTACTTAAGCCAATAAAATCCGCTTCTGCTGCCGCTTGGTAAAGGGATAGGTCATGAGATGCGGCATAAGCAAGCATTTTTTCTATTGAAGTATTTCCAATTCCTCGTTTAGGTACATTAACAACACGTTGGAAACTTATATCGTCATTTGGATTGGCAATTAAACGCAAATAAGCGAGTAAGTCTTTAATCTCCTTACGATCGTAGAACTTTGTACCTCCCACAATTTGGTAAGGGATATTCGATTTTACAAATGCATCCTCAACGGCACGAGATTGAGCATTGGTACGATATAAAACCGCCATATCCCGGTATTGCAGATTTTCTTCATTCATTAATGTTTCCATTTGCTCCACAACATATATCGCTTCATCCCGTTCACTTGCCGCCTGATGAAATTGAATTAACTCCCCTTCTGTATTTTCTGTCCATAATTTTTTAGGCTTTCGAGAGACATTATTTTCAATTACATGATTTGCTGCGGCCAGAATTTTTTTCGTTGAACGGTAATTTTGCTCTAACATAATGGTCCGGGCATTCGGATAATCCTTTTCAAAAGATAAAATATTTTCAATATCTGCCCCACGCCAGTGATAAATTGATTGGTCAGAATCTCCTACTACACAAAGATTCTGATGGCGTTCAGCCAGCATTTTTACAAGCTGATACTGAGCATGGTTGGTATCCTGATACTCGTCCACATGAATATATTGAAATCGGCGCTGGTAATATTGTAAGGTTTCCGGAACCCTTTCAAACAGTTGGATGGTCTTCATAATTAAATCATCAAAATCTAATGCATCATTTTTATTCAAAGTATTTTGATAGCCTTCATAAACTTGGGCATTTGTTTCTTCATAAAAATGATTAGCTTCCTTCTTAAGTTGTTCTGGTGTCATTAATTGGTTTTTAGCTGTACTAATGCCATTTAACATGGCACGTGGATCCCACTTCTTCGGATCAAGGTTTAAATCTTTTAACACTTGTTTAATTACAGATAATTGATCACTCGTATCCAAAATAGAAAAGTTACGATTAAACCCTATTCGATCAATATCCCGACGCAGAATACGAACACATAATGAGTGGAAGGTCGACATCCAAATCTCTTCAGATCCTGCACCTACCAGCCGCTGTACCCTTTCCTTCATTTCACGTGCCGCCTTATTTGTAAACGTAATAGCGATAACATTGTACGGAGGTACACCTTTTTCATGGAGAAGATAAGCGATACGATGGGTTAAAACTCTTGTTTTCCCACTTCCTGCTCCTGCCATAATTAATAGGGGACCTTCCGTATGCTGAACGGCTTTGGCCTGCTCACTATTCATTCCTTGTACAATTTTCTCTACTATACTCAAGGTATCCCCACCTACCTATTGATTTTTAATTCTTAACTGCTTTCACTGTTTTAAGTGCATTGGACAAATCTTCATAAATAGCATTCCCAACTACAACGATATCTGCAAATTGAGCCATTTCTTTTGCTTGTTTTGCTTTATAGATGCCCCCGCCATATATAAGTAAGGTTTGATCCAGCTTTTGCTTTACACGTTCAACCAGTTTAGGATCTCCATATGTACCGCTATATTCTAAATAAAAGAACGGAAAACGAAACATTTTCTCTGTCATTTGGGCATATGCAATCACATCTTCATCCTTTAAAGAAGTGGAATGGGTATATTGAAAAGCCTTTGATTCTGGATTTACCATACAATAGCCTTCCATAAAGATTTCATCCCAGTTCATGATGTCTCCATATTCTTTCACTGCCTGGTGATGTAAATCCATGAACCATTTCTTATCCTGAGAATTTAACACAGAAGGAATAAAGTAATAATCAAACCCTGGCGTTAGGGATTCAGTATTCGATATTTCTAATACGCAAGGAACCGAATGACGTCTTACTCGTGCGAGAATCTGCAGGACATTATCAAGCGTAACACCGTCCGTACCCCCAACCACGATTGCATCCGTTCCTGACTCACATACTTTTTCCAAACTGTCATCAGATATCTCTTTGTTTGGATCTAGTTTAAACACATGATTCCACTTATGAATATCATACATTATAGACCGTCCTCTATTATATAAATTACATCTCCATTATTATAGCAAAAATTTGATTGGGATTATATCATCAAAAGAGCATAGTTACATGTTTCCTGTGCCATGTTTTTACAGAGAACCAAAGGTAACTTGTGACTAAAAGAAGGATATGCTAAGATTAGATAATCAGAAGACAGTAAACCTAAATGTATATAAGTACATTGATGAATCTATAGTATCTAAATCCTCTTCATGAAGCGATTCAGGGATGGTGAGAGCCTGGAGAATGGTTTAGAGAAACGGCAATTCGGAGTACGTCTTGATTGAAGCGGATGTAGAAACCTTCTACATCAATCAGGGTGGAACCGCGGGAGATAAACTCTCGTCCCTGGGCTCTTAGCCTAGTGACGGGAGTTTTTTCTGTTCACAAACATTATAGAACACCCGTTCGAAAAAATCAACTAACAAAATGAAGGAGGAGTCCTTAATGGCCAAAAATATGGAGGAAGTAGTGAATCATGTCAAGCATCGTGGGTTTGTATTTCAAGGTTCAGAAATTTATGGCGGACTTGCCAATACTTGGGATTACGGTCCTTTAGGGGTAGAATTAAAGAAAAATTTAAAGGATGCCTGGTGGAAAAAATTTGTGCAGGAGTCCCCGTATAATGTGGGATTGGATGCTTCCATTCTCATGAATCCGAAAACATGGGAAGCCTCTGGTCACTTAGGAAACTTTAATGACCCTATGATGGATTGTAAGGAATGTAAAGCCCGCCACCGTGCCGATAAATTAATAGAAAATTATTTTGAGAGCAAGGGCGAGGAAATTGTAGTCGATGGCCTTCCATTTGAAGAAATGCAGAAAATGATTGAAGAAAATGATATTGAGTGTACTGAATGCGGTGCAAAAAACTTTACGGATATCCGTCAATTTAATTTAATGTTTAAAACTTATCAAGGTGTAACAGAAGATTCAACAGATGAAATTTACCTTCGTCCAGAAACAGCCCAGGGTATCTTTGTCAACTTTAAAAATGTTCAACGTTCGATGCGTAAAAAGCTTCCATTTGGTATTGGTCAAATTGGTAAGAGCTTTAGAAACGAAATTACCCCTGGGAACTTTATCTTCAGGACCCGTGAATTTGAACAAATGGAGATGGAATTTTTCTGTAAACCTGGAACAGAAAAAGAGTGGCACCAATATTGGCTTGATTTCTGTCATAATTGGCTTCTGTCTTTAGGATTAAGCGAGGAAAATGTCCGTCGTCGTGATCATACAGATGATGAACTCTCTCATTATAGTAATGCAACAACAGATTTAGAATATCATTTCCCATTTGGATGGGGAGAATTATGGGGAGTTGCTTCTCGTACGGATTATGATTTAACGCAGCACGCTGAACATTCCGGCGAGGATTTCCAATACATTGATCAGGAAAATAATAATGAACGTTATATTCCTTATGTCATTGAGCCGGCATTGGGTGTGGACCGTTTAGTTCTATCCTTCCTTTCTGATGCTTACGAAGAGGAAGAGTTAGAAGATGGATCCAAACGAACGGTGATGCATTTCCATCCAGCTGTTGCTCCATTTAAGGCGGCTGTATTCCCGCTTTCTAAAAAGCTGTCAGATGAAGCGAAAGAGGTTTATCAAGAGCTGGCCAAAGACTTTATGATTGACTATGATGAATCCGGATCCATCGGGAAACGCTACCGTCGTCACGATGAAATTGGAACGCCTTACTGCATTACATTTGATTTCGATTCCCGTGACGATCAGCAAGTGACAGTACGTAATCGTGACACCATGGAGCAAACGCGTATGTCAATCAGTGAATTAAAAGATTTCTTGAGTGAAAAGGTAAGCTACTAATAGATTAGGGGCATATCCCTGAATTGAGCAGGTCTGTATAAAGTGTAGCAACATATCTTGTTTAAAATTGTTTAACTTAGATAAAAAAGAATCATGCTTTAAAACTTTCAGTTAAGCATGATCACAAAAGTTGAGCCTGTTAAAATAAAAATTCGTATGCCATAACAGAAGAAGCGCATGGTCTCTTCATTCCATGCGCTTCTTCTTATTTATTTTCCTCTTTCTCATAAATTCGGTCTAAAACTAATTGATAAGCATCATTGCCGTAGTTTAGGCATCTTTTGACTCGGGAAATGGTAGCCGTTGATGCACCCGTTTGATTTTCTATCGCATGGTAAGTGTCTCCCTCTCTTAGCATGCGGGCAACTTCGAGTCGCTGGGCTAATGATTGGACTTCATTCATCGTTGCCAAATCATCAAATAATTCATAACATTCTTCAATAGTTTCTAAGGATAGAATGGCTTTAAATAATTGATCCAGTTCTTTTCCACGTAGCTTGTCAATTTGCATGGTTTAACGTTACCCTCCTATGCACGTACTCTAGTTAAATTGAATGGACTGGTCGATTCCTGGTGATTCGGGAACAACATTTACCCACGTCTTACCTGGTACAAATTTCACCTCTTTGCCATCCTTAAATGGTAAAATCCTTCCGTCGACATTTTTCCATTCTACTTCTTGAACAGTTCCTTTTTGAATTAAGTATCCTCTG
Organism: Salinibacillus kushneri; assembly: GCF_900111405.1. Classification (GTDB taxonomy): domain Bacteria; phylum Bacillota; class Bacilli; order Bacillales; family Alkalibacillaceae; genus Salinibacillus; species Salinibacillus kushneri. The sequence continues at coordinate 59,407 of NZ_FOHJ01000016.1, read as the reverse complement.
CCTCCTGATTCCAAATCAATCTCACGTCGTAAAGCAGAGTCAATCACTCGATGTCCCGTTTCCACGATAAATATATTATCTAAGACAATAGGATCCTCATTTTCTAATTCCACAGTCTTTTCCCCATCACTGTAACGCACATATTGTTCATTGACCTCATCGTATTCATAAGTTACTTCCTCAAGGCCTTCCCGATAAACAATATGGACTCGGTTTGCTTCATCCCCGGAAATTTGATTTATCTCATCTTTTGAAAGGAAAGGATAAGGTTCATATTCTTTTTTCGTTTCTAATCCCTTTTGTTCAGCCGCTTCATAGACATTTGGATAAATCAAATAAGAATTGTGCGGTGCTTGACGAAAGCTTTCCCGTTTAAATAGATACTGATCATCATCATGTACAGCACCACGAATTAAATCAACGCCTTTATTGACAATCATATTCTCTATATGTTTAGCGGCTCCATGATAAACATAAATAGCATCCATACCTAAGGCCAAATCAGCATAATACTCTCTTGCGCTTCGTACGGGGCCGACAACCTCTGGCTCTTCACTTTGATAGAAAGCAAGAAACCTTGTAATTGGACCTTCTGCCAGCAACTCATATACAATATCGGCTTTTGATAAGCCTGATTGAGGACGGGCTTTGGTATGATTATTCACCATTATACCCACTATTCGATTATTAACAGGTTCATTCGTACCAAGGCCTGTTAATGGATAAGTATTTTCAAATTCGGGTTCTGATGGTTCTTCGGGATTTTCTTGTTCTGCAACTGGTTGTTCTGTATCTTCTTTATTTTCGTTATCAGATGCATCATTATTGTTACACCCCGTAAGAAATAGAGCCAACATCATGCAAATGATAAAGGACCATTTCGGTAATCTTTTAAACAATTTATCCCACCTTTTTGCTCTGTTATACTTTATCCCTTTTATATTTTAACGCATTATTGAAGGAAAGAGTACCTCTTTCTTCTTCACATCCATAATTCCTCTTTGGGTTATGCGAATATACGGCAAATGAGCAGCTGATAGAAACAATAATGTATAAATAGGGTCATTAAATGTATAACCGTGTTGTTTAACCGTGTTCGATAATTCCTTTTCTTTTTGAAGAAGCTCTTCCATATTTTCATCAGATAATCTGCCTTCCATTGTTAACGGAAGCTCGCAAATAATCTCTCCTTGATCGGCTAAAACAATTCCACCGCCAATTTCCTTTAATCGATTGAAAGCTAAACGGATATCCGCTTTCCTTTTTCCAATTAACGTAATATCTCCTGCGCTTGAGTATGAGCTGACCAGGCCACCTAAGCTTTGAGTGAACCCACGCAATAAAGTTGCAATACGCCACTTTCCTTCTCGGTCCACTAAAATGAGAAAAGCATCCTGATTATCTGTGGAAATCTCGTCCCCTTGAAGTTTATCATGAATGGTGAAAGGATTCATAATAACGTCATTGGCCATTTCCAAGCCTATCGGAACAAAAAAGCGGAAGTCACTATCACGTAAATCCCAATTTAACTCTAAACGTTTGATTCCATACTTTTTCCAATCGAATGAAGGCTGTTCATATTGGACATTACCGTCATATTTTATCCATTTGCCTTTTGCTAAAACAGAGATTGGAGTGGGATTATCCTTCGCTTCGAGGAAATTGATATGTGCGATACGACCTGGGCCGATACTTCCTACCAGATGATCAATACCAAAATGCTTTGCAGAATTATAAGACCCCATTGCATATGCATCGGCTAACGGAACTCCTTCTTCAATCGCAATTCCAATGCACATATTAATAATCCCGTTCTCATAATAAGACGGCGGTGAACCATCTGTTGTTAACATAACCTGATCGTATGAAGTCATTTCATAGTCCTTAAGCTCTCTTAAGATTTTTCGTAAATCCGGGCGAATGGAGGAATGTCTAAGAGCTACACGATAGCCTAATAAAAGACGACGATACACTTCCTCGCCTGATATGGATTCATGATCACTATCTGCCCCAAGCAGCTTCATTTTTGTCAATGTTTCTAAAGATGCACCAGGAAAATGCCCTTCCACAGGCTTTCTCAGCCGCTTCGTTTCCTGCATCCAATGAAGCATACGATCATCATCTTTTAACACACTCGTCCATGAAGTCAACTCTCCGCCCTGGATAACAGCATCATGCTTTAACCATGACAAGACATTTGCCTTCCGGATAAATTGTTCATCATCCTGTAAGAAGGATTGGGAATCGAAACGCGCCCACCAATAAAGAGAAGTCGGTAAATCATCCAGTTCCTCCAATATAGAAAACGCTTTCTTATTATCTAATAAATAAAGGTACAAGAGATTATCATTAATGAAAACAGATGTACCAAATTGAGATGCATATAGTGATAAAGTATGGGGATTATATAATTGAAATGGATGTGCGTGTGGTTCAATATATCCTGGAACTAAATACTGATCTTTACAATCAATGATTTGTACATTCTCATGTTTTGGCAATCGATCTCCCATATAAACTATTCGATCTTCATATATCCAAATATGAGCATGCATCCATTTTTTCAAAAAAACATTTAAGTACGTAGCATTTTTTAAAACAAGCGTTGGTATTAAGCGATTATCAATAACAGCGACATGTTCCCGGAGCTGTCTGTTTCTCCATCGGCTATTAAAAGTCATGTTCGTCCCCCTTTTTAAATAGAAAGCACAAGCTCTTAAATCTTATTATGCAAGTTGCCGTGCATAGCTTAAAAACTTTTATTATGTAAAAGTTTAATACATTAACACTGTGAAGGGAAGGATAAATTTGGTTCAAAAAAATGTAGGGACAATTAATGCACTGATTCGAATTACTTGTGGACTTACATCAGTAAGCTTCGGTACAGCCGGATTAGTTAAAAGAGGCGAAAATGGCAAAAATGGATTTCTCATTCTTATGGGTGCCATGAAGGTTGCTGAAGGTATCGTCCGCTACTGCCCTGTGACAGACCTGATAGATAACACACAAATGGGTCAAGATGTCATACAAGGAATGAAGACAAATCAGCAGAGTCAGGCCAATCAATATGAGATTTAAGAACGAAAGCGGGGATTGCCAGGTTAACGATGTACGGACTGGACTCATGCGTTAAGAAATAAAGGAAACAAGACAAACGAAAATCAGGGTCGAGGTTGACTTAACTTACGGAGGTGAAGGAAGTCCAGCTAGTCCCTTCTCGCCGAAGCTTGACGTCGCCATTTTTGAGTTTTTATCCGTATATAACACTAGGGAAAAGCTTGAGGAATAACTCCCTCAAGCTTTTTGTTGTGCAATAACATATTTATGAAAATCCAGCCTTTTATATTCAATCATCACGACAGTCCAATGTTTTCAAAGATGCGATCTACATTCTTTAAATGGTATTCAGAATTAAAACATTCATCTAAATCCTCTTTCGACAAAACGTCAGTAATAGTTTCATCATTCTCCAAAAGCGTTCGGAAAGGAACTCCTTCTTCCCATGCTTCCATCGCTTTAGGCTGAATGATATCGTATGCCCTTTCACGTACCATTCCTCTTTCAATAAGGGTAAGCAGGACACGCTGAGAAAAAATAAGTCCATATGTCTTGTCCATGTTCCTTCGCATATTCTCCGGGAAAACGGTTAAATTCTTTATAATGTTCCCAAAACGATTCAGCATATAATTAATCACAATGGTACTGTCAGGTAAAATAATTCGTTCAGCAGAAGAATGAGAAATATCCCGTTCATGCCAAAGGGGAACATTTTCATAGGCTGTGAGCATATGCCCCCGCACAACTCTGGATAAACCTGACATATTTTCCGAGCCAATAGGGTTCCGTTTATGCGGCATGGCTGATGAGCCCTTCTGTCCTTTTGCGAAAAATTCCTCTACCTCACGGGTTTCCGTTTTTTGAAGCCCACGAACTTCTACGGCAAATTTTTCAATGGATGTGGCAATTTGGGATAAAACCGATAAATAATGAGCATGTCGATCTCTTTGCAGTGTCTGAGTAGAGACTGGTGCAGGAGTGAGACCTAATTTCTCACACACATATTTTTCAACAAAAGGATCAATGTTCGCATATGTACCTACAGCCCCAGATAGCTTTCCTACTTCTATCTGCTCTCTGGCTGACCGAAAACGAGCTAAGTTCCGCTTCATTTCTTCATACCACAACGCCATTTTTAATCCAAAAGTGGTTGGCTCTGCATGAACACCGTGCGTACGCCCCATCATCACTGTGTATTTATGTTCCTTCGCTTTGTTTGCCAGGATTTCAATAAATTTTTGTAGATCCTTTTCAATAATTTCATTAGCTTGACGTAACAAATAGGATTGTGCCGTATCTACAACGTCCGTAGAGGTGAGGCCATAGTGCACCCATTTTCTTTCTTCGCCTAATGTTTCAGAAACTGCCCGTGTAAAAGCTACGACATCATGTCTTGTTTCCTGTTCAATTTCTTTCACTCTATTGCTATCAAAGGATGCTCTTTGACGAAGAAGTCTAACATCTTCTGTTGGAATTATTCCCAGCTCACTCCAGGCTTCACAAGCAAGGATTTCAACCTCAAGCCAGGCATTCCATTTATTCTCTTCATCCCAGACTATACCCATTTCCTCTCTTGTATAGCGCTCAATCATGTCTATTCCCCCTATTTTCTATGTCATTATCTAAACATTATGTAAAAGCTAAGCCTCTTCCTTTTTGACAGCTTCAAAAATAATCTCCTGTTTTACAGGTTCCATGCCCTCATCTGTTTCTTGAAAAATCGGTTTTTCAAATCTTTTTACAGGCCGGTACCCCTCGTTATCTATTCGAGTTAAACAATCATGAATCGTTTCGTTCTCCTCCACCTTGAACTTTTGCTTTTTCGTTTTCTTTCCCACCTTGTTCACCACCAGCTAATTGCTTATTTCGTCTAATTCGTAGTTTACGTACTTGTTTTACCCAGAAGCCTCCGTGAATCGTCTTCGGTTCATAGGCAATCATAAAAGCCTTGGGATCCATTTCATGAATGGTCTTATATAAGTTTACCTCATACTTCCTAGGAGTTAAAATCTGCATTGCCAGACGATCTCCATCCATGCCGTGTGCAGACCAGCTTGTTACACCATATCCTTTATCTCTCAGCTTCTTTGTAAACTCAATATCAGGATTGGTGGAAATAACATTGACAGTTATGTAGCCTAAAGCAAGCTTCTCCTCAATTCTCGTACCAATAAGCACACCTATTCCAAATCCAAGTGCATAGGCTACAACATTTTGAATTTCATTTAAATTATCCAGCACCAGCCCTAAACCTACAATATAAACAACCGTTTCAAACATACTGACAAAAGCAGCCGTATATCGCTGCCCCTTTAACGTTAGCATCATGCGAACCGTTGAAAGTGAAACGTAAACAATATTAATCACTAAAATGATAGATACCATGATAAGTACGTTATCTAACATGCCGTTACCTCCTCTATCTTATCATTTGAAACTCCTATTATTATAATCACCTACTTCTCAATTTTTGCATAAATTATTAAAGGAAACATCATTTAGCAATGAATTTTTACGACTAAATCGTAAGTTTAACTACTTAGGAACTTCACTGCTTGAAGAGTACTTCCAGTTGTGGATGATAGTACTGGAAGTTCATTTGTGTTAAGGAATTTCGCCTTTTGTATATACTTACGCTGGAGGTAAAAAGTATGGATCCTTTTAAAAATATGCAAGATTGGAAAAAGAATATGGATAACTTTTTTGGTGAACAGTTTTGGAGTGAATTTGAAGGTATAATGAAGCCCCCTATTCCCCAAATCAACATATATCAATCTGATCACGAATTAACGATTCTCTGTAATATACCCGGTATGAAGGAAGTTAAAAACATCGATCTATTTGTCGATTACGCCAGTCTTGAAATCCAAGGTGTAATTAGTTTACCCTCTCAGGGAAATTTGGTACAGGAGGAAATTTTGCAGGGTGCCTTTGACCGAAAAATTGAGCTTCCTTTCCCTGTCCGCGGTGATAAAGTAGATGCAACCTACAAAAACGGTCTACTAAACATTCAGCTGTATCGGTTAATTACCAAAGAATCAAATAAAAACCGTGTGTCAGTACGGGTGATGGATAAGGATTAGAGAGAAAAGCCGTTATTTGATGAATCTTCATTCGTGAAAGCAGGAAGTAACGGATCCAGAGCGTTTTCTGCTCTGGATTTTCCCTCTAAGTCTTTTGGATAAACGGAGGAGACTCTATTCTTTCTAATATGCAATAAATCTGATCTGTTTGTTCCTTAATTCTGTCTCTTTGTTTAATAATTCGGTCTACGTTTCATTTATTCAAGTTTTTTATTTTTGAGCGAAAAATGATCAGGTCGATAGAAGCGTGTTTTCGGCTCAATTTGAGAGGAATCAAATCGACTGCTCCAATATTCATGTCGGTTTTCTTCTTATTTCTGTCTCATTTCTCTATTATTCAGTCACACAACATCATAATCCAGTCACAGCTTCATAGATTCCCGTCTCTCCCCCAACATCTTATGCTTTTGTCCGCTAAAAACCCCAGCTCGGAACAAGGCCAGGCTGGGGCTCATCAAATCTATTAACTTAAGAAAATAAAGTACAAGACAAAGATAACAAAAAGCCCATACATAATCGGATGAATCTCTTTCATTCGCCCTTTTAATAACATCGTAATGGGATAAAACACAAAACCAATCGCAATTCCTGTTGCAATACTATAGGTTAATGGCATGGCTATCACAGTTAAAAAGGCAGGTACTGCAATTTCAAATTCATCCCACTCAATATTTTTTAAGCTGGATGCCATCATCACACCAACAATAATAAGAGCTGCAGCTGTGACCTGGGAAGTAACCACATTTAACAATGGAGAAAAGAATAGAGCAAGCAGGAACAATACAGCTGTAACAATGGAAGTAAAACCTGTACGTCCACCGGCTCCAACCCCAGCCGTAGATTCTACATAAGATGTTGTAGTAGAAGTCCCTAATACAGATCCCGCAACAGTAGCAGCTGAGTCGGAAAATAAAGCTTTGCCTGCTCGAGGCAGCTTATTATCCTTCATTAAACCAGCCTGGTTGGCGACTGCCACTAACGTTCCAGCTGTATCAAAGAAATCCACAAAAAGAAAGGTAAGAATAACAACGAGCATTTCCATCGTAAAGATATCACCGAAGTGGGCAAATGCCTCTCCAAAAGTTGGCGCTAAGCTTGGTACACTACCGACAATTTGATTAGGTGCATCAATTAAACCAACCAGCATTCCAGCAATAGCTGTCATAATCATTCCATAAAAGATTCCGCCCTTTAACCCAAGAACGAGTAAAATAACCGTCACAAATATACCAAAAATCGCTAATAGCGTCGTAGGTTCAGTTAAATCTCCTAACGCCACCAAAGTACTTGGCTCTGCTACAACAATCCCTGCATTTTGCAAACCAAGAAAGGCAATAAATAAACCAATCCCTGCACCTACCGCCATTTTCATTTGAGCCGGGATGGCATTAATAATCATTTCACGTATACCTGTTAACGTCAGAACAATAAAAATAAGACCTGAAGCAAGTACTCCCGCGAGTGCTGTTTGCCAGGGAATTTCCCAGGTTAATACAACTGTATAAGCAAAAAAGGCATTTAACCCCATTCCAGGCGCTAATGCAATGGGATATTTAGCAAGCAGCCCCATAATCAAAGTACCAATCGCTGCTGCTAGCGCTGTAGCTGTAAACACAGCCCCTGAATCCATACGGTTTGGTAAATCCTGAACATCCTGCAGCGATAGTACACTAGGATTTAAAAATAAAATATAAGCCATAGATAAGAACGTTGTAATTCCCGCTATCGTTTCAGTACGATAGTCAGTACCGAGCTGATTAAAATTAAAAAACTTTTTCATCTTCCTTCCTCCCTGTCTGGTTTAAAAGCAAAGAAAAAAAGACACTCCAAGCTGTCGCCTAGAGTGTCTACTTATTACGGAAGGGAATTGCATACATCAAAAAACATAAAAAAGCAATGGCATCATGTATGCAATAACCTCGTAGTCAGACCATTTACGGTGGTCCGGTAGAAACTCATGGGCCCTATTCCCAAAATTATACGACGGTGTTTCTTTATGAATAAATTCAAGTTTATCGTATATGATAGAGTTACTTTTGTCAACGTAATTACGAATAATTTAAATCATTTCTTTTATAATGTTCGTTAAAAATCTTATTCCCATTCTATAGTTGATGGCGGCTTACTCGTAACATCATAGACTACACGATTAATTTGCTCTACTTCATTGACCATTCGAGTCGAGATTTTTTCCAGAACATCTAAGGGAATTCGTGCCCAATCAGATGTCATACCATCAACAGACGTAACAGCGCGAATAGCTATGGTGTGATCGTATGTCCGCGAATCTCCCATAACCCCAACACTTTTAATATTCGGCAAAACCGTGAAGTATTGCCAGATTTCCTGATCCAAACCTGCTTTAGCAATTTCATCACGCAATATGGCATCTGATTCACGAACGATTGTTAATTTTTCTTCTGTTACTTCACCTAGAATCCGTATAGCAAGTCCTGGACCTGGAAATGGCTGTCTCCAAACAATTTCTTCTGGTAAACCCAGCTGAAGGCCAAGCTCACGAACCTCATCCTTAAACAGCGTATTAAGCGGCTCTATTAAATCAAATTCCATATGCTCTGGTAATCCCCCTACATTATGATGAGACTTAATGGTTTGGGCTGTTTCCGTGCCGCTCTCAATAATATCTGTATAAAGTGTACCCTGTGCGAGAAAATCCATCTGTTCTAGCTTTGAAGCCTCTTCATCAAAGACATAAATAAATTCATTTCCAATGATTTTACGTTTCTGTTCCGGATCTGAGACACCAGCTAGCTTCTCAAGAAACCGGTCTTTTGCATCAATTTTTATAACGTTCATATGAAACTCATCACGAAATGTATCCATTACCGCATCAGCCTCATGCTTTCTCAACAATCCATGATCTACAAACACACAAGTCAATTGATTGCCTATAGCCTGGTGAATTAGAGCCGCAACAACAGAAGAATCGACGCCACCGCTTAACGCACATAAAACATTTCTATTGCCAACTCCCTGGCGTATTTTTTGGGACTCTATCTCAATAAAATTTGCCATAGACCAATTGGCTTTTGCCTGACATACGCTAAAGATAAAGTTATTCAATAAATCGTTTCCATATTCTGTATGTTTTACTTCCGGATGAAATTGTACCCCATATAGAGGCTTTTGTGAATGGCTCATGACGGCAATTGGACATGATTCGCTTACTGCATCAACACGAAAACCATCTGGTGCATTAATCACTTTATCACTATGGCTCATCCAGACAACCTGTTCATGGGGAAGACGATTAAACATAGCATTTTCATGATTAACTTGGATTTCAGCCTTTCCGTATTCCCTGTCATCTGCACGTTCTACATTACCTCCGAAATGATGAACCATCAATTGCATTCCATAGCAAATCCCTAAAACCGGGATATCCATGTTAAAAATCTCAGGGTCACAGCGAAAGCTATCCTCAGCATAAACGCTATTTGGACCTCCTGATAGGATAATCCCCTTAGGATTCATTTGTTTGATTTCATCCGCTGTCAGACGATGGGAATGAAGTTCACTGTAAACTCCCATTTCCCGGATTCTTCTCGTAATGAGCTGATTATATTGACTTCCGAAGTCTAAGACGACTATCATTTCCTGTTGATTTTTATCCATTATACTCACCCCTAAACTAGTAGATGTCTTTCTTGTTCTCTATTGTTAATAGTGCTCCCTTAGATACAAAAAAATGGATTTCCACCTATGATACAGAAGGCAGAAATCCAGTATATTGTATACGTCAGATCTGCCTTCATAGTCAGGATATTTAAGGTATCCCGGTAGAGACTCTCGAACCGTATTTTCGAGGATATATGAAGGTTAAGATGTTTTATTTTGGGCTGCTGTCGCATGATTTGTGCTTTAGCTACCGCAAAGTACACGTCCCTTTCTGCGGAATCACTAAGTAAAAATGAACAATCTAATAGAAAATTAGCTTTAACTTAAGTTTTTCTTATTCTACCAATCCCAAACAGAATGGTCAAGACAGGATTCGCTTGATAAGATTTTCCCACAGCTCCTGTTTCCGATTCCATTCCCTTATATTTTGATCATCCCGATACAAAATACGTTCATAGGAATTGGTCAATCGTCCCATTTCATTTGTACGCATCTGGTTATCAATCATTCTCGCATATTCACGTAAAGTCTGGTCTGATCCCCTTTTATATCCTTTATGTTTAAGCAGCGACAATAGAAAATGGTATGCCTTCATATACGTTTCTATATCTGTGTTTTTACGAAACTGTCTGCTTTTTAACCAGTAACCAAACGTATATCGCTTCCAGTACAAGATTCCAAGAAGACTTAAAACAATAAGTCCCAGGATGACCATTGGGAGGATTGATATATTTAGCGAAAAGTTGGATTTCGTCTCCTCCTCTTCCTGTTCCGGTGGTTCATTTTCCATTTGACTAACAGGAATATCCTCATTTTCCTCTTGATTGGTTAATTCTTCTAAATCTTCACCGGATGTAAAATCTACAGGATTATAAAAACCCTTAGTTGGTTCAAATGGAACCCAGCCGATTTCAGGGAAATAAACCTCAACCCAGGAGTGTGCATTAGAGTTGGTAATCTCATATGTGTTACCGTCCACACTTCGATCTACAATTTCGCCGGGCGCAAACCCTTTTACCCATCTGGCCGGTATATCAACCGAGCGTAAAAGCATAACCATTGATGTAGAGAAGTTATCACAGTATCCTACCTTAGATTCAAATAAAAATTGATCGACATAGTCCTCGTTTTCTCCTGGAACAGGCACATTTGTTGTACGATATTGAAAATCAGATGAGTTAAAATAATCCTCTATCGCTTTAGCTTGATCATAACGATTGGTCTCCTCAGCTGTTAGTTCATGAGCCAGCTCCCCTACCCTCGAAGGTAAGGATTCGGGTATTTGCGTATATTGATCTTTTATATTCTGAGGATCCTCCTGACCAGCCTCACGCAATGCTTTTAAAGAGTACGTCGGTTGATCGTAACTTACACTATATTGATTCATAGGTACTTCTTCACTAGCTATATGAGAATAAATTTCACCCGTAACTGGATTATAAGAGAAAGAATAAGACTGATCCCTCTCTGATTGAATGTCTGTTATGCCATACGGATATACCAGCTTCGGTAATTGTTGTTGTTCATTAAACGAAATAGTCCCCTGCCGCTCTTGGGTTTCAACTGTATCCGCTGTATCAGCAAAATGAATGGTTCCATCGTCGCTGAAGGTAAAGGATTCTTCTTTAGAGAACTCTGAACGCACCCATCCTTTTCCAGTATACACATCTTTCGTTTCAATCTTCCAATATTGAGCATCTTCTACCGTAGCCTCGAATACAAGGGTATGATCTTGTATAAAAGATCCTCCTAATCGCTCATCATTCTCCCCATAACCTACCTTTTTAAGCGCAGTACCTGATCCAGCGTTTCCTGTTGCGTTTTCAGACGAGCTCTGAATAAATGGAACAGGGTCCGGCCATTGGGGATTAAATTTCGGTGCAGCATACCCTACTAAACCGGAAAAGAGCACGAGAGTAATTAAAGGTAATGCCCATGCCAGGTAATTTCCCTTCGGAAGTCGAAATAGTCTTTCTTTAATCATGATACGCTGAACATTCGTTATCCCTAATATAATCATAGAAATGACAAAGGTTCGGATGATAGCATATTTAGCATCATATAATGTAAATGTATCTACCACAGTAAGATAAATCAACGTTAAAACAACAAAAAATAGTGTTCTCTTCGCAATAACAAACCAATAATAGAGTAAATAGCTCATTAGCCATAATAGGATTAGAAAGAGTAATGAGCGATATAAGGAAGTCATTTCCCACCATTGTTGGGAGAGCATGGCATCTATATTCCACTGAATGTCATTAAATAAGTGCTGAAACCATGCAGATGTCAGGAAGGTCTCCGAAAAGAACAACCCATCTAAAATAAAAAGCATACCAAATAGTTTAAGAGGTGATGTAATCCACCATTGAATCTGCATATAAGATAGGAAAAAGCAAAACATGGTGTATAAGACAAAAATGCTGACATTTCCTGTATCGGTAATTTGGTTCAAAGGTATTAGCCATTCCCAAAACAGTAGAAAACTGCCAATATAAATCGTAGAGTTAATCCAAAATTGACGTTGTTGCTGGTTTGTTTCTAAACGCATATTAAGCGTTCACCTCAATTTTTTCCTTCATTAAAATTCCCTCTGTAAGTAGATTGATGACAACGCCACTACTACTCAAGTACTTTAATCTTTGACGTTCTTCAGCTGAAATTAGTGAGCTTGCTTTAACCAAGAAGAGAACCACACGGGAGTTTTTCTGTTTAAGTTGAATTAACGTATCATAAAGTTCTAAGGATAATTCCGTTGTAACCACCATAGATAGATAGCCTTTTGGAAGTTTACCGACCTCTTGTTTAATCATTTGTCCAAAGGGAAGACTATCTTCAGGCTGAACAGTCGCCAAATAACGTTTGACTTGCTCCTTACTCATTGAATCCTTGTGAACCGGGATTACTTGACGATTACGTCCTAATGAAGCAAAAAATAACTGGGCAGACTCTTCCCTAATCGCATCTATTAAAGACACCCCAATCTCAACAGATCCTTCAAAAGCCAACCAATTATAATCATCATGCTTCGTTCCATCAAAAAGAATATACATATCCTGACTCTTTTCCTGATCGAATTCTTTGGTCATCATCGTATTCCTTTTGGCTGTAGACTTCCAATCAATCCAGGATACACGATCGCCAGGGATATATTCACGAACTCCAGAAACAACCATCGTATTCTTAACCATACGATTATACGAAGAAGACTCTCCTTCCTCAAAGCTCTGTGCATATTTATGGAATTTAAGGTTTCGTTCCATTGGATAAACCATTAAAGAATTCTGCACTTCGTAGATTTTTTCTTTTTTAATAAAACCAATGAAGTCTCCGCTAATAACACGAATTTGATTAAATAAATGCTGTCCCCTGGGCACTTCCTCTATTTGGTATTCAAATGAAAAGGTCCGTTTAAACCAAGGGAAAATAATCTTCTTCGCATTACGCTTTTCTTTTAAACGATCTGGATTAGCCAAATACGAATACTTTTTCCGTTTAGTATCCCGAAAATGAATCGACTCAGGTAAAACATCTTCAATGATACAGTAATATAAAGGAAGTAAGCGGGGACGTTTAAAGGTTAATTCTATTTTAATAGTACTTCCTGTTTCTGAAATGACAGGATAAATCTTTCGGTCTAGTTTGATACGAGACATTGGATAAAAGAATAATAAAATCATATAAATAAAAATTGGGAGGGTACTAAAAAACAGAAACCAACTAACAAAACCACCCTGGAACATGGCATACGCATATAATATGCCTGCGGGTATAAAAATACATAGCAACTTAAAAACCTTTTTTATGATTGTACCCATATCTATCCCCTATCTATTGGAACCTTGGTTTGTGCCAAAACCTCTTCCACAATCATTTTTTCATTTTTATCCTCAAACTTACTCTCTGAAGTAATGATAATACGATGCGCTAATACAAATGGTGCTAAATATTTGACATCATCAGGAACGATATAATCACGATTATGGATAAACGCATAAGCTTTAGCTGCTTTCATAAGTGCTATCGAACCACGAGGACTAGCCCCTAAATAAACTTGCGGATGATTTCTCGTACCACTTGTTATATCAACAATATAACGCTGTAAGGATTGATTCACGAATACCTCATCAATTTCTCTTTGCAAGTGGATAAGCTCTTCCTGTGTCATAATCGGTTCGATTTGATCAATTGGATGTGAATGAGATGTACGGTTTAACATATCCATTTCCTCTTGAGGACTTGGGTATCCCATATTCAGCTTCATTAAAAAACGATCAAGCTGAGCTTCTGGTAAAGGATACGTCCCTTCATATTCAATGGGGTTTTGTGTAGCCATGACAAAGAATGGTTTTTTCAACGGAATGCTTGTTCCATCAACCGTAATATTCTTTTCCTCCATCCCTTCTAATAAGGCAGACTGTGTCTTAGGTGATGTACGATTGATTTCATCCGCTAGGACAATATTCCCAAGAATAGGACCCGGACGAAATTCAAATTTAGATTCTTTTGGATTATAAATCGAGACACCTGTTACATCAGAAGGTAATAAATCGGGTGTAAACTGAATTCTCTTAAACTCACAATTTAACGATTTTGCCAATGCACGAACAAGCATAGTTTTTCCAACACCAGGAACATCTTCTAATAGAACATGCCCTTGTGCTAATAAGGCTACAATACTTAATTTCGTGACTTCCTCTTTTCCTATAATTACTTTTTGAATGTTTTGTAAGAGCTGATCAGCCTTTTCATGAAATACAAATGTTTGCTGGGTCATTAGATCCGGTTCCTCCCAATAAATAATCAAAATATTTTGTGAACATATACCATATTATTACTATACTATATTCCTAGTATGTACACAAAAGCGAAATCTTATAATCTATGTGGTAAAAATTAGTCCATTACCTTTTGAAAAATGAAAAGGTATCTGAACATTTTATGTTGAGAAAATGATGTAGATGAATGCATACAGGAGAGAATGATTGAGGTTAAAAGGGGGAAGAGACAGGGAGTGTTAAGATCAGCTTTTGATTTCATTTATGAATAAAGGATGGATGTACTCCCAGAATAAGATATAGTTATCTATTTAAGGGGGAAATTCCATGAAAAAAAGGTTATGGTTCATACTTGTATTCTTTTTAACAATCGGACTTGCTGCCTGTGGAGATGCTGAAATTGAAGAGGCAGATGATAAAGGACAAGAAGGGGCAACCAGTGATAATCCTGAGGAGCAAGACGATAATCAGGAGGAAGATAAAAACACTACTGAACGATTTGCTATTGGTGATACCGTCAACTTTGATGGCGTGAATATTACCTTAAACGAAGCCAGAATTGAGCCAGGTGGTGAATTTGATACACCAGAAAACGATCAGTTCATTGTGGTAAACTTAACTGCTGAAAATACAACAGACGAAGAGGTCACCATGTCTTCCATTATGAATATTGAATTAAAGGATGCGGAGAGTTACTCTTACAGTACAACAATTTTGACCGAAGGAATGAAAGGACAATTCGACGGATCCATTGAACCAGGAGGAAAATTAAGAGGTGAAATTCCATTTGATGTGCCTAAATCAGATTTCTACGAATTACACTTTTCCGATCCATTTAAATCAGGAAAAGCGATTTGGGAAATCCCTTCTAATCAGTTGGCTCAATGAGGCTGCCTAGTTTTATGATTCAGACGAAATAGTCATGAATTTGCACCAGCTACTTAATGAAAAGCGATGCCTGTTTTTGAGGCATCGCCTTTGTATTCAACATTTATTTCTTCCGCCTAATCCCGATAACACGACCAGCCTCTTTTGGTTTTTCTTCTGGTGTATGGTTTTTAGCCAGCTCCTTTACACGCATAAAAATTTCATCTGGAAATGGAGTCGCTTTACCTGCTTTTTGATCAATCCCCATTAACATCTGCTCACTTGTTGCTGCCCGTTTTCCATTTTCACCTATGAGTTCAAAAAATACATGAGCGCGTTTTGAGTCATAATCAATTAGTTGCAGATGAACTTCAAATGATTCACCAAGCTTCATCTCATTCAGATAACAGACATGAGTTTCCATCGTATAGATGGTATATTGATGCTTTTCACGAAAATCATCCGTAATGCCAATGAATTTCATGAAACGATCGACACCCCAGCTAAACGCACGGACATATTCAGCATCATTCATATGTCCGTTATAGTCAATCCATTCGTTTGGTACCTCATGCTGAATAATTAATTTTGGTTCACCCATATGAAATCTCCCCCTTGTCTATCGATTGACACTCTTCATTCAAAGCTTAAAGTCTTCCTGAAAGGTTCGCTCCAGGCCAATATTTTTCCAGTACCTGCTGAATTTCAATTAAGAACTGATCGCGCCGTTCTTCCAATTCTTCCATTTCGACATTACTGGTTTGTGCTTTCGTACCCGTTATTACTTTTTCTGCTAATTCATCGGTCAATTCAGGGGCTTTCAGTTTCGTCCATGGAAGTTTTAACGCAGGTCCAAATTGTTCGAGCAAGTGACTCATTCCCTGCTTACCTCCCCCCATGTGTAAAGTCAAAAACGGACCTAATAAAGCCCAGCGCAGTCCAGGCCCATAGATAATCGAGGCATCTATCTCTTCAGTAGTCGCAATTCCATCATTGACAATGTGTAAGGATTCACGCCAAATTGCCTCCATCAAACGGTCAGCAATATGTCCTTCAATTTCCCTTCTGACTATAAGTGGCTTCATTTTCATTGATTCATAAACGGATTGTGCCTTTTTAATATAATTTTTCTCGGTTTTCTCACCACCAACCAGTTCCACCAGCGGAACAAGATACACTGGATTAAATGGATGGGCCACCATCACGCGCTCAGGATGATGTTGACAATCTGCCTGCAGCGTACTTGGCAAAATACCTGATGTACTAGAAGCAATTACCACTTCTGCTGCTACGTATTGATCAATATCTGAAATAACGCTTCGCTTTAATTCTTCCCGCTCCGGTACGTTTTCCTGAACGAAATCTGCATGTTCTAATGCTTTTTGTAAGTCTTGTTCAACATGTAAATGATCGATTGTTGCACCATCTGCTAAACCCATTTTTTCCATATAAGGCCAAGCTCGTTGAACGGCTTCACGAGTCTTTTGTTCAGCTTCTGCATCAGGATCATAGGCAGTTACATGATAGCCATTCGCTAAAAATCTAGTAATCCAGCCGTTCCCAATTACCCCGGTACCTACAACCGTAATATGTTTGATTGATTCTTGTGATGTCATTCTAATCTTCCTTTCTATATGGGTTAAGCAAATGTAATTCTTCTCTTGCCTCTGACGGTGTCATAATATCTGAGCCAAGACTATGCACGATACCAACTGCTTTATCCACCAATTGTTCGTTGGTAGCCAGCTGTCCTTTCTTTAGATAAAGATTATCCTCAAGACCTACTCGGATATTCCCCCCCTGTAAAAGGGACTCAGCAGCCATCGGCATTTGCATCCGGCCAATTCCAAACGCTGCCCACCTACTATTATTTGGTATGCGATTTTTCATGTAAGAAAGTGTTTCTGCATCTGCTGCAGCTCCCCACGGAATCCCAAGACAGAACTGGAATAATGGATCTCCATCAATTAAACCTTCCTCAACTAATTGGTTAGCAAAGCGAACGTGACCTGTATCAAAACATTCAAGTTCAGGTTTAACCCCGCTTAGCTGTACCATTTTTGCCTGTTTCCGCAGCCAATCAGTCGGGCTTACATAAAGCATATTGCCAAAATTGGTGCTTCCACAGTCCAATGTACACATCTCTGGGAGCAGTTTTCCAATTGGTTCGTGGCGTTCTTCAGGGGTTTGCAAATCAGTACCTTCACCGCCTCTTAACGGATCCTTTTCATCAGGTACCCAGTCACCGCCACCACCTGAAGTCAGATTAATAATAACGTCTGTTTCTGATTCACGGATTCGCTCGACAACTTCCTGAAAAAGGCTAACATCATGACTAAGCTTGCCGGTTTTCGGATCTCGAACATGTATATGAGCAATGGTTGCTCCTGCTTTAGCCGCTTTAATTGCCGAATCTGCAATTTCTTTTGGTGTTACCGGTACGTGTGGGCTTTTAGCTGTTGTATCTCCTGCTCCTGTTACAGCACATGAGAGAATAACTTTTTTATTCATATTCACTCTCCTCCTCGTTTTTTAGGTACATGTTCAAATATTTCTCCACTCTCAAAAAACTCAGTAACTCTGCGTATCCAGTCGTAGTAATCCATCCATTCTTTAATTTCTTCCAGGAGGTCATTTATATCTCTTTCATCTTCTTCTGTAAGATCTGGCTGCTGCTGCAATTTATCCAGTTTTTTTATCAAACGGTGTTCAAAATTACGGCTTCTCTTTACAGCTTTTTGCCATGTAGAAGTAAAAAGAGAAATAAAGGTTTCATAATAATCTTCTTCAACCTGATATAAATCTTTCCGTACACCTTTTTTAAAAACACGCTCAGCAATATTCATATCAATCATTTCCCGGACCACCTGACTCATTCGGGTTTTGCTCATTCCAATTTCAGCAGATAACTCATCCAACGTCATTGGTTCACGATGCATATAGATGGTTCCAAGAACACGTCCAATACTTGTCGAAACACCAAACGCATTCATGTTATCGGTAATCTTTTCAACAAACTGCGCTTTGACATCTTCAATTTTTTCTTCATGATTCATCGCGGTAATCTCCTTTATTAATTAGCTAACTGAAATAAAAAGTTACGCATCATTTCTTGCAGCAAACTGTACTATAACTTTCGAATTCATTTCCCCACCATGATAAATGTGCTCAAATGCTGTTTCTCCCTTAGCATGTGTCTTTGTTGTTGTTCCATTATTCAGATTCACATCATATAGTGGTGCTTGACTTGCTGCAATATCCAACCGTAAACAATCCCCTTTTTTCAGCGTATAAGCTGTTGAACCAATTTCTATGTCTAAACAGAAAGGCTGGTTGTTCGTACGGGCCGTTTCCCGATGAAACGTATCGATAATGTTAAAGACACGTCCTGATGAATCCACTTCCGAAATTCTGAGGGATATATCAAATAAAGGAGATGGTGACGAACACCAGATCTCTCCCTTTACCGTACCCAGTAACTGACAATCTTCTTCAAAAGGCTCACTGGTAAAGACAAGAACATCATCCCGTTCATGTATATCACTTATATCAAACATCCCCGAATCATGTCCTGCCATCAAAGAACCTCCTCCGCGTACTGGTACCGGGTTGGCTGGATCAAGTTTTAAAAAGCTTTTATACTTTACAGATGCAGGTTCTGCTGAAAGTTTACCATTGGTATTTCCATCAGAATTATGAAGAAAAAATTCTTTACTATTCCCGTTTACTGGCCATTCTTCAAATGCCTCCCACCTGTTTTCGCCCATTAAATAAAGATGAACGGGTTTGGAGACAGAGATAGGTTTATTCTTCAGCCATTGATCAAACCACTTTATATGGATTTCCGTTGGATCTGATAATTGATTAACGCCAATATTTTTTTCAGCGTGTTCAAAAAATCGCTCTCCAGCATGACCAGTCATTTTATCGTGAGTCCATGGACCGATCCAGAGCATACTTGGTCCACCATAAGCCTGATATGCTTCCAATGTGGGTTTTAATAAGGCATCAAACCAGCCGCCCATAAATAAGGCAGGAATATCAAGCTGCCCAAGTCTTTCAGTAAGATTGGTATTTTTCTTCCGTTCCGATGTCAGATTTCCCTGCATGACATCAAAAAAGAACGAGTCAGGATCCAGGTCTTTCATTGGCGTCCATTCATCTGCTGGTACATCATACAACCATCCTTCCAACTGTTCCAAATATTGATTGAATTTGACCTGATCAAGATGATTTCGGCGTTTTAGCTGATTCTCAACGATAGACCCTAACACCCATGTTTCAAACTTACCTACAGCGTGAGCATCTCCATCATGACCAAGAATATCTCCCCATGGTTCCGCCATCGTCATCACGGGAGCAATGGCTTTTAATGATGGAGGTTGTTCCACTGCTGCAGCAAGCTGTGTATAGCCGTGATAGGACATACCAAACAGGCCTACTTTCCCGTTAGAAAAAGGGAGAGTTGCCGCCCATTCCACTGCTTCATAGCCATCTTTTCTTTCATGGATAAATGGATAAAATTCTCCATCTGATGCAAATCGTCCTCTCACGTCCTGGAGAATCACGACGTAACCAGCTTCCACCATTCGAGGAACATCCAGATATTCATCATAATATCGTGGTGTCTCCTTATTATAAGGAAGTCTTAGCATTAATACTGGATATACACCATTATCATTCGGACGATACACGTCGGAACGGAGAATGATTCCATCGGACATTGGGCAGGGAATGTTCTTCTCAATTTTTATATGATCTTTACCCATGACGGACACCTCTTTTACAAAGTGCAACTTCAAACATCAGGCTGTTGTTTTTGATTCTTTTACTGGCTGTAGCTTCCGTTCAATCCAGCCCATAGCTAAATCAGCAATAATTGCCATTAGCGCTGTTGGAATGGCACCTGCTAAAATAATCGGAGTTCCGTCTGTTGCATTGGTACCTGTTAAAATGATGGCACCAAGGCCTCCTGCACCTACGAATGCTCCAATGGCTGTAATTCCAATACCAATGACCAGTGCTGTTCGGAGTCCTGCCATAATCACACTAACGGCAAGTGGCAATTCGACCATACGCAAAAGCTGAAAACGAGTCATTCCTGAGGCAAAACCCGCTTCAACAATGGTTTTATCAACATCCTTCATCCCTACATATGTGTTTTGGGTAATAGGCAAAATCGAATAAAGGATTAACGTCACAATAACGGTATTTGTACCAAGTCCCATGACAATCATAATAACAGCCATGGCACCTAAAGCTGGAATGGTCTGAATAATACTTCCAAATGCCAATACCCAGCTGCTTAATTTTCCGTATTTAGCAATCAGGATGCCTAAAGGAATAGAGATAATGGCTGCTAATAGAACCCCATAGGCTGCCATCAGAAAATGCTTGTAAAATTGTACCCAGATGTAGTCGCTATTTTGACTGAAATAGTTGATAAACTGTTCTAAGGTTTCCATCTCATTTTCCCTCCTTCTCTGCATCCTCAAAATAGCCATGCTTTTCTAAGAATTGTTCGGCAACTTTGCGTGGATTCATTAACTTAACATCCGCGTTGTAATTTAATTCCTGCATCATTTCTGTGGATATTTGTCCATGCAGCCGTTCAGTAATATCTTTTATTTTTGGATATTTCTTCAAAACTTCATTGCTTATAACAGGTGATGCGTCATAAGGTGGGAAGAATTTTCTATCATCCTCTAAAACTTTTAAATCAAATTCCTTAATCCGTCCATCTGAAGAGTAAGCCAGTACAACGTCCATCTTGCCACTAGCTGCTGCCTGGTAGACAAGACCGACATTCATTGGATAGACTTCTCCGAAAGAAAAATAGGTTTCCTGAAATCCATCATACCCATCTCCTTTCCGGTTAATCCATGCATTATCTACACCAAAACGAAGATCATCGGCATATGGCTCTAAATCCGATACAGTTTCAATATCGTTTTTTTCGGCAAATTCCTTAGTCACTGCGACGGAATAACTGTTTTCAAATCCGTACGTAGGAGCCCAGGTTTGATCAAAACGATCCACGAATTCACGCTTTACAATATTTAAGGCTTTCTCTGGATCTGTAATCGGGTCCATTCCTAATGTCCCGGATAAATCCGTTCCCGTATAACGGGTACTTGTAATGTCAAGGTCACCTCTAGTCATACCCTGATGTTGCACAATGGATGAACCCAGATGTGTGACCAGCTCCGTATCAGCTTCTGTTTCTCGTTCAATCATAATGGATAACATTTCTGCCAGGATTTGCGATTCCGATGTTCCCAGCGCTCCAATTTTCAATGTCTCTTTTGATGTACTTGCAAGCCCCGGCAGTGAACAACCTGCTAGCATCACAAGTAATAGTAAGATTATACTTCCTTTATATACGGTTTTCTTCATCGTTGTCACCTCCACGATTATGCAGCTTCATACGAATCTTTTAATCCTTCAGGTGTTAAACGGTTTTCCAAAAAGGCCAGGGAACGATCGGCTATTAAGGCAAGAATCGTTGCTGGTATTGTACCGGCGACAATTAATGCTGGCTGAAACAAATTCAATCCATCAAAAATAAAGTCACCAAGACCACCACCGCCAATAAATGCTGCTAGTGTCGCCCAGCCAATAAGGTAAACGGTTGACAGGCGAATTCCTGCCATAATAACAGGCATTGCTAATGGCAACTCCATTTTCAGAATGGATTGCCTATTACTCATTCCCATACCTTTACCTGCTTCTATTACTCCTTTATCCACATCACGTACGCCGATATATGTATTGCGTAATATCGGAAGTAAGGAATAGAAAAATAGTGCGAGAATCGCAGGAAGCTTACCGACGCCCATAATCGGAATGAAGAAGGCAAGTATGGCAAGACTTGGAATCGTCTGTAAAATGCCAATAAATGAAATAAATTTGTCGGCAAATTTTGGAGTTCGCGACAACGCAATGCCAAGTGGCACAGCTACCAATACCCCCAGGATAAGAGCAGCAAGCGAAATATAAAAATGTTCCCACGTCTTCAGAATCAATTCATGACCATGCTCTGCAAAAAATTCCATCATGGTTATCCACCTCCTATTCTGCTAGATTTGCAACTTCAGCTAATTCCATACCATCGCCCCAAATCGTGTCATAAACCAAGTTCGCAAGAGTTGCTCTTGTGACAATACCAACCAGCTTCTTCTCTTCATCAATTACCGGCACATATTTTATACCGCGACGCAGAATTTTATAGACCGTATCTCGTAATAAACTATCCTTAGAAACGGAAATAAGGTCTTTCTCCATGACTTCTTGCACTTCAATGACTTTTTTATAATTTAGATTGATTGCTTCAATATCAATAAACCCTTTTAGTACGTTGTCAATATCTACGACAAGAAGAGAATCTACGTGTTTATCACGCATCGTGGAAATAGCAGATTTCAGAGTAGTCCCGCTTTGTACGGTGACTGGTGAACTTTCCATAATCTGTCCTACTGTCGTAACATCAGGTCGTCCTTGTATTAAACGATCCTTCCCAAGGAACTCCTCTACAAATTCGTTCGCTGGGTTTTTGAGAATTTCATCCGGAGTATCAGCTTGAACAACTTCTCCCTCTTTCATAATGACAATACGGTCTCCAAGCTTTAACGCTTCATCCATATCGTGTGTAACAAATACAATGGTTTTATTTAGTTCTTTTTGAAGCTTTTTAAATTCTTCCTGTAAAGAATCCCTTGTAATTGGATCCAGTGCTCCGAATGGCTCGTCCATAAGAATTAACGGTGGATTTGCAGCTAGTGCCCGTAACACTCCAATACGCTGCTGTTGACCTCCACTTAGTTCATGAGGATATTTATCCAGGTATTCCTCAGGAAGTCCAACCAATTGTAAAAGTTCCTTTG
This sequence comes from Salinibacillus kushneri, assembly GCF_900111405.1. Classification (GTDB taxonomy): domain Bacteria; phylum Bacillota; class Bacilli; order Bacillales; family Alkalibacillaceae; genus Salinibacillus; species Salinibacillus kushneri. Next base: position 36,100 of record NZ_FOHJ01000016.1, on the reverse strand, counting down.
CACGCTCATCTTTCTCTTCCTTCGACCATTTTAATAATGTACCCACCAGCACAATATTCTCCTTAATGGTCATATGTGGCATAAGTCCAATTTGCTGAATGACATAGCCAATTGAACGGCGTAATTCAACCGGGTCCTGATCTTTAATGTTTTTTCCATCAACGAGAATCGCACCTTCAGTAATGTTGATCAGCCGGTTAACCATCTTCATCGTTGTGGTTTTTCCGCAACCACTTGGCCCGATAAAACACACAAATTCACCTTTTTCTATTTTTAGATTTAAGTTATTGACAGCGGGTTTTCCACCATCATATTTCTTTGTTACATTTTTAAACTCCAACAATGCTGCACACCTCCATGTAATACTCTCTCTCTCGCTGAATTACCTTTCTAAGTATACGAGAATAAACGAATGGAGAAAACAAGCATTTAACTTTATGCAGTTTTAAAAATGTGTACAATTTTTATTTTATAAAGTTTATAAAGTGTATATCGTAAAATTTCGGCAAATTTCAGCCAATTTTTACACTTCCTAACCTTAAAAACGTTTTCAGATCAAATAAAAAATCACGATATTAGAGAATTCTAACTCTCTAACATCGTGAGCTATTCGTAAACATTTTCGAGATAAATCAGCTTTGGACCATGCCCGTTTGCCGGGATTTCACCTTTTATAAACGGAATCCTTTCACTAGCAATACTCTTAAAGGTAACCGAAGATTTTACTTCCAGACGCCATTCTGAATCCGATAAAACGAACGAAGTATCCTCTGGATTTGTTTTTTCACTGTCATTGATTATCGATTGTACAGCATTAAATACACTTGAACTAAAATAAGAATTTTGTAAGTGGTCTTTAAATGTATTTTTGAGTAGAATATGTGAGCTGATTTCAGATGGGAGAACATCATTTAATGCTTTTATATAGGCCTGATCAGTGGATAACCCAGTTCCTTCATAGGCATCCTGCTTGTCATTCACAAGCTCTCCCAAACTTTTCCCTCCATGATTAAGCCTAAAATCTATGGAAGCTGCCAGATGGTTATCAAATTCTTCTATCGCTGCCTTTGACTCCTTAATATAGACAGAGGAACCGGCTAAAGCTGCCTGTTGAGCGGTATAAGAAGCTTCACTTCCAACCAGAAACACCTTCGTAATATTTATAATAATAACGAATAATAGCGCAACAATTCCAAGTAACCAGAGTAAGAATATGGATGCATTCCCCTTTTCATCCCTGATAAGTATATTCATTTTACCAGCACCTGACTTACCGTCGTTTCTTCTAAATCAATAGCCGTACTTGATTTCCACTGATCAGGAACAAAAATCAGCGGATGCTTTCCCTCTACCTCTAACTCAAACTGGCCATTAGAAGTTAAATAAGTTACGTCCATCCGATTGTAATTTATAACGGAACTAGAACCCATTACATCTATCACAGTATCCTCCGCCTCATCAATATCCTGGGTGATGGAAAAGGTTTTAGCTCCTTCATTTGCGGCCGTGTGGATTGTGTAAACCGCGTATCCTGATGCAATGACCTGCCACAAAATGAGAAAGAACATAAAGAAAAAGGGTAAAATACCCAAAAACTCTAAACTAATAGCCCCATTTTCTTCCCTCAGCTTCAAGGTCCATTTTTTCATGCCAGACCCTCTCCCATAACTAATTCTTCAGATTCCTCTTTATGTAATTGATTGATTTTATATTGCAAATACCAAATGTGGAATAAAAAAAGAAGAATTCTGTTCATTTGTACAGCCTCATAATGATTTTCGATTCGTTCTTTTATACGGAAAACAGAATAATAGAGTAACCCTAAAAAATAATAAACCAATATGATTTGCACAGATTCTATAATAACCCTTCCATACGGAGTAAAAAGATAGGTCTCTACAAAGAAAAGGAGAAAAGATAGACTTAAAAATACTGTAAAAACCATCCACCACCTAAAGGGAACTTCATTCTTCCGGGAAATGGATTGTATGGCTTCTTTTCTATTTAGAAACCAGTACCCTATGTAGATCCCTAAAGTTAGAATACTAAGCAAAACGACCAAAAAAGTGCCGCTATATTTAAAAACTACCTTCTCCATCTGTAAGGTCATAGGAATCCTCCTCATTTACACGCTCTCATTATTGTTGTGATAACGAAAGGTTAAATAAAAAATAAGTAGTGGAAATACGAATGAATTCAAGATTGCCCTTGCAATTCCATATACATAAAAATTGTTTTCAAAGTTTGCAAACGCGACCATAATACCTCCCCATACAAGAGCCTGAACACTCAAGATAACCAGCCAATCCAGGAATAGTATGATATTTTCATTTCTCATTGTTCTTCCAGCATATCTCAATATGTCTTTTACTCCGTTGTGGGATACATAAAAAGGAATTAATAGAATCATCGAGAAACAAAGGAAGGTTGGAATAAAAAATAAGGAGCTGCCCAGTATACCAATGATATAAAAAGGAATGGTCAAAAATAGAATAACCCCAAAATGCTTGATGAACTCATACAATAATTCCACAACGGATGGATATTCATCATCTTCAACATCTGTAATAGCCAGCCTCCTAAATACAGGAATGATAAGCGTAAAGTTTACAACAATGAAAAATAAGGCATACAGATTAGGATATTGATCATTTGTTAATTGCTGATATAAATAATAAGTAGCAAAGTAACAAAAGAGCGTAAATGGAATCACTAATAGGACGCTAAGCATTACGATTTTAATAAGATGGCGGTTATACATTTCCAGGCTCTCTTTAATCATAATCCCATCTCCCCATCCTTTTAAGAATCGTTATCAAAAGGTATGCTGTTACTAAAGAAGTTACAATGCTAGTCGTTATACTACTATTAACCTCAAGAGGAGCTGTGAAAACAGGGATGTGGAGAACGACCATAGAAAATAGAAAATTAATTACCGTTAAAGATAAGCTCCCCAAAAAAACGGCAAAATATGGAGTATCCCGATTCCACATTGGAGCTAAGATTCCAATAGATATATACGTAATGAGGAAAGTCACAATAATCGTCCACTCTACATTAAGTAAATTTATGAGGCCCAACAGAAACGAAAAAAAGATAGTAAGTAAAATCGAAACGCCCATCGCTCGAATTAACCCTGTAAATTGAAACATTTGAGAACTCCCCTATTGGTTTTCTAGTTCCTCCATACGTTGAGGTGTGATTAACAAAACAGGTGTGATAAATAAAAATAAAATAGCGCCTAAAAATAGAAAAATAGCTATCGCAAGCGCATCTGGATTGGACGACCCAAGTGCTCCAATAAATAATACAGTTCCAAACAAAATAATCAGTGGAGCATAGAAGGCATAAACTTTGCCGACATTTGATTGGCCGGGGTTTTGAATTCCTTTAGCGATTTTCTCAGAAAATAAATAAGGAGTAATAATAACGGCAGCAAAGGTTACAATGCCTATCCAAAAAGCTACTGTTCCATAAATCATCCGGAATATGGGAATCGTGAAATAAACCGTTAAGGCATTTAACATCACATATGATAGTAATGAGAAATACCGTTTGCTCTGATACCGGTGTATTCGCCATAACAAAATAAATAACAACAAACAAAAGGTTGCTAATCCAAAGTTAAAGCCTAGTAGTGCCCAATTCGCTTCAGGTAAAAAACTTACTAAAAAACCCATAAGAAAAAGCAAAAAGGTAGTGGGAATAATTCGACTGTTTTTAAACTCGACTTCCTGATTCAAGCTAAGACCCCCATTCACTTGTTAATAGAATGGTACCCCATAGATGGATGGGGCACCATTTTCAGCCAAATATACTGCCTAATTTTGAAAAGGCTGATGACACCTTGTCTTTTGCCCATTTTGTCGCGCCCTTAGCGGTATCGTAACCTTTTTTAATCCCTCCGGCAACTGCATCATATCCTTTCTTTAACCCGTTTGTGATCCCCCGTTTGATTCTTCCTCCAACATTTGTTCCATTAAAGAAGTACGTGGTTAATAGTCCTGCACCTAAACCGGCTACAGCCCCAACAATCGTTCCAACCCCTGGAACTACAGACCCTGCTAATGCCCCTGACGCCATTGCAGAAGCTGCACTTCCCGCTGCTGTAGATGCAACTCCAATGGCTGCATCAGTCGTGAAGGATGCGGCAAAATCTGTTGTTGCTAAACCGCTTAGGTCCGAAAATCCCTCTGTATGATTATAAATAGATCCAGCGGAAGTAAGTACAACACCTGCAGGGCCTCCCAATTTTAACGAATTGCTAGGTTTCCAAAAGCCCTTTGAAAATACATTCCACGATTGACTAACAGCACTTTTAGCAGATTGAGCAGAATTTTTTAGTAAACCATTAAAAGTGCCTGCGTTTGGCATGGATTTACTGCTTAAAAATGCATTATATCGATCCTGTCGAATATATCTCACCTGTGGACCCATAGCTTTATGTTCACCATTAAATGTATATTGCCGATATCGATTATAAAGCCAATTCGATAGACGGTTATTCAGCTTATTCTTTCCATACACAGAGTAATTTCCATTCTCTAATTGTTTAAATTTAAATCCTGCATATAAAGAGGTCGCACCCTGAGCAACGTCATCGGCAAATTTAAGTCCATAAGTTTTTAGATCCTTAAAAAAACCTGTAACATGGCCATATAAACCCTGACTGCCATCAGTTGACCTGAGTGCAATATTCAGGAAAGACTTCGGTTGCATCTCCCCTTCACCTGATCCCCCTGTATTTCCGTTACCTGTACTACCTGAAGAAGAACCATTACCCCCGTTTATTGTGTGGCCATTTGTAACGCTACCACCTTGAGAGGAACTGCCACTATTTACAGAATCACCAGGAGTAGATGAATCACCATTTACTGAATTTCCATTTGATGGAGCCTCGCCATTTCCGTTTTGATTTCCCCCATTAATAGCTGACCCGCCGTTCATGGCATCGCCAGCATTTGTTTCTCTACCCCCAGTTGCTGTTCCTCCGGAGCCAGGAGTACCTCCATTAACTGATGGTCCAGACTTGGCCGCATTTCCACCATCTACTTCATTACCAGCATGGGGGGAAGAACCTGTTTGAATGGGATTTCCAGATGAAATCTCATCTCCTGCTATGGGTCGATAGGCAGGGAGCTCTGGTACATTGGGAATCATGAATTGCCCTTCCGTTATTGGTTCTGCATCAATAATAGGCTCACCAGAGTTATCATATTCTCCATTTTGAATGGGTTCACCATAAGGTATTACTTCTCCTGGAATAATATATTCTCCCCCCTCAATCGCATCCCCCGGCGTAATAGTCTCTCCAGGAGTTATAGGGGTTCCAGGAGTTATAAAACTAGCATAGCTTACGATCGGAAATAGATTCCAAAAGGTGATAAATCCAATGATGATGATCGCCACTACTCTTTGCACACGATATCTTTTCAAAGAATCACCACTTTTCTATTCGTCAACATTTAACTCATATTTTTCCTCCAAAGCTTTCACAGCTTCTTTATAGCCCTTATCATTCATCGCTTCCAGCTCTTTTTCAAATGTATCAATCTCTGATAATATCCAGTCATGATAATCTGAATTTTTTTCTTCCAAATATTTTCTGGATTCATTACTGATATGTCCATAATCATTTAGGGCATTTACAATAAAATTAATTCTCGTCCGCTCATCGACTACCTTCGATTCTTCATCGGTCGTATATACAAAGATATCCAGCTCATTTGAAACGTGCTGCAAATCTATGCTTTGCATTCCCTGCTCTTTCCAGTCCTGCCATGCATCAGCAATCTCATTGACCTTCTCTAATTCATTCATAAGCTCATTTTCGTCTGATACCGTTTGATAGATTCCATCAACAGAATCCGCAATTTCCTGTAATTGGTTTTGCCCTTCTCCATCCACATCAAATCCCAATACATTAATAATAGGAGTAATCTTTGAATCATAGAGTTTTTTGGCTGTCTGAACGGGATTGGTATCACATGTTTCAATTCCATCACTAACCAAATAAACAATATTTGTATTCTTACTGCCATCAAAAGCAGATAGGTCTTTTTGCGCCTCTTTTAATGCTAAGCCTGTTGGTGTCCATCCTGCTGGCTCTATTTGATTGAGTGACTTCATAAAGGAATCAGCATCATAGGAATCAAATCCGTAAATCCGGTCTGTACTACGGCAGGACATTTTTTTATCCTCATCTGAACCCGTTCCTTTATGACCATAGACACGCAAAGCCACTTTTGTTTCTTCCGGTAATTCATTGAGGAAATTCGATATGGCATCTTTTGCTGCTTTCATTTTCGTTTTGCCATTAATGACCTGGGCCATACTTCCGGATGCATCTAAAAGAATGACTACATTTAATTGCTCTTTAAACTGATACCTTGAATCCTCAATATCCGGATTACCAAGGGATTGAAACTTTAAATCTTTCATCAGCTTTTCAGGCCCTTGAAAATCAAGCTGAACGCGTTTTAAAATTTCCCTGTAAAGATAATCTAATTCCTGATCAGTTGGATTTTCCTTATCTTCAGGAAACGGCAAATCACTAAAGTGTTCCGCAATTTCCTTATCCTGCTCAGAAGTACTTTTTTCCGATTCATAGTCATAAACCGGACCAGCATCCTCCCCGGCTGGCAATGCTTCTAATGCTTCAAAGGTTGACGGTAATGAAATATTCTCTACATTCATTTCTTCAGAAGATGGGTGATTATCGGCCTCTGTTTGACTTTCATCCTGTTTGGTTTCGTCTGTGGAATTTTCCGTTGTGGGTTCTGTATTGTCTGATGATGGTTCCTCTTCTTGTTTCGTACATCCTGTTCCTACAATAACAATGAGTACAAACATTACGATTATTGTTTTGTTCTTTAGCAACTGATACACTCCCTCAGTAAATCAAACGTTTTCTCCTAAAATAATTACCCTACCATGTTGCTAATTTTTGAAATGATGCTTTCAATAATCCCTTTAATTCCATCACTATTATCACTTACAGCCGATGAAATAATCCCAAGAACCAAAATTAACAGTGCTGCAACGCCCAGCCATTCCAGTGATTGTGCTCCCCGTTCGTTTCTGACTGGCTGTGTCATTTTCACATAAAACCTTACCATTTTCCCCATTATCCATCTCTCCCTTTCCGTTTAATTTTGAAGTAACTGAAAAATATTTTGATTTTGACTAAACATATTCATGACCATCAATCCACCAATTAAAATCAGGGATGATGGCAAAACAATGAACGTTGTAATTAGGGTTACTTTCGGTGATGCTTTTGCTGCCTTTTCTTTGATCGATTCCTTTTTCAGTTTTCTCATTTCCTCCGCCTGCTGCCTAAACGTCTGTGAAATCGGTATGCCAAGTCGCTCTCCTTGAAGAAGCGACTTAATTAAAACCTGGAATTCTTTACTCTCATTTCGATTTAATAACATTTGATAGGCTTCTCTTCTTGGAACCCCAACATCAAGCTCTTGAATAAACCGGCCAAATTCCTCCCGAATGGGCCCGTCAAAATAAGGAACAATATCCCTTAATGCCTGATCAAGTGCTACCCCGGCTTGCAAGGTAACACTCATCGTATCTAAGAAATCCGGTAAGTGATAAGATAAATCTTCCTGTCTTTTTTTAGCCTTGTTTTTCATCCAGTAGATGGTTCCAAGATAGCCTAATAAAGGATAGATGACTACGGTCAGCTCTGAAAAGGGCAATTGAATGACCAGACTGATTCCACCGATAATTAATCCGATTATGGCTAAAAAAATTTTTAAGCCCTGTAGCCTTTCAACGGTTAACCGGTATGGATAACCTGCCTGCATGAGCCATTTTCTTACATCATGATTTTCACTTGAAAAATTAATTCTTTGACCAATATGAGAAAAATCATCCGCATATTGAAAGAGCTTTGCTAAAAAGCGCTCTTTCCTTGAAGTCTTTTTTTCTAGCAAATGGAATATGTAGGTTTGCTCTTTTACCTCTTTCTTTAAGTCCTGTTTATAAACAATAAATTGGTAGAAACTTCTTAAACTAAGTCCAAAAAAGAACAAAAATAAGAGTAAAAACAAAATAATAAGGCCATCCATATCATCACATCCTAATATTTGTTACCTTGCGTACCAGAAGGAAGGTTGCGACGGTTCCCCCTATAAATAAGAGGGCGATTACGATTCCTATTCCCGAAAGCAAGGGATCAAGAAATCCATCAATAATATTATTCATCATTAAGACGAGAAAAACGGGTATAACAGGAACCAGGTAGGAGATATACCTTTGTTCAGCTGTCATTGTTTTAATTTCCTGTTTTAGGATTTGACGGTCTTCTAAAGTCTGACTCATTTCCTCTAATATGGCAGATAAGTTTCCCCCTGCCTTCTTTTGAATGAGAACCGTAGCAACAAACAATTTGAATTCCCGATTATTTATACGACTATCCATGGACCTCAAGGCACTATTAAATTCAATCCCTAAGGAAAGCTCATGAGCAAGCTGCTTAAACTCAGCTTTAGCTGGCTCATTAATTTCCTGAGCAACCAGCTGTATGCCTTGATTGAGTGTCATCCCGGAGCGTGTCGCATTGGCCAGAATCCTGCAAATCTCCGGTAATTGCTCTGCCATACGTTCCTTCATCTTATTTTTCCTTAAGAGAAATATGAGTTTCTTTGCAGCTTCGAGAAACAAGATTGATATGATGAAACTAATAAGGAAATCTAAATGAAATAGGTTGGATAAAACAAAGATAAGTCCCATAAACGTTACGATTTGAGCTCCGATAAATTCTGAAGGTGTTAGAGGTATATTTGCTGCTCTTAATTTGTTAAACATAGGTTTTGCAGCTTCTGTTTGATCATAACGGTCGCCCCATAAAACGATAAAGCTTTTTCTTCTTTCCTCGACTTGATAAAACTCTTCAGCCTGTTTCCGCCAATCCCGCTTCCCCTTTCGGTAGTCTAAATAAAACGTTATTCCTATCAAAAATGATAAGACAGAAACAGTCGTGGCTAATGCTACCGTCAAAACCTGACCCCCTTTTGATTTAGATGAAAAATAGAATCCGAAATTTGATTGCCAAACACATTTATCCTTTCTAAACATTGGGGAACATAACCTGTTGCCTGATAAAATCCTTTTACCTTTCCGTTTTCAGTCATTCCTGTTCGTTTGAAGGTAAAAATTTCTCTCATCTCATGGCTGCCATCCCCATTTTTCTTCACTTCTGAAATCGACACCATCCTTCTCGTCCCATCTGTCATGCGGTTTACTTGGATAACAATATCCACAGCACCAACAATGTACTCACGAATGATTCGTGAAGGGAGTTCCAATCCTGCCATGACTACCATCGCTTCAACACGCCTAAGTGCATCATCAGGTGCGTTGGCATGGACCGTGGTAATAGAACCTTCATGACCTGTATTCATAGCCTGAAGCATGTCAAAGGCTTCACCGCCCCGAACCTCACCGACGATAATTCGATCCGGCCGCATTCTCAGAGCATTTTTTACCAGCTTTCGAATCGTGATTTCACCTTTCCCCTCTACATTTGCCGATCTCGCTTCCATACCTACTACATTAGCCCGGTCCAGCCGCAGTTCCGCGGAATCCTCAATCGTCACAACCCGTTCTTCATGTGAGATACAGGTTGCCAATACATTTAACAGCGTGGTTTTACCAGAACCTGTTCCTCCTGAGATAAGAACATTTAACTTAGCTTGAACAACGGCTTCCAGAAACATCGCCATAGTATAGTTGAGCGTGTCAAAACGAAGCAAATCCTCCATTTTAAAAGGGTCTTTCTTAAATTTTCGGATGGACACGAGGGTGCCATTCAAACTAACTGGGGGAATAACAGCATTCACACGACTTCCATCCGGCAATCTGGCATCAACCATAGGTGAACTTTCATCTATTCTTCTTCCAATTGGTGCAACGATTCGATCAACAACATGGCGAACATGGTCATCATCCCGGAACGTAACTTGGCTCCTTTCAAGCTTCCCAAAGCGCTCAATATAGACCTCATCATAGCCATTTATTAAAATCTCCGTAATCGATTCATCATGAATCAAAGGTTCCAGGGGTCCATAACCAACCGATTCATCTAAAATTCGGTTAATTAACAAGGTCTTATCCTGTCGAGGAATAATGACCTTTTCCTCTGACATAAATTGAGAAATTAACTGTTCAATTTTTAAACGCATTTCTCCTTCACTTAAACTGGTCAGAGCTTCCAGATTTGTATCTCGTAACAGCCTTGCTTTATAGTGTTCTACCAGATGCTCGACTTCACTTGTAGTTGATCCTCCCTGAACCATCTTTTCTTTCCGTTTATCAAATAAAGATGGCATGATGTAACCCCCTTTAATTCGGAAAGTCTATATAACTTATTTACGATGCAAAACCGCTTTAACGAACTTACGGATGTCCTTAGCAAAAGGAATAAGCTTCTCTCTCTGTTTTTTGCGAATCACTTCACCTTTATTGATAAAGGTTTGCAGTCCCTTGTAGTCGTATCGAATCGTAGAAGCAATGGGAAAACGTAAGAGGTTTTTTAAATCCTTTAACTGCAATTCCTTTTCCTTCGATAATTCATTCACAATTAAGGTCACACTTGATTGTAAGTGAATCCCTAACCGTTTACATACCTCTTCAAAATTCTTTAATACTTTTAAGGATGAAGTTTCTGGAAGTAGTACATAGCATATTTGGTCAGACTCTTCGATAGCCGTAGCAGTAAGTGCATTCATTTGAGGTGGTAAATCAATGACACAGTAATCAAACGATCTTCTGCATGTTCGAAGTAGTCGGCTAATAAAATCTTCATCCAATTGTTCCCCTATCTCTGCATCACATGGGCTGATCAATATTTCAAGCTGGGAATGCTCCTCCTTTTGGGATACATTACGAATATGGTTTTCATTTAACTCCTGAATAACAGGTTTCAAATCTGCGATGGAGCGATTGGTGTTTATCGACATAAGTGTCTCAATACCGCCATACTGAATGTTTAAGTCTATTAAAATTACCTCGGCAGCCGACTCAAGTTTTAACGTTTGAGCAAAGGTTGAAGATATAAGAGACTTACCCGTACCTCCTTTACCACTGTAAAAGGAAAAAATCTGCCCCCTCCCCTTGCCAAACATAATGGGTTGCTCTTTTTCGGAATCCAGCTTCATTTGATAGCTTTTTTGAATCGTAGGAAAGCGGCTGATAAATAAAGATAATTCTTCTGGTAATACGAAAAATTCTTCGGCTCCAGCCCTTGTCATATTCCGAAGCAGATTAATATCTGAATCTGTCGCTAAAAAGATGATAAAGGTTAAAGGATTAATAGATTTTATGTATTGAACCTGTTCTACAATATGATCATTGCTGGTTTGTACAATGATTACGATATCCCGTGTTTGCCGATTAACTTCTCGTGACACGTCATCAAAACGGACAACGGTGATTGTATTCTCATCACGGTCAAAAGAATTAAGCAGTTGATTCGAAATGGTATCATCTTCACTCACCAGTAAAATATCCAATTTACGTTCCATGTCTATTTCTCCTTGACTTATGTTTCATTTAAGACCCTTGGAAAAACCATTTTTCACCTAATCTGAATGAAATCCATCAGATGTATTTGCTCTTCCAACGTTTGCTTTCAGGATACGAATATGATCAGCATAGTGCTGCATATGGATTAACTCTTCAGCCTTTTCAGCAGGAACGACGACACCAATACCTATATTGTCTTCCCAATATGCATGATACACGAGAACATCCTTCATAAACGTTTCGGTCACTTTTTCCCCATCAACTTCTCTTGAAACAATAATATCTACTCGATCTAATGCTTGAACTTTTTGGTCAAATGTAAGTCTTTCGGTTCTTGGTAAGGAAACGAGCCGATTATTTACATCTCTTAAGACTGATACCGGTTTGATCATGTTTTTTGTAACCAGATCCCCTTCCTCAAGTTGAACAACGGAGACTCGATTATCCAAATCCTCAAGATTTGTAATATGTGAGTCTGTAACAAATTTATTAGGAATTTCCATAACTGTAACATCACTTTTACTTATTTCCTGTCTTGGTGATATGGTATTCTCTGCTACATAAACCTCAGTCATACCCCCGAGCTCTGCATTTAGTGACTTCACTTTTTCATAGACGAAATAACCCGCTATTAATGCCAGAATAAAAGCAAGAAACAGAAAGATGAAGGCTCTTTTCTTTGATTCAATCATATTGCATAGTCTCCCTATAATCCTTGTTTAAATCATTCAGGATGATAAACACCTAAATTTTATAATTATAGTAATTTTTAGTCAATTTTACTCGTTATTAGGTCTTTTTATTTATTTTTTGAGTCTATATTCCTATTAAAATCTGATTAATAGATAGGATTATGTGAAATAATCCCGGTTTGTCCTGTAATATTTTTCTATTTGTGTCGAAACGCCTCAAAAATATTGTCGAAACACGTGTAGTAGCTAAAATGTACTAATTTTAAAGATTTATATTTTTTACATAGAAAAGGAAGCCTCCTTATATTTAGTAAAAGAAGAAAACCACAAATTTATGTAATAATGTTTTCCAGAAAAAGATAAAGGAACTACCTCCAATAACTAACCCGTCTGAGAGAGAGATTTCTTTACCTTAGGATATTGCTTCTTCAGCATGACCCCTTCTTATAAATAGTACGAAAGTATGGTTTTTGAAAATTTGTCCACTATTACAATATTTGACAACAAATGTTTTCCACAATTGTTATCTTAAGGTTACAAGTAATTTTTAATGTAATAATCCAACCAAAAGACGGTTTAAAATTGGAAAACGATAAATTTTATAAATCTCAAGGAGGCGTACGAAAAGCCAAGCTGTGAATCAAGCATGAAAACAAGCACACAAATGGCCATTTCCTATTTTAATGAAGGGAGGACTAAACAAAAGGAGGAACGTATTGTTGTCTTTGTTAGAAAGTATTCGTCTTAGAGAAAAAAGACCATACCATTATTTTTAGGAGGGGTATAATGGCAGGCAATCGAGGGGTCGTTTATGAAGGTGCTGGAACGGTTTCGGTTAAAGATATTGATTTTCCCGATTTAGTCTTAAAAGATGGTCCAGGTGTCCCTGCTTCCAATGTAGGACGTAAGTGTGAACATGGTGTCATTCTTAAGGTTATTACCACGAACATATGTGGAAGTGACCAACATATGGTGCGCGGACGTACGACTGCTCCTGAGGGTCTTGTTCTCGGGCACGAAATAACGGGTGAAGTAATAGAGGTTGGAAGGGACGTTGAATTTATAAAAAAAGGAGATATTGTTTCCGTCCCATTTAATATTGCATGTGGCCGTTGTGATATGTGCCGTCAGCAAAAGACACATATATGTACGAATGTTAATCCTGAGCGACCTGGTGCAGCTTATGGTTATGTCGATATGGGCGGATGGGTAGGTGGACAATCTGAGTATGTGATGGTACCTTATGCGGACTTTCAGCTACTTGTCTTCCCTGATAAAGAAAAAGCATTGGAAAAAATTTTGGACTTAACGATGCTTTCAGATATCTTTCCGACTGGTTTCCACGGTGCTTACTCAGCAGGTGTACAAGTTGGATCAACCGTTTATGTAGCTGGAGCTGGTCCTGTTGGCTTAGCCGCTGCTCACTCGGCTCAACTATTAGGGGCATCAACCGTTATTGTGGGTGATTTAAATGAAGAGAGACTGAAACAAGCGAGAAGTTTTGGGTGCGAAACCGTAAATCTTAGAAAACACGATCGTATAGGTGAACAGATTGAGCAAATTTTAGGAGTACCCGAAGTAGACTGTGCTGTCGATGCCGTTGGTTTTGAAGCATCCGGCCATGGGGCAAATGCAGGAGAACAGCCTGCTACAGTTTTAAACACAATCATGGACGTTACACAAGCAGGTGGAACACTCGGTATACCAGGTTTATATGTGACAGAGGATCCTGGGGCAGCCGATAAAGATGCACAAACGGGTTCATTAAAAATTCGTTTCGGTCTGGGATGGGCAAAGGCACACACATTTGTAACCGGACAGACCCCGGTCATGAAATATAATCAAAACTTAATGAAGCTAATTTTTTCAGATAAGGCACAAATTGCCAAAGCTGTAAACGCGACTGTTATTGGACTTGATGAAGCACCACAGGGTTACAGTGATTTTGATAGCGGTGTAGCCAGAAAGTTTGTTATTGACCCACACGGCTCTATCAGCTAATCAACCGAATATCTCCATCCATAAAAAAGAGCTGACCTGAATGTTATAATGAATAACTTTCGGATCAGCTCTTGCTTATTCCAGTATAAGATATGGATCTATAGAATTTTTAGAAAACAGTCCTTCCAAAGAGTGAATAAGGTAGACACCTCCAGCATTACTTCCCCTTGCTAATATACAATGAATATTAAGACTTCCCTCATACATTTTCCATTTACACAGATATGCAAAAAACAGAGATTGTTGTAAAATGTCTATTATATGACAGAGACTATTAGACTATTGAGCAGTGAGATTATTCTCTGCATAGAAAGATTTACTGATACCTCAAAATGACGTTACGGGGAGGATACAGGTTTGAATATAATCATGAGTAAAATCTATACGATAATGGAATGGATTACTAAATTCGCTTATGTAAACGCTTTATGGATTATTTTTACATTATTAGGAGGTATCATTCTTGGTTTCTATCCCGCTACGATTGCTATGTTTGCAATGGTCCGTGATTGGCTGCGAAATAACCCTGATCTCCCAGTCCTAAAAACCTTCTGGGAATATTACAAGCGTGATTTTCTAAAAAGCAATTTGCTAGGAATCATGTTAAACGTATTATTGGCTTTTATTGCTATTGATATTTATTACATTCAGTTTGATATAAATGAAGCCATAAGCTGGACCTATATTCCTTTGTTCGCATTCATTCTTATTGTCATATTATTTGTGTTTTATGTTATTCCAGTCTTTGTGCATTACGATTTAAACATCCCTGCCGTAATCAAGAATGCTTTTTTAATCATGTTAATTAGTCCAATCATGAGCTTTCTAATGATTACATGTCTTGCCTCCACCTATTTTATTATGTGGCACATACCCGCCTTATTTTTTATATTTGGGGGAACAACTTATGCCTTTATAACGACCTGGCTTAGTCTTCATGCCTTTGATAAAGTACAACGAAAACACGAGGGCTTATAAAAAATATTTATTCAAAACGTTTTAAGCTGAAATAAATGTTTCTTGATTAAAAAGAGACCACCCCGGCCTACTGTTTTCTGGAAATAGTAAGCTGAGGTGGTCTTTATGGATAAAGTCCAGTCAGATCCATCATCCTTTTACTGCACTTGCGGTAATGCCTTCCATAATCTTTTCACTGAAAAATAGAAAGGCGATAATAATGGGCAACACACTAATAACCAGCGTTGCTCCAATAGCCCCCCAGTCTGTCATATACTGTCCTATAAAGTTCTGTATACCAACCGTTAATGTTTTGAATGCATCTGAACTAATAAAGGTATTGACAAACACAAATTCATTCCAGTTATAAATCATATTGATAATAACGGTTGTTGATAGGATTGGAGCAGATAACGGTAATATAATCTGGAAAAACATACGATGAATGGAGCTTCCATCTATAATCGCTGCTTCTTCGATTTCCCGCGGTATGGTTGTATAGAAGCCTAGTAAAATCATTACTGTAATCGGCAGGTTATACGTTGTGTATGTGATGATAATGGACAATGGATTATCAATTAAATGAACATTTAAAAACATATTATAGAGTGGAATCAAAGCAGAATGGATCGGAATCATTAATCCTATCATGATAATCCCCAATACAAGACTACTAAATTTCCAGTGCATTCTAGTAATCGTATACGTTGCCATACTAGCAATTAGGATGGTTAGTCCTGTTGCAACAACCGTTATCCATACACTGTTCCAGAAATACGTCCCTACTCCACCTTCAAATACTTTTAAATAATTGTCCCATTTCGGGTCCGTTGGTAAAGCAAAAGGATTTCCCGCAAAGATCTCCTGGTTGGATTTTAGTGAAAACAAAACCAGCCAAATAATAGGAAAGATTTGAAACACAGCCACAAATGCTAAAACAGTATATAATAAAATATAACCAATATGTCTCATGATATGACCTCCTATTAATATTGAATTTCTTCTTTGGTTGCTGTTAATTTACGGATAATAATGGTGACAATTAGGGTAATAATCAACAATAAAAATCCTATTGCACTTCCGTAACCAAAGTCATAGCTTTCAAAGGCTAATTTATACATATAGGACGCCATAACTTCACTAGCTCCATTCGGGCCTCCACCTGTCATAACATAAATCAAGTCAAAGTATTTTAATGAGCCAACTACCGATAACACAATGGTTACCTTAATTACATTCATTATTAAGGGAATTTTCATTTTCATGGCAATTTGTACTGGTGAAGCACCGTCAATTTTTGCCGCTTCTATTAATGATTGTGGAATATTTTTTAACGCCGCATAATAGATTAATATATAAAATCCAGCATATTGCCAGATGATTGGGATAAAAATAGCATATAATGCAATATCTGGATCAGCCAGCCAGTTAGGCGGATTTTCCACACCAAAGAATATAAGTACACTATTGAGCATCCCATTAGTCGGGTTGTATACCTTAATCCATAATTGTGCAATTGCTACGGAAGATAATAACATGGGTATTAAATAAATTTTCCTCAATAGGTTTGCACCTTTAATTTTGGAAGCTAAAATTAATGCAACAATCAGGTATAAAATGAGACTAAGAGCAGAGAATAATGCTAATAAAAAGGAATGAAAAGCACTTTCCCAGAACTTTGCATCCTGCAATGCAACCATATAATTTTCCAGGCCGATAAATTCCATTGCACTTATTCCGTCCCAATCCATCAATCCAAAATATCCGGAAAGTATTAACGGAACGACAATGAGAACACCTATTAAAAATAGTGCCGGGAACGTATAAAGAAAAATAATCCACTTATTGGACATGATTTTATTCATAGTATTCAACCCCATTGTCTTTATTCTGTATTAAAAAGATTATTAGAGAAAATCTATTATAAGTAGAAAAGGACAATCCCCAGGCTTTAGGATATGTCCTTTTCGAATGGGCAAATAGATTTTACTGTTTGCGAGTGTTATTCCTCCCCTGCCAGAGCATCTTCATTTCTCTTTGCAAATTCCTCTGGTGTTATTTCTCCACCAAACAGTGCTTGAATCGCATCCAGATGTACTTGTGCATCTTCTGCATTCATTTGAACGTCTGCATACAAGGTAATATTTTCGGCGGTATTCAAGTCATTTAATACATTGTTGTACATCTCTGGAAGATCCATTGATTCAGCATCCACTTTAGTCCCTGGAATAACACCTACGTCTGTGACCGCTCTCTCTCCCCATTGTTCTACAAGGTAAGAAGCAAATTTCTTGGCTTCTTCTTTGACATCAGAGTTTTCAGCAACAAATAATCCAACACCTGTACCACCAATATAACTGTTTGTATTTCCATTCCCGCCAACAGTTGGAAACTTAAAGTACCCTACATTATCTCTAAATTCTTGTGAAACATCCTCATTGGTTGTATAGTTTGGCAGATCCCAAGTAGCAATTAAATACATAGCTGCTTGTTCTGCCATAAACATACTTTTGGCTTCTTCATCGGCAAGACCATTAAAACCTTCTACAAAAGCATCTGCACCAACTAAATTTTGAACTTCCTCAGCAGCTTGAACCAATGCTGGATCCTCAAAAGAATTTTCACGATTAATCGCATTCGTTAAAACGTCTTCATTTCCACTTAATCGATCGGCTAAATACATGTACCACATAGAACCCGTCCACGCATCTTTATTACCTAAAGCAATTGGGGTGACATCGTTTTCATTTAATGTTGCAACTATATCTTTTAATTCTTCTAATGTTTGGGGTTCCTCCAACCCATACTCTTCAAAAATTGCCTTATTATAGAAGATATAGGAAGTATTTAATTCTAATGGCAGTCCGTATGTTGTACCATCTACAGAAAATGCTTCAGTTGTACCGGAAACAAAATCATCCTTATTAATGACATCATCTAAAGACGCGTACATATCCCCCTCTACATAAGGCTCCATGTAACCCGCAGCCCATGTCATACCAACATCAGGCAATTTATCCGATGTTGACAATACCTTAATTTTGTCTTTATATTGCTCATTACTTAATACTTCCAAATTAATGGATATGTCTGGATTTTCCTCTTCAAAACCAGAAATGATATCGTTTACAATTTTGTGATGCTGAGCAGAGCTTCCCTCAGGCCATAAATGCATAAACTCTACCGTTTTCTTATCGCCGGAGCTCGCTTCCTCGGATCCACCGGTATCCGAACATGCAGCAAGAACAAATAATGAAATGACCAAAACAGCCACAAATGAAATCGCTTTCTTATTTTTCATCACTTTACCCCCTGAAATTTTAATAATGCTTATAGGTATAAGCTTATAAATATTCTACCAAAGCCTCCATTGTTTGTCTAGTGGATAAACAAAGTTTATGATGAATTGGTAAAAGGCTAAACGATTCTGAAATTGGAGAAAGAACTGATGGAAGATGACAGAAACACGAACGTGGAAACCAACATGCATGGGAGTTTCAACCTTTTCTGCAGAAGCATTCCTGAACAATGACTATCATAGTAAATATTCAGTAGGTTAAATCATTATTCAGCATTCATTTTGTTGAATGGTTACGGATAGAAAATTTTAAAGGCAGTTTATTTGTTAAACGCCCTCTTTGTTTTTATAATTAGATAGAAAAAATTTAAAAATGAGGCATACTAAAATTATCCTCCCCTTAGCTCATGGTGTGTGCTTATGGAAAAACGAAAAAAGGTGTTTTGAACAAATGGAAATTAAGCATTTGGAATATTTTATTGAAGTCACTGATACGGGTAGTTTTACCCAGGCGGCAGAAAACCTGTATATTACGCAGCCTGCCCTCAGCCGGATTATCAAATCCCTGGAAAGCGAGCTGGGTGCCCCTCTTTTTATCCGTTCTCGGAAAAAGCTGTTATTAACAGATGTAGGGCAAATCCTTTATAAACATGCTCAAGTCATTGAAAGGCAACTTAAACTCCTGGAGACAGATATTGATAACTTATTAGTACTGAAAAAAGGCTCTATTCGTTTAGGATTACCTACAATTATTAATTCCTTTTTCTTCTCCCAACTTATGGCTTCCTTTCATAAACAATATCCTGAAGTAACGTTCCAATTAGAAGAAGATGGATCAAAGCGGATTGAAGAAAAGATTGTCAACGATGACCTGGACTTTGGTGTAGTTGTACTTCCTGACAACCATGATATGTTTGATTATTACAATTTTGTTAATGATCATTTAAAATTAGTTGTTCCATTCTCTCATCATCTCGCGGAGAAAGAGGAAATCTCCTTGCATGAACTTAAAGATGAGTCATTTATTATGTTTAATCGGGATTTTGAATTAAGAAATATAATATTAAAAGCTTGCATTGAAGACGGTTTTGAACCAAATATCATTTCTGAAACCTCACAATTGGATTTTATTGAAGAAATGGTTGCTTATAACCTCGGTATTACCCTTCTCCCTGAAAGTACGTGTATGGAGTTAACAAGTAATTTGCAGACGATAACCATCTCTAATCCTAAAATAGAATGGAATCTTGCTTTAATTTGGAAAAAAGATGCTTACTTATCACAGGTTGCAAAAGAATTTATCAGATTTGCAAAACTCAAGCTGGTAACAGAGGATAACTATTCTGATATCAAAGAAGATGAATAAAGCAGGCTACCCAATACAGGGAAGCTTGCTTTTTATTTTGTTATTTTAAGTTGTTCATCATTGACATGAACGACTAATAGGACTGAACAATAATACGTTCCTCCTTCTGCCTCATCCTATTGTCAATGCTGTATTTCTTCAAATCGCTTACATAATGATTCATTATAAATGCTATGTTTGATTGGCATTGTACTTTAATAGCTTAGAGGCTTTATAATAATTCTCGTGAAATTAAAAATATGAATTTACTGCAAAGGTGATAAATTATGGAAGCAAAGAAAATTAACGAAACAAGAGTCGTTCAAACAGACCAGGTTCTCATAAATGATTTGAACAACTATCATACTTTATTTGGTGGCGTTTTAATGAAAAAGATGGATGCCTGCGCAACGCTTTCCGCTCGTAGACATTCCAGAATAAAAGAATGTGTTACTGCATCAACTGATTCCGTAAATTTCATTGAACCCATTCGCCAAAGTGATTCAGTCTGCATTGAATCATTTGTCAGCTATACCGGAAGTAGCTCGATGGAAATTTTCTGTAAGGTTATAGCAGAGGATCTTGAAACAGCAAATCGAAGGGTAGCAGCCACAGCATTCTTTACTTTTGTTCCTCTTGATGAAAATAAGAAGCCTGTTGAAGTACCAAATGTTATACCTGAAACAGATGAAGAGAAATTTCTTTATGAATCCGGAAAAGAGCGGGAAAAAATCCGTAAATTTAAGAGACAACAAAATAAAGAACTCATTTCACACCTTGTATTGGAAAAGCCCTGGGATTAATAGAAACATACAAAAGGAGTGATTACATGATTACATCCCCAAGTTATAAGGAACTATTAAAGGCGAAAAAAGACATCGAAGAATTAAACAGTTCCAAACCTGCTATTCATCAAAAATTCTTGAATGTAATTAAACTTACACGTCAATTACAATATGGATATCAATTTTTGGGCTGCTTGATTATGGATGAAGACCCTGGGGATTTTAGTCCGGTTTCCCAGGACGAGTATGTGTTATCTGTTTTTGAAGAGCAGATTGAAAACCTAAAATCCGATCAATCTTTTAACCATTTAAAAAGTATGCTAAATGATAATAAACAAGTTAGCTATGCGAATATATGTAAGTTAGCGTTAGGAACAAGCCCAACATCATTGGTTGGTCCAACTTTAGTCCGAAGATAATAGATGTCTCATTTTTATTGTACACCCTTCTGAAAAAGAAGCATGCTGCTTATTTGTAACGGGTTCGGTTTTGGAGTACAAAACACGAAATAACATACCAAATAGCAGTCCAATTAACAGGCAAATTGGGCTGCTTATTTTTATTGATTTAAAGGGGTTTTTCAATTAAATAAATGCAAATTAACATTGGAATTCACATCGCTTTTAGTGAGGTGACACAACTTATTGTCATCCATCGAGTTCATGTATTAAAACAAATGTTATTTACATGGTTAAAGTTCAGTATTTAAGAATGGTATTATGTATATTTATGTTAAAATCAAGGGAGAACGCTATTCAACTAACGTGCAGTTTTGTTTAAGAATAAATAGATGCTTGAGGTGGAAGTTAATGTCGCTAATATTACCAGGAGATTCCTCTATTCAATGGACATCGTTCGAGGAGACAGTGGATAGGAAGATAGTAATAATCCAAGAAAATAATATTAGAAAACAAGTTGGATTTACTACTGAACAAGTAATTGAAGAAATTCATGAATCCAAAAAAATGTTAAGAAGGACTCAAACTTTGAAATCGGATTTGATAGGTGATATAGAAGCAATATCAATAATTTCAAAAGATACATTTAAGCCATATAAACATAAAATTATAACTGAAGATTCAACCAAAGTAGTAGAATATTTTGATTCAAATGTACGACTTATCCATTCTAATAAGGAAAGAAATATAAAAACAGAAACCAAACTATTCGAAAACCATTCTGTTGAAATGGTTATCCGATTATTACCCTTACATCAAGGCTTTTTATCTAATCTTGTTGCTTTTCATCCTGGTAAAGAGAAAATAATAAATGTTGCTATTAGAGTTGTGTCAAAAGAGATTGTAAAAAAATGCGGAGTGGAAATGGTTGAATCTTGGAAAGTAGAAGTAGACTTTGAAGGTAATATACAAAATTATTGGATTAGCGTAAATGAAAAAGAACTCTTAAAACAAGAAAATGTCTTATCTCCTGATGCAAAGATGATATTTGAAAGGGTATAGTGTGATATTCAACTAACGGGTGCGTTAGTTGAAGAAGAGAATAAAAAGAAACGCTCAGAGATTAAAAATTTCTGAGCGTTTTTTAGTGCCAATTATATTGTGATTTTAGTTGTTATTTCGGTTGCTAATTATAGTGCGTTTTAACCTTCTATTTGTAATTTTGTACTCCAAAACAGAACGGTTTAGCTTATTTGCAGATGCTTCTTTTTTGGTAATGTAAAGGCTGTTTTCGCCATGTTCCGCCATTTTGCTCTTTTTTAAGTTTAAATCTGTAAATATAGATGCTGATTCCGCTTCAGTGCGCTCACTTTAAGAGATGGATTTTATCCTATACTTTCACTTGGTATTCTTTTATTCCTTCAACAATTGAAGCGGCAACACGATCATGAAAATCGTCAGTCCACATTTTGGACTCATCCTGAGGATTCGTCAGATAACCCACTTCTATCAAAGCCGCTGGCATTTTCGTATCCTTTACAACAAAAAGATTTTCCTTCTTTATTCCTCTATTACTAAATCCGGTAGCTTGAACCACATTTTTTTGCATAATCTGAGCAAAAATACGGGAATGATTGTGATAATAAAACGTTTCTGTTCCCGAAACATTGGGATTGGAAAACGTGTTTCCGTGAATAGATATAAATAAATCCGCATTTAGATTATTAGCATACTTCGGTCTGTATCTACTTTCCTGTGAAATAAAGCTATCATCCTTTCTGGTCATAAAAACTTGTATTTCAGACTCTTGCTCCAACAGCTTTTCCACCTTTTTCGATACACTTAGAGTGAAATCCTTTTCATACTGGCCACTGGCCCCTTTAGCCCCGACATCTTTTCCGCCATGTCCTGGATCAATAACAACTTTTAAAGCTGTATTATTGTTTTGATCACTATTATGATTATCTTGATTGTCGTCGGAATTGCTATTGCAAGCAGTTATTACTATTAAAAATAAGAGAAAATTAATAAACATTACATATTTTTTCATGTTTCTACCTTCTTTCTATTTTTCTATATGTCAGGAGTAGCTATTAAGCGTAAAACCGGTGACAACAGTCATAGTTCATTCACCCCTCTTTTTCCCTAGCATTTTTGTACTATTTAAAGATTAATATAGAGAGAGAAAGATGAGATAAAAATGGGATCGATATTATTTAAAGAATGATTAATAGTGTTGTTACTAGAATTCATATCGTCAATGAGCATGTCATAGGTAACAAAAGTGAAAGTGCCTATGTCACCCTAAGACAGGGCAGTGGAACAAACTATGCTGAAACAGCCTAAAATTTATCATTTTCCAACCCCAAAAAGCCATCCGTTCAGTACTTTTGAACGGATGACTTATGTAAATAAATATCCAATTATCCCTTCAGCTTGGCAAAATGAAAAATTTCTTAATACATGTCTATCCTTTTTTGTTTAAATAGAAAAAAACTGCACTCCATCTTCTGTATTCGATACACCATGCAACGCTAACTTTGAAATTAGCAAGTCCTAACCCCGTTCCAGTTTACATGATATTCGGCATGGTAAGAATCCTCGTTAAATGTTGTTTACTTTAGTACTGCTTTACATTATTATTATCTTTTTCAACGTTTAAGACAAAACCGATTGTTCGGGGGCCTTGAAAACTTCTAAAATTTGCTCTTCCCTTCCCCATACACTTCCTGGCCTTCAAAAATTCAATCAAGAAGATGAACTTCATCATCTACTTTAATGTCACCTTTTTTTATCACAGAAGCATAAACGCCAAAATTATTGTTTCTTTCTTTTATAACCGTTTTATGTAAACTCGAATCTCGTTCGGCATTTTCGGGATTAACAGTAATAATCATACACCTTTTACAATGTCCTACAAATTCCATTTCTACTTCCGTTCCTATTTTAAAACGTCGGCCAATCCATTCTTCCTCAATAAAGGGGACTTTATCCTTTAATGAAATAAATAAATTAGGACGAAAACGTCTCGAATCAACTTGGTCTTTTCCCCATAGTTCTTTCAACTTATCTAATGAAGCATCTGTTGCAAGCAGAATGTTTTCTACTGCAATTGGCCCTATAGGTACATGTGTAGGGGAATATTCGATAGTAGAGATTTTTCGGTTCGATTTGTTTTCGATTTCTTTTATTAGTTCTTGATCTCTCCAATCAAAAACCTTACCCTCGGGTGTCATTACTTTCACCTTAGGATATTCTTCCATTGATTCTTCTCCTACAAATCCCGCTTTATATCGAACCATTTCTGGGAATTGTGTTATGGTTAAGAAATTTCCTTTTTTTGTATCATCTAAATAAGCATGACTACGGTCTCCATATAAACCATATTCCATTATTTTAGTTTGTTGTACACTTTCCCCACGAAATGATTTTACAGGATGGCGAACCATTTCTTTGATATGACCGACTAACATTTCATCACTCCTTCACTCCCGTATTCATTTTATCTTACTTTGTGTTAGCAGAGCCCCTTTTCAACACTACTGCGAACTAATAAAATAGCGTTTCGGACTTTACAGAAACCCTGCCATATTAGCATTCCTGTAGTACGTTCATTTGAGCTTTGAAAAAATAGAACCCTCAATAAGATAAGGGTACAGACACCACTCTATAACTCAAATTCTAAGGAGGCTTATATGAAGTTTAAAATGCAAGACAAACAAAATCAACTAATTGAAAGGAATACTTTCAAGTATACCAAATACTTCCTTATCAACCATTTCCCGTTGAGTTGTGGCGAGATCAAATTCCTCAAGAATTGTTCTAGGTGTAGTTTATATGCATCATGTGCCTATCATTGCCAACCGATATCTTGAACTTCCATCGAACGTTATTCCTTTGGTGTGGGGAATAAACGAAGGGCAGCGAGTGCTCCTTTCCATTTTACGTCTTTAAAAACTTGTTTAAAACTTGTTTAAGTTCAGGGAAGATAACCTCATCTCTATGATTCATTTGGTTAGCAGCACTGACCAGGCGTTTAACGACTACATCACCACTTCGATCATTTTCTCTATGTTTAAAATAAAAAACTAGGCTCCCTTACAATAGGAGCCTAGCTTCTCTCGTTTTATGATTTATTTTTTTTACTGAATTTAGCAAACACTTCATATACGATTGGTACAATAACAAGAGTCAACAATGTGGAACTTGTTAAACCACCTATAACGGTAACACCCAATCCTTTGGAAATTAAACCGCCTTTGTTACGATATAATTGAAGAGCTTTCAAGAGGACAGTTGGAAAAACTACAAACATTCTTATCATGTCAAACTAAGGAAATGAATAACTCTTTAGGCTTTTTATCTTTATTTGTTGCATCACTAGCTATTTTAATTCCGATTACAGATTGGATATCAAATATAAGTGATATTTTTAATTTAATACCTTATGTTATTACACTAGGCATAATTGTGTTTATTTTTAAAGATGGACTTTACCTTAAAACTGAATATGATAACCATAACAAAAAAATTAAATATTTGATTTTTATCATTGAGACCCAAATTAAAAATAAAGAGGTTTCCAACGAACCTAATTCAATGGAAACCCCTCTATAATTTTAATAACTAATATCGGTCACTTTTTCGGACACCAAAATTAGTTTTAACGGTTATGAACGTTGATATAACAAGGTTCTGTAACCTATATTACATCATGCCGCCCATTCCGCCCATGCCACCCATGTCAGGTGCAGCACCAGCGCCGCCATCGTTCTCTTCAGGAAGGTCAGCGACAACAGCTTCTGTAGTTAGGAACATAGCCGCTACAGATGCTGCGTTTTGTAGTGCTGAACGGGTAACTTTTGTAGGGTCAACGATACCTTGTTCAATCATGTTTACCCACTCACCATTAGCAGCGTTAAAGCCAATGCCTACTTCTTCATTCTTCAAGCGCTCTACAACAACGGAGCCTTCAAGACCAGCGTTGTGAGCAATTTGACGTACTGGCTCTTCTAGTGCACGTAGCAAGATGCTTGCACCCGTTGCTTCGTCACCAGTAAGTTCAAGGTTAGCTACTTTGTTGTAAATGTTAACAAGAGCTGTTCCACCACCAGATACAATACCTTCTTCTACTGCAGCACGAGTAGAGTTCAAGGCATCTTCAATACGTAGTTTACGCTCTTTCAATTCTGTTTCAGTAGCCGCTCCAACTTTAACAACAGCTACACCACCGCCTAATTTAGCTAGGCGCTCTTGTAGTTTTTCTTTATCAAATTCAGAAGTTGTTTCTTCTAATTGGGCACGGATTTGGTTAACGCGAGCAGAGATATCGTCTGCGTTACCTGCACCTTCAACAATGGTTGTATCTTCTTTCGTTACAACGATCTTAGAAGCGCGACCTAAGTGTTCAATAGAAGCACTCTTAAGATCGAAGCCAATATCTTCTGTGATTACTTGACCGCCAGTTAGGGTTGCAATATCTTCTAACATTGCCTTACGACGATCACCAAAGCCTGGAGCTTTAACCGCTACAGCGTTGAATGTACCACGAAGCTTGTTAACAACTAATGTAGCAAGAGCTTCTCCTTCAACATCTTCAGCAATGATAAGGATTGGCTTGCTTTGTTGTACAACTTGCTCTAGTACAGGAAGTACCTCTTGAATATTAGAAATCTTCTTATCTGTAATTAAAATATATGGATCTTCTAGTTCAGCAACCATCTTATCCTGGTCGGACACCATGTATGGAGATGCATATCCGCGGTCAAATTGCATACCTTCTACAACTTCAAGCTCAGTATTGAAGCCTTTGGATTCCTCAACAGTGATAACTCCGTCATTACCTACACGTTCCATCGCTTCAGCAATTAATTGACCTACTTTATCATCACCAGAAGAAATAGAAGCTACCTGAGAAATAGAATCTCTTCCTTCGATTGGGTTGGAAACTTTTCGTAGTTCTTCTGTAGCTACTTCAACCGCTTGTTCAATACCGCGGCGTACACCTACAGGGTTTGCACCAGAAGCTACGTTTTTTAGTCCCTCTTGAATCATTGCTTGTGCAAGTACAGTTGCAGTTGTCGTACCGTCACCAGCTACATCATTTGTTTTAGATGCAACCTCAGATACCAACTGTGCACCCATGTTTTCAAAATGATCTTCAAGTTCAATTTCTTTAGCAATGGTTACACCATCGTTTGTAATAAGTGGAGATCCGTATTTTTTATCTAAAACTACGTTACGTCCTTTTGGTCCAAGCGTAACTTTTACAGCATTTGCTAATGAGTCAACTCCGCGAAGCATTGCGCGACGAGCTTCTTCACTAAATTTAATCTCTTTAGCCATGAAAATATGCCCTCCTTATAGTAATAAAAGTTTATGATATTTCAAGCGTTCCTCAAAAGTGTTAGCCGATAACAGCTAAGATATCACTTTCACGAAGAATTAAGTATTCCTGACCTTCATATTTCACTTCTGTGCCTGCATATTTTGAATAGACTACATGGTTTCCTTCTGCAACCTCAAGTGAAACACGTTCACCATTATCTGTTACATGTCCGGAACCAACCGCTACTACTTTTCCTTCTTGTGGTTTTTCTTTTGCCGAATCTGGAAGTACAATTCCACTTGAAGTTGTTTCTTCTTGTTCTACAACTTCAATGACAACACGATCACCTAGTGGCTTTAACATAATGGATACCCTCCTCAAATTCTGTTATTTTACTTTATTAGCACTCTTTTTTGGTGAGTGCTAATTCCAATTATTATAATAATGAATTTCGTATTACTTTGCAAGTAAATGAAATGATTTTTTTCTTAAGAATTTTTCGTTTATAATAGGTAAAGTACAATCATTAAATAAATTAGGATAATATATGGTCCTTTTGTACAAGATCAACTTTATATTGTCCATTAAAAAGAATATGTTTAAACCTTCGAAAATATATTCTTTTTTATAGAGAATCTTTGAAGAAATATACGAAGAAGGAGTCGTCTTAATTGCCTAGAAGATACTGGTATGTTATTTTAACTTATGCTATTGGACAATTATCAGGGATTATAGGGGGACCTTTATTATTTTCTTTAGGCGTTCCTGAAGATAATGTCCCAGGAATATGGTCGATTATCATCTTCCCTATCATGATCCTTATTGTTCTGCTATTATTAAAAACTGATATGCAGGAAGCTCGTAATCAGCGCTCCTTGCACACAGGACAAATTATATTATGGGTCATTGGCGGGTTTTTCTTTGTTTTATTCGCTAACTATTTGGCCGCATACATGGAGATGGCAGTAGGGATTGAGCCAGGTTCCAATAATACAGCGGACTTAGTCGAAATCGCTAAAACCTTCCCATTATTTCTACTCGTAACCGCTATATTAGCACCTATTTTAGAAGAAGTTATCTTTAGAAAAATTATTTTTGGATCGATTTATCAAAAATATAATTTTTTTATTGCGGCGATTATTTCTGCACTGATTTTCGGTATACTACATGGAGAGCCCGAGCACTTGTTAATTTATACAGCAGTAGGAATGGTTTTTGCTTTTCTTTATGTCAAAACCAGAACCATTTTAGTCCCTATTTTCACGCATATCTCCATTAACTCCTTTGTTTTCATTATTAACTATGTCATTACGGAAGAAGATTTACAAAGATATCAAGAACGACTGGAAGAGCTCCAGACTATTCTAATCGGAGGCTAAATTTTTATGAGAGCATCACCATTATTTATGTCTACCCTATATTTATTTATGGGGATATTGTTTACGTATATTGCGGCCCAGAGTGTAGAGGAAACACTTTGGAACTTCACCACAATTATTCTGGCTGTTGTGGCAACCTTTGATTTTGCCGTTGCCGTACGTTTAATAAACCTGCATATGAAGATAAAGAATTCTAAAAACAACAAGAAGTAAAGCCAACCCCTTGTTAACTTAAAACAAGGGGCTTTATGTTCATGAACGATGATCATCCACTAGTTCTTCTTCCTCTTCCAATGGATAATGCTTTAAGAAATAGGCTAATGATTGCAATTCAATGGATAAATCAATATGATGAATACGTATTTGGGGTGGTACGGTAATACGAGCAGGGGTAAAGTTTAAGATGCCCTCCACTCCACATTCCACAACTCTCCCTGCAATAGGTTGTGCAGATTGTGCCGGCACAGTTAAAATCGCAATATTAATATCAGTACCTATCCTTTTCTCCATCTCATCAATATGATAGACTGGGACACCCCCAACCTTTGTCCCTACTTTTTCAGGATTGGAATCAAATGCCATTTCTATCTTGGTATTATTATTTTTCGTAAAATTATAATTTAAAAAAGCCGTTCCCAGGTTTCCTACTCCTATTAATGCTACTTTTGTATAATTGTCCTGTTCTAATGCCTCCCTAAAAAAGGTCAGTAAATAATTTACATTGTAGCCATATCCCTTTTTCCCCAAAGCTCCAAAATAAGAGAAATCGCGACGAATAGTTGCTGAATCGACTTTTACAGCTTCACTTAATTCCTTAGATGAAACCCTGGCTTTGCCCTGATTGTAAAGGTTATTAATAAAACGATAATAAAGTGGAAGCCTTTTCGCAGTTGCTTGTGGTATTTTATGATGATCGTGATTCGACATACTAATCCCCCTACTTATACGATAATAAAAGATAGACACAATGAGCGTCTCTATTTTAGCTTGCTATCCTGCTTTAAGATAAGATACACTTAACCACGATGAGGTGAAAAAAATGATTTTAATGCAATTAAATAATATAGAAAAATATTTTGGCGCTGACCTTATTTTATCGAATATTAAATTAGAAGTACATAGTCAAGATCGGATTGCGATTGTAGGAAGAAACGGAGCAGGCAAGTCCACATTACTAAAGATTATGTCAGGAGAGTATTCCTACGATAATGGTGAAATGATTCGACCCAGAGATACGACCATTGGCTATCTAGCACAAAATACAGGACTAGAATCTTCCTTAACCATTTGGGAGGAAATGGAGCAGGTCTTTTCCGAGCTTAAAAAAAGAGAAAAGGAGCTTCGCCAGCTGGAAGAAAAAATGGCTGATCCTAATCTTATGGAAGACCATTCCGCTTATGAAGAGCTTTTGAAAGATTATGATGTCAAGCAGGAGGAATTCAGACGACTTGGCGGTTTTGAATACGAAGCAGATATTAAAGCCGTTTTAAATGGACTAAAGTTTTCTAACGTGAATGCCTCTATTAATGAGCTTAGCGGTGGGCAAAAAACGAGACTTGCTCTTGGGAAGCTGCTCTTGGCCAAACCAGATATTCTTATACTGGATGAGCCCACTAACCACCTGGACATCGAAACGCTCAATTGGCTGGAACAGTATTTACAAAACTACCATGGTGCAGTCGTAATTGTTTCCCACGATCGGTACTTCTTAGATAAAACAGTGACTGTGGTCTACGAAGTTTCCTTCCAGACCTCAAAAAAATATACCGGAAACTACAGTGACTACCTTGTGCAAAAAGCTCAGGATTATGAGCGAAATCTAAAGCAATACGAAAAGCAACAGGCTGAAGTGAAAAAGTTAGAGGAATTTATCCAAAAAAATATCGTAAGGGCTTCCACAACTAAACGGGCTCAAAGCAGACGAAAAAGGCTGGAAAAAATGGAGGTTATGGACAAGCCTAAGCTTGATAATCAATCAGCCAAGTTTTCCTTTGATATTGAACGTCAAAGCGGTAATGATGTTTTAAAACTAGAGAACCTATCCTTCCGCTATCAGTCTCAGCAAGCGAACATTTTTCAAAATGTGAACCTTAGTATACATCGTGAGGACCGTATTGGATTAGTCGGTCCTAATGGAATAGGAAAATCAACCTTACTAAAAACAATTGTGGGACAACTCGCTCCCTATCAGGGACATATTGATTACGGGACAAATGTTCAAATCGGCTATTATGATCAGGAGCAAACCAATCTTTCCAGCAACAAAACAGTACTGAATGAACTATGGGATGAATATCCGTTAAAGCCTGAAAAGGAAATTCGAACGGTTTTAGGGAATTTTTTATTTTCCGGAGATGATGTATTAAAAACCATTCCTTCCCTTAGTGGCGGTGAAAAAGCACGACTTGTTCTGGCTAAATTAATGCTGCAAAAGGCAAACTTTTTAATCATGGACGAGCCCACCAACCATTTGGATTTGGATAGTAAGGAGGTCCTTGAATCAGCCTTAATTGATTTTCCTGGAACTATTTTATTTGTCTCTCATGACCGCTATTTTATTAATCGGATTGCGACCAAAATTGTAGAAATGTCAAAGGAGGGAACGAACCTTTATTTAGGAGATTATGATTATTATTTATCGAAAAAACAAGAAGAAAAAGAACTGGAAGAGCTGAATGCCACACAGGATAACCAAGTAAATCCACCAGAAGAGAAAAGTCAATTCTACCAAACTAAAGCGGAAAAACGGGAAATAAGAAAACTGGAACGACGTGTGGAAGAGATAGAGAACCAGATTCAGACAATAGAAGAAACGATAGAGGGAAATGAGCAAAATATGGTGCAGCCAGAATTCCTGAATGACCATGAAAAATTACAGGAATTAACGAATGAAAATGAACAACTGGCTGTTAAACTCGATCAATTATTAGAGGAATGGACAAATCTTCAAGAGCAATTAGCGGATATATAGGAGCTGAACAGATTAGGTTCAGCTCCTTTTTCTTAGTTGAAGTTATCAACAGTTATACACAGAGTTATACACATAGCATGCGTTAAAATGGGACTAATCAGCTAAGTTACCCACAATATCCACAACTTTCCACCTGTTTATCCACAATTTTCATCCACATATTCATGACTGATATTATCAATTTTTGTCGAATTTATTCACAAAGGTTGTTCTAGCTTGTGTATAAATCAAAACCGATTCCAATGAGTCATCTAACTTCTGGAATCGGTTCTTTTATTAAGATTACATTTTTAACTCTTCCTAACAGAACGTTTCATATATTTTTCTAAACGTAAGGAAGGATTAGCATTCAAATCAAGCTCAGCACGATGACCTTCTTCATAGGCAATACTGGCTGCTGCTCCAATCATGGCCGCGTTATCTGTACATAAATGAAGAGGTGGTATTAAGACTTCAACATCTTCCTCGGCAAATTTTTTATCTAACGCACGGCGTAAGCCTTGATTTGCTGCCACACCACCAGCCACCATTAACTGTTTGACTCCAAATTCTTTCACAGCACGATAGGTTTTCGTAACCAATACATCAACTACACTTGCTTGAAAGCTTGCCGCCATATCCTCTGGTGAAATCTCTTCTTCTCTTTGCTCTGCATTGTGAAGGGTATTCATCACGGCAGTTTTTAAACCACTAAAGCTGAAGTCATAGGTATCCTCATTTATTAATGCCCTTGTAAACTGGAAAACCTCTTCTCCATCCTGTGCCAGTCGATCAATTTGCGGACCCCCAGGATAGGGTAATTTTAGTGTTTTAGCTACTTTATCATACGCCTCACCTGCAGCATCATCACGGGTTTCTCCGATGACATCAAACTGTCCATGCTCATTCATCAAAATTAGCTCAGTATGACCACCTGAAACTACTAGTGATAATAATGGAAATTCAAATTCTTTAATCAGTCTATTTGCATAAATATGACCAGCAATATGATGGATACCTATTAATGGTTTTTGATGAGCAAATGCCAATGCTTTTGCTGCTGAAACACCAATTAATAAAGCCCCTACAAGGCCTGGTCCTTCTGTTACTGCAATCGCATCCACGTCCTCCATCGTTATATTCGCCTGCTTTAATGTCTCTTCTAAAACGACTGTAATTTGTTCAATATGGTGACGTGACGCAATTTCAGGTACTACGCCTCCAAATCTTTTATGACTTTCAATTTGAGAAGCCACTACATTAGAAAGTATTTCCCGGCCATTTTTTATAACAGCCATTGCCGTCTCATCACAGCTCGTTTCAATGGCAAGAATTAATTGTTGTTCATTTATATTCATAATTTCACCCACATTACAATTGCATCTTCATGATTATCGATATAATAATTTTTCCGTATACCTACAGGGACCATACCAAATTTTTGATACATTTTTTGGGCAGGAAGATTGGAGACACGTACCTCTAACGATAATTCCTGCGCATTTAGCGCTCTTGCTTCATTTAAGACATACGAAAAGAGCTGTTGGCCATATTTATTCCCTCTATACTCAGGTAAAATCGCAATATTTGTAATTTGCGCAGCTTCATACACGATCCACAAACCACAATAGCCAAAAGGCACCTCATGATCTTCAATCACATAATAGTGCGCAAATTTATTTTGCTGCAATTCACTTCGAAAAGAACCCTCATCCCATGGAGTGATAAAGGTTCTTTTCTCAATCTCCATCACACGATTAAGATCCTGTATTCCCATCGGTCTTATTGAGACATCACCCATTTTTTCTCTGCTCCTGATTTTTTTCTAACCATTTTGCCTCAGCCTCAGCCAGTCTTAAATAATTTGGTGTTAAAGTATGAATCTCTGTTTCCGATTTTGTTTGAGCAATCTGAGCTAAAGCCGACGCTCTTGGTACTGCTAAAAAGGCTGGCGGAAATTCCGCTTGTTCACCTAAAATCTCCTTAATTTTCTCTTTATGGGTTTCCAAGTCATTACTGATAAAGAGAACTTTTTCATCCTGATTTTTTAAATCCTCCAGCCATTCCGTAAATAGAACATTTTCTTCATCCTTTACAGATGTTAGTGCCTTGTTTTCCCTTTTATACAAGCCTGCATAAACGCGCCCTCTTCTGGCATCAAAAAATGAACATATTTTTCCGTCAAAATAAAGACCATTAAATGCTGCCATTTCCAAACTTGATACAGCAATAATAGGGATATGTAAACTATAAGCCATTGTTTTGGCCGTTGTTACACCAATTCTTACTCCTGTGAAGGAACCTGGACCATGTGCTACAACAATTTGGTCAAGTTCTGCTGGTTTCATCTTCGCTTCTTCCATCGCTTGATGAATAGCGGGCATAAGCCGTACAGAATGATTGCGCTTCACATTTGTAGTAATTTCAGCAATTAGTCTCTGATTGTCCATTATGGCTACACTCATTACTTGATTCGATGTATCAATCGCTAGTACCTTCATTCCATTAGCTCCCTACAAAGTTTTTCATATCTTTCTCCAGCAGGATATAATGCCACTAATCTTCCATCATTATCTGCATACGAAATTTGTATATTCAACCGATCATCAGGCATTTCCTCTTCAATAAATTCGGCCCACTCCACAACCGTTATACCATCCCCGTCAAAATACTCATCAAAACCTAAATCCTCTTCGTAATCTTCTAAACGGTAAGCATCAATATGATATAAAGGGTAGGTTCCCTCATATTCCTTTATAATCGTAAAAGTTGGACTATTAACAGTCCGTTTAATATTTAATCCCTTTGCAAGACCTTTTGTAAATGTTGTTTTTCCTGCTCCAAGATTGCCCTCTAAGGTAATCACATCACCAGGTCGTAATTCTTTTGCTAAACGAGCCGCAAACGCTTTTGTCTCATCAGCACTTTTTGAAAAAAATTCATATGGATTCATTTCTCATCACCTAGTCTGTTCACAAATGGACATACCCTGATCGCTTTAGCTTTTCTTTTTGTCCATTTGATTGAATTAATAAAACTTGGGGATTATTCCTTGATTCCTTAACAACGCCAATGTTGGTTACCTTTGTATTTGTCTTATCAGCTGCCGCTTGTACCTTTACCCAATCTTCTTTTGCTACGGTACCTAGTAACTCAAAATCTTCTCCACCTGAAAGGACCCACTTTTTTTGGTCTTCCAGTGAATATTGTTTAATTTCTGGTCGTATAGGAAAAGCAGAATAATTCAACTCAAGACTTATTCTTGATGCCTGCGCTATTTCATTTGCCTCACTGGCAATTCCATCACTAACATCATTTAAACATAAACGTTTTAATGATTGTAACTCCTGTGCAAAATGAACTCTCGGATTTGGCATTTGGTGTCTTCGAATAAAATAGTCACGATTTTCAGCTTTTTTTTGCTCCAACAACAAATGTAACCCATAGGCTGAATCACCAAGGTGCCCTGTAACAAATATATAATCCCCTTCATAGGCGTAACTTCTATATCTTGAACGGTTTTTAGGGACATAACCGTAAACCGTAACGGTAATCACTAGTTCATTACCTGAAACGGTATCTCCACCAATTAAATCCATTTGATACTGCCGGGCATGATCATGCATGCCTGAATAGACTTCTTCCAACTGTTTCTGTGACCAATTCTTTGGAATTACAATCGAGACCATATAATAAGCCGGATCACATCCCATGGCAGCCAAATCACTTAAATTAGCCCCTAATATTCGATATCCAATATGGTAAGGATTCATTGTTGTTAAGCGAAAATGTATGCCTTCTACCATTGTATCTGATGCTGTTATCATATCAAAACCATTCACAGGTCGAACAACCGCTGCATCATCCCCAATCCCTTTTATTAAAGATGACTGACGATAATATTTTTGAGTTATAGAATCTATAAACGAGAACTCATCCATCTTTCATTTCTCCTTATAAGAACACTTGTTTACATTTCATAATAGCAGAAAAAGTCCATTTTCCAAAAGATGAATGATATGGAACCATTATAAAAACCTTAGGGGCATCCTAAGGTTTAATGGTGTATATGTTATGTAGTTTAATTCTTTAGTAATGGCGGTCCGGACGGGACTCGAACCCGCGACCTCCTGCGTGACAGGCAGGCATTCTAACCAGCTGAACTACCGGACCTTTGGTTGCGGGGGCAAGATTTGAACTTGCGACCTTCGGGTTATGAGCCCGACGAGCTACCAGACTGCTCCACCCCGCGATATTGTTGTGATTAATCCACAACTATATATAAATCTTTTACGCCCAGCAGCGTCCTACTCTCGCAGGGGAAGGACCCCAACTACCATCGGCGCTGGAGAGCTTAACTACTGTGTTCGGAATGGGAACAGGTGTGACCTCTCCGCCATCGCCACTGGACTTTGATTCTTCTATA
>NZ_FOHJ01000021.1 GCF_900111405.1 Salinibacillus kushneri | reverse complement strand
CCATTCCGAACACAGTAGTTAAGCTCTCCAGCGCCGATGGTAGTTGGGGTCCTTCCCCTGCGAGAGTAGGACGTTGCTGGGCAACTAAAAATCCTCGGAATCTTATTAGATTTCGAGGATTTTTGTTATGTATTTTCATTATTATAGATTAAGGACTATTAAACCAGTTATATAGTCTTGAATTACAAATGCCCATAAATAAAATTTCCTATTTAAAGTAAATACATATAATGATAGAATTGTGATAAGATTCAGATAGTATAGACATTTCGTAGCCGGCTGCATATTCTTTATCGAAGTGTATCCCGTACGGAAGCTGCTATCATCTGGAGTGTGAACGGAGTGTACGATATAAAAACCTGTTATTTTGTAGGAGAAGCGAAATCCCCAGGTAATAATCCGATTATGAAACAATATCACACCTTCTTTGTTGGATTTGTTATTGATCCAAACACCCATGAAATTCTTGATGCAGAGTGTACATCAATTTTGGATATCACGAAGCAATTTGTACAAAATCTATTTGTGGGTCAAAGCATTTTAGATGGAGAGAGAGTTGCGGAGGAAATTCGTACACGATATTTTGGTTCTTCACAAAAAGCGTTAATCGTTGCTTTTAAGCAAGCACAACTAAAATATAAAGAATCCTTGAATATATAGGGGGCTATTTTATCTTACCTTTACGTGGATAAAACCCAGCCAACTGGAATAATTTCTTGTTGGCTGGGTTTTTTTATATGAAATCACAAAGAGTAAGGGAGGAGAGCACTTATGATTGATAATGGTTTTTTATACTTAGGTGTTATTATTGGTCTTGCTGGTTTGGTCGCATATTTGGAAAGCGGTACAAGAAGCAGATTTTTTAAGTTTGTACCGGGAATTGTCCTTATCTACTTTGGTGGTGCTTTATTAAAAACAACGGGTGTTATTGGGTTATCTAAAGACGTCGATGCTACTTATAGTAATGTGCGTAACGCGTTATTGCCTATGTTAATTTTATTAATGCTATTAAATTGTGATTTGCGAAAGCTTATTAAACTTGGGCCCAAAATGCTGGTTGGATATATAGCAGCATCTCTCAGTATTGTGGCTGGATTTGTGATTACGTTTTTCATTTTCCGTGCTCTGTATGCTCCGGAGACCTGGCAGGCATTTGGTGCCCTGGCCGGAAGCTGGACGGGTGGATCTGCCAATATGGTAATTATTCAAGGAATTTTAGATGTTCCAGAAAACATTTTTGGTTATGCATTAATTATGGACACGATTAACTATTCGACCTGGGTTATGATTATGTTCTGGCTTGTTCCGTTTGCAACGCTATTTAATAAATGGGTGAAGGCAGATACCTCTCATCTGGATGAAGTAACGGCAGATTTAAAAGAGGAACATGAGAAGCAGCAAGCCAAATCCATGTCCTTTGTTCACTTAATGGGGTTAGTTTCCATTGCCATATTTATCTCATCTCTAGCTGCATATATGGGAGAGCTGTTACCTGAGTTTGGTACAGTTGTGAATGCTACTACATGGACCATATTTATCGTATCAATTGCAGGGATTTTGCTGGCGATGACAAACATTTCAAAAATTCCAGGTTCCATGGATGTTGCAAACGTATTTCTTTATATTGTGATTGCATTAATTGCTTCCCGGGCCGATTTCTCACAATTATTCCAGGCACCAATCTATATTGTATCAGGATTTGTTATTTTAGCGATTCATGGTCTTATTCTTACGGTAGTAGCTAAATTGTTCAAGATGGATCTCTTTACTTTAGGAGTATCAAGCCTGGCAAATATTGGTGGGATGGCTTCTGCACCTTTACTTGCCGGAGCTTATCATAGATCGCTAATTCCAATTGGAGTTTTGATGGCATTAGGTGGTTCGTTTCTAGGTACTTATTATGGATTACTTGTTGCTAAAATCTTATCATTCTTTTAAGAAAGGAGTTTACCCGTGGAGATCATCGACCTACAGTTACAAAAACGTTCCATAACTTTAAAACGGCCATTTATTACTGCACTTCGAAGGGTTACAAAGATTGATGTGATGGATGTTTACATTGAACTAAAAAATGGGATGAAAGGCTTGGGTTCTGCAGCATCAACCTTGCAAATCACGGGTGAATCGATGGAGGGTATACAAGCGATTATCCATCAGGCGATTAAGCCGCAAATTGTCCATAAAGATATTCGTCAACTTGGGAAGCTCATTACACATATGGAGAAGAGTTGTGTGGGAAATTCAAGTGCAAAAGCGGCTGTAGAAATCGCTCTCCATGACGCTTATTGTCAATACTTAGACATCTCTTTAAATTCTTATTTGGGTGGTCAGGTACATGTACTGGAAACGGACATGACCGTAAGTATTGACCAACCAGAAATTATGCAGAAGGAAGCTTTAAAAAGAGTATCTGAAGGCTTCAATGTTTTGAAGGTAAAGGTAGGAAAAGATGAAAAACTGGATCTAATACGACTGCGGTCTATTCGTGACGCTGTCGGTCAGGATATTTCATTTCGCTTAGATGCCAATCAAGGCTGGAATAAGAAGCAAGCCGTGAATATCATTGGCCAATTAGAGGAGGAGAACATGGGGGTTGAATTAGTCGAACAACCTGTACCAGCAGATGATATTGAAGGCTTGAAATATATTCACGATAGAGTCACGACCCCTATTATGGCAGATGAGAGTGTATTTTCACCAGCAAATGCCTTTCATCTATTGGAGATGAAGGCTATAGATATGCTGAATATTAAATTGATGAAAACTGGTGGCATTAGACGGGCCCGGCAGATTGCTGATTTGTGTCAAGCAGCCGGAATTCCTTGTATGATTGGCAGTATGATGGAGTCAATCATTTCTGTTACTGCAGCAGCCCATCTTGCTGCAGCTCATCCTAATATCACACATTATGATTTGGATGCTCCGCTTTGGATGTCTGATGAACCGGTAAAAGGAGGGATGAACTTCAAAGGGAGAGGGGTTATGTTGTCTGAAGGTTCTGGAATTGGTATCCAATTATAATCTTTTTGGAGGTGCTTTTTGGTGAAAAAGATTCGTCAAACCTGGCTTATCATTATGACGTCTATCGTTCTCCTTTTAGGATTTAGTTTTCCAATCGAAACGCAGGCAATAGAAACTGGAGAAACAGCTTTTGTGGATGTTTCTGTAGCTACGCTTTGGTCAGAGCCAGATGGAACAAGGCCGATTGATTCTCCTTCTATAGAAAATCCTGTGGACATGTGGGAGTGGACAAGAGGCATGTCTTACGAACAAAAGCTTTGGCTTGTAGGTAATCTCCAAACACAAGCTTTATATGGTCAGGAAGTTACTATTCTTGAAGAGGAAGGAGATTGGGTTAAAGTAGCCGTACATGGCCAGCCAACACCGAAAAATGATTTAGGATATCCAGCCTGGATGCCAAAAGTTCAATTGGAAAATGGAAAAAGTTTTGCTTCCTTAAGAGAAAATAAGAATTTTGCAATGGTAACCAGTCCTACTACCTGGCTTTATGATGACAAACATCAAGTAAATAAATTTAAGGAAATCAGCTTTAATACCAGACTTCCGGTTGTTACCGAAAAAAAAGATACAGTACTAGTTGCGACACCAAGTGACGGTAAAAAGTGGATTTCAACGGATGCTATTTCGATTTATTCTTCTGAAGAGGATATCCCTGAACCAGATGGTGATGATTTAGTGGACACCGGCGCAAAATTCCTAGGATTGCCTTATTTATGGGCAGGAACGTCGGGATTCGGTTTTGATTGTTCCGGCTTTACTCATACGATTTTTAAAGCTCATGGTATTACAATACCAAGAGACTCTTCCGTACAAGCAACTCATGGTACACCAGTCGCGAGGGATGAACTCCAGAAAGGTGATTTATTGTTTTTTGCCTACAATGAAGGTGAGGGAAGCGTGCATCATGTAGGGATGTATATAGGTGATGGAAAAATGATGCATTCACCTAATACGGCAAGTACAGTAGAAATTATTGATGTGTTCGAGTCAGATTATTATTCTTCAGAGTATGCTGGTGCAAGAAGATATCTTGATTGATATATCATAAAAACCACGCTGCAATGGCGTGGTTTTTACAGATTTTTTTGCTATTTATTTAGCACCTTTTTCATAGCGTTAACTCTGCCTGCATGGTTTGCTATATGAAAAGCAGCTAGTGCGGCTAGTTCTCCGAAAGTTTGGGCACCTAAGGTTACCTCAGGAAGCTTTTCTTCAAATTTTTCTAACGGAATCTGTTTGATACGTTTAATCTGTTTATTTAACTTATCGGCCAATTCATCTGCTGTTGGTACATCATCTGGCCATTCTGCCGGCTTGGTTCCGTAACCGAATAAATCTTTGTACTGTTTTGGAAGATGATCCGTGTTGTCTGGAAATCCGAATAAGAATTGTTCATTAGTTGTCAGGACATGTCCGATATGCCAGAGGATATTATTATTAAATCCTTCAGGCTGCTTTGTGAGTTGTTCATCGCTTACATCCTTAATTTCATTCATAAAGCCCTTATATGCAATGTTAATTTGTGAAATAACCAAACTGCTCATTATCTAAAACCTCGCTTTTCTTTAAAGTAAATCTATCTCTACTATATCAGTTTATCCTTAGTTTCTAAACTATAATGCAACACCATGACAGAAACTTTTTGGATTTGGGTTAAAATCTTACCCATTCATTTACTGTGTTATTTATATTGATAAATTAAATGTTATTAGATAGTTTCCCCACCGAAAGTGAACTACTTATTTGAACATGAGTATGGTTTAGTAATGAATCAAAATAGAAGAATACAGTCATCATAAAATGATTATACATTTATCTCTGTTTGGGTATCCTATAATGGGGTGATAACAATGAAAGCAACGGATGTTGAGCAGAAACGTTTTGATAAAGCTTTAGATGAAATAATTGATCTATTTAACAATATCGAAAGCGATGTACCCATCATCCAATATAGTGATAAAGTTGTCGAAAACATTGAAAAGGCGAAGAAAAAGTATGGAGAAGAGGTTATGAATGAGCGTGTTAATAATGTGGTAGGTGAGATGCTTTCCTGGCTTGATCTTGATGATGTAGAGCTGAATGATAATGATGAGGTTGATGAGGGCGAAGATGGAGAAGGCGGGAACAATACATAAACCGTATGTTTATCATTGCATATCTTTTCGTTTCCCTTTTCTTATGCTAGGATTGATGTAATTTACACAAAATTCTATTATTCTTTTATTTTAAGGTTTGCTTTGAGAAGGGAGACATTTCCAATGAATCCAATTCTACTTGATTTTCCTCATGGGTTTGAGACAGAACGTTTATTCATTCGATTACCCAAGCCCGGTGACGGAAGGGTTGTATATCCTGCTATTCAGGCATCGATAAATGAATTAAGGCAGTGGCTACTCTTTGCACAGAACAAGCAAAGTGAAGATCAGACGGAAGCGAATATTAGAGAAGCACATGCGAAATTTTTAACACGTGAGGATATGCGATTACACGTCTTTCATAAAGAAACGGGTGAATTTGTTTGTGCTTCTGGCCTGCATAACATAGATTGGGATATTCCTAAATTTGAAATCGGATATTGGGTTGCTACAAGCCATAGTGGAAAGGGGTACGTAACAGAAGCAGTACAGGGAATCACAAATTTTTCCTTTCTTGAGTTGAAGGCTAAACGGGTGGAAATAAAATGTGATGCCAAAAACCATAAGAGTCGATCCATTCCTGAAAGGCTTGATTTCAAACTGGAAGGAATTTTAAGAAATGACGACCTTTCTGTTAATGGTAATGAACTTCGTGATACTTGTATCTATGCAAAGATAAAAAATCAATAGCTTCATAGAAAAAGCGTAACAGTTTGGCTGTTACGCTTTTAAAATGTCTTTATTC
The DNA here is from genome assembly GCF_900111405.1 of Salinibacillus kushneri. Taxonomy (GTDB): domain Bacteria; phylum Bacillota; class Bacilli; order Bacillales; family Alkalibacillaceae; genus Salinibacillus; species Salinibacillus kushneri. Next base: position 22,328 of record NZ_FOHJ01000021.1, on the reverse strand, counting down.
CGGAGGCTCCGTACCAAACCATTTTTTATAGATTTCTTCATATTTTCCATTCTCTTTGAGGGCAGCTAACGCTTCATTAACTGGTTCTACTAAGTCGGATCCTTTAGGAAAGGCTATACCATATGGTTCACCTTGTAGAAGATCACCAACTGTTTTTAGTCCAGCATCCGGATTTTCTTTAATATAGTATTGAGCATTGGGTAAGTCATAGAGTACGGCATCCAATCGACCCTGTTGAAGATCCTGATACGCCGTTACGATTTCTGGAAAAGCAGAAACCTCAGCGTCTGTATTTTCATTTAAATAAATTTCACTGGTAGCACCGGTTTGAGCTCCCACTTTCAATCCGTCCACATCATCGATGGATTGAATATCCGAATCTTCAGGAACCACTAAAATAAGCCCAGAATCTAAGTATTTATCAGAAAAATCAATTTCCTCTTTTCGTTCATCTGTAATAGAAATCCCCGAAATGGCCAATGGATATTTACCTGTGCGCATGCCGCCTAGTACACCATCAAATTCCATCGTTTCAAATTCTACTGTAAAACCTGCTTCTTCTGCGATTGCATTCATTAAGTCGATGTCAAACCCTTCCATTTTTCCGGTTTCAGTGTTCATAAACTCAAATGGATGGAAGTTCGGCTCTGTTGCAACGATATAGTGATTGGATTCTTCTTCGCTATTCCCTTCTTCACCAGAAGAATCACTATTACCATCTGAACCACTGGATGATTCACTTGATCCACAGGCAGCAAGTAATAGCATTCCGAAAAAGATGGCAAAAATCAATAAAGTATTTTTCTTCATGATTCCACATAACCCCCTAATTTTTATATAGATATCACTTATTATTCCAGATTATTTCTAAGAAATCAAATTTTTCTAAACACTATAAAAACTTATTTTTTGTTAAGTCGGTAACCGTGCCAATCACCATTATAGAGAGGAGATTCAGGTTTTTTTCACTGGTGATTTTTATAAAATGTATCAAAAATTGGAATGAATTCATTTATTTGTATAAAACTATAACAGGGATTTTGCCAAAAGGAGCTTTATGGTCTATAGAAGATAAGTTTAAACTTCGAAAAATTAGCGGAACACATGATGAATACGAAGTAGTGGTTTATTTAGACAATTATTCAACAGAGTTCGCTAATGAATTAGGAAAAAACGTTAGAGAACACAACAGAATATGGTTCATTCAGTAAGACAAATGATAAAAGAGAGGTATCCAAAAATGAAGGTCACGATGATAAAGGTGATGGTTGGTGGTATCGCAATCACTTCCATTCCGTTGATGGGTTCAGATGAAATACGTGTGGAAGCAGCCGAGAAAACCATTACATATTCGCAGGCTTCAGTACAGGATTCTATCTATTATCAAGTTTCTGCTGGAGATAATCTATGGAAGCTATCCCGCAATTTTCAAACATCTGTTGATGAAATAAAACGTGCTAATAATCTTACATCAGATGCGGTATATGTTAATCAATCCTTAATCATACCAAAGGCGATGCACACTGTTATGCCGGGAGAATCATTGACGACTCTTGCGAAAAAGTATGATACCACAGTAGATGGAATGAAAGAGGTCAATCATTTAAACAGTGATTTAATCAGGGTAGGTCAAATCTTAATTATCCCTGCTATTGTTTCTTCTCAATCAGCTAGAAGTCCTGAAAAGAGTACAAGCTATACGGTAATGTCAGGTGACAGTTTGTGGGGCATTGCGAATCGTTATGATGTGAGTGTGAATGCCATTAAAAGTGCAAATGATTTAACCTCAAATGTAATTAATGTTGGACAAACCTTAACCATACCTGGAGGAAATGCAGAGGAGGTTTCCGCTCCCACAACAGTACCTTCAACGGATAATATTCAATATAAGATCACGAGTAGCGATACACTATGGAGCATTGCTCAAACATATGGTGTAGAAGTAGACGCTATAAGAAGCTCGAACAATTTAGAAAGCGCCCCTTTACACATAGGTCAAACTCTCATTATTCCTAAGGATGAAAAGGCCATTTCTGTACCAGCAGTTGCACCTGTAAAAGAAACAGAGCGTAACAGCTATAAGGTTCAATCAGGCGATACACTGTATGGAATTGCGAGGGCTTATCATACTACTGTTGATAAGATTAAAAAGGCTAATAACCTGAACACAAATACATTAACGATAGGACAGATATTAACGATTCCATCTAGCCAAACAGATGCACAAAAGACAACAGGCTCATCCTCACCACAAAATGAAAGCAATTTAGAATTGGTACAAAAAGGTTTACAGAAGCTTGGATACTATGCCGTACAAACAATGACCGGCAGTTATGATAATCCTACAAAAGAAGCGATACGGGATTTTCAAAGTGATTATGGTTTATCAGTAACAGGTACAGCGGATGATAAAACAAAAACTGCCATTGAGCATGCTGTCCTCAAGCAGGATTTAATGAAAGACACGAAAAATTATTTAGGTGTTCCTTATTTATGGGGAGGGACCACTCCGTCTGGTTTTGATTGTTCGGGCTTTGTGTACTATATGTTTAATAAGCATGGAGTGGACATGCCAAGAGATACCGCAGCTGGACTTTTTACCAAGGGAACTTCTGTTTCACAATCTGCTTTACAACCAGGTGACTTAGTATTTTATGCGGTTAACTCGAATAGAATTACACATGTTGGCTTTTATATAGGAGATAATCAGTGGATATCTGCTACCAGTTCAAAAGGGATTGCCATCTATTCATTGGACAATTCCTATTGGTCCAAATACTATGAAGGAGCAAAGAGAATTTACTAGAAGAGGGACAAATTGATGGGGAATCCGCACCGCACATATTTATTTTGTCCGGCAATTTTTGCAGGAATGTGGAGGATTTTGAGGCTGTTTCCCCACTGGATAATTTGTCCAGAAGTAATGAAAAGGTGGCATACTTAAGGATATATTGTCATGAGCTCTTTATGAGCCTGTTGAAAGTTTCTAAAGGCCTGTTCACCTAAACGTTTGGAATCACGTTCGAATAAATTCTCATAGGCTACTTCTTTCGCCACTTCTAATGAGCATGTACGTGTATTCATAATAAGCAGCATATAAGACTTAAAATAAGATACACTAGGTGTTCCTGAACGATTTAGCTTCATCTCTTCTCACTCCTTATTTACCATTGTAAGAAGATAAATGGAATTTAGCAATTTTTCAGGCTTATTATACAGGTTTATGAATTCAGTGAGACCTAAATAATAAAGTACGAATTGGCAGGAAGGGTGAAAATTTAGTGAAAGAGGCTGATCCTAATAAGGATTAACCTCTTTCTGTATTTATGAGTTATAATGGTTTCTTTTATCCGGGAATAGTAAACTAAATAGTATTCCGAATATGCCTGCTATGAAAAAAGTGGAAAAGCGTGAAGTGATAATACTATCGAGTGGTGTGCTAATCCATAGTATCGTAAAGACAAATCCGGAAAGAATGGTTGCGATAACACCTATGCTTGAATAACGCCTCCAGAAGAAGGTCATAAGAATGGCAGGAGATAAGGTGCCTCCAACACCTGCCCAAGCCCAGCTGACAATTAGATACACCAGCGATTCAGAGGTTAAAGCAATAAGCATCCCGACTATACCTGAAACAAGTACGGTGATTCGGGAAACCGTTAATAATTGCTGATCTGTTAGTTTAAAACCAAGTGCTTTATGGATAATATCCTCACTGACCGAGCTTGTGACCACCATTAATTGCGAGTTGGCTGTTGTAATAATGGCAGCTAAAATTCCCGCTAATAATAGTCCTGAAATCCATGGGGGCATTAAATCCATTATCATTTGAGGTAAGATGGTCTCTACATCTGAAAAGCTCCCTTGACTATACATCGCAATGGCTGCAAGACCAATAAGGAAAGCTCCTGTATAAGCTAAAATTGTCCAGATAATAGCCACATTACGAGCTTGCTTGGCTTCCTTTACATTTTTTAGCGCCATAAAACGTGCACTTAATTGCGGCTGTCCACCTAAGTACCCAAAGAACCAGGAAAAGTTATTAAAAAATAATATCCCTAAAGCAAATCCTGTTGTTCCGCCAAACCAGGAGTTAAAGGAATCACCGGCAGTAGTGAGTGATTGACTAATGGAAAGATCATTTGTGAAAACATAGATTAGAGCAATTATAGGAAGGATACAAAGAGTGATTAACATCATAAGGCTTTGAATCATATCGGTCCAGACCACAGAAACAAATCCTCCAAAAAAGGCAATGCCAAGGACGACAATGGTCGCTATTACAATACCAAGTGTGTGATCCATATTAAAGGAAGTAAAGAATAGCTTTCCTGCACCAGCCAACTGTGCCCCTACATAAAACATAAAGAAACCTGCAATTAGAATACTTGCGACCCATCTGATTACATTTGCTTTTTCATCAAAATTGCTGGCTAAATAATCGGGCAATGTTAAAACGCGGTGTTTATCGGTTTCCTTCATAAAACGTTTCGCTAAAAATACCCATGCAAATATAATACCAATAGCAATTCCGATAGCTACCCAAATCCCTGCTAATCCAGTAGTGAATACAAAGCCGGTAAATCCAAGTAAGAGCCAGGCTGATTCACCTGTAGCACGCTCAGAGAAAGCAAGAGCCCATCCGGGAAGCTTTTTGCCTCCTAATAGATAAACGGAATGACTCATCTTTGTACGACTTGTGTAATACCCAATACCAATCATGAGAAGAAAATATAAAACGAATTCCGTAAGAATAATCGAATTCATATTTTACACTCCTTTTTCAGGTATCTGACCAACCGCTTATAGTAAGCGCTTACATTTAAAAAGATAAAATGTACCGATAAAAATCACCACACTTACATTCATTCGTTTACATATATATGAAGATTTGTTTACCAAAAATGCATAAATTTTATGGAAGATAAGTTTGTCATAAAAAAGGGTGTCTGCCTAATAAGCAAACACCTTACAAGTCATTTTTTTCTCTTCGTCATTCTGCCAGCAAGAAATGCACCAGCGGCTAAACCTATCATTGTATTCGTTTTTTTATTAAAGACTTGTTTTGCAACAAGCTGGATATTCTGTGGACGTTCTGCTAAACGCCTCATAAAATAACCGTACCAATCTGTGCCGAAGGGGACATATGTGCAGAAGTTATATCCCTCTCTAGCAAGCTGTAATTGCAAATCATTACGAAATCCATATAGCATTTGGAATTCAAACTTGTCTTTTGGAATATTATAATCGTCCACAAACTTCTTTACATGATTAATAATGCGATCGTCATGGGTAGCAATAGAAGTGAACTTTCCGTGCTTCAAGTGATACTCGATTAAGTAAATTAAGTTTTGATCAATTTTTTTCTTGTTTTGATAGGCAATCTCCTCAGGTTCTTTATATGCACCTTTTACAAGTCGTAATCGATAATCTTTATATTTTTCAATGTATTCCTGAGCTTGATAGAAATACGATTGAATAACAGTTCCAATGTTATTATATTCCTCTGATAATTTATCAATAAGGCTAAACGATGAATGGAGGTGGGTGTAATCCTCCATATCAAAATTGACAAAAATATGATATTGATTGGCTTGGTCTACAATTTCTCTCAAATTCTCCAAGCAAAAATTTTCGTCAATATCCTGTCCTAATTGTGTGGGTTTTATGGAGATATGGGCGTCGACATCATGGCTGTGAATCGCTTTAATTACTTCCAGGATTTCATTTTTTGCTTGAATTGCCGCATCTTTTTCAGAAACAAATTCTCCTAAATTATCAATCGTACAAGAAATTCCTTGTGCGTTTAATTGTTTAACCCTTTCAATCATTTCCTCAACATTGGTTCCAGCTACTACAGATTGTGATCCTAATTTAAGTCCATACTTTTGTGCAAACGCATTCAAAAATTTGTTTTCTGATAAACCTATAAAGAAGTTTTTTAGATTCATAGCGCATCCCTCTGTATGTTTTATTTATTTTATTATAACACAATTCGGATTTGGGCGTTAATTTAAAAAGTTTAGAAAAATACAAAACCATATTGGGCATCTTAACCATTTTTCACAAAATCCCTATGTGATTTCACCATGCCTAATCATGTGCAATAGGATACTTGAAAAGCGGTATAAGGAAGTGTCTGAATCGTTATAAAAGGAGGGACTCTAGTGACAGCCTGCAGGAAAGGTATTCAAAATCAGGAGGTTAAGCCAAAGCTTTATGATAAGTCCATGTATGAACATCATTCCAATCAGGGGTTATTTCACTATAATAAAGAGGAAAAGCAACGTGATGAGCAGAAGGAAAAAATAGACACCTTAACGCAGGAGGTCAACACATATCAAAAACGATACCAGCAACTAGTGGGAAATTTGTTTTCTTTAAGAAGGCAACTTCACCATTCAGTAGATGATTATCATAAGTTGCATAAAGAAGTACATCAGCTTTCTAACAGGCAGGAAATGATCAAACAGGAGCTTTCGAAAAAAATGACTCAAATCCACCGAAAACAAAAGCTTTACCATCATCATTTTTTAGACCGATTTGAACGTAATGAGAAGTGGGGAGATCAAGTATTAGAACAGGTGCTTCAGCAAAGGTCTGCACAACAAACCATGAAGGAAGGGCAAAATGAGCTAACAAAGGAAATCCAGGGTTTAGATCGTCGATGGTTAAATGTAAATCGACAAATGGATATTTTGAGTGAAGAAATAAAAGCTGTTTATAAGCAGATTCAGGAAGCTGAGACAAAAGGGAATGATGTCCAGAAAGAATCTGAGAATGAGATTCGTCATCTAAAGGGAAAGTAGATATTTTTAAAGTTAAGGATCAATTTTAGTAATCAATGGTGGAAAAAAAGAAGCAAAGATTGAAGCAAAATCTTTTTCGTAATCAGGTAAATGGAGTAGACTATCAATGAACCAATATGAGCTTTGGAAGGATATTAGAATGAGACAAGTATATACTGAAATTTTTCAATATAGAGGAAATCATTATGATTTTGGGTTTCAGCAAGGAGAGTGGTTAAAGAATTCTCCAATTTTACCGAATCGAAAAAAACAGTGGGAGCCAAAAAAGGACCGGCACTTTCTAATCGATTATGAAGAAGTAACTAGTGCCATTACGAAATTTATTCCCGGGGTAATGGATGAAATTCAAGGTCTTGCTGATGCATTACAGATGAATATGGACGATGCTTTTCGTGAATTTGGTGGTTACTATTTAGAGTACGGAAGAAGTGGCTGTTCCATATTTACAGGATCAGATTATCTAATTCGTAATTATGATAATCATCCCATCACTTATGAAGGGCGTTATATGATCTATCAACCAACAGATCAGGGGTATGCGACAATCGGACCAACCATGCAAATTACAGGTCGTACAGATGGAATGAATGAAAAAGGACTTGTAATGGGCTATAATTTTGTCCATCGTAAAAAATCAAGTGACGGCTTTATGTGTAATATGATAGGACGAATTATTCTAGAAACATGTGCCAATGTGGAAGAAGCAATAGAAGTTTTAAAAGAGCTTCCACACCGTCATTCGTTTAGTTATGTATTATTAGATTCTGCAGGTAAAAGTGTTGTAGTGGAAGCTTCCCCAAGATCTGTAGAAGTTCATGAATCCAAAATATGTACCAATCATTTTGAATTGTTAACCGAAGAAAATCGCTACCGGATGGAAGACTCTTATCAAAGAAAGCAAACGATTGAGAAACAGCAAAGGGACATAGAAAATGGCTATATGGCCTTCAGAATGATGAATGATATCGAGAAAGGTGTCTTCTCCAACAAATATGGTGCATGGGCCGGTACCGTTCACACTGCTGCTTATTTCCCAAAAGAAAAGAAAGCAGGTTATGCCTTGGGAGCAAACCGCGACCCTGTAATATTTGATTTCAATCAATGGATACAAGGAAAAAAATTCAATATAAAAAAAGTAAAAGGAGTCCTAAACACAGACTCACCATTTGTAAATATGGAATAGAAAAGCTAAGACCTAGGAGCCGGAGCTGGATAAAGAAAAGGGTAGGCGACTGGCCAGGTCTTACGGTATAAGCCAAAGACATGGAGTGCCAAGATTTCCAACAAAAAAGACAAATAGATTGATTTTTGCTCCAATCCCGTTTTACAATAAAAATTGAATAACAAAATACATTCTACTAGGGGAGCCTGTATGGCAGGCTGAGAAAAAAGCGTAGAAGCTTTTTGACCCTCAGGACCTGATCTGGATCATGCCAGCGTAGGGAAGTAGCTTTCACAAGATTACTGACAGCTAAACCAGGTCCTTAAATGGCCTGGTTTTTTAATGGTATAGAAAATAATCTAGCTGGAGTTCTGTAGATAATATTGAAGGAATTTGCTGTGTCCAGCTCCACCACCAAAGCAATTAGCGAGACTGCTTGAAGCTTGCGTGCGTTGCTAAATGGCACTTTCCCCCTTTTGCTCTGGCTAAGACAGTCCATGAGGTTCCCTGAATAAAGGGAGGAAACGAAATGTTTGAACGAATAACCAGGTTACGTAACCAAGAGCCTCTAGTTCATAACATCACGAATGTAGTGGTGACAAATTTTACAGCTAATGGTCTTTATGCCTTAGGTGCTTCTCCAGTTATGGCTTATGCGAAAGAGGAAGTAGCTGAAATGGCACAAATTGCAGGGGCAGTTGTGTTAAATATTGGTACATTAACAGAAGATCAAATAGAGGCTATGATAATTGCAGGAAAGTCCGCAAATCAAAATGGAGTTCCGGTAGTACTTGATCCTGTAGGAGCCGGGGCCACTACGTATCGAACCAGCACCGCAAGAAACATTTTAGAAAAAGTAGATGTCTCCCTCTTAAGAGGAAATGCAGCAGAAGTGTCTAATGTTGTTGGAGAACAAATAGCAATGAAAGGTGTAGATAGTGGCAATATCCAGGGAAATCACATCGATTTGGCTCAAAAAGCGGCGGAATTATTTCAATGCACAGTTGTTATTACTGGCCAGACGGATGTGATTTCCAATGGAGAGGATACATACACGGTTTCCAATGGTCATTCATTGCTTACAAAAGTTACTGGAACAGGCTGCTTATTGTCATCTGTTATTGGTGCATTTCTCGCTATTGACCAAAATCATATTCATGCAGCTGTGGTTGCTGTTTCTCTTTATGGTATTGCGGCAGAAAAAGCGGCTCAAAAAGCGGGTACCAATGAACCTGGACGTTTTCAAATGGAATTTTTAAATGAACTTGCTAAGCTCAATGAAACGGATGGACCGTTAGCGAAGATTAACCATCTGCAAAAGGAGGCACATCATGACCGTTTATAAGGCATTAACGATTGCAGGGTCAGATAGTGGTGGAGGAGCAGGAATTCAAGCTGATTTGAAAACCTTTCAAGAGCTTGGTGTTTATGGAATGTCTGCATTAACAGCTGTAACAGCCCAAAATACGCTCGGTGTACAGGGTGTTTATCCGATTCCTCTTCAAGGATTAAAAGAGCAAATCGATGCAATTGGTCATGATTTAGGTACAGATACTGTTAAAACAGGTATGCTGCATTCGAGTGAAGTCATTGAAGCCGTAAGTGATAAAATAAGAACTTATCATTTTCAAAATCTTGTTGTAGATCCGGTGATGGTTGCGAAAGGTGGGGCGAAGCTGTTACAGGATGAAGCTGTGGAAGCTTTGATTTCCAAGTTGATACCACTTGCAACGGTTATCACACCAAATATTCCTGAAGCGGAAATGATTACACAAAGAAAGATTAATACTTTGGAAGACAAAAAGGAAGCGGCAAAACAATTGATTGATATAGGAGCCCAATCAGTTGTTATGAAAGGTGGACATGAGGAGACAAACGATGTAGTAGATTTATTCTTTGATGGATATGCTTTTCTAGAGCTTACATCTCCTCGAATTCAAACCAGACATACGCATGGCACTGGCTGTACGTTTTCATCTGCCATTGCAGCAGAGCTTGCTAAAGGTAAATCATTGACAGAAGCCGTTAAAAATGGAAAGGCTTTTATTCGAGCAGCAATTGAACATCCTTTAGGCATAGGAGCAGGCCATGGACCAACAAATCATTGGGCTTATATGGAACAACTCAGGGGTGTTAAGCGATGAAACAACAAGAGTTAGAGGAGTATCTTTCATTATATTTTATAATGGGAAGTGTAAATTGTTCACAAGACCCTGTTGAGGTTTTAAAACAGGCTATTGATGGAGGAATTACGCTATTTCAGTATCGTGAAAAAGGTGAGGGAGCGCTTCAGGGTAATGAAAAATATCGTTTAGGTGAGAAGTTAAAAAAGGTCTGTTTGAATGCAGGAATTCCATTTATCATAAATGATGATGTGAATCTTGGGATTGCATTAGATGCGGATGGAATTCATGTCGGACAGGATGATGAAGCAGCTCATACCGTACAGCAGAAAATGGGGAATAAGATTTTAGGTGTTTCCACTCATACAATTGCTGAAGCCCGTAAAGCAGTTTTTGATGGAGCGGATTATATAGGTGTAGGTCCGATTTTTCCGACCAGATCTAAAGATGATGCGAATAAGGTTCAAGGAATTCAAATTTTACAACAGTTTCGTGAACAGCAAATAACCCTGCCAATGGTAGGAATTGGCGGCATTACAGCAGCTAATGCAAAACAAGTCATCGACGCAGGTGCAAATGGTGTTTCGGTGATTTCAGCAATAGCTGGTGCAGATAATGTTAAACAGGCTGCCTTGCAACTGAAATCAAAGGTTCTTTAAATACGGCCGTTTTGGCAACGTTTAATGTTAAGGCTACTGCAGTTGGAATACCCATAAAAACAGGCACCGGCTTTGCCAGTGCCTGCTTTTTATATGGGGGAAATCAGCCCTTCCTGTAATTGTCTGGTTATGATGGAACATTTTCTTCTATGTAAGAGGCTGGTGGTTTGTCTGTTGTTGAAAGAAAGATTTCTAAGTCTTCCAACTTCTTTTCAGCTTCCAGATATCCTTGCATGTATAGTTGTTCAAGTTTTTGATGATTCTTTTCAATTCGACTGGCAATTAATGGTTCATCAGGCTGAATAATAAACAATTCATTGCGCATTTCCATTTCTCTTAATTGATGCATGGTTTGATTATAAAGAAGATGGCGGTCATGTAAAAGCTTTTGTAATGCAGGCTTTTCTTTAAAAAGACGTTTATATAACCAATTTAGCTTCGTCGCTTTTTTGGTATATCCACGATTTCTTGTAAGAATGACTACATGTTTTTTCATCCCACGATCCATAAGCGGCTGAATCGGGATGGGATTTGAAACCCCTCCATCCATTAATTCTATATGATCAAATGTAACACTCGGCGACAAAACAGGTAACGAACATGAAGCTCGAATAACAGTAAATAAATCATTTTTTTCATCAAATGTATCATAATATACGGGCTTTCCTGTCTCGATATTCGTTGTTCCAATAATAAAATCAGATTTTGATTCATTAAAGGCATCAAAATCTAAGGGAACAATCTCATTTGGCACTTTGTCAAAAATATATTCCATATTAAACAATTCTCTTTTTTGAAACATGCGTTTAAAGGAAATGGACTCGGGGTTTTTTCCCAACTCCTTTAAAATTTTATAGTTGCGGTCTCGTTGTTTGGCAATGTATGAACTTCCGATTAAGGCTCCGGCTGATGCAGTGGCAACAAAAGGGAAGTCGATATTTTTATCCATAAATAAGTCCAGTACTCCAGCGGTATAGGCACATCTCATGCCGCCGCCTTCTAACATAAGTCCGGTTTGATGTTCCAAAGGGCACACTTCCTTATTCTAGAATAAAAAAGAATGTTCGTATCTAATAGTCTATCAAATATTAAGATGATACACTAGTTTAGCTTATTGTACTCCTGTAAATATAATTATATATATGTGTGTGATTAGAAAATTTGTTGTTTTAAAGGTAAAATGTACATATCACATTTTTAATCTAATGATTGGAATGGAGGAATATGATGAAACAAGTACAAATCGGACAAACCGGCTTATATGTCAATCCAATCGGTATGGGTACCAATGCAGTTGGCGGCCATAACCTTTACCCAAAAACAGATGATGAGGAAGGTCGTGAATTAGTTAAGTCGTCTATAGATGCAGGGGTCAATTTTTTGGATACGGCCTATCTTTATGGTCCTGGACGGTCTGAGGAATTAATCGGAGAAGCATTAAAAGATATGAGTAATCGTGAGGATATAGTTCTTGCTACAAAAGGTGGAGTCCGTTTTGCAGGAGAGGATATGGAAGTAAATAATACTCCTTCTTTTCTTAAACAAAATGTCGAGGAAAGCTTAAAACGCCTTCAAACTGATTATATCGACCTTTTTTATATACATTATCCGAATCAGGATACACCCAAATTTGAGGCTGTTGGTGCTCTAAAGGAATTAAAAGATGAAGGGAAAATAAGAGCCATTGGCGTTTCCAATTTCTCTATTGAGGATTTAAAAGAAGCAAATCAGGATGGCTATGTAGATGTCTATCAAGGGGAATACAATCTCATCAACCGGACTGCTGAAAAAGAATTACTTCCTTTTACAGAAAAACATAAGATTTCCTTTGTGCCTTATTTTCCTTTTGCCTCTGGTTTGTTAGCAGGCAAATATACAAAGGAGACAACATTTCAAGACTTTCGAGCTGATATGCCCCATCTCCAAGGTGATGCTTTTAAACGAAATCTGAAGAAGGTTGAAGAGCTACGTCAAATGGCGAATACCAAAAATAAAGAAGTATCACAGCTTGTGCTTGCCTGGTATTTATCTCTACCTTCCATCGACACGGTTATTCCAGGTGCCAAAAGACTTGAACAAGTGAAAAATAATTTAAAGGCTCATGAGGTAGAGTTAACAAAAGAAGAAGTAGAGAAAATTAATCAGATTTTTTCTTAGTGTTCAGAGGTTGGGACAAAGTCTTTTTACTATGTCCCAACCTCTTTTTAGCTTCCCACGATAACCCTCATTTCCCATTCATTCTCGCTAGTTTTTCTAGAGAATCGTCATATAATCAATTTGTGAAAGAAAATAAGCGAGGCTAAACTTGCAGAAAAAAGGTGCTGTTCTTTACTGAACAGCACCTTTTTCAGGTGTCCTTAGCCTCATTATCTGTCATCTTGAACACGACGCATTTAATGTCTAAGGTTATCTTTTTGTAAAATACCAAAGGAACAAGTAAAAGATAATTAGCATCAGGTCTAAAGGGACATAAATGAACCGTAATATTTGTTTTTATTTTTGAAACATAATAACCCTTTAGCAAGGAGATACTATATTTTGTACTAATCTTGAAAGAAGTGATTTCTTTTGCATTTTGTTCTCCTTTTTTGGCTGTTTTACTTAAATATAAAAAATCGAACCTGGCGATGCATCAGTAAAGTGTATCCAAGTCTCTTTTACGTAACTATATTTAATGGCCTTTATTATATTTTGTGTAAGGATTATCTTATGTGGGATCTGAAATCCAGGCTTGTTAGCACAAAATCCATTCGTTATGTACATCTGTTTTTGTTTAATCCACTTATGATATTGTATTTTTTATCACAAGTTCCAAGCAATTTTTTCATGAAAGTCATTTATATTGGGAAACGTGTTTTCCAGTCCTTTTTAATTGAATGGATAGGAAAGCAATTAAAGATGATTTATTTCGATCATGGTTGGAATTTTCGCTGGTCCATAATGATTTATCTTAAAATGTATACCTTTAGTTTATTAATGCTTCGGAAGCCCTTATTAACATGGATATTATCGTTTTTGTCTACCATTTGTTTTTTGCTAATTTTTAATGTCCCTATAACGATTCAGCAAAAGATGCGAAGCTTCCTGAAAGAAAGTCTCCGTTTCTTTACATTAAAACGTTCATTTTTCCTTGCCCTTATGATTGCTATTATAGCCATTATCGGGATTGCTAAGGCAAGAAAATTCATGCAAAAAAATTACATACTTGTATGGCTTTTCTTTACCGTTGTACGTATGCTTTCACTCTCTAGCGATACGAAAAAAATGGCTTGAATCAATGAATATATGGATTAATAAGCAAAGATTAAAAACATTAGGGTATTGATTAAATACTTATGGGGGTATATGATATTGGTATGCAGTTTATTTCATTTTTTGTCTAATGTAACGTTAAGGATTGGCAACATAAACATTGATTTTGGAGGATATTTTAGAAGTCATTTCTATAAACGTGTAATAGATGGACTTCCTTTATTTTAGAAAGGCTGTTGAAGGGAAGGAGGGGGAATATGGAATACGATGCACAAACCAAAAATCGTATAAAACGGATTGAAGGATAAGTTCGGGGATTACTTAAAATGATGGAAGAAGAAAAAGAATGCAAAGATGTAGTAACTCAATTGACTGCAGTAAGAAATGCTCTTGATCGTACAGCCGCCTTACTTGTCAGCAAAAATTTAGAGAAGTGTATTCGAGACGAGAAAAATAGAGGAGAAGATTCGGAGGACCTTATAAAAGAAGCAGTTAATTTACTTGTGAAAAGCAGATAAACTTATAGGTTGACTTTTTAAAGAGTATATTACTCTAACATGATGGGTTAAGTTCAAAAAGTTAACCCTATTTTTTACACTTTCATTAATACCCATACAGGTATAATAAGTATAAGCAGCAAGGTGAAATAGGAAATATAAAATTTTGGAGGTAATGAATATGAAGGAAATTCAACCACAGCAATTGGCTAAAAAACAAAAAACGGATGAAGAAGTAAATGTTATTGACGTCCGTGAAGACGAGGAGGTTGCTCAAGGAAAAATACCAGGTGCCAAACATATTCCATTAGGCCAAATTACAGATCGTATAAACGAATTAGATGAAAACTCATATTACTATGTGGTATGTCGTTCCGGAGGCAGAAGTGGCCGGGCTTGTGAAATTTTAGCAGCTAAAGGCTTTGATGTAACCAATATAGCTGGTGGAATGCTTGCCTGGGAAGATGAAACTGAATAAAATCAGGAGGATTATTCATGAAAAAAACCCAAACTGTAGAAACAATTTGGGCAAACTAGTCTAGTTGTCGTTTTCCAAATGATTATCCAAAAACTGCATCCGATCGTTAAATAAGGTTGGATAAGATAAATACCCAAGTAAAATGCTCGTTACAACAGCTGTTGTTAATAATAGAAATAAAATAAGCAATTGAAACATAACTGCCTGAACAGGATCTGCACCTGCTATGATTTGTCCGCTCATCATGCCGGGAAGCTGAACCAGGCCGATAGTTTTTTGGCTCTCAATAGTTGGGATAGTACTTGCCTTAATGGATGTGATCAGCTGACGGTAAACGGCTTGTTTAGGTGTACCGCCAAGAGACAGGATTAATTCTGTCTGCTCCTCTTGGTTATTTAATTCACCAGTGAAACGGTTTAAAAATAAGATGGAAAGCACCATAGAATTTCCGATTACCATACCACTAATAGGAATAATATATTGAGCAGTAGCTGGTGTGATGTTTAAGCCGAGTAAAATGCCTTGTGTTAATGCTTCAATAAACACAAAAGTAGCAACAAGCTTCCATATGATTCCCTTTATTGATGCACCTTTTCGCTGCGCGTTATGAGTGGCTGCGGTTATCATTAAGATAATCATTAGAAGGATGTAAATCATGCTTTCTGATTCAAATACAAATTGAAGAACATACCCGACAGCAAGCAGTTGAATGATGGAACGTACAGCTGCAATAATGGTATCCTTTTCCATTCCTAATTTCAGTGTTTTCGATAGAATAAGGGGAATCACCACAAAGATAAGGGTTAAGGATAAAGTTAAATAATTCATTCTGCTTCCCCCTTTACAAAGCGTTGTACATCCTCGTTTTGTGGATGATTCAGTATATCGCTTGGGCCGGTTTCGATAACTTGTCCCTCCATCATAACCCATGTATATTGGCCAACATCAAGAGCTTGCTTTAGATTATGAGTAATCCAGATAATGGTGGTACGATACGTTTCATTAATTCTTTTTATCAGCTTTTCGATATCTTCCTGGGATACTCTGTCCAGGGACGAGGTGATTTCATCCAAAAGCAAAATTTCAGGTTGATTTACGAGTGTTCGAGCTATGGATAGCTTTTGACGCTGTCCACCAGATAAGTCTTTCGTATTTCGATACAAATAATCTTCAGGCAGCCCTACCAATTTTAGTAATTCCTTCCCTCGATCTTCTGATAACTCCTGGTTCTGGAGATCCAATGGCAAATTAAGGTTATCATAAACATTTCCTTTAATCATGGTTGCACTCTGTAAAGCAATTCCGACGGTACGACGCAATTCAATCGGATTATAGTTTTTTATGTGCTGATTCAATACATAGATATCCCCAGAATCAGGCGATTTTAAACCATTACATAGCTTGAATAATGTTGATTTTCCTGCACCTGAGGGTCCGACTAAAGTGGTTATTTTACCTTCTGGAAAAGAACCGGTTATATTTTTTAAAATATGTAAACCCTCATCGGAAAAATTCACCTTTTCAAACTTAATGGCTATGTTTTCTGTAGAAGACATTTTCATCACTCTCTTTAAGTTATCTTATTTCCTTATTCTTTACTTATTTTATGGAAAGCTATTCTTGTATTCAAGCTTTATGATAGAAAAATCTGTACAGATAAAAACATGGAACAGCTCATGTACCCTGCATTTATAACCTTTCCTTATCCCAATTTATCTTGAAGAGCCTGTTTAAATACTTCTTATGTTCTTCAATTTCATTTTTATCCCCTATAAAAAGAAAAGATAAGGAATTCTTGAGGGGAGTTGTAAAAGAGACAGCAAAAGCAGTAGTAGCTTCATCTGCAAATAGATTTATAGATATTTTTCGATAAAAGCGAAACCTGCTTTGAAAGCTTTCCCTTTTTAAATTCCCATTAAATAACGTAATTCCTTATCATTCACGACTAAATCCTGAATCGTATATTCCTGTAGAACCTCCCAAAATGCCTTTAAAGCTTGATTTAATGTATGTTTCAATTTACAAGCAGGTGATATAACACAATGATCTGTGCCTTTTTCGAAGCATTCAAGTAAAGAAAAATCATTTTCCATATATCGTACAACCGTACCTACATTGATCTCACTAGCTGGTTTCGCCAGTCGAATTCCACCATTGCGGCCGCGAATGGTCTCTAATAATTCTATTTTATTTAACTCATAAACGATTTTTCGCAGGTGATGATCGGAGATATTAAACGTATGGGAGATTTCTTTAATACTTGATAATTCATTATCCTCTTTAGTTGCACAAAAAATGAGTACTCGAAGTGCATAATCGGTATATTTTTTCAGTTGCATTGTCATTCTCCTTATCATTTTGCTTCACAATATTGTAACACAAATCGTATTTAAACCTATTGAGACAGTTCGTATAATAGTTATAAAATAAAGATGTATTTCAAATACATCTTTTAAAAAAAGGGGAGTGTTCTGCATGAATACACAAACTGCTTCAGGTCTTGATCAACAAACAAGAGATATCGTAAAGTCAACCGTACCTATTCTGGAAGAACGGGGAACAGACATCACAAAACGTTTTTATGAGCGTATGTTTGAAAACCATCCTGAACTAAAAAATATTTTTAACCAGACAAACCAACGAAAAGGGGATCAGTCCAAGGCATTAGCAAATATGGTTTATGCAGCTGCATTACATATTGACAATCTGGAAGATATTATACCAGCCGTTCAACCTGTTGCCCATAAGCATAAAAGTTTAAATATCAGGCCTGAGCATTATCCAATTGTTGGAGAAAATCTTCTTATGGCCATTCGAGAAGTGTTAGGTGAGGAAATAGCTACGGACGAGGTGCTCACAGCATGGGAAAAAGCCTATGGTGAAATTGCTAATGTTTTCATAAGTGTTGAAGATAAAATGTATAAAGCAGACAAGGATCAGCCAGGAGGATGGACTGGTTATCGTGATTTTAAGGTGAAACGAAAAGTAAAAGAGAGTGATGTGATTACTTCCTTCTATCTTGAACCAGCTGATAATCATCCATTCCCGCCATTTAAGCCTGGACAATATATTACGGTAAAGGCAGATATCGATGGGGAACCATATACGCATCGCCGTCAGTACAGCCTATCCATTGCTCCGAATGAAGGTGTTTATCGTATTAGTGTGAAAAAGGAAGAAGCATTGGACGAGAATCCGGATGGAGTGGTTTCAAACTATTTACATGACCATGTTGATGAAGGGGAGACGATTTCAATTAGTGCGCCTGCTGGTGACTTCACTTTAGATACAGAAGATGTAAGACCACTTATTCTCCTTAGTGGAGGCGTAGGGTTAACACCCATGATGAGTATGCTTGAGAGTGTAGTCGAAATGCAGCCAGAACGTGAAGTTGTTTTTATACATGCAGCGAGGTCAGGTAAATTTCATGCCATGAGAGATAAAGTGAGAGAAATAGATACAGCCAATGAGCAGGTAAAAAGCTATTTCGTTTATGAAAAACCCGAAGAAACAGATGAAGGTCTTTATGATAGAGAAGGATATGTGGACTATGAATGGCTCGAATCCATTTTGCCAACCAATGATGCGGCCTTTTATTTCTGCGGACCTAAAGGGTTTATGAAGGCTGTTTATCAACATCTATTAAAATACGAAGTGGATGAGGAAGATATTCATTTTGAAATCTTTGGCCCTCAAACGGTTATTGCGAAATAGTATTTTAGAGAACAGCCTATATGTAAATATCGAACCAAATACCTACTTGACTTATCGGAATAATTCAAATAAACTGATATGTAAAATAAAATAAATTCTTATCCAGAGAAGTGGAGGGAACTGGCCCTGTGAAGCTTCAGCAACCTCTGACATGGTCAGAAAGGTGCTAAATCCAGCGAGTTTTATCTCGGGAGATAAGAGTGGAACGGTTATAAAAGACACCCTCTTTTCTCCATTAAAAGAAAAGGGGGTTTTCTTATGGTGAAAATCATTGCCTGACGTGGTTGGCTAACGGAATCAAACATTACTTGAAGAAAGGATGTATGCACGATGAATGAAATCATTTTGTTATCAGGAAGTCCTTCAAATCCTTCACGTTCTGATCAAGTACTAAAATATTTGGGCCTGTTACTTGAACAAGAGAATTTTGCAGTTAATCATATTTCTATTCGTGATTTTTCAGCGGATGATCTCTTTCTTGGGCGATATGACAGTCCGGCTATAAAGCGTCTTACAACACTTATTGAAAAGTCTGAGGGTGTTATTGTGGGTTCTCCTGTATACAAAGGGGCCTACTCTGGAGTTTTAAAAGCGTTACTTGATTTATTACCTCAGGACGTCTTTAAGTCTACACCTGTTCTTCCAGTAATGACTGGAGGAAGCGCAGGACATTTGTTAGCGCTTGAATATAGTTTAAAACCTGTTTTAGCCACCTTAAAGGCTCATAATTTAAAGGGACTTTACTTTTTAGATGAACAGATTAATAAATATAGAGAGCTTCCAATAGTTGATGAAGAGATTCTGCTTCGGGCAAAAAAACAATTAAACTATTTTGTTGAAGTCATCCAAAGGCAAAATGTTACCTATACAACGTATTCTTAATAAAAGCTTAAAAGGGGGAGCATATCTAGACTGATTTCCTTTATGGACTTTAAATGGGCAGATGAAAATGGAGAAAATGATGAAATGCTAAGAAAAGCTTAATTTAAAGAAGGAGGATTTTCAAGTGGTGAAAAATCGTATCTATTTAAATGCGTTTGATATGAATTGTGTTGGCCATCAATCTCCTGGAGTCTGGACACACCCCGATGATCAATCACATCAATATAAGGATAAAGCGTATTGGATCAATCTTGCTAAACTATTAGAAAAAGGAAAATTTGATGGAATATTTTTAGCTGATGTATTAGGTCCATACGATGTATATCAAGAATCCCGGGATGCTGCAGTTCGTCAGGGAGCCCAAACACCTGTTAATGATCCGATGCTTGTTGTTCCTTTAATGGCTGCGGTAACAGAGCATCTGGGCTTTGGTGTAACGGCTTCTGTTACCCATGAGCATCCTTATCCGTTTGCAAGGAAAATGTCGACATTAGATCATCTCACGAATGGTCGGGCAGGGTGGAACATTGTGACATCTTACTTAAAAAGTGCAGCTGTTAATATGGGGTTGCAAAATCAGATAAAACATGATGAACGATATGATATTGCTGAGGACTTTTTACAGGTTTGCTATAAGCTTTGGGAAGAAAGTTGGGAAGACGATGCGGTAAAGATTGATAAAGAGAATGGAGTTTTTGCAGATCCTGATAAAGTCCATGATATTCACCATGAAGGACCATATTTTCAAGTTCCAGGAGCCCATCTAAGTGAACCTTCTCCTCAAAGGACACCTGTACTGTATCAGGCAGGTGCATCGAAGAAGGGACGCGCCTTTGCAGCCAAAAATGCAGAACTTGTCTTTATTGGTGCCCCGACCCTTCATGCGGCCAAAAAAACCGTTGAGAGATTAAGACAAGAAGTAAAAGAAGCAGGGCGGTCTCCGGAGGAAGTAAAAATTCTGCCTATGTTCACGCCTATTGTCGGTAAAACGGAAGAAGAGGCCCAGGCAAAGTTCCAGGATTACAAAAATCATATTAGTCATGAGGGAGCTCTTGCTCTATTCGGTGGGTGGACCGGTATTGACTTATCTGACTATCATTCGGATCAGGTACTGGAATACATTGAAAATGATGCTATTCAATCTGCTGTTGAAAACTTCACGAAAATTGATCCAAATAAAAAATGGACGGTTGAGGAGATAAAAAATTTTGTGGGTATTGGAGGGATGAGTGCATTTACAGTTGGTTCACCGGAACAAGTTGCAGACACAATGGAAGAGTGGGTTAGAGAGGCAGATGTTGACGGTTTTAATATTGCGTATGCGCTCACTCCAGGAACCTTTAAGGATTTTATAGAGTATGTGGTTCCAATCCTGCAGGAAAGAGGTTTGGTTCAAACAGAGTACTCAGGTACAACGTATCGTGACCGGTTATTTAATCAGGGAGACCATTTACCTGACCATCATCCAGGAAAGAATACAAAATCAATGCTAGTATAAGAGTAAAAAAAAACGAATTCCTCTACAATGAAAGAGAGAATTCGTTTTTTTTGTGTCCTTTGTATCTTGCTTGATTATTTAATTCAAGTACTAAATATTTTAATTTTCTAATTATATTGAAATATATATAAAATTCTTATAATATATAAAGACACATATTTTAAAAAGGGGTGAGAGTATTTGAAAACATTAGAGAAGGTTAGTCAGTTTGCGGGAAATACATTTGCCATATGGGTTATCCTTTTTGCTATTTTAAGTTTCTTTTTTCCTGAGGGATTTACATGGATTGCCCCTCATATTGCGTTATTATTAGGGATTATTATGTTTGGAATGGGCTTAACCCTTAAATTGGAAGATTTTAAAGGAGTATTAAAAGCTCCAAAGAGTGTGCTGATTGCCGTTCTTGGTCAATATACCATTATGCCTTTACTAGCATTTGGACTGGCTTCTGCCTTTCAAGTTCCAGCAGAAGTAGCAGCCGGTATTATATTAGTGGGATGTTGTCCCGGTGGAACGGCTTCAAATGTTATGACTTTTCTCGCTAAAGGAAATACAGCACTTTCTGTTTCCGTTACCGCTGTGTCCACCTTACTGGCACCTATCTTAACACCAGCATTAACATTAGTGTTTGCAAGTCAATGGTTACCGGTGTCGTTTATAGATATGTTTATTTCGATTGTTCAAATTGTACTTGTTCCCATTGTATTAGGAATTATAGTTCGTTTGTTATTTTCTAAGCAGGTAGAAAAAAGCATTTCAGTCTTACCGCTTGTTTCCGTTGTGGGTATTGTAGCGGTAGCATCCGCTGTTGTAGCTACTAATACAGAAGCAATTGTTACAACTGGTTTATTGATTTTTAGTATTGTTGTATTACACAATGTTTTAGGACTTATCATTGGTTATTTAATAGGCAAATTATTGAGACTCGACTTTAGTGATCAAAAAGCGGTTTCGATTGAAGTCGGGATGCAAAACTCAGGTCTTGGTGCAACTCTCGCACAGTTACATTTTGCTCCCATTGCAGCAGTACCAAGTGCACTATTTAGTGTATGGCATAATATTTCCGGACCTGTTTTGGCAACCTGGTGGGGAAAGAAGAGTGATGAAGCCAAAAAGTCTGAACAAACTCAATCAGGTATAAGCTATGCGAAATAAACATAGTAAGAAAAAGGGCCTTTCACTTTATGAAGGCCCCTTTTCATGGGATGGTTTTACCACCATCCTCCTCCAAAGCCACCGCCGTAGCCACCACCG
>NZ_FOHJ01000015.1 GCF_900111405.1 Salinibacillus kushneri | reverse complement strand
TATAACGGGCTAAGGGAAGAAATTGGAGAATTAGAGAAGAAAGTAGCTGCCATGCAAAAAGTAGAAGAAGGTAAATCAAAAGTGGGTAAAGCCGTCCTGAATTGGGGCGGTTTAATTATTGGCATTTTAGGATTAGCAGCTGCCTTTTTAAAAGTATTTATTTAAAGGAAGGAGGTGATAAGAATGGAACAGGTTTTAATGTTCGCAACAATCCTCGCTCCAGTAATTACTGCATTGGTTGAATTGGTGAAAAAGACACAGAAAATACCTAAGAAATATATTCCGTTCATTAGTTTTCTTATCGGGATTCTAATCGGAATTGTAGGTTATCCGTTCACTGATTTGGGATTGACAATGCGTATTTGGTCTGGTGGTTTAGCTGGGTTAGCTTCAACTGGTTTGTTTGAGTTAGTGAAAAAGAAGAATAAAGTTGCGAAATAAGGCGCTCATTTTTAAGTGCTTTTTTATTATGAAAAGGAGAGGATAAATAATGGCAACATTTATTTGGCCAACAGATACGAAGAGAATTACAAGTCATTTTAGAAAGAGCAGAAAAGATCACCACGGCACAGACATTGCTAAACCTGGTTACCACGAGGTTTATGCAACAGCTGACGGAAAGGTCACTCGCTCTTATCGGTCAAGTTCCTATGGTGAGTGCATCATGATTGAGCATAAAATCAATGGACAAACTTATGAATCGGTGTATGCACATATGCGCACTAGTTCTCGAAAGGTGAGTGCAGGTGACAAAGTTAATAAAGGTCAGGTCATTGGTGTTATGGGGAACACAGGTGACAGCACCGGACAGCATTTACACTTTGAATTGCATAAAGGAAAATGGAATATTAACAAATCGGATGCTGTAGATCCTCTTGATTATCTTGAAAAAGATTTGACTCCTGAACCAGAAGGTAGCACATATGAGATTAGAAAAGGCGATACGTTCTGGGACCTTGAAAAGCGGTTTGATTTAGAGCATGGTACTCTTCAGAAGCTTAATCCTGGTGTTGATCCTAATGCGCTAAAAATTGGACAAGAAATTAAAATTAGCAAAGACACTAAGGACAAGGACTATAATTTAGATGCTATCGTACCTTATCCCGGTCACTTAATTAAGCGTGGTTCTGAAGGAAAAGATGTCAAACGTATCCAAAGGGCTGTTGGTGTCAAAGCTGATGGTATTTATGGTCCAAAAACTGAAGCAGCGGTTAAGGATTATCAGAAGCGCCACGGATTGAAAGTAGACGGCATTGTAGGTCCTGAAACCTGGGCGGTTATGTTTTAATACAAATTAAGTAAGAAATAAGTAAAAGCCTCACCTTAACAGGTGGGGCTATTTTAGATGTAATATATAAACTCGAATCTACATTGCTATAAATAATAGAGTATTTTTTTTGAAGGAATTTAATCTTTCATGTAGAATAATAAACTATAAATACATATAACCACTTATTGGTAATATAGGAGTGGATTTCATGCAACCAGTTATTTCAAGTTTTACTTTTTCAGAGGATTCCCAAAATTCTACTAATCAGAATGGTAGAGGAAATGCACTACATGTGATTAATCCACAGAATCTGTTTAGACCACCATTTATTCCTTGTACTTTTTCATTTTCTGTTACTTTTGGAGTAATTAGTCTTAATCCTAATATAGATAGCTCTTTAGAATTTAGACTAATTTCCCCTAATCAAGAAGTTGTTGTGAGCACTAATGAAGTGAATATACCAAAAAACTCAAATTTTGATTCAACACTACCCGAAGAAGCAAATGGGTTCATGTTTAATTTTGATTTTAGAAATGTTCCTCTTAGGGAATCAGGTAAATACACAGCGAATATTTTAATAAATGAAGAAGTTATAGGTGAATTTCCTTTAATGGTTCATCCAAAGGAGAATTAATATGAATTTGAGTACTAATCAAGGGTTTACTAAGAAAGAGTTCACTTCAAATCGAGTCATTATAAAATTATTAATTACAGGAGGAGCTCTTGCTTCAGTTTATTCATCTAATTATATTACAAATACGGATAAAGAAAGTGAGTTAGTAGAGTATACTACTAATGCTGAAAGTTTTAAATTATCCGATAGGTTAATAAGTATAGGTTTTTTTGATGAAACAAACATACAATCTATTAGCCATAATTATTCATATGAGCAAATCATGAATGTATCGAGTGAGTTAATTAACGGAAGAGTTTTATCAAACGATCCAATTACAGATAGCGCTTTAAAAAATGAACATAATGAAGAGATAGCTAATATAATATATATTAAGGATAAAAATGAGGAGGATATTCCTATGCATAAACTTAATTCGCATAGAGATTATATTGAAAAAGCTGGTGTAGTTACTGGATTATCTTTAGGTGTTATAACCAGTATGCCTCCGTTATTTTCTAACATTGACTGGGCCGTTACAGTACCTGCTTCTGTTTTGTTTTTCTCATTAGCCATTTTTATGAAATTTAGAAGGAAAATAAGGAGTAATCCTAGTGGAAGCTGAACCTAATACCGTTAAAAGTCTTTCTAATTCTCAGTTAGGAGTAACAGTTGCAAAACAACTATGGCCCTCAATGCTTTTTTTAGTAGTAATGTCTGTAATTGCGTTATTTGGAATACATTTTGTAAGTGCAAACATTGAAAATCAATTACATTTAGTTTTTTCATTTTGGTTATGGTTTATTGCTATGCTAACAATTACAGGATTTGGCGTTTATGTTTTTGTTCTAGATGCTCGGATTCACCTTCAAAGTCATTCTGAAGTTCAGTAAATAATTAACGTTGGAGTTTGATAATTTAGGTTTGCTTGTTTAAATCATTGTATACACAAGCCTCACCCTAACAGGTGAGGCTCTTCTTTTGTAATCATATCCACGCTAAAGAGTATCCTGTCCATTGCTTCAATTGTATCCTCAATCTGCTCTACGCAAATCCGTGTATACTCTGAATCATCTTTTTCTAGTGAATAATAATACTCTTTTATTTCCTCATAGCAGCGATTTAAATGTTTATCCTTTTTAACTTCCTCAACAAGCTGAAATAGTCCCTCCAAAACGTCACCTACATGCAGAAATTTATTCATTTGTTTCCTCCCTCATGTGATAAAATCTATATATTCACCATAAGTTAAATAATTCCTTTATTTTGTTATAATCACTGAGTAGGAATTTACCAATTTATGTCGAATAGGAGTTTTGAAGGAGGAAATTATCATGAAAAAACTAATAGGATTTGCATTACTAGTTTTACTACTTGCTGCGTGCGGGGGTGATGGAGAATCAGAGACTTCAGGTGAGAATGCCACCGAACCAGAAACTAAAGAAACATCAGAGGAAGAGACGGAAACAAGTAATGAAGTATTTGAAAACGAGGACTATAAATTTGTGTTCGGTGAATCAGAGCAATTAGAAGGAGTACGTGGCAATCAAGT
This sequence comes from Salinibacillus kushneri, assembly GCF_900111405.1. Classification (GTDB taxonomy): domain Bacteria; phylum Bacillota; class Bacilli; order Bacillales; family Alkalibacillaceae; genus Salinibacillus; species Salinibacillus kushneri. The sequence goes on along the minus strand of NZ_FOHJ01000015.1, from coordinate 69,227 downwards.
TTTGGCTATTGAAGTTGAATTTACAAACAAGAGCGATGTAGCCGAAAGCCCTTGGATGGCATCAACTATTCCATTGAGTATTTCGGAAGTATCGGATGTCACAACAGAGACAGTCATGGGGGCTGTTGGGGGATTACCTGAAGATTATAAATCTGATTTATATAGAATGGATGAAAAGATAAATAGCGGAGAGACTGTTAAGGCTATATTGGCTTTTGAATTGCAAAGTCCAGGTGCAGATATAGAAATAGTTGACAGCAAAACATCCGGTGAAAAGTTTAAGCGTATTTACAATACATCTGAATAATTTAATGGAACAAAAGGCAGCACTCTTTAATGAGTTAGCTGCCTTTTTATGTTACTTCATAACCTTGAGAGGTAGACAAGAAGGCACAAAAGGTGTGTGTGGCATTACTCATAAATCCCCTATAGCAATAGATCCTCATAGTGGAATGTTTTTCTTCCCGACTACATCTCCCAATAACCCTACATGCGCATGGATTGCCCATTCTCATATTTTCCAGATTAAACCATTGGATAAAGACAAAACCAAAATCATATTTAAAACTGGACAGGAAATTATCGTTTCCGTTTCATATGGTTCGATGATGAATCAAATTCAGAGAACGGCACAGTTTCGTTACAAGCTAACGGAGCGTCTGCATTATACGTGGAATGGAGATCATGAGAAGGTGGCGGAGCCATTCATTTAAACTGGAACAGGTCCTAAGTTCAGGGCCTGTTTTTATTTGAATGAAACCTGGAACTAATCAAGCCCTATTTTGCTTTGGGCCCATGGCACGATACATTAGTTCATACAAAATATCCTGAACTTTTTTACGAATCGCCGGGTTAAAATAGCGTTTTTCTTCTTCATAGCCGTTTCCTAAAAACAAATAAGTCGAAAAGGTATCGTTTTTTTGGACGAATAGAACCTGTAAATTTTTCTTTCTCATTTGTTTTTGTAAGCTTTTACGCTCGATACGGGCTTCATGTTCCATTTTTCGTAAAAGCTCTACATAAGGTTCTTTTATTTTAAATTTTCCTGATTCAATGTGTTTAATATCCTGCTCCATGACGACAATGGACATGGTAAGAAATAAAAATCTGGATGCTGTCTTAAACTCTTTCTCGTTTAAATATCTCATTATCGTTCCCCCAGACCATAATCGAACATTCGTTCTATAATATTATATACAATAATCCACGATTTTAAAACTAAAAAAATATGGGAAAAATAAAAATGCACGAATTATCGGCAATAAAAAGTGTTATAAAGTTTTTTCTTATTTAAAGGGTTTACGTTTGGGTAAAAATGAGTCGAAAAAAACACAGTCAAAATAAAAAAGTTTCGAAAACTATAGGCAAAAAGGTCGTTTTTCATTAAAATGAAAGATATAATAAAGGCATAGGTGACATGTTAGGAGCAGAATGATGATATTTAGTATTGAAAATTTTGATGATATAAAAAATATGTTTGAAAACAATACATTTGATGAGTTCATCAAGAGGCTGCTAGATACCTATGAAAGTTTCGGTCCGTTACCAGGACTCATTTTACCGATGCTGGAGGCCTTGCTTCCATTTTTACCTTTATTTGTTTTTGTGTTGGCCAATTCTATGGCCTATGGTCTTCTTGAAGGGTTTTTTTTATCCTGGATAGGAGCGGTTTCAGGCGCAATTATCGTCTTTTTGATTATCCGAAAACTTGGAAATACACGGCCTTTAAAATTCATTCAAAAGAATAAACAGGTCAAAAAAGTGATGAATTGGTTTGAGCGGCATGGTTTCGGTCCCTTATTCTTGCTGCTTTGTTTTCCGTTTTCCCCCTCATCAGTGATTAATGTGGTCGCAGGTTTATCAAAAATTCACTTTCAACAGTTTATTTTAGCTGTTATTTTAGGTAAGGCTGTGATGATTTTTACCATCTCTTTTGTAGGAGAGAGTATTACATCATTTGCACAGCAACCAGTAAAAACGATTGTTGTGGGTATTTGTATTGCCTTATTTTGGATTGTAGGAAAGATAGGCGAACGGAAACTGCAAAAGAGATCAGAAGAGGTTATTAAGCTTAATAGCCAGAAAAAGAACAATGATGAAGACGATGAGCCCTCTAAAAGCTCAAAAGAGGCATATAAATAAGCAAAGCAAACCGATCCATTATAATGATATGTGAAAAAAAGGATGAAGCACTCAAGACTTCCTTTCCTATTATGGTAAGAAGTGAGGTTTGTTGCTTGATTCTTTTTAGTGTGCTAATAAGGCTCAATTAACACTTCCTACACTTGCCCGCGCTCATAAGGTGAAGGAATAGAGAGAAATTGTCTGCCCCTTGCTTCTTCAGCCAATCTTCCACCCAATTACCATCGGAATCGTAAGTAAGGTTAAACCTATCATACAAAGGAAAGCCACCGTTAGCTCGTAATCACCAGGAAAAATGTGTGAATTCATATTCTAAGGGCCTGATTTCGAATTAATGTTACAATATGAATGAGTATATTTCTTTATGGATTTTCCTTTTTTAAGAATATGAATATTCTAATGTTATCAAAAGTAAGATAAAACAAGTGAAATGGATGCTGCTAAAGGCGTAAAATAGAATATAAAACGAGTAAAAAAAACAAATGCAAATATATTGTATTAGCTATGGTCAGGTGTTTCAGCATAAATAGTCATTGGCCTGTGTAGGTGATACTGGTTTGGTTAAGGGAAGGGAGGAACAAACATGACGATACAATTCATCTTAGGAAAATCTGGTACGGAGAAGAGTCATCATACGTTAAAAAGCATCCAGAAGCAATTAAAGGAATCTCCCAATGGACCTCCTATATTATACATAGTTCCGGAGCAAATGACGTTTGAACAGGAATATGCCCTTCTTAAACAGGAAGGAATACAAGGATCGATTCGTGCTCAGGTATTCAGTTTTTCAAGACTTGCCTGGAGAGTATTTCAAGAGACAGGTGGCGGGATTAAAAAGTTTATAACCTCTACCGGCGTACAAATGATGATCCGAAAAATTACCGAGGAACGTAAAGGAGACTGGAAGGTTTTCCAAAAGGCAATCGAAAAGCAAGGATTTATGGAACAGCTGGAAGGAATGATTACGGAATTTAAACGTTACCGAATTTCCTCTGATGAGTTAGTAGATTTAACCGAACAAATGAGTGAATTTCAGCATTCCTATCCTGGTGAAAAAACCTTGCAGTATAAACTTGAGGATTTAGCGTACATTTATGAACAATTAACAGATGCTTTAAAGGAACATTATATGGACAATGAGGACCAGCTTCAGCTTCTAGCTGAGAAGATAGGGGAAGCGGACTTTCTAGAAGGCGCAGATATTTATTTGGATGGGTTTTACCGCCTTACCCCTCAAGAATTATATGTTTTGGATGCTTTAATGAAAAAAGCCAATCAAGTTACGATTTCTTTAACGATGGATGAGATTCCAGCAGGTGAACCGAACGAACTTGATGTATTCTTTCAAACAAAAATGACCTATGAACAAATTCGAAACATCGCACAAGAAAATCAGATAAAAATAAGCAGGCCGGTTTGGTTGTATCCTGAAGAGGAACGGTTTCAAGACCGCCCTTACTTTGCCCATCTTGAGCGTCATTTTGATGAGCACCCTATAATTCCTTATCAGGATCAAGTCCCCATTAAGCTTGCTCAGGCTGTTCATCCCAGAGCAGAGGTAGAAGGGGTTGCACAGGAAATATTACATTTAGTTCGGGATGAAGGATTCCGTTATCGTGAATTAGGAGTTTTAATACGTGATTCAGATAGTTATCATGATTTAATCCAAACCATTTTTTCAGATTATGATATCCCGGTGTTTATTGATGAAAAGCGTACGATGCTGAATCACCCTTTAATTGAGTTAATTCGCTCCGCATTAGATATGGTAGAAGGGAACTGGCGTTATGATGCGTTATTCCGGGTGTTGAAAACCGACTTTATCCCATCAACAGATAAAGAAGTGCCATTAACACAAGAAAATATTGATGAGCTGGAAAACTATGTTCTGGAATATGGAATTCGCAATCGAAACCGCTGGCTGGAAGATAAAGAATGGATTTATCAGAAGTTTCGCGGTTTTGATTCTATGAGAAAAACAGATCAGGAGCAGGAGAAAGAACGTCGGATTAATCAGCTTCGTTATCAAGTGACGGCTTCTCTTGCTTCTTTTGACGAGAAAATCCGCCAACACAGTACCGTCAGAGGGCGTTGTATGGCTATTTTTCAATGGCTGGAGGAGCTTGGGGTTCCAGAAACATTAGAAGCGTGGCGAAATGAGTATGATGAGAAGGGACAAATAGAACGAGCTCGAGAACAGGAGCAGGTGTGGGATGCTGTCATTCAACTGCTTGATGAAATGGTGGAAATGATTGGCGATGAAGACATGTCTTTGTCCATCTTTAGGACAACCTTGGAAACCGGGTTTGAATCACTAAGCTTTGCCCACGTCCCACCAAGCATGGATCACGTGATTGTTGGGGATGTCGATCGATCCAGGATTTCAGATGTGAAAGGTGCTTTTCTTTTAGGCGTAAATGAAGGAGCATGGCCCCTTAAACCTTCAGGTGAAGGAATGATTTCGGAAGAGGAACGGGATCTCTTATCTGAGCATGGTCTTACATTAGCAGAAAATAGCTCCAGACAATTGCTGAATGATCGTTTTTACGTTTATCTGGCTTTCACTACCCCAAAGGATTATTTGTGGATTAGCTATCCATTAAGCAGTGAGGAAGGAAACACGAAGACACCCTCTCAGCTGATTAGCCGGGTTAGGGACATGTTTCCGCAAGTAGAAGAGACATTACTTTTAGAGGATGAAGATGAAGAAAATCCTATGCGATTTTTAACTGTGCCGGAAAAGACACGCGCGGTCTTGACCTCGCAGTTGGCAAAGTATTTACGCGGATACCCGATTCAGGATGTATTTTGGGCAGCCTATCACTGGTTCATAGAGAATCATTCTAAAATCAGCAGCTCCCGCAAAGTATTCTTAAGTCTTTTTTATGAAAATAAACCTGTTAGGCTTTCGAAGGAGACGGCGAAACAGCTCTATCCAGAGAGGGTCAACACAAGTGTTTCACGGATTGAGTCCTTTTATAGATGTGAATATCAGCACTTTGCCCAGTATGCATTAGGATTACAGGAAAGAGCAGTATATAAATTGGATGCTCCGGATATCGGACAGCTTTTCCATGAAGCGTTAAAGCAAATTACAGATTGGATTATTCAGGAAGGCAGAAGCTATCGGGATTTATCCCCTCAAGAGGCTGTTCAGTATGCAAAGCGAGCTGTTCAGAAGCTTTCACCAATTTTACAACATCAAATTCTCTTTAGCTCTAACCGTTATCAATATATTTTGCGTAAACTGGAAAAAGTTATAAGCCGAGCGACGCACATCCTGTCGGAACAGGCGAAGCGAAGTGAATTTTCACCAGCAGGGATTGAACTTGGCTTTGGACCGAGAGAGAAGCTTCCGCCTATGAATCTACCATTGCCAGATGGCTATGAGCTTGTCCTGCGGGGAAGAATTGACCGGGTTGACCGGGCTGATGTAGGAGATGATTTGTTTTTACGAATCATTGACTATAAATCAAGTGCAAAGGATTTAAATTTGGAAGAGGTTTATTATGGACTATCCCTTCAGATGCTGGCTTATTTGGATGTTGTCTTAAGTAATGCGGAACAGTGGCTTGGTAAAGGGGCAAATCCAGCCGGTGTGTTATATTTCCATGTTCATGATCCACTGATTTCTGATCCAAAGTCATTAAATACAACGGATATAGAAGCGGAAATTTTTAAAGACTTTAAGATGAAAGGTCTTTTACTGGAAGATGAAAAGGTTGTACAGCGAATGGATTTAGATCTTTCTTCCGGCATGAGTCCAGTTGTTCCAGCAGGTTTGAAGAAGGACGGAACCTTCCAAAAAAATTCAAAAACGTTAAATCAAGTATTATTTGAGCGTCTTAGGAAATATGTTAGATCCTTGTTAACTGAAGCTGGTACTACGATGACAAGCGGCGAAGTTCATCTCAATCCATTCCAGGATGATGAAAGAACAGCTTGCAGTGTTTGCCCATTTCGTTCCGTTTGCCAGTTTGACTCAACCTTAGAAGAAAACAATTATCGTATATTGAAAAAGCAAAATAAAGATGACATTTTAGCTGACATCGAACAACGAGAGGAGGACCAATAGATGAAGTGGACAGAGGACCAGGAACGGGCCATTTATACGGATGGTACGGATATTCTCGTTGCGGCGGCTGCAGGATCAGGAAAAACGGCTGTATTAGTCGAGAGGATTATCCAGAAGCTGCTCAATCAGAATCATCCGGTGAATATTGATGAACTATTGGTCGTCACCTTTACAAATGCCGCTGCCCAGGAAATGAGAAATCGTGTAGGAGAGGCGCTTGAGTCTGCATTAAAGGAACATCCGGATTCCAATCATTTAAAGAAACAATTATCGTTATTACAACGGGCACAAATTTCCACGTTACATTCTTTTTGCTTAAATATTGTGCGCAAGTATAGCTACCAGTTGGATATTGATCCAAGCTTTCGTCTGGCCGATGACTTAGAAGCGGACCTCATTCGTCAGGAAATTTTAGAAGAGCTTTTTGAAGATTGGTATGGGAAAAAAGGAGAAGAACAGGAACTGTTTTTTGCCTTGGTAGACCGCTTTTCCAGTGATCGTAGTGATGTGGAAATTGAATCGCTGGTTATGAAGCTGTATGACTTTGCTAAGCAAAATCCATGGCCTGAGCAGTGGTTAGAGAAGATGACAGAAACCTATCATGTTACGGATGAGACGAAAGCAGAAGACCTCATTTGGATGGATTTAATTAAATCCGAGCTTGATCAGCAGCTGAATGCCATGTTAAAAGAAACCCAACTTGCCCTCCATCTCACACGTGAAAGTGATGGCCCCTATCATTATGCGGATGCCATTGATGAAGACCGTGAAAAAATAAGTGAGGCTAAAGCACGGGTACATGGTACGTGGGAAGAGCTACAGCAGTTTTTCCAGGAAAATGGGAAGTTTAAGGCTTTGTCCCGGAAAAAGGTCGATTGTGATGAAGATAAAAAAGAAAAGGTGAAAGCCTATCGAAACCGTTATAAGAAACGTTTTGAAGACTTGAAACAAAAATGGTTCTCCCGCAGTTTACAATCCTATATGAAGGATTTACAGGACCTTTACCCCATTTTGAAGCAATTAGCTGTTTTAGTAATGGACTTTCATCAGCGTTTTCAAGCTCGAAAAAAGGAACAAGCCCTCGTTGATTTTGCGGATTTAGAGCATTTTGCCCTGCACATTCTATTGGATGAATCAGCAGAAGAGAATATAAAGCCTTCTGAAGTAGCAAAGCAATACCAGCGACAATTTAGGGAAATTTTAATTGATGAATATCAGGATACTAACCTGGTTCAGGAAACGATTCTGCAAATGATTACTTCAGGAGAGGATGCGGGTCAGTTATTTATGGTTGGTGATGTGAAGCAAAGTATTTACCGCTTCCGTCATGCAGAGCCTAGTCTTTTTATTTCTAAATATAAACGGTTTGCGGAAACAGACAATCAAAATGTCCGAATCGATTTATCCCGTAATTTTCGCAGTCGATGGGAAGTTTTATCCGCTACGAACTTCATTTTCCGTCAAATCTTGGATGAAGAAGTAGGCGAAATTCATTACGATCAGGAAGCCGAACTCATTTATAGCAATAAAATTTATGATGAACTGGTTTCGAATGATACTGACAGTGAGCTGCTTTTAGTGGATAATGCAGATTGGGATGAAGAGACTAAGCCTGAGCCTGAGGGGGAAGAGGATTTTCGGCACCTGAAGAAAGCTCAAATTGAAGCACGTGCATACGCAGAGAAAATAAAGAAGTGGATTGGCACGGATGGATCAGCCCCCATGCAGGTTGTGGATAAGCAAACGGAACAACTGCGAAATATTCAATACCGGGACATCGTCATTTTGTTGAGGAGTATGTCCTGGGCCCCAGCCATTGTGGAAGAGTTAAAGCAGCAGGGTATTCCTGTCTATGCAGAACTGTCATCCGGCTATTTTGAAGCTATAGAAGTCAAAATTATGCTTAGCTTATTAAAAGTGATTGATAATCCTCAGCAGGATATTCCATTGGCTTCCGTGTTACGTTCACCAATTGTAGGGTTGGATGAAGAAGGGCTAGCACAAATTCGCTTAGCAGCATCAAAGGAAAACTATTATAAAGCTTTAAAAGCCTATGTGAAAACAGGCGATGGAGATACGGCAGAAGCAGCCCGTCAGTTTTTAGAACAGCTAGAGAACTGGCGACACCTTTCCAGACAGGGAGCGTTATCGGAGCTGATCTGGCAAATTTACCGGGAGACAGGCTATTACGATTTTGTCGGTGGTATTCCTGGTGGAAAGCAGCGTCAGGCCAACCTTCGTGCATTATATGACCGTGCACGCAGCTATGAAACGACATCATTTCGGGGACTATTCCGTTTTCTTCGCTTTATTGAGCGGATGGAGGAGCGTGGAGAAGACCTCGGAGCTGCCAGAGCATTAGGCGAACAGGAAGATGTGGTTCGGATTATGACCATTCATAAAAGTAAAGGGCTTGAGTTCCCAGCAGTTATTGTTGGTGCGATGGACAAAATGTTTAATGAGCGGGATTTAAAGGCCAAGTATTTACTGCATAAAGATTTAGGAATGGGCATGAAATATATTGATCCTGAAAAACGTATTATGTATACGACTCTGCCTTTTAATGCCTTAAAAATAGCGATGCGCCGGGAAATGATAGCTGAAGAAATGCGTGTATTATATGTGGCTCTGACGCGTGCGAAGGAAAAGCTGGTTATGGTCGGTAATGTGAAGGATTTGACCAAACGAAAAGAAAAATGGCAAATGATAGCAGAAGAGCAAGAATGGGTATTGCCACCTTATTTCCGCTTAGAATCTACGAATTACTTAGACTGGGTAGCTCCAGCGTTGATTCGGCATAAGTCAGGCCATGTATTGCGGGAAGAAGGAGAAGCTCCGGCTATTCCTCAAGACATTTGGGAGGATGAATCGAGCTGGGCTATTTCAGTTCATCATGCAAGTGAATTTGCGAATCCTGAGACAATCACGAAAGAACGAAAAGAGGACCTGAGAAAATCAGTTTTCGATTGGGAACCTATTCATAATAAGCGGGATGTCTTATATGAGGATGTAGAGCGGAGATTAACGTATCAGTATCCTTATGAAAAAGCAGCTTTTCATCGTGCGAAGCAGTCTGTAACCGAGTTGAAGCGCCAGCGTGAAATGAAGGATGAATATAGCGGAGATACATTAGTACGAAGCTTTCAGCGTCAACGTCCAATTATGAAGAGACCACGCTTTATGCAGGAAAATCAAGTGTTAACGGCGGCTGAAAAAGGCAGCGCCATGCATACAGTCATGCAGCATCTTCCATTTGAGCGGGTACTTTCCGAGGAGGATATTGAAACGTATATACAAAGCTTTGTTTCCAGGGAACTGCTTACAAGAGAGGAAGCGGATGTGATTGATAAGCAGGCGATTGCCCAATTTTATCAAACAGAAATCGGAGAGAAACTCCTTTCTGCTAAAGAAATCGTACGTGAAATTCCTTTTAGCCTTGGTATCCCAGCGGAAGAAGTATATGCTGACTGGGAGACTGGAAAAGAAAAGGGAGAAGTCGTTTTGTTACAAGGGGTGATTGACTGTCTTGTTCAAGATAACGATAGCTGGATTCTGTTAGATTATAAAACAGATCAAATGCCTCAGGAATTAACGGAGAAGGATAAGGAAAATTATAAAAAAAGGTATCAGTTCCAATTACAGATGTACCGCCGAGCAGTGGAACAAATTTGGAATCAGCCGGTGAAGAAGGCTTATCTTTACTTTTTTGATCAAGCATTTTTACTTGAGGTTGAGTAAGGGAACAGTATCTTAATAAGGCTTACGACCCAAATCATTAAGTGGTTTGGGTTTTTTTATGGTATAGAAAATTGGATGGAGTTTTATGGATAAAGATTGGGTCGCTAATCGGATGATTCCCGCTTTTGTTCTGGCTGTTTCAGTCAATAAATAGTTTTACTAACCTTGATAGGGAGAGGGAAGACTTAATTATTGTTCGGGATGACGTAATAATATTTATATACGTATGAAATAAGAGATGAAGTGACAGGATTCTTTTACATTTACAGAAATATAGTTTTCAGAGTCGTGAATAGGGAAAGAATAGACAGGATTAATCAAACAGCTGAAGGAATTCCTGAAGTAACTGAATGGATTACGTAAAGAGCAACAGGATTCAGATTAAGAGGTCCTATTATAACAGAATTTTTTGTATTCGGAGTTGAATCCATAATGGATTCGAATGAATTAGTCTTTAAACTGACCGAATTATTTTATAAATAGACAGGATTTCCTTTTGCTCTAAAATCTTTTAAGAAGAAAAGATCCTGGGATATTATTTGGGAAGAAAAATAGGGATAGAATAACTCCAAATAAGGCCTTGATTGATGTGGAAAGGTAAAATATCCTTCATCAGATTGATGAAGGATATTTTATCGCATATTTTTGTAGTGATGTCATATATCACTCGTCTGCGCTTTTGGAATGCCTAGCTCCGGCTCCTAGGTCTGGGCGGACATAAGCCAAAGCCCTTCCGTGGCTAAAAACGTGCCACTCCGTGAATTGTGCTTATGCTGTCGGGCCTAACCAGTCGCCTCCGCTTTTCTATGCATTTCCTATGTTTCCTTGGTCTTTGAAGTCGGGATCGAATGGGTTGGTTGAGCTTAGGCCGTTGTTGGTATTGATAAAGTCACCAGTGTTTAGGGCACCGGAGCCTGCGTTGGTTTTAGAAGAGGCTTTGGGTGCTAAATAGAAGGAATCTCCAAAATTAATCACTCCGCCATCTACACTGTTTATTTTAATCGGTCCAACCATGGAAGGCATAGACGACACCTACTTTGCTATTTTTCTCATTAAATCAAAACGTATGGCATGGAGTATGGCCTATTCATAGTTAATGGCTCCCAAGCCAATTTATCTGCACTATCATTATATGAAGGAAGTATCGAAAAGTTCTCGTTCTATCGATTTTCTCTTCCCTTCTGATTTTCTTCGTTATCATTCTCTTCCTCTTTTTCATCTTCATCTGCTAATATACGAAAATGTTTTAGTCTTGCTTTTGCATCAATGTCTTTTAAACTTCCTACTTGAACAATAGAGGATCCTGTTACTCCTTCAATATCAAACGAATGGACGTGAATGTTTCGGTCTCTATGGTGGTGTTGTTGTGGAATAGAGCTTTCTTCTTTTATCTCTGGAAATGGACGAGTATACAGGGGAAAAGCGGAGAATGGAAAATCGTTTGTATCAAAAAAGGCTCCTTCCTTTTGAACGGCAATTGCACGAATATAAGGATCCGCCTTCACTGCATCTCCAATCTGAATGACAGATCCGTAAGCGTTGGAATTAATATAAATATGCTGAACTTTAGCATTTCGTTTCATACATTAGCCTCCCCTGCCTGCACCAAATGGAATAATAGATCCAACAATATAAGATTCAGGTGGGGTGTCAAACATGGATGAGAGCTTGATTGTTTCATTATCACCGACTAAAAATACCGATGAAGACGAGACTCCTGTTATTTGGATGTGACCAACATTAAGCCCCCAATTGTGAACGGTAAAGTTCATGACGTACCTCCTTTGTCTTCGTTTCCATTTATAAACCTTTTAATCGAGTGAAGCATTTCATGCTTCACATCTTCAATAATCTGTTCTTTCATTTGGTTATTAAGCAAACCGTTTTGATTTTCGGCATGTAAACGAATATAATAGTGGATTCGGTCTGGGAGTTGCCTGTAAACGTCCTGTATAATCATTTTTTCAAAACCTGGTGGAAAGGAATTTTCCGATCGTTCAGCGAATTGGTTAACTTTAGATGGTAATTCTTGATTGATAAAGGGCTGTAGCTGCTGCATAATGTCCCTGACAAGTGGTTGTTCGGTATTGGTTTTTTTCGTTTGTTGCTGTGGCTCTGGTATAGCCAAGTCTTCAGTCGATGATAGACCTTCTGGAGAAAGACCAATATTTAACGTGCCTTCTAACGTTTCGATTTTCAGTTGATCAAATTTATATTCAATTCTTTCAATATTTGTGGAAGGCTTATCCTGAATGGTCTGAACTTGGTCTTCCAATTGTTGTACTTGTTTTTCCATCTGTTTCATTTTTTTATCCAATGTAGCTAAATATTGCTGCCAGTCATAATATTGCATAAGCCCTTCCCTCCTGAAATGGGCGAATATCTAGATTATCGTATGCATTTTGTGAATTTTTGTGATTAGGATGGTGGAGATAATGGTACGAAGGGTTGAAACTTTGGGTTTTCACCAATTGGCTCTGCTTCCTCCGCAGGTTGTGTGTATCCACCTGTATTGTATAAATTCGATAAGCCTTGAATCGTTCCTGAACTTCCAATTTGCAGGACCGATGAATTGGTCACGGAACCCACTCTCAGGTAGCGAATGGATATATTTTGATAAATGGTAAAGTTCATTTTCATTACACTCCTTAAGCATTGCCTATTATGTTTTGATCGAGCATATCAGAGTCCGTTACATACGTGTAAGATTGGTCTAACGAGATGTTTAATCCGTCTCCTGTATTAAAGGAACCTCCACCAGCAAATGTTTTAGCAGAGCTTACGGGAGACATGGCATAGACATCACCTATATGAAAAATACTCGAGGTACCGATGCTATTTACTTTTACTGCTCCAACAAATGCAGGCATCTCCATCGCCTCCTTTTGTGGTAGTGTATGTATAGAAGCTGGTATCTGTTCGTTTAATAAATAGATTTCAATTATGCAGAAAGGAAGATACTTATGCCTCATTCAACCCCTACAGAACGCTCAAAACGCATACCCTGGATTGATGCAGCGAGAGGTTTTGCCTTATTTGGAATCCTAATGGTAAATGTTCCAGCTTTTCATGCACCATTTTTTCTTTATGGTGGAGAGGAGCAGTATTGGAACACCTCGATGGATCATGCGATTCAAACGATGATCGATATCTTTTTTCAGGCCAGTTTTTATACATTATTTTCTTTATTGTTTGGTTTTGGTATGCAAATGATGAGTGATCGATTGCAAAATGATGGAGTATTAGTAAGAAGGCTTTTCATCCTATTAGGGTTTGGGGTTATTCATGCTTTTATGATTTGGCATGGGGATATTCTATTAAGCTATGGGGCGATTGGTTTTTTACTCTTTTTCTATTTCCGTCAAGAACCCCAAACGTTATTAAAATGGTTTTTAGCTCTGCTTATTGTGCCTGGTATTTTGTATACTTGGTTTTTATATGTGTCGAGGAGATACTTAGGCTGGATAAATAAGGATGGAATTTCTATTGCTTTCAGTCACTATTCAAGTCATTCATTACCAGATATTCTTGTACAAAACTACCATGATTGGGTTTATTCCAATAGTGGAATGGGAGTTGTTTTTTCAGTTATCGTTTTATTACCGATGTTTTTATTTGGGATGTTTCTAATGAAGAAGAGATGGCTTCATGACATCGATACCTATCAGTCTGTTTTAAAAAGGATTTTTTATCTTTCACTAGCTGTCTTTATACTATTTAAAATGGGACCTTACTTTATCGGCAATCCAGAGTGGTTAAGCTTTATACAGGACCATGTTGGAGGGGCTGCTTCAAGCATCTTTTATCTTGTGGGTATAACTTTGCTGTTTCAGCATGAAAAGTGGGGGAGACGTTTACATTTTTTAACCTACGTAGGAAAAATGTCTTTGACGAACTATATAAGTCAATCTATTATATGCTTTCTTCTATTTTATGGTCCAGGATTTGGTTTATATGGAAAAGTGAGTCCGGTCTGGAGTATAGGTATTGTGGTTATTCTATATAGTTTTCAAGTCTTTTTTAGTAAATGGTGGTTAATACGCTTTTATTTTGGCCCTTTAGAATGGGTGTGGCGTTCCTTAACTTATAAGAAAAAACAGCCGCTGAAAAGAGTAGAGGAGGTTACATCATGACACCTTTTACGGAAAAAGTGATCAACGTCATTCGGAATATACCCGAGGGAAAGGTTATGACATATGGTCAAATTGCTAGGGCAGCTGGAAATCCTAAAGCTGCACGTCAGGTGGTCCGTATTCTTCATACCATGAGCAGTAAATATAATTTGCCCTGGCATCGAGTGATTAATATAAAAGGGCAAATTGCAATAAAAAGCGAAGAGGCCCGCTATGAGCAAATGGTAAATTTACAAGCGGAGGGGATTGAGATAAGTGAAAAGGGTACCATTGATTTAAAGAAATATCAGCTAAAGCACTAATATTAAGGTTGTGTTAAAGCTTATTGTTGATTTTCTACCAAGTTGATTGGAGCTGAAGTGTGCGAGAATGCAGCGGGAAGAGCATTATGCGAAAGACCCACAGGTGTATGTGAGGAAGCACGCGGAAAGCGAGCGCACTGCAGAGGATATCAACACCTATGTTTAACAGAGCCATATTAAAAACTTTTTTGACGGTATTTGATTATTTCTTGGAAAAAGGAAAAACGTGGAGAATGAGTCTGATGAAGGCTCATTCTCCACGTTTATCATTTGATAGGCTTCTGTAAATTATAAAACTTCCTTGATTTTTTCAATAGCCCAGTTTAAATCCTCTTTTTCTATTATAAGCGGTGGAGCAAAGCGAATGACATTGCCATGTGTTTCTTTACAAAGGAGTCCTTTTTCTTTTAATTGTTCACAGTATTTACGAGCTGGTTCATGCAGTTCTACACCAATAAATAAACCTTTTCCGCGAATTTCTTTAATCACTGGGTTGTCTATACTTTCTAATTCCTGTTTTAAATGCTGTCCTAATTCCTCAGAACGTTCAGCCAGTTTTTCTTCTTCGATAATTTCCAGTGAAGCGGTTGATACAGCACAAGCTAGTGGGTTTCCTCCAAAAGTTGAGCCATGTGATCCTGGATTAAAGACTCCAAGAATATCCTTATTGGCTACTACGCTTGAAATTGGGAAAACACCTCCACCAAGAGCTTTCCCCAGTACATACACATCTGGTTCTACATCCTCCCAGTCACAGGCAAACATTTTTCCAGTACGTCCAAGACCTGCTTGAATTTCATCTGCTACAAAGAGGACATTTTGATCTTTACATAATTCATACGCCTCTCTTAGATATCCTTCTGGTGGCACAACAATTCCTGCTTCACCCTGTATAGGCTCTACTAAAAATCCGGCAGTATTTTCAGTAATAGCCTCTTTAAGAGCATCTATATCTCCATATGGCACCACTTTAATGCCAGGAAGTACAGGGCCAAAGCCCCGTTGATACTCAGCTTCAGAAGATAGTGAAACTGCAGTCATCGTACGTCCATGAAAATTTCCTTCACATGCAATAATTTCTGCTTTATTATCTTCAATTCCTTTTACTTCATACCCCCAGCGACGGACAGCCTTTATAGCAGTCTCTACAGCTTCAGCCCCTGTGTTCATTGGAAGTGCCATATCTTTATTGGTTAGTTTACAAACCTTTTCTAGCCATGGTCCAAGCTGGTCATTATGAAATGCTCTTGATGTGAGCGTAACTCGATCAGCCTGGTCCTTTAACGCTTGAATAATTTTGGGATGTCTGTGTCCTTGGTTTACAGCAGAATAAGCACTTAACATGTCCAGATAACGATTGCCCTCAGGATCTTCAACCCAGATCCCTTCTGCTTTAGCAGTAACAATAGGTAGTGGCGAATAGTTCGGTGCACCATATTTTTCGGTTTGCTGAATGACACTAGTAGTGGTTATTGACAAGAAAATACCTCCTAACGAAAAAAATATGTAAAAAATTTTGAATATATCCATTATAACAGTTTATTCTGGATATTATAATGAATTATCTGAATTAATTAGCAGAAGGAAGAAAAAGATGATATGATAGATGATGAAAGACTTTGTAAGGAGGAGAAATCGTGACACACTTACATGTTACTTCCTGGGTACTAGCCCTTATTCTGTTCGCCATTGTATTAGCCTTTTCCAATAAGTCTGGAAAAGAAAAACCGGCAAAAATCTTGCAAATGATTTTACGCCTTGATTATTTACTTATCCTTTTTTCAGGTGCCCAACTATTATTTAACTACGGTTCGTTTAGTGGTGAATTAATTATTAAGGTCATCGCTGGTTTATGGGTAATCATAGCGATGGAAATGATTAGTGTGAAAAAGCAGGATGCCCAGTCAACCAATGGCTTATGGATTCAATTCGTAATTGCATTTGTGATTGCCCTGGTTCTTGGCTTTGGACGCTTACCATATGGTGTTTCACTGTTTGGTTAATTTTTAACAGTGTGAATGAGGAATCAAAAAGGCTTAAATCTTTTATTATGAGATTTAAGCCTTTTTTTGCAAGAAAAAGGGGAGAGGTAGAGATGAAGGAATTTTATGAGAGACGGGACGTAATTATTGGTTGAACAGACGTGATTTCGTTTCGGTTAGACTTAAATAATCTACCAGGCGGCAGAATTCATTGCGATGGACTGAATAAATATAAAAAGTGAAAGGATTGAACTTGGGAGCAACACGAATATCAAAACAGTAGACCGAATTCCTGCAGATAGCGTATGAATAGACAATGAAAGCGACAGGAACTAAAATTATTCTATTACCTGTAAAAGGAAAACTCTTTGAATGACGTGATTCCTTATAATACAGACAGAATGAACAGGAAAATAGACCGGTTTATTTGATTAAGAGAAATGATTGTATAAATGGCTCTATAAAAAAATCCATTCCATAAGTCTAATAGACTTTGGAATGGATTTTTCCGTCATTTTTATCTAGCTGTGGTTCCTAGTTCTGCCTTATACGATCGGGGCTGATCAAGGCCCTTTCGCTTTTCTCTGTCCAGCTACAGGGCCTAGCCCCTAGTCGATATAAGCAAATCCCATTACGTGGAAAAAAAGCATACCACTTCATGGAATTTGCTTATACGATCGGGGCTGATCAAGGCCCTTTCGCTTTTCTACTGTCCAGCTACGGGTCCTAGGTCCTAGCAGACATAAGCAGTCGCCTTCGCTTTTCTACTAATGCGCAGAGGTTGCTCCTTCTTTATGTAGTTTGAAGAATAGGCTGCGATAGTCGGCTGCTGGCATTTCGCCTTTATTGTATTTGTATTGGCAGAAGTCTAATAAACTGTTTGGTGATTCAGGCCATTCTTTCTTTTCGTTTTGATAGGCAATGATTAAATCTTTAAGACGCATGTATAATTCCTCCCTTTGTTGACTTATAAATAATTCCTCTTTCCATTCTATATTTTATCATATATATAGTCCGCAATATCTGGTATGAAGGAATTCATGCGTGGTAATTTCTTCTGTAAGGGAGGAAGTTTCTAACATCTTTTAAATAAGTGTTAAGAATCATGATGTAGGGTAAATTATTGGTATAAATCATTTAAGAAAAATAATGCTATAGTCCCAGGTCCTGCATGTGCACCAATAGCTGAACCAATATCACCAATAAGGATGTTTTTCGGTTTATAAGTTTCTTTAATAATGGATGCAAGCTTTTTAGCTGTTTCCAAATCGTCACCATGACTGATTGCAATAGTTTGCTGGTTCAATTCTTTACCCCGTTCCTCCATAACTTCAAACATACGCTTTAACACTTTAACCTTTTTAGCTCCACGTATTTTTTCCAATGGGACGAGGTTCCCATCTTCAACATGGAGGAGAGGTTTAATATTTAAAAGACCGCCGAAAAATGCTGCTGCTTTACTTACACGTCCTCCACGCTGTAAGTATTCTAAGTCATCAACTGTAAAGATATGCTCCATGTGATGAGCGTGATATTGGACAGTTTCAACAATTTGTTCAGCATCTGCCCCATCTTTCGCCAGCTGAGCAGCTCTTAATACAACCAACCCTTGCCCGAGAGAAGCACATTTTGTGTCTTCTACATAAACTTTGGCATCCGGGTTTTCTTCAAGAATCTGCTGTTGAGCGATTTTAGCACTTTGAAGTGTTCCGGATAATTCTGATGAGAATCCAACATACACAATCGGCTGATTTTGTTCAACATATGTAGAAAAAACTTGTAGAAATGTATCAGGAGAAACTTGTGATGTTTTTGGAATAGCGCCATCTTTCATAGCATCATAAACTTTTTTTGATTCGATACCTGTGACATCCTCATAGTCCTGGTCATTTAAATGGACAAGTAAAGGTAGAAATTCTATATCATATTCACTATAATAGGAATTCGGTAAATCGCAAGCCGAATCTGTAATAATTTTCACGTTCATATTTTCACCTACAATATTTTATGCTATTATTTTTATCTTAGTGTATATTGGAAACGACTATTCGTCAATGTGTGTAATTGAATAATTCTTTATAGGGTTGACTTTATAAGAATTTGTTTTGCCCTTAGAATGGTCGATAGCCAGAAATGTTTGAAGAGGGGTGAATAAGTTGTTTTTATTAGAAGCTAAACGTTTTATTATTGTTATTATCGGAGCCTTCTTAAATGCTCTTTCCCTGAACTTATTTTTAATTGAGGCAAATGTTTATGCAAGTGGTTTTACCGGTTTTGCACAGTTATTATCAAGTATCTTTAAGGACTTTATCGGAATTGATCTTTCAACAGGTATCTTATTATTTGTTCTAAATATTCCAGTTACCATATTAGGATGGTTTAAAGTTGGAAAGGGTTTTACAATATATAGTGCCATTTCAGTTGCATGTACGACGATTTTTCTGGAAGTCATCCCTTTGAGGCATTTAGCCGATGATATATTACTGAATGCCGTATTTGGTGGAATCATAGCTGCTATTGGTATTGGTATTACCCTTAAATGGGGTGCTTCTACAGGTGGTATGGATATAATCGCGATGGTTCTATCAAAGATGAACGATCGCCCTATTGGTGTATATTTTTTAACTATGAACGGCTTCATTATTCTAATGGCAGGCTATCTTTATGATCCGGAAAAAGCTCTTTATACATTGGTTACATTATATGTGACCACAAGATTTATTGATGCGATTCATACACGACATGAGAAGCTTACAGCCATGATTATAACTACAAAAGCCGATGAGCTTGAGAAAGCTATTCATGCTAAAATGGTTCGAGGAATTACAACGATTCCAGCCAAGGGTGCATTTACAAAAGAAGATAAAAATATGCTAATAATGGTAATCACACGCTATGAATTATATGACCTGGAGAATATTATACATGATGTGGATCCAAATGCCTTTACGAATATTGTTCAAACAACCGGCATATTTGGCTTTTTCAGGAAGGAAGATGAAAAGGTCGTATAAGTTGTTGTAACAATTTCCGGATAGCGTTCGTCTAAATGGTTAAAGATTACGTTCTTAAAGGCAGGTTTTCCAGGTGAAAAGAAATCTTTTATTCTTGGTAGTTATCTTGTTTTTTGCTTTTCTAATTGGTTGCGGAACCTCTAAGCCGTTGAATGAGACTGGTAAAACACAAGGAGATGAATCTTTACCAGCTATTGAAGAAAAACAGGAAAAGGAAGGTGACGAAAAAGCGTTGTTAAAAAAGTTAAATTATGAAGTAACATCCGATAAAAGGAAGAGTCAAATCACTTTCCATATGAAACTAACCAATCCAACTGAGGAGCAAATTACACTATCGTTTCCATCGGGACAGCAATATGAGATTCTGGTCAAAGATGAGGAGACAGAGGAAGTTGTTTATCGTTATTCAGAGGGTAGAATGTTTACACAAGCGATTGTAGATTATGACCTGCCACCAGGGGAATCCCAAACCTGGGCGGAAACCTGGGATTTTAAAGGAAAAGAGGGGAAGATAGAGCCGGGTAAATATGTGGCAACGGTAACGTTACTACCGGCTCCATTTACCCGATCTTCTGTAGACAAAAATCCATTTGTTAAGGAAATACCGATTACTATTGCCGATAATAGTGAGGGATAAAAGGACATTACAATCGAAAGAGTCTAACATTAATGGAGATCCATTTCTGTTGAGTGGGATCTCCATTTTTGTGTGTTAAGTGTGAGAGATGATATCGTTTGGTATTTGGTTTTGAAAAGGTAAATCATCACATTAAGCTGAATTCAATCGTTTCCCAGAGGCAGATTCAGTACTATTTATAGTTCGGACGATTACTTCAAAATTTTAGTAAAAATTTCCTTTTAACTGGTACAGCAGAACTCCTTTTGTGATAAAATGGGTAGGAATGTTTTGAAAATTTTGTTTAGAAAGTAGGAGAGACATAATGAAAGCCTTTAGACAGAAGCTATTCTGGATCATACCTTTACTAATCGTTATCATTGGATTTGTTGTATTATTTTTTACCAATCTATACCGTTTTACAGCCCCGCCGGCTGATGACTGGAGTAGAGGTCTTGAAATTACAACGATTGACGGCTTTCATGAGCCACAGGTTGAAGAAACAAAGGACGGTACGAACCTTTACTTTTTACGGGATGGAGCGATTAATCGTATAAGCTATGATTCTGATTTTACAAAAGTTGATGAAGAAGTCATTCCAACTGAAGGGGACCGGATAGAGGATTTTTACGTGAATGGTGATACCGTATTTTATTTTAATGAAGGTGAGATAATTAACGGCAGGACTGGCGAAATTATTGACGAGGCAGATATTTTCGAAAGAGGACAAGAAGGAAATATTTTATATTCAAGCGATCAAAAGGTTTACAATTTAGAAACAAATGCTAAAGAACCCCAGCAAATAGCACCGGTTTCTCATCCGATTGAGCACATACAATCATCAGGTCCATATGTACTTGTATACGCAATAAATGGAAATGAGGGTACACTTACGATTTTTGAGAAAATGAATAATGAATACAAACGACTGACTCAAACTAATATTAATGTTGGAATTAGTAATAAAATGAACGATATTGTATTTACTTCTGAAGAGGAACAGCTTCATTTAGCCGTCTCTGCTGAAACAGAAAGCAACCAGAATAAAGAGTTTTATTTCTTTCACAGTACCCTCAACGCAGAAAATCCGGACATTAACCTAAAAGAGATTGAGCCTTATGATCCTGTTACACAAGCCCCATTAGAAGAGATTTCGCAATTTCGTTTACGGCCTGCAGAGAACGGGGCCATAGAAGTATTATTTAGAAGTGCTGGTTTTACATTTACCGATTCAAATGACGAGCAAGCGATGAATGTTTATCTCATGAGACTGGAAAATGATAACTCCATCACAGTTGAAAGACGAAGTAATACATATGCATTAACCTCAAATCCGTTTTTTATTGGGGAGGATGCTGTTGGCTGGAAGGATAGAATAGATGGAACTCAATACAAACTGCTTATGGCATCGAATCAGCCAGATATGATTGAAAAAGCAAAAGATCGGTCGGCCAATGAATATCTAATCGCTTTTGGGATGACGATTGGTAATTTATCTACAGCAGCGTTTATTCTGTATTTGGCTTTATTACTTATTATAATACCAATTATCTATTTGGGAGGTACGGCTCTTTACTATCGCTGGAAAGGAAAAGGGGAGGAATTGGATAATCACCCTAAAATATTATATGGAGGTATAATCGTCTATATCATAGGGGCATTGCTTTTCAGGCATCACCTATTCCCTGATAATGCTTATAATCTGGCACCAATCTATATTAACTTTCCGGGAAATAGCATGGTTTATATTGTTGGATTTGCGATTTTGTCCTTTATTAGTATAAAACTTATTAAAAAAGACTGGGGACTTATTGGAAAATACAGCTATTTTATTGGGCTGCAATTCTTATTATATGTTATGTTTTTAGGTCCATATTATTTTTAAAGGCTCTGTTGTGGGTTGATTGGTGCTCCAGTGCGCCCTCTTTCCGCGCCCTTTTTCCGCGGGCGGTACCTTGGCAAATGCCTCGGGGTCTCCCGCATACCGCTCTTCCCGGAGGAGTCTCGCGCACTTCGGCTCCAATCAACTTGGTAGAAAAACAACAATAAGCTCTAACACAGCGTTTTTAAAAAAGCGGAAGCACTTCTTTTGAGTGCTTCCGCTTTTATTCAATCTGTGTGATCAGACTATTTTATTGATCATTCTGAGGTATTACATGTATTGAGAGTAATTTCATCAGTCGTTTTTAGTAACCATACTTTTCCAATACTTCTTCAACCTTAGGAGTGAGCTGATCCCATTCTGCATCGAACGTTTTATTCACTGTAATAAAGTTTTTGTATCCAAATACATTGTCTACTCCGTCCAGTTTCATGAGTTCATTAAGTATTTCATATTCACTGGTTTGTCCTGGCATGACGGAGATGCTGCCATCACCAGAAAAAATATTTTCTTTTGCAGTAAATTTCATTGCGTTTGGATTTGGAGTACTTTCTACTAATATGCCCATTATTTTATCCCTCCCTAGTTTTCTTCCTTTATATTAGCATGAAACAAAAGATAGAAAAAGAAAAGAAGACATAGTTCGCGAAATTTTTTATTGTAATAATAGGATAGACAAAAGGAACCAGTTATAAACCTTTCATACAAAAGGTGAAGGTATGATAATAATAGGGGGAGAATATGTTCAGGGTAAGATGTTTTATAATAAGCTGAAAAAGGAATATAAAGATGAATAGAAATCAAAAGGGGTGGAAAAATGGAAGCCTTTCAAATCGATATGAAAAAGATTAGAACAAGTTTTGTTGAATGGGGAAAGGCCCAGATTCAATCTTTCACCAATTGGTTATCCTCATTAGAATTAGAGCAATTCATGCAGGATTATTCGCTTAGAATGTATTTCTTTTTGGTGATGACACCTTTATTTGCAGTTATTCCAATATTTACCTTTATCGGATCCTTTACGTTAATGACAAGTCATTTCTTAGTAAGCATTAGTTTATTTTTGTTTTCTATTTGCAGTTTTTTTGTATTTATTGGATTTCCAGTGATCTTCCTTTATATAAAATATAAACATCATGCAAAGTGGAAGATCATATGGATAAGCAGTGGAATCATTCTTTTACTATCGGTGATTTTCTGGACAATCCAATATTATCTATCCTTTTTACCTGCCATATAAAAAGGGCTGACCACTAATAGTCAGCCTACTTTCCTAAAGTTCCTTAAACCCTGTTTGAATGCGTCTGGTTACATGACCTGTCTCCCCAGTTCCCACTTTTCGCTGATCAATCGCTGTTATTGGAACAACTTCTGCAGTTGTAGACGCAACGAAAGCTTCTTCAATATGATCTAGATCACGAATGCTTAAAATTCTTTCTTCAAATGGAACATCAAGTTTCTCGCACACCTGTTTCACTGCTAACCTGGTAATACCGTTTAAAATGAAATGGTTGGCTGGGTGTGTAATAACCTTTCCATCTTGTATAGCAAAAAAGTTTGATGATGAACCTTCTGTAATATGATTTTCATCACGGTAAAGGAGGGCTTCAAAATGTCCATTCTCCTGTGCCTGCTGCTTTGCCATCACATTCCAAAGTAAATTTAAGCTTTTAATATCACACCTCAGCCAGCGTTTATCCTCAATCAATGTTAAACTAGCACCATTTTTTTGTGCTTCAACCGGGCTTGAAACCGGGATTGGATACGCATAAAGCTGGGGTTGGGTTTTCTGTGGATAGGGATGCTTACGTGGGGCAATCCCTCTCGTTATTTGAAGATAAATGGCTCCATTTTCTATTTCATTTTTTATTAATAACTGATGAAGGAGCTCTTCTAAACCTTCATTTTTAACATGATAGGATATAGCTGTTTCATCCAGGCTAAACTGGAGTCGATTTAAATGTTCAGGGAGCATGAAATACGTTCCGTTATATATTCGAATGACCTCATATACGCCATCACCAAAGGTATAGCCACGATCTTCAATATCTGTTTGCGCTTCGGTACGATCCTGAAACTCTTGATTTTTTAAAATAATCACCATAAAGTCCCCTTCGTTGAAAGAATGTTAATCATATCATAGATTGAATGTTCAGAAATGTAAAGAGGGAAATGCTACGATATTCTTTTCATTGATATGGACCTTTAGTTGGAACCTGTAAGGAAGATTGATAAAAAATAAAGAGGCTGGGACACAAGTTTTTTATCGAAGAAAAATCCGAAAGATTCTTCTTTAAAATTGATATCCCAACCTCAAATACTGATAAATCATGAAAACTAATTTTTGTGTAAAATGTTTTCCTTCTACTCCATTAAACTAATCGTTTACGGATCTTAGTACTGATATAGTCGATAATCATAACGACGACAATAATGGAAATGATTATAAGTCCCAATTGCTCCCAGTCCCGGTTAGCTGCAGTCAGGACGATTAATGTACCAATTCCTCCAGCTCCTACCAGTCCGAGAACGGTAGAAGCTCTGATATCGACTTCGAATCGGTAAAGAGCAAAGGATAAAAATTCAGGTAGAACCTGTGGGAAAATGGCATAAAAGAGAATTTGGACTTTATTAGCCCCATTTGCCTCCATGGCTTCGACAACATCCATGTCAATACTCTCTATTACTTCAGCGTAAAGCTTACCAAGCATTCCAAATGAAGTAAGTCCAATGGTAAGGACTCCTGCAAATGCCCCGGGTCCAACTGAAATAACAAAGAATATAGCCAGAATTAATTCCGGGAATGTACGGTCAAGAATTAAAAACCATTTTCCAAAAGTATTCCATATAGGTGACTTAACCATGTTTCCAGCTGCCCAGAAGCCAAAAGGGACGGCTAATACAGCAGCGATTAACGTTCCTGCATAGGCTATAAACACGGTTTCGAAAATTAATTCTGTGACTTTCCCTATTTCAGCCCAATCTGGATTTGCCAGTCGCGGAACAATTCGGGTTAGATTATCGGATAGTTTATTAACAAATGACCAATCAATACGACTTAACACACCCGAAAAAGCCCAATAATAGATAACTACAAGAATGAGAGCGATGATGAGGTTTCGAACTCTTTTACGATTGCTTTTAGGCTTAGGTGGCAGTTTAAATTCATTATTCATCATACAACTCTCCTTCTTAGCGCGTTACTAATGGTTTCAATCACAATAACAGCCACTAGTAACAAAATGAGTACAGCCATTACTTTTTGATATTGCATAAAATTTAATTGTGTATCAATAATCGAACCGATACCTCCTGCACCAACAAAACCAAGAACGAGGGAGGCACGTACGTTAAGTTCAAATACATATAAACCGTAGGATATGAAATTTGGAAGCACTTGTGGTACCACTCCATACCATATTACCTGTATGATATTGCCTCCTGTTGATCGAATAGCTTCCATCTGTCTTGGATCAATCGTTTCAATCGTTTCACTTAATAATTTTGCTAATAATCCTAATGAAAAAATCGTTAAGGCCAGAATACCAGGTACAATTCCTATACCGAAAAAACTAACAAAAATCGTTGCCAGGAGGATATCAGGCATTGTACGTAAAATATTCATGATGTTACGGAATGTTTGATAAAGGTACTTATTTTTTACAATCGTATTCGCAGATAATAAACTCATTGGAATACAAATGAGTACAGAAAAGGTTGTTGCCACTACTGCAATTTGAATGGTTTCAATGAGTGGATCGATAGCTGCTTGAATATAGCTCCATTCAGGTGGAAACATTCGTAAAAGTTTTTCAAAGATAAGGTTTAATTCACTAAAGAACTCTAAAAAATCTGCTTCGGTTTCTCGTAAACTATAGAAATATATGGAAAAGACAATCGCAAAAATAATCGTAATCTGAAACTTAACTTTCTTCGGATAAACGGAATATACGCTATTTTTGGTCATTACTTTATCTGTCTTATTCTCCTGAAGCTGAGGCATCATTTTCACTTCCTCTCAAATCCTCTTCACGGATTGGACGATTGTAGATTTGTTCAAATGTTTTTTCCTCAACTTCATTTACCAGGCCATCAAATACAATTTCACCATCCCGCATGCCAATGATTCGGTCCGCATATTCCATTGCCATGTCAATAAAATGCAGGTTGACAATAGTTGTAATATTATCCTCTTTATTGACTCGTCGTAAATAGGTCATAACCTGATGAGAAGTGGGTGGATCAAGGCTTGCTACAGGTTCATCCGCCAGAATAATAGAAGGTTCTTGTGTCAGTACGCGGGCAATACTCACTCTTTGTTGCTGACCTCCACTCAGTTCATCGGCACGATTATATATTTTTTCTTCCATATGAACTCTTTTAAGGTTTTCAAAAGCTAATTTTTTATCCGCTTTTGGATAAAGGTTGAAAACACTTCGAATTGTGCCAGTATGCCCAAGTCGTCCACTAATTGTATTTTTTATTACACTGGAGCGGTTAACAAGATTATAATTCTGAAATATCATTCCTACGCTTGTCCGCAGTTTTCTTAATTCTTTTCCTTTTTTAGGAATAATATTTTCACCATTCACCAATAATTCGCCATCAGTTGGTGTTACCATCCGGTTAACACTGCGGATAAAAGTAGATTTACCAGCTCCTGAAAGTCCAACTATAACGACAAATTCTCCTTCGTTAATCTCTACGTTTATATTTTTTAGACCTTGTGTCCCATTGGGATAGACAAGTGAAACGTCGTTGAATGTAATCATGTGATTCTCCCTTTCTTCCTTTAAAAAATAGGGAGAAGCTGGTTTCTTCTCCCTATTTATGGAACATTCTATATAGTCGTTAGCATTCCTGTTAATCTAGTGGAACATCTCCGCCTAAATTATTGTATGTTTCACGAACGATGTCATATTCAGAATCCTCTGCTTCTATAATGGCATCCCAATTGTAAACTTCATTCATAATCTTAATCATTTCCTCATCTTCATTAAAGCTTAGAAATGCTTCTTTAATATCCTGGGTAAGTTCATCATCTAAAGCAGATGGAACCGTTACGGTATCATTTGGAATTTCCTCTGTAGTTCCAATAACTTTTAAATCATCCTTAATATTTGGATAATCTTCTAACATTGTATCCCGTACATCATCAAACGTTGTTGCAATATCCGCATCGCCATCTAAAACAGCTACTGCACTATTGTCATGTCCGCCAGATGGTAGAACTCCCCCAAAGAAGTCTTCTTGAAGAGCGGTTGTATCTTCAATATTAAACTTATTCATCAACTGTGAAGCTGGGAATAGGTATCCGGAAGTAGATGAAGCATCTCCGTAAGCCCAGGTCATTTCACTTGCATGCTCTTCTAAATCATCTAAGCTTTCAACAGGAGAGTCAGATCTCACTAAATATTGAGCCACATATGTAGCGCTGCCGTTACGTTCAGATTTTAATAGGACATCCACATCATATTCATTTGATGCTAAGACATACCCAAAGGCAGGAAGGAAACCAATATGTGCTTCGTTGTTTCCTAATGCTTCAACAAGTGCACTATAGCTTGTCATTGTTTTTGCTTCAACTTCCTTGCCAATAACTTCCCCAAGTTTGTCTGCTAAAGGCTGAGCCGTCTCAGCAATTTCTCCCGAGTCCTGAGAAGGAACAAATCCCATTACCAGTTTGTCTGGATTTAGAGACTCATCACCATCTCCACTACTTTCACCAGAATCACCACATGCTGCCAGTACAAGAATTAAAGCTAAGATGAAACCAAAACCTAAGACTTTCTTCATAGTCTAGGACTCCCCCTTTTTTAATTTTACAACTTTTCAACTTCAAACATAATTATATAGAATCATTGGAAAGGAAACAACAAAATTTACGTTTTTTTTACAATATTTTTATAAAATATGGTTCGTTAAAGCGATTTAACACAGTAAAAACCAAACATTATGTGCTATATGATGTAAAAATGTCCGGCATGAATCATTCATGCCGGACGGAAGAAATCACTTATTTTAAATGCTGGTCAATTTGTTGTTCCAACTGCTGCAATTGTTGTTTTTCCTGAGAATCGGATTCGTTATAGGCTGATTGTATAACGTTACGGGCAACTTCAGCTTCTTTTTGCTTTTGCTGCTGATTCATTTGACCACCCATATTGGTTAAGCGATTGACGGCATTTCTGGCTTGTTCCACTAGTTGGTTTGCCATCGTCAAACACCCCCTAAAGTATGATTGTCTGCTTCATCACGCTTGCGTTCGACATCCGTAAAACGTTCCCGATAAGGAAAACGCTCATCATGCTTTTGAACTGCCTTTACACCCTGTGAAACAAAACGCTTCGATTTGCTTCGTTTGCTCAAGGCATAATCCCCCTCAGGTTGCACTAAAAAAGCCTGAACACCTAAAGAAGTGTTCAAGCTTATTGTGTGTTGTCATAAAGACATTATGACAGTATATTAATGGAAAAGGGAAGGCGACTGGTTAGGTCATGCGGTATAAGCCAAAGCCATGGAATGGCATGATTTTCGCCATGTAATGGGTTAGGCTTATGTCCGCAATGACCTGGGAGACCATAGCTGGACAATGGAAAAGCGAAGGCGACTGGTTAGGTCATGCGGTATAAGCCGAAGCCATGGAATGGCATGATTTTCGCCATGTAATGGGTTAGGCTTATGTCCGCAATGACCTAGGAGGCGTAGCTGGACAATGGAAAAGCGAAGGCGACTGAACAGATCTTTACAGCATAAAGAAAAGAAATTCCGGTGTTATTTTACAGTTTTTAAAAATTCCTCAAGAAATAACGCTATTCCTTCTTGTTCGTTCGATTTTGTAGTGTAGTTGGCAATGGTTTTTAGTTCATCAATTCCATTTCCCATAGCTACTCCAATGCCTGCATAGTCAATCATTTCAAAGTCATTATCCTCATCGCCAAATGCAATGATTCGTTCTTTCGGTATATTATAGTAATGGGCAATTTTTTTTAGTCCAACAGCTTTACTTAAGCCTGAACGAACAATTTCAATAATATGCCATGGAGCTCCCCAATTACGATGATCAATAACAGATGCATGATTATCATCTAAATGTTTTCTCAGTTGTGTAATATGATGCTCTTTTGGTGAAATTAAAATGGAGGTAGGATCTTCATTTAATGTATTTTTTAAATTTCCCACTGTAACAGGATAATTTTCAAAATCTGCATGGAAAATTTGCATGATTTCATCGTCGTGTTTGTCTAAATAAACGTGGTCACGAATTTCTGCCATGACATTTTGTACATTAAAATCATAAGATGTTTGAATTATAGATTTTGCAGTTCGGATTGACATAGGGGAGTGAACAACATCCCAATTTTTGTCTTTAGGGTGATGAACGAGCGCACCGTTCATATTTACCATCGGAGTATTTAATCCAAGTTCATTATAGTATTGTATGCTTGCGCGATGTGGCCGTCCGGTAGCAATGACGACAATGTGACCTCTTTCCATTGCCTGGTGTAAGGTTCCTTTAGTTTTGCTGCGGATTACCTTGTCATCGGAGAGTAGTGTCCCATCAAGATCTAATGCAATTAAATGTTTACTCATATGTTCTCACCTCGATGATATCTAGTTTATATGGATTGTTAGTATGTGTAAAGGATTTTTCCGGCTGTCTTTTGCTTTTCTTCTCTATATCACTCTGTTACATTAAGGATATTGAATTTTAAAGAAAGAGGGAAGAGTTATGGTCATTATTCAAGAAGAGAAAATTGAGGATATCCCCGTATTGCATGTTGTAGATGATGTAGCACAAAGTTCCCCTTTACCTGTAGTCACTTATATTCATGGTTTTACGAGTGCAAAGGAAAATAATTTGCCTTTTGCTTATTTAATGGCAAAGAAGGGATATCGGGTATTACTACCTGACTGTACGGAGCATGGTGAACGATCTGCTCATAAGTCAGAACTTGAAATGGAACTGGAATTTTGGAATATTGTGAAGCAAAATCTTGAGGATTTGCAAGTTTTGAAAGAGAATTTGGATCAAAGAGAGCTTTTATTGGATCAGCGTTTTGGTGTAGCCGGAACCAGTATGGGAGGAATTACAACAAGCTCAGCATTAACCCAATACCCATGGATTAAAGCTGCAGTCGTATTAATGGGATCACCAAAGACGATGGAAATGGCTGAGTTTACAATTCATCAAGTACAGAAAACAGGAATAAAGCTTCCTTTTAGTAATGAGGAATTACATAATCAAATTCAATCTTTAGAACCAATTGATTTATCGAAACATATCGATCAACTAAACGATCGACCTTTATTATTTTGGCATGGAGACCAGGACCCTACTGTTCCTTTTAGGCACACGGAAGCCTTTTATCATGAAGCTTTGCCCAACTATCAGAATAGAGAGAAGTTGCATTTTATTCCAGAAAAAAACAGAGGGCATAAAGTAAGTAGAAAGGCTATTCTTGCTACAGTGGAATGGTTTGAAAAATATTTATAAAGATGTGGTATATATCATTTTGTCTTTACACACTTTTGTTTTATACTAGAAATAACAACCTTTTATGATTTAAAAAAGGGGGGACTTACAGATGGATAAAGAATTAGAGGAAAATATTATGGGTGCCCTTGAAAATGTAATTGACCCTGAACTAGGTATTGATATTGTCAATTTAGGATTAGTTTATGGTGTTGATATGGATGATGATGGGGTATGTAAAGTTACCATGACATTAACGGCGATGGGATGTCCACTTGCTGGCCATATAGAGCAGGATGTACAGCGTGTACTTTCCGACATTCCTGAGATAAACGAAGCAGTGGTCAATATTGTTTGGAGCCCGCCTTGGTCCAAGGATTATATGTCTCGTTATGCGAAAATAGCATTAGGTATTCCTGATTAAAAAAATGGCTGTTCCCCCCCTAAGGGAATAGCCATTTTTTATATCCGTTCATTTTCCAAAGTGTATAAAGATTGTCATTCAAATTAACATAAGAACAGACCTTTTGGAATACCTGATGGATGTATCATGTTAAAATAAAAAGAATAATAATGGAAAGAGCAACACAATACCAGGCAAAGTATTTCAAGTTACCGCTTTTCATGATATTCATAAACCATTTCAACGCAAAATAAGAAGCTATTAATGCCCCAATTAAAGCAATAAGTGAAGGAATCCAAAGTACATCGCCTGTATCCTCTAACATATCGGAAACAGAAAAAATCATTGTCCCTAAACTGACAGGAATATAGAGTAAAAAGGAAAAACGAAGAGCTGTATCCTGCTTCAAACCTAAGAGCATTGCACCTACAATCGTAGCACCAGATCGGCTAATACCAGGTAAAAGGGATACGGCCTGTGCTAGTCCAATGATAATCGCATCTTTCACAGTAATGTCGGCTTCTCCTTTATGACCACGTAAATTACGAATAATCCATAAGGCTATACCTGTTATAAATAGGGTAATGCCGACCATCCGTATATTTCCACTGAAAGTAGCACTAATCCAGTCTTCAAATAGAACACCTAATAATCCGGCCGGAATGGTTGCGATGACAAGAAATAAAACAAACCGAAAATCACTTGCGTCCTCTTTATTACGCTTAAATATGTATCGTAAGCTGTTTGCGGTTAATCTCACAATATCTTTTCGATAAATCAATAAAACAGCAAGTAATGAACCAAAGTTTAAAAAACCTTCAAAAGTTATTTTCAAATTTTCAAGATCCATCAAGTAACGAAGCAATAGTAAATGTCCGCTTGAAGAAATCGGAATAGGTTCGGTAAACCCCTGAAATAACCCTAAAAATAAGTACTGTAAAAGGACCCAAAGCTCATTCATGTATGTGCCTCCTTAACTAACTTGTCTGTTATCTAAGTGATAGACGGATTTATATGCACATTCCTCTACAATTCTTCCCAAAATTTTTCACTCATTTTGTCAGTCAGGATGGAACATGACAAATGTCCAACGAATAGACTGTTGGTGTATAAAGGAGGGAATAGGTGTGATGCATAAAAGCCAACCACATCATCAGGATTTGTATTCGTTGTGTAAGTCACATATGAATAAATATGTATTAGCGGAAACCACGGATGGTCGTCAATTTGATGGTATCATCATAAACGTTGACGTAGAAAATGTTATTTTGGCTGTACCTATTGAATCAGATAATCTGTCTATGTATCAGGATGCGCAAATGGCAGGTCAAAGACAATGGGGCTATTATGGCTCCAACCCACCATATGAGTATGGCTACTATGGATATCGTCCACGTTTTAGAAGATTGGTTCTTCCTTTGGCTGCACTAACCGCATTAAGTGTATTACCATGGTTTTAATCTGACTTACCATTTCATTAACTGATACAAATAAGGAGGGTCAGATTAGCAAGAAAGAATAATGAAATCCTTCTTCAAAAGGATTTCCTCTCATCTACACCTTGCTAGAATCTGACCCCTTTATCTGATGAATGCAGGAAAAAATATTCGAATTAATGGACATCGTCTTCCTTTAAAATGCCTTCTCCTAATACAGAAACAATAATCGTAAACACAACTGCTAAAAATAAGGCTGCATTAAAACTAAAATCAACAGTAGCCATATTAGAAATTACATATACAACCGCTGAACTTAATAATAAACTCCAAATAAATGTCCAAAGAAATCGCATGGTTTTCACCTCGTTTGTCTTTATACTGTAATTAGTTTACCAAAGTGACTTTCAAAAATAAAGAATTATCCCTGCAAAAAAGTTTACTTTACAACCGATGGATAATGGGGGAATAAAGATGAATGTAGTCGTATTTGATTGTTTCCATTGGATGGGTTTTCACTTTGTTGAGAAATTTTTAAGTGAAGGAATTGAGGTTAATGGTGTGGGCCATATCACGAATCCACAAGAAGAATTTTTATATACTTTAATAGGAAGAAACGCTTTATTTAATTGGCAGGAGGATGTTCGGAATATTAGAAATCAACATTCCCGTACTATTGTTATTTCCTGTTATAAATCTCCTCAGGATGTTAAAAAAATGTTAAATACAGAAAATATAAAAGGAGAATATTACTTCATAATGGAAGAAGATATTAGAGACATGTCACTATCACATATTCGCAATGAAGTCTTCTTATTTATTCCCCCTGTCATTGGGCCGTGGATGAGGGAAAAGGATTTTAAAGATGCGTCACAAAAGGAATCAGTTTTATTTATTGATGATCTGGTGGATAGTGTCTTTTGTTTAACTCAGGAAAAGAAAAAAACAAATGTATTATCCATCACTTATCATAAAGAACAGAATCGATTTTATTTAGATGATAAACGTATTTCACAAACACCGGCAGATGAGGCTATTGATGTTGTACAAAATCATATAATGAACTGGAAAGAGAATTATTATCGTTTGAATTAACCCAAATTATGTGTAAACTAAAATACGTGTAATCGTATATTAGAGTAGAAACAGAGATAGAATTGGAGTGCAGTAGCGTGAAAAGAATACGAGCTCTTTATATTATTTTATTTCTTTTATTGTCAGGCTGTTCAAATGTATTAGAGACAGGAAATATTCAGAATGTCGGTATGCTCGTTGAAGGATCCATTCATGATCAGACATGGGGAAAGAAAGGCTATCTTGGACTTTTAAACATTCAGGAGGAGATGGATACCAATGTTTATTTTAAAGAGGGTGTTCATTCACAGACAGCGGTGAACGAGGCTGTGGAAACTTTTGCTAATAAAGGCGTGAACTTAATCTTTGGACACAGCAGCAGCTATGGAGAGTATTTTTCTAAAATTGATCAGGATTATCCCGATATACAGTTTGTTTATTTTAATGGAGATACATATAGTGAAAACATTACAAGTTTAAAAATTAATGCTCATGCAATGGGCTTCTTTGCCGGTATGATTGCAGGTGCTATGACAGAAACGAATAGTGTCGGTGTACTGGGAGCCTACGAATGGCAGCCTGAAATTGATGGATTTTATGAAGGTGCCAAATACCAAAATCCAGACGTGAATGTAGAAATAAGAATGGTGAACCATTGGGACAATACAGAACAGGCATTAATGCAATTTGATGTCTTAAAGGAGGAAGATATAGATGTCATCTATCCAACCGGGGATGGATTTATCATACCAATTGTTGATAAGGCAAAGGAATCAGACATTTATGCAATTGGTTATATTTCTGATCTGATTGATATGGGAGAGTCAACGGTTCTTACAAGTACAGTCCAGCATGTCGATCGAATCTATTCTCTGGTAGCAAAAAGGTTTGATGAGGGGGAGTTACCCTCAGGAATAATGAATTTTGATTTTCGTGATGATGTAATTACTATGGGGAGCTATAGTGAAGAAGTTCCCAAGTCCGTAAGACAAGATGTAGAAAAGGCTATCGAACAATACAAAGAAACGGGGAATCTACCCAATCAGGATTAAGTAGATATCCCTGTTTCGGGAGGCTTTTTATCAAGTTCTATGATTTATAAACCTTGAAAAATAAATTTTTTTACATTAAAATTAACACCAGGTCATAATAATTGATAACAATGACAAAGGTGATTTTAAAAAAGGCTTGTTTATGGTGGGAATATTTCGTAGGAGTTTTCCATCGTGGTTACACGTGGAGTGGCCTTTTTTTGCCATCTGATAGATTATGTAATGACGGCATAAGACCAAAGAGTCGATGCTGAAATATAAACCTTTTAAGGGGATGAATATATGAATGCAGGTTTGATAGGAATTGGTCATTTCGTACCGGAAAAAGTAGTTACCAATCATGACTTAGAGAAAATCGTGGATACAAGTGATGAGTGGATTCGCACCCGTACTGGTATTGAAGAAAGACGAATTGCTGCTGATGATATGGATACTTCGGATATGGCTTATCGAGCAGCAGCTAACGCACTGGAGGATGCTGGTGTTAGTGGGGAAGAGCTCGATTTGATTTTAGTTGCTACTGTTACTCCTGATCAGCCATTTCCTTCTGTTGCGTGTCGTCTGCAGGAACGATTTGGTGCAAAGAAGGCTGCTGCTATGGATATCAGTGCAGCTTGTTCAGGATTTATGTATGGATTAGCAACAGCTCAACAGTTTATTAATTCAGGTGTTTATCAAAATGTACTTGTTATCGGAGTTGAAAAGCTTTCTAAAATTACCAATTGGGAGGATCGTAATACCTGTGTATTATTTGGAGACGGTGCAGGTGCTGCGGTTGTTGGTCCAGTAGAAGATGGAAAAGGAATACTATCTTTTGAATTAGGATCTGATGGAAGTGGGGGAGATCACCTATATCAAGATGAATATATAGTAATGAATGGACGTGAAGTGTTTAAATTCGCCGTTCGTCAAATGGGTGAATCTGCTGTAAGTGTGGTTGAAAAAATTGGCCTTAATAAGGAAGATGTAGATTATTTAATCCCGCATCAGGCCAATATTCGAATCATGGAAGCTGCAAGAGAACGATTAGGCATAGAAGAAGAAAAAATGTCTAAATCTGTACACAAATACGGCAATACTTCAGCAGCCTCCATTCCAATTGCTTTGTCAGAGGATGTAAAAAGCGGTAAAATCAAAGAAAATGACCTTGTCGTCCTCGTAGGTTTCGGAGGAGGCCTAACCTGGGGAGCAGTAGCTTTAAGGTGGTAAGAAAAGCGAAGGCGACTGGTCAGGTCCTGCTGCATAAGCAGAATACACGGAGTGACGTGCTTTTTGTCACGTAGAGGATTTTGCTTATGACAGCCTGGACCTAGGAGCCGCAGCTGGACAAAGAAAAGCGAAGGCGACTGGTCAGGTCTGGCGGTATAAGCCGAATACATGGAGTGGTTGAACGTAGGCCGCGAAATGGATTTGGTTTATGTCCGCCATGACCTGGGAGCCGTAGCTGGACAAAGAAAAGCGTAGGTATTTCACAACTTCGGAATAATCATTTATTATTTTATTACGTTTGCCTTACAATTAGTAAGATGAAAAGGAGGAAGGTGAATTCATGAATAATCGTCGTGTAGTGGTTACGGGAATGGGAGCCGTAACTCCTGTTGGAAATGATGTTGATACGATGTGGAATAATATCAGGAGTGGACAATCAGGAATTGATTTTGTCACAAAAGTTAATCCTGATGATTTTCCGGCCAAAATTGCAGGTGAAGTAAAAGATTTCGATCCTACAAACTATATGGATAAACGAGATGCAAAACGAATGGATCTCTTTACTCAGTATGCTGTTGCATCATCGATGATGGCCGTAAAGGATGCAGATTTGGATATCAATGAAGACATTGCTGATCGTACCGGAGTATGGATTGGATCAGGAATTGGCGGTATGGCTACATATGAGGAACAATTCCGTAAGTTTATGGACCGAGGGTATCGGAGAGTTAGTCCGTTTTTTGTACCTATGATGATTCCGGATATGGCAGCCGGACAGGTTTCGATTATACTAGGTGCAAAGGGTATTAATTCTTGTACGGTTACAGCTTGTGCTTCAGGTGCAAACTCCATCGGGGATGCTTACAAGGTCATTCAGCGTGGGGATGCGGACTATATGATAACAGGAGGGGCTGAGGCTCCTATTACAAATATGGCTTTTGCCGGCTTTTCGAGTGCTAAAGCTTTAAGCACAACTGAGGATCCAAATACCGCTAGTCGTCCATTTGACTTAAACCGGAATGGATTTGTTATGGGTGAGGGAGCGGCAATCCTTGTCCTGGAAACATTGGAGTCTGCTCAAAAGCGTGGTGCTAAAATTTATGCAGAAATTGTAGGTTATGGATCAACTGGAGATGCTTATCATATTACAGCACCAGCCCCAGAAGGAGAAGGAGCAGCAAGAGCGATGAAACAGGCATTGGATAATGCCGATGTTGACAAGACAGATGTCGGTTATATTAATGCTCACGGAACCAGTACAGAATTAAATGATAAGTTTGAAACGCATGCAGTTAAAACCATTTTTGGTGATCATGCCTATGATTTAGCTGTTAGTTCTACAAAATCGATGACAGGTCACCTATTAGGTTCAGCCGGTGCAGTGGAATCGGTTATTTCAGTGAAGACCCTAACGGATGGTATCATACCACCAACTATTAACTATGAAAATGAAGATCCAGATTGCGATTTATACTATGTACCAAATAAAGCGATTGAGCAAAATGTAGATGTTGTTATGACTAATTCATTAGGATTTGGTGGTCATAATGTATCTTTAATCTTTAAAAAGTATAATGAATAGAAAATCCCCCCTTGATTGTCTAAGTAGATGGTCAGGGGGTATTTTATGAAAATTTCGTGTGAATACCTAATCGATTCCTTTTTACTAGAACGTCCTGTTCGTCGTGGGAGGCTCAGCGCTCAACCGAGGAAAGCGTAGTGTATTTCGGGTGCAGCGGCTTAGCACAAATTAAAGAATCATTAAAAAAAGCTTGTAGAAAAACAGGGGTTTCTCTACAAGCTAAAAATCGGGCCCATGGCCGATTTTTATGCTTATTCTTCATTTAAAAATTCCTGAATGATTTGTCTCATTTCTGTTTCATTAAATTCTAATACTGAGCCTGCATGTTCATGATGAGCATCCCACGCTTTATCACGAACAGGTATACGAAGGGTTTCAATATCATCAACAGGATTTAAAAGAAAATCCTTCCCTAACGAAATAATATTAGAAGTTTCCATGTTTGTATTAATATAAGGTTGTAAGGTACCTACCATGCGAGGGAGTTTTAAAACACCTGAAAATGAAACCAGCTTTTCTTTTAATTTTTTCATTACTTTTTGCTGTCTTTCCACACGTTCAAAGTCACTGTCACTGTAACGATATCTTGCATATCCTAAAAGCTCTTTACCATTAAGAGTTTGACGACCTGGCTCAAGTGTAACCCCAATATGACGAGACATATGCTTTTCAACATTGATTTCTACTCCATCTGGTGCAATGGTATCAACAATCTCAGTAAATCCTTCAAAGTCTACAATGGCATAATACTCCAGGTCTATACCAAAATTCTCTTTTATGGTTTGTCTTAATAGCTCTGGTCCACCGAAATGAAATGCCGCATTAATTTTGTTATATCCGTATCCAGGTATATTAACGTAACTATCCCGCATAATGGAAACCAATTTAGCTGTCTCTTTTTCAGGATCGTACTGACCAATCATAATTGTGTCCGTCCTCGGATCTTCTTCTCCGCGAGAGTCACTACCTAATAGAAGCACATTGGTTTTTTTGAGTCCATCATCGACACCTTTAAAATCTTCCTTATATTTCTCGTTCATCTCGTTACTCTTATCATCAACTTGTTCCATGGCAGCATTTTTACCTGCGAAGTATTCATAGGTTGTATATGAAACAAAGCTTAATAAAATGAATAGCAATGAAAAAAGAACCCATTTTCTCCGTTTTTTCTTTTTTAATGTTCTTCTTATGATTCGATTATCTTCCATAATTGACCTCACCTTTAAAATAAAAAACTGGAAACTTAAACGCAAAAAGACTGTTAAATATAAATTTACCTTTTATTTTACATTTAGTAAAGGGAAATTCTTAGATTTTCCCAGGTATATGATTTTTATTCATTCATATATATATAATACATGGACATGCCTGGAGGAAGAAAAATGCTATGGATCTTTTGGTTCTTTATTGGTTTTGGACTAACAATTGCTGGTGGTGTATCGCTAATTATTTATTTGAATATAATACCGGTAGGCTTAAGTTTTATCGATTACCTTCTTTTTATAGTGGACAAGCCTGAGACTTATTTATTACCGGTGGGCATTTTGATTATAAGTTTTACATGTTTTTTTTACCCTTCCGATTGAGGTAAACATTGGTTTATAAAGAATAAAAATGCCAAACATGGCCATAATGAACAATAGAAAGGATGAAATAGTAAAGCGAGGGTCTTGGATGATGTATTTACATGATGTTTGGGTAAATTGGTTTGAAGGGGAAGAAAACAGATATAATGTTTGCCACTTTCATGAGTGGAGAAAAGAAGATGGAATTGAACTCTTAGACCAAGTTCCATTAGTCTATGTAACAGAAACATTGTATGATTACATTGAAAATGACCTGCAGGATTTGCCAAAAGATTTATTAGATTCGGTTTATCAACGGGCATATTTACGAAAGAATCAAGAACGTATCCCTCTTGAATATGCATTTGTTGCAACAGATGGAAAATCAATTGTAACCATTGATACAATGGGATACTCACTGCCTATACGCAAAAGTCGACTCATTCCTAGGCAAGAACGATTAGTGTATGACATGATTGAAAAACTGGAGCCTGCATCCTTTTCTTTTTCACCTGAACAATACGTTAAAGAATACCATACGCTTTCACTTCCCCCTTATGAAATGATTGGACTAACAAGGAAGGAAAGACAATTAAAACAATTACTTATGATGATGCTGGATCAAATGAGACAAACTTCTCATGTTGCAGAGTTACGTTATTGGCTTACAGAATGGGCACCCGGTCAATATGAAAGTATACAACAGATGGACTTTAATGAAGCCTGGGAAGAGCTCTATGAAGGATTGAAAAATGGCTGGACGAAAACCCATGAGGAAATTTGCCGCAAAATGACCAAGGGACAGCCTTTTTTCGAAAAGCTTTGGGAACTCGAAACAGGTACCATGAATTCATCATCTAATCAAGCCTACTATTAGTGAAAGTCGAATTGTTAAAATAGGAAAGCGTTTTTACATTACAGGGAAGCTTCCTGCAGGACAAGGAATGCTTCAGGAGAGATACCTACTGAAAAAGAAAGTATAGATGAGACGATTCCTTTGTAATTAAACTGCTTGTAAAAGGGAATAATAGAGAACTTCCCGTTACACAACATATTATAAATCCTATAAAAAACCGGCTTACCGCCGGTTTTTTATAGGATTTATTTTTTGTGAACTCTGCCTAGTCCCATAGCTTTTTTTGCTTTTTTCAGCATCTTATTGGCTTTCACTTCAGCTTTGTCTGCTCCAAGATCCAATACCTCATCAAGTCTGTCAGACTCAATTAAATCATAATAACGTTTCTGTAGAGGAGAAAGGGCGTTGATGACCACTTCTGCTAAATCCTGTTTAAAGTCTCCATAGCCTCGTCCAACGTATTTTTCTACGATAGCATCAATTGTTTCTCCGCTAAAACTGGAATAAATGGTGAGTAGATTTGAGATACCTGGGCGGTTTTCTTTATCAAACTCAATCGTACCTTGAGAATCTGTTACGGCACTTTTAATTTTCTTTTCGATTTTGTTTTCATCATCAAGCAAAAAAATCGTTGCTTTTTGATTTTTATCAGATTTACTCATTTTTTTCGTTGGATTTTGAAGCGACATGACTCTGGCTCCAACTTTTGGAATATGTGCTTCAGGTAGCGTGAAAATGTCATTATATTTACGATTAAATCGCTCCGCTATATCGCGGGTTAATTCGATATGCTGTTTTTGGTCGTCACCAACAGGAACAAGATTTGTACTATATAAAAGGATATCCGCTGCCATTAATGGTGGATAAGTTAATAATCCTGCAGTTACCGCATCTTTCCCAGCTGATTTATCTTTAAATTGAGTCATTCTCTCAAGTTCCCCTGTGTAAGCGACACATTGCAGCATCCAGCCAAGTTCAGCATGGGCAGACACCTCTGATTGTATAAATAATGTTGATTTTTCCGGATTGATTCCTGCTGCGAGATATAATGCCGCTAAAGAACGAATATTGTTTCTTAATTTCAGGCGATCCTGAGGAACAGTTATAGCGTGTTCGTCAACGATGCAAAAATAACAGTCATAATTCTTTTGAAGATCAACAAAATTCCGTAGAGCTCCAAGATAGTTTCCAATGGTTAAGGATCCACTTGGCTGAATGCCGGAAAATATTGTATCCATTTTATCACCTCAATTTTTTATTTCATTAAAAAAGCGATTCTATTACATCCCTTAAGGGACGAATGAACCGCGGTACCACCCTTGTTATTTCCCATGATTAACTTGGAAATCGCCTTAAACTGATAACGCCCGTTAAGCGTGTTCAAACTCCGAAGCCCCAATTTCCATGATTACATGATGCTTGTTTCCACCATCCAAGCTCTCTAAAAACAGTGGTAATCATCTACTACAACTTCATCATCGTTTAAATGTGATGTTAAATTTTCTTAAAGTATATATAATGTATGTTCAAAATGCAACTTTGACTCTAAAGGTAATAAATAATGAGTAATACCATCATGATTATAAGCAGAGAAATAGCCTGGAAAGAAATGGACCTAAGGAATCTTTGGCTGATTCTTTCAGATGGAAGAGGTCTATCCTTCCAATCCTCCAGATAGTCCTTTTTTTTTGACATTTCAGCCCAAAATCTGCGAAAGCCGAATGTGATACCATCAAAAAAACGCTCTCTCGTAAGGAAAAGGATAAGAGCCAGTATAATGTATGGAAAGCTGACAAAAAACAAAGTATTTATAAATTCTTTCAATTGATTCCCTGGTGTATAATAAAGATAGGAGCTAGCAGTAATGATGAGATTTAGTAATAATAAGCTCCATTTATTTTTAAATATGTACATAAACAAACACCTTTTTCGTTAAAACTGCTAATTATTATATCATGCCTTTATTAGAAATAAACCAATAAAAAGGGTAAACAGTAAAATACAGAAAATTCATTCTTTACTAAAAGACGAATAGAGACTGTATAAATAAGAATAATTTGTTCATTTACTTCTGTTTCATAAATTTTTATGCATTTACCAAAAAATTCTGTTATTTATATCGAATTGTATCGAAATAAAATGTGGGTATTTAGACCTATTTTTGTTATCGGAACGTAATAATATCAATGATTTTTTAATTTTAAATAAAAAAGTTGATGCAAAATGTTTAGAAAACTTGTATAATTTTAAACGTAGATGATTTATCTACTAAAAATTTAGAAAATTAAATCTTAAGGGGAGGTCATTTAATACCATGAAAAAGTCAAAATGGTCACTACTCTTAGTACTTGGTCTGGTACTAAGTCTATTCTTGGCTGCTTGTTCTGGTGGAGATGAAGGTGACACTTCAGAAGACACTGGTGACGATAGCCAAAACTCAGAAGAAGGTTCTTCCGAGTCACAAGATGTTGAACAAGTATTTAACCTAATTAATCGTGACACAATTCCATCCATGGACTCTTCTATGGCTACTGATGAATTTGGATTCCAATTCTTAGGTGCAACTATGGAAGGTTTATATCGTTTGAAAGACGGAGAAATTGTAGAAGGTATTGCGACTGATCACGAGGTTAGTGAAGATGGCTTAACCTGGACCTTCACATTACGAGAAGATGCTAAATGGTCAAACGGTGACCCAGTTACTGCTCATGACTTCGTATATGCATGGCAACGTGCAGTCAATCCTGACACTGGATCTGAATATGGACCATATATGATGGGTGACGTAATTAAAAATGCGACAGCAGTTAACTCAGGTGACGCACCAGTTGAAGATTTAGGTGTAACTGCTGATGGGGACTATACACTTGTTGTGGAACTTGAAAATCCAACCCCTTATTTTGAATCATTAGCAACTTTCGGTACATTCTTACCATTAAATGAAGACTTTGTTAAAGAACAAGGTGACGAATACGCAACTAGCACTGATACATTACTATTTAACGGTCCATTTACTTTAGATAATTGGGAAAGCACTGCTAGTTCCTGGGAAT
This sequence comes from Salinibacillus kushneri, assembly GCF_900111405.1. GTDB lineage: Bacteria > Bacillota > Bacilli > Bacillales > Alkalibacillaceae > Salinibacillus > Salinibacillus kushneri. The sequence continues at coordinate 26,637 of NZ_FOHJ01000015.1, read as the reverse complement.
TAAATAAGAACCCGGATTACTGGGATGCTGAAACTGTTAAACTTGAAAAAATGACTTATGAGGTTGTAAAAGACCCTCAGGTAGGAGTAGACTTATATGAAGCTGGTACAATTGATCGTGCAAGTCTTACCGCGGATTTAGTTGACCAATATTCTACTCATGAAGATTATAGAGTAACACCAGAAATGACTGTTTTCTACTTGAAGATGAACCAAACTCGAAATGAAGCACTTGCAAACCCAAATATTCGTCGTGCAATCTCAAGAGCATTCAATAAGCAAGGAATTGTAGATACAATCCTTAATAATGGTTCAATCGTAGCAAATGGTTTAGTACCAAAAGACTTCTATCAACATCCTGAAACAGGAGAAGACTTCCGCAGCATCAATGGAGATCTTGTACAATACGACACTGAACAGGCTAAGGAATACTGGGATAAAGGGTTAGAAGAACTAGGTACAGATAGTATTGAACTTGAATACCTGGGTGGAGATACTGAAACTGCTAAGAAAATGGATGAATATATTGTTTCCCAACTTGAGGAAAACTTGCCAGGTTTAGACCTTACTCTAAAACAAGTTCCATTCGAACAACGTCTAGATCTTGATACAAATATGGACTATGATATCCAAAATGCTGGTTGGGGACCAGACTACATGGATCCTTATACATGGTTAAGTCTTTGGTTAACTGACGGTGGAAATAACAAGATGGGTTACTCCAATGAAGAATATGATAATCTTGTACAGTCAACTGGAACTGAATTAGCACAACAGCCAGTAGAGCGTATGGATGCTTTCTTAAAAGCTGAACAAATTTTATTTGAAGATGCAGCGATTGCACCAATTTATCAGCGTGCAAGAGCTCAACTGGTTAGCCCTAAATTGAAAGACATTTATGTTAATTCCTTTGGACCTACTTATGAGTACAAATGGGCTGAAGCTGTAGCTACTGAATAAGATTAATCCTTTAATCTTAATCGAATAGGCTGGCTTATGATATGGGAAGAGAGTATATGGACCATTAAGTTGGCATATACTCTCTTTTCCATTATTGGAGAATTTTTTGTTAATAATGAACTTTCAGTCAATTTTCGAAAAGAATCGACATTATATCAGGAGGTGTTGCAAATGGGACGGTTTATACTTAAGCGGGTTGTTTACATGGTTATAACTTTATTTATCATTGCATCCATTACGTTCTTTCTGATGAAGATTTTGCCAGGCAGTCCGCTTAGTGCTGAAAATAAATTATCAGAAGAACAGCAGGAAATTGTCTTAGAAAAATATGGTCTGAATGATCCGGTCCCTATACAGTATGTGAATTACTTAGCCGGACTTGTACAAGGGGATTTGGGACTTTCCTTCCATTTTGACTCCACACCCGTAACAGATATTTTGGCCAACCGTGTTGGGCCATCTGCTATATTAGGGGCTGAGTCATTAATAGTAGGAGTGATTTTAGGAGTATTACTAGGGTTAATTGCCGCTATTTTCCATAATGGAGTTCTTGACTTCACTTCAACCATTATCGCCGTGCTAGGAACATCTATTCCTTCCTTCGTTTTTGCCGGTTTATTGCAATATGTATTTGCAGTTCAGTTAGGCTGGTTCCCAGTAGCTTTATGGAAGGGTGGATTAGAATATCATGTCCTTCCAGTTATAGCACTAATGATCTTTCCAATGGCCATTTCTGCCCGTTTTACACGTACCGAGATGCTTGAAGTACTGGGGTCAGATTATATAACGACAGCTAGAGCAAAAGGAGTTACACAAGCAGGCATTGTATTTAAACATGGTTTACGAAATGCTTTAATTCCATTAATTACAGTTATTGGACCAATGGCTGTTAGTTTAATCACTGGAACATTAGTTATTGAACAAATCTTCGCTATTCCAGGTATTGGTGAACAATTTGTAAACTCAGTTATGGTAAATGATTATCCGACAATTATGGGAACAACATTATTTTATTCTGTATTATTTGTTGTGATTATCTTAATTATTGACCTCCTATATGGAATTATCGACCCAAGAATTCGACTGTCAGGAGGGGAGAAATAATGGCACAAGACCAAAACAATCAATATAATGAAAATAATTTACCCAAGGAATTATTTGAACCCTTAGAAAAGAATGAGGATACCAGTGAAAAAATCGCACGGGAAAGTCGAACTTTCTGGCAGGATGCAAGAAGAACATTATTTAAAAACATTCCTGCAATGCTTTCTCTTATTCTTTTAATTGTGATTATCATTATGAGTATATTTGGTCCAGGTATGAACCAATATGGCTATAATGATCAGGACTTAATACGTTCAAAAATGCCAGCGCGAGCACCAGGACTCGAAAACATAAGCTGGTTAGGTCTTGATGGAACTTTTGAAAGGTCATTTGAAGGTAACGATGTGGAAGGTGCTACAAACAAAGCGATTCAACGCTTTAACAATGATGAAGAATTTATTGATATTGAAGTGATAAGCGAAGGGGATGGAACCAATAACTCCGCAGAGGTAAAAGCCATCTATCACCCTTATGAAGCGAAAGAAATGGAGGATACCTATTTTTGGTTAGGTACGGATGAATTAGGCCGTGACCAATGGACTCGAATTTGGAAGGGTACTCGTGTTTCATTAATTATCGCCTTTTTAGCTGCGGGACTTGACCTGCTTATTGGTGTAGGCTATGGCGGTATTTCAGGGTACTTTGGCGGTCGTATCGACGATGTCATGCAACGGATTATTGAAATATTAGCAGGTATTCCAAACCTCGTTGTCATTCTATTAATGACCGTTGTATTGCAGCCGGGTATAATATCGATTACCATCGCCCTGACCATTACTGGTTGGACAGGTATGGCCCGTATTGTCCGGGGTGAGGTGCTGAAGCTGAAAAACCAGGAATTTGTATTAGCTGCCCGAACACTCGGTACACCTGACAGAAGAATTATTATGAAACACTTAATGCCGAATATAAGCGGGATTATTATTATTAATACGATGTTTACGATTCCGAATGCTATTTTCTTTGAAGCCTTTTTAAGCTTTATAGGACTTGGTTTAGTTCCGCCAGAGGCTTCATTAGGTACATTAATTAATACAGGGTTTGAATCCTTAAGATTATATCCTTATTTATTAATATTCCCAGCGATACTCATTTCTGTTATTATGATTGCCTTTAATATCTTAGGTGACGGATTTAGAGACGCATTCGATCCTAAAATGCATAAATAGAAAGGTAGGTGTTTAATTATGGATAAGTTACTTGATGTGAAAGACTTAAAAGTTTCCTTTAATACCTTCAGTGGTGAAGTACAAGCTGTTCGCGGGGTTAGTTTTGATGTAAATAAAGGAGAAACCCTTGCTATTGTTGGCGAATCCGGTTCAGGTAAATCGGTTACTACGAAAGCACTCATGCAGCTTCTGCCTAAACCACAGGGATTTATTAAAGACGGACAAATTCTTCTTGAAGGAGAAGATATCGTTCAAAAATCAGAAAAAGAGATGCAAAAGCTTCGTGGTCAAGATATATCCATGATTTTCCAAGATCCGATGACTTCATTAAATCCGACGATGAAGGTTGGAACGCAAATTATGGAGCCCCTTATTAAGCACCAGAAAATGAGCCGGGCTAAAGCGAAGGAAAGAGCGATAGAGTTATTGGAATTAGTTGGGATTCCAGATGCCAGTACGAGAATAACTCAGTATCCTCACCAATTCTCTGGAGGTATGCGTCAGCGTGTCGTTATTGCGATTGCTTTAGCATGTGATCCAAAATTACTCATTGCTGATGAACCTACAACAGCACTTGATGTTACTATACAAGCTCAAATCCTGGAGCTTATGAAGGATATTCAACGAAAAACAGAAAGTTCCATTATATTCATCACCCATGATTTAGGTGTTGTGGCTAATGTTGCTGATCGTGTGGCCGTTATGTATGCTGGAAAAATTGTAGAAATTGGTACAGCTGATGAGATTTTCTATAATCCAAAACATCCTTACACATGGGGACTATTAGGATCTATGCCTACATTAGATAATGATGGGTATGATTTGATTGCAATACCGGGTTCACCACCTGACATGACAGATCCACCTAAAGGCGATGCCTTTGCTCCCCGTAATGAATATGCATTAAAAATTGATGAAGAGTTGGAGCCGCCATTGTTTAAGGTGTCAGATACCCATTACGCTGCGACTTGGTTACTTCATGAAGATGCACCAAAAATTGAACCACCTGAATCGGTGAAACGGCGGATGCAGGGAATTGCAAATACTGGTACAGCACCAGGTGTGGCGAAGGATGGTGAAAAATAATGGCATCAAATGAAAAATTACTTGAAGTAAAAGATTTAAAGCAGCATTTTCGCGTGGGACGTAAAGGTGTTGTAAAAGCTGTTGATGGAATTTCATTTGATATTTATAAAGGTGAAACCTTTGGATTGGTAGGAGAATCTGGTTGTGGAAAGTCTACAACAGGAAGAACGATAATCCGTTTATACGATGCAACAGGTGGCCAAGTAAAATTTAATGGTGAAGATGTGCATGGGAAAAAATCAACACAAGAACTAAAGAAATTTAATCGTAAAATGCAGATGATTTTCCAGGATCCATATGCATCTTTAAACTCCAGAATGAATGTGCAGGACATTATTGCTGAGGGTATTGATGTGCATGGACTTGCGAAAAATGATAAAGAACGTAAAGAAAGAGTTGAGGAATTATTAGAAACCGTTGGCTTAAATAAAGAGCATGCTAGTCGTTTTCCTCATGAATTTAGTGGGGGACAACGGCAAAGAATCGGAATTGCCCGTGCTCTTGCTGTAAAACCCGAATTTATTATTGCGGATGAACCTATTTCCGCTCTTGATGTATCGATTCAGGCTCAGGTAGTTAACCTTATGAAACAGCTGCAGCAAGAACACGATTTAACGTATTTGTTTATAGCACATGACCTCTCCATGGTAAAATATATAAGTGACCGAATTGGCGTTATGTATTTTGGAAATATGGTTGAACTTGCAGATAGTGATGAATTATACGAAAACCCGCTTCATCCATATACAAAATCATTATTATCAGCCATTCCTCTACCAGACCCTGATTATGAACGAGGGCGTACAAGAGTGGAGTATGACCCTTCTGTTCATAATCAAGATGAGGAATCTGAATTTAGAGAAATAAAACCAGGACACTGGGTAAGATGTACTCCAACAGAATTTCAAAAGTATAAAAGAGAATTGGAAAGCAAATCATAAAATGGCTTTTTCTTTTAAATGACCACAGTTTAGGAATAACTGAATCCTTGTTACTTTTTAAAAGTAGCAAGGATTTTTTTGTGAAGGGAATCTTTTTTACAGTCAATAGTCGAATAAAATATTTTTCTCAGAGAAAATTAAAGAAAGTCAACAAAATCATACAAACTTCTAATATAATAGAGATATACAATACAAAATGGGAGTTTGATCAAATTGAATAAACCAAGACGAGTGAAGGCAAACAACCGACTGTATAAGTTAAAATTATGCAATGACAAGAACGTCAGTGACATGGATTTGGCTTATGTCAGTGAGGAAGTTGGAGCCGGAACCGAACATCATATGCGACCAGGAAAGATGGTTTTTACTCTTTTTATGGCATTAATTCTATCCTTTTTGCCACAGTTTATTGTAAACGGGGAAGAAGAAACGAAATCTTTAACTGTGAAATCACACAGTCCATTTCAGGTACAATTAGAGCAGCGGAATTTGCCTGAAAATCCAATTGCACGTTTCCTATATGATTCAGGGCTCCAATTTGAGTATCCAGAAGCAGTTCGGGGGATCTATGTAACAGGTCCATCAGCAGGTGGAAGCCGTTTTGAAGAGCTTCGTAAGCTTGTAAAAGACACAGAGCTTAATTCTATGGTAGTTGACATTAAAGAAGATCATGGGAACTTAACCTTTGACCCTGGCGATGATTCACCTTATGCCGATATTGGAGAAAACTACATTGATGATTTAAGAGCAAAACTTGAAACGTTGGAGAAAGATGGAATTTATCCGATTGCCCGTATTGTTGTCTTTAAAGATACAGAGCTTGCGGAAAAGAGACCGGACTTATCCTTTAAAGAAAACGGGTCTATTTGGAAAAATGGTCGTGACGAGGCCTTTGTTAACCCGTTTATGAAGGAAGTATGGGATTACAATATTGAAATTGCAAAGCTGGCCGCTGAAGCAGGTTTTAAAGATATTCAATTTGACTATGTAAGATTTCCGGAAGGTTTTGAAAAACGTGATAAGAGCCTTCAGTACAGTGAGGGAGACTATGCGGACCTTGACATGAATAATGTTCAGAAAAGGGTAAAGGCAGTTACTGATTTTGTTGCCCACGCGAAAGAGGAATTGGCTTATTATAATGTCGATTTATCGGTTGACATTTTCGGTTATTCCGCAACCATTCCAGAAGCACCTGGAATTGGACAAAATTTCTCTAAAATTTCGAGTAATGTAGATGTGATTTCTTCCATGATTTATCCAAGTCATTGGACTAGTTACTTTGATATTCCATTCCCTGATAAAGAACCGTATAAATTGGTTAAAGAATATGTAAAGGTTGAAAATGAGCGTCTGGGAGAGCTTAAGAATGCTCCTGTTTCAAGACCTTGGATTCAGGATTTTGAAGCTCCATGGTTATATTCAGGTGAACCGGTTACGGAATATGGTAAAGCTGAAGTTGAAGCGCAAATTCGAGCGCTAAATGAGGGTGGAGTCAATGAATTTCTCATTTGGAACCCATCCAATAAATATACAAAAAATGTGGATTATACACCGCTAGATTAACGAAAAGAAACACTTCCAAACAGGAAGTGTTTCTTTTGCGTGGTAGCTATCATTGTCGATACCTGTGATTACCTCCAACTTGTTTCCAATTAGATTGAATCGACCGAGACTTTGAAGAATATAGACTTTTCGTTTTTCTGCCAAAAATCTTTTCACCCAAAAATTGTACAATGACTGCCGAGAAGGCTGTTAATCCAATGATTAAAATTCCTAATAAAGATAATTCTAAAAGAAAGGAACCCATACCATCTCACCCTTCAAGATTCTCTTATATTTATTGTATGTCAGGATAGACGGTTTGAAAAGTCTGAAAATAAAAAATCACCCTTCTACAAAATTTCACTTTTGCATAAGGATTCGTTATAATAAAAAGGACAATTGGAGAAGGAGTAGATTTATGAATTGGTATGAAAAGCTTAGTAAGTATTTCCCGGTAGAGGAAATGAAATCAAAGGAGCATATGGAAATGCTTCTTGAAGAAAAAGGAGACGTCTATCACAAAGATGAAGCCAAACATCATGTGATGATGTTTGCTGAATTTGATACTTTTATTTTTATTGACTATGTATATGTTTCCAACCAATCGAGAGGACAGGGAATTGGACATCAATTGATGGATAAGCTAAAAGCTAAAGGTAAACCCATTATACTGGAAGTAGAGCCTATTGATTATGAAGATACCGATACCGAAAAACGTCTTCATTTTTATCAAAAAGAAGGATTTAAGCATGCAAGATCGATCGGCTATACCAGACGTTCATTAGCTACAAATGAATTAAACGAAATGGAAATCCTTTATTGGTCTCCTGATTATGAAACGGAAGAAGAAATTTTTGAGAAAATGAAAAAAATGTATAAAAATATTCACACCTATAAGGATAAAGAGCTATATGGCAAATCCTATGAGCCAGTAGATAAAGTGTTAACATTCAATGAAGACAGGAACGACAATATTTTTGATGAACTGGATGAATAAAACCTTTACTTATTGAAAAAATCCTTGTTCTGATTGATAACAAGGATTTTTTTAATTATCCCCTAAAAAATGGTTTAGTTAAACAAATAATAGGGAATAATACTTTATGACAGTGACGAAATCGTGAACAATATTTAAACAATTCCAATAAACCCTATCCTTATTTCTCATTTTGTAGTATACTTAATTTGTAAAGTTCCAGATTATATTGATTATAATCTGAGAAATTTTATATTGTTTCTAAAAGTTATCCTTTTAAAGGAGTGAAACATATGGTAACCTTATTCACATCACCAAGCTGTACATCTTGTCGGAAAGCAAGAACATGGCTGGAGGAACATGACATCCCATTTAAGGAACGTAACATTTTCTCTGATTCTTTAACGGCTGATGAAGTTAAAGAGATATTGAGAATGACTGAAAATGGTACTGATGAAATCATTTCTACACGTTCCAAGGTATTTCAGGAATTAAATTCAGATTTAGATCAACTTCCACTAAAAGATTTAATTGACTTAATACAAAAAAATCCAGGACTTCTTCGTCGTCCAATTATTCTTGATGAAAAGAGACTTCAAGTTGGGTATAACGAAGATGAAATTCGCCGTTTCTTACCAAGAAAGGTGCGTACTTTCCAGTTAAAAGAAGCACAACGACTTGTTAATTAATCCTATGGTTTAGTTTTATAGAAAAAAGGTCCGATTCCTTACATTCATATACACTTAAGTATATGAATAGAATCAGACCTTTTTTCATATTAAAGCATGTTTTTTAGTTAACTGTTTTGATTTTTCGCTGATTGATATATTGGCCAACTATGACAACAAAAAGTATTGTTGCAATTGGAAGAATATATTGAAGTGCATAATATTGTTCAAAGAGTGACTGTAATCGTTCTTCACCAAGTATCATTTCACCAGCTGTGTAGGCAAGGATACTAGCTCCGATATATACTAAAATTGGAAATTTCTCCATAAAAAGAAGTATAATTTTACTCCCCCAAATAATAATAGGTACAGAGATTAATAAACCAATGATAACAAGAATAATATTACCACCTGATGCACCAGCAAGCGCAATGACATTGTCAAATCCCATAACTACATCAGCAAAAACAATGGTTTTAATAGCTGATAATAAGTTGTCGCTACCTTTAATATCAGGTTCATCTTCATCATCAGTCAATAAATGAATAGCGATATAAATGAGAAGAAGACCACCTACTAATTTAAGGAATGGAATTTGTAATAAATATAGCGCTACAGCAGTTAATAATACACGAATACATATAGCTAATCCTGTTCCCCAAATGATGGCTTTATTGCGTTGACTTCTGGGGAGATTTCGACTGGCAAGAGCGATTACAATGGCATTATCGCCACCAAGTACTAAATCAATACCAATAATGGCTAAAATCGACATAATCATTTCAGGATCGAAAAATTCCACGAATAATACCTCCCCAAACAGGTGACAAATAGAGTAAAATAAGTTACAATTATAAACTAATCCAAATCAATTTGGAGAATGATTCTAACCTTTTCAAATATAGATGAACAAAAAAGGAAAGTCAAGATAAAAGATAGACATCTGTTTGTTTTTTTAATAATAAGCAATTTAATTTTCAATTTATTTGGTTTTATCATAAAATATAAAAAGTAGTTTATTAAGGGGTAACATTTCCCTTCAAGTGATAAATGAAAACCAGAAGGGAGAGTTTAAAATGGAAATCGAACGTATTAATGAGAATACAGTTAAGTTTTATATCTCATATATGGATATTGAAGATCGCGGTTTTGATCGGGAAGATGTTTGGTATAATCGGGAAAAAAGTGAACAGCTCTTCTGGGAAATGATGGATGAAGTAAATGAACAGGAAGAGTTTATAGTAGATGGACCATTATGGATACAAGTACAAGCGATGGATAAGGGACTTGAAATTATTGTAACAAAAGCCCAATTGTCCAAAGATGGCCATAAACTGGAGCTTCCTACAGATGAAGGAAAACTTTTAGATTTACCGATTGATGATAAAATGGAATCCTTGTTAGATAAAGGGCACTTTTTAAATAGTGGGAAGACTGATGAGGAAGAGCAAATTGAAGACAATGAAGATGACGAGGATGAAGAGTTCTCCATTGTTCTAAAATTCATCGATATTGAAAATGTCATACACTTAGGTCATTCCATCCGTGATACGTTTGCATTTCACGACGAACTCTATCACTACGATCAGGCATATTACTTATTCATCCAATTTAGAGATGATTGGTTAGACGATGATGAACAGGAAGACGTTATTAGTCACATGCTTGAATTCAGTGAAGAAAGCAATATGACTGTCCATCGATTAAGTGAATATGGGAACCAAATATATCAGGAAAGTGCTTTGGCACAAATTAAGCAGCATTTTCCTAATTTATAGAGAGTTAAGGGCATTCCAAATGGATGGAATGTCTCTTTTTTTGCCTATTCTGACTGTTTCTTATCCATAGTTCCTGCTTGTATTTCTTTAAAATTTACATTAGATTATAAGTATGTCAATATATTGGAATCATAAGCATTATTCTTAGTTTTATTTCCAAAAGTTAAGGAAGGTTGTTAAATGTTTAAACGTATTCAACTTTTCATTTTTATTATAATGGTAGTTGGTCTACTCTATGTTATAAACGAATTTTGGGGAAGTTGGATTGTTACAGCTTATTCCATTTTTATTACGGTTTCCGTCGCTTTTATATCATTTTTAATTTTTATTGAGAACCGTAATCCCAGTCAAACATTAAATTGGCTTCTTGTTTTGGCGGCCTTTCCTGGTATTGGTTTCTTCTTTTACCTGTTTTTTGGCCAAAATTTTAGAAAGCGTAAAATGTTTAAGCAAAAAGCCGAATTAGACTTAAGGGCCTTCAGACAAGTTGAAGGGAGTCGATTTTTAAACGAAAAAGAGCTTGATTATATGGGGGAGTATCAACGCCAATCCTTTCGATTAGCTCAAAGACTTGGACATTCCCCTATTTCTTTCCATACAGATACAAAGGTTTTAACAAATGGTTCCAAGGCTTTTCCTGCCATGTTGGAAGAGTTAAAAAAGGCTGAGCATCATATCCATTTGGAATTTTATATTGTTCGTGATGACCAGCTGGGAAATGATTTTAAACAGATTTTAATGGAAAAAGCGGAAACAGGTGTTGAAGTGCGTTTTTTATATGACGCAGTGGGAAGCTGGGAGCTTTCGAAGGGATTTAAAGAAGAATTAAAACGTGCAGGTGTAGAAATGATTCCGTTTTCTCCTGTTAAATTACCATTTTTAAATAATAAGATTAATTTTCGTAATCACCGTAAAATTGTTGTGATTGATGGCAGGATAGGGTTTGTAGGTGGGCTTAATATCGGGGATGAATACATAGGAAGAAATGAATATTATGGAAATTGGCGTGATACGCATTTATATGTTCGAGGTGAAGCAGTTCGGAGTTTACAAACGATTTTTCTTCAGGACTGGTATTACATGACTGGTAAGGCTCTTTTAAAACCTGTTTATTTATCACCTGAATATATTATTGAAAATAAAGGTGGAGTACAACTGATTGCCGGAGGGCCGGATATAGAGTGGGAGACGATAAAAATGCTCTTTTTCTCTCTCATGACTTCGGCAAGAAAATCAATATGGATTGCCTCTCCTTATTTTATTCCGGATACAGATATTTTATCGGCTATAAAGACTGCTGCTTTAAGTGGGATTGACGTTAAACTGCTTGTTCCCAATCGACCGGACAAAAAAATTGTCTTTTATGCTTCTCAATCCTATTATCCTGAGCTATTAGAAGCGGGAGTGAAGATTTATCGTTATAACGAAGGATTTCTGCATAGTAAGGTGATGATAGTCGATCAGGAACTGGCGTCCATAGGAACGTCCAACATGGATATGAGAAGTTTTCACTTAAACTTTGAAGTAAATGCCTTTCTCTATAAAACGGAAAGTACTGAGCAGCTTGTGAGGGATTTTAAAGCTGATATTAAACATTCTACACAGCTCGAACGGTATAGATTTGCGAAGCGTTCTATTTTTATGAAGTTATACGAATCAACCTGTCGTCTATTATCACCATTATTATAGTTTCTTCAAACATGCATTTCTCGAACAGAGATTTGCATGTTTCTTTGTTTTCTGCATATTTTTTAATTATTTAGCCTTCATTATTTAATTGAAATGAAAAAATGCTGTTTTTACAGCCCTTTTAAATAAGGATATGATGTAAAAAGAGCAGAGTGGAAAGAATGAAGGTGTTTACAATGTTAAAGGCGTTAAGGAAGAGTGGTACACCTGTCATACTTTTAAATAAAACGAAGACGGAATTAAAGGAGCTTAGAAAGGATACTTTTTACTGTCCTCACTGTAAAGAACAGGTTTTTATTCGTGCCGGAGACAAAGTGAGTCCTCATTATGCTCACTTTCAAAAGAGTCAATGCTCCTTTAAAAATAAAGGAGAAGGGGAGTATCATACAAAAGGTAAAATTGCCTTATACCAGTGGCTTATTTCTCAAGACATAGAAGTAGAAATGGAATATTATTTGCCGAAAATCCACCAGCGACCAGATCTTTTAGCAAAATGGAAAAATCGATATTTCGCCATCGAATTTCAGTGTGCGGTTATTCCTCCTCAAATAATACGAGAAAGATCCATGGGATATGTCAATGCTGGTATTATCCCATTATGGATTCTTGGTGAAAATCATCTCAAAAAAAGAGGGATTCATCAAATCAAAACAACCCACTTTGAAGCGTTATTTATTCAAAAGCTAACACCTGCCCTTGAGCCTAAAATCCTTTTTTATAATCCGATAACCAATCTCTTATCGAGTTTCTCAAATCCCTATTCGATAAAATCAAGAGTGTACGGTCTTTTACAATCATCTTTGTTAAAAGATCTAACCTTTGAACAAATCTTTTCCGATTCTAAGGTTCTAGACCACCAGTTATATGAATATTGGTTAAAAGAGAAGAGAATATTTCGCAATCTGCGTGCACAATATCCGAGTTCAAAAGACCAATCATTTATTCTGTGGCTGTACAAAAGGGGATTACATCCGCAGTATTTACCTGCTGAGATTCATCTGCCTCTTCCTCATCATTTTTTGATTGAAACCCCAACGTATATTTGGCAAAGTAAAGTTTTCTTAGAGATTATTAATCCTTTGTCTAATGGGAAGACTTTTACGTATAATCAGGTGAAACAATCCTTACACTCCATACAAAAACGAAAACCACTTGCTTCGATTTTTCTTGAAGAGGATGTACCTATAAGGGAGTATTTAGGGGTATTAGAAAAACTAAATGTCATTTCACAAATAAAAAGGAATACCTATCGAAAAAAGAGAGATGTTGTATTTCCTGAAACAATAGAGAAAGCTATAAATGCCGATCAAAATGTGTTAGATAAATTAATAAAATTAGAAAAAAATACCTAAGTTCTTGTACAATAAAGAAGTGGTCAGGAAGGATTATAATTTTAGCATCAAGAATTAGTTGTATGGAGATGTACGAGAAGGAGGAAAACAATCGTGGCTAAAAACGCTAAGGAATTACCAAAGCGGGAAGAAATTCCTGCAGAACGAACATGGAAACTTGAAGATATTTTTGAAACGGATGAAGCATGGGAAAAAGAATTTAAGGAACTCCAAAAGCATTATCCAAAAATAACGGAATTCCAAGGGAAAATTACAGAATCTGCAGATCAGTTATTAGATATGTTAAAGCTACAGGATGAAATATCCAATCGTTTAGGGAAGCTATTTACGTATGCACACATGCGTTATGATCAGGATACAACCAATTCCTTCTATCAGGAATTAAATACACGAGCGGAAACTTTAATTACTCAAGCATCAAGTGCAATGAGTTTTATTGTTCCAGAGCTGCTCACTTTAGATGACAATCAGGTCAAAACGTTTCTAGCAGAAAATGAGGAATTAAACCTTTATAAGCATTATCTTGATGATGTTTTAAGACAGCGTCCTCACATTCTTAGTGAAAAAGAGGAGGAGCTTTTAGCAGAAGTATCAGAGGTTACAAGCAATCCTGAGCAAACCTTTGGCATGCTAAATAATGCAGATATCGACTTTCCTGCTGTAGAAGATGCAGATGGAAATGAAATTGACCTGACACATGGGCGATTTATACAGTTCATGGAGTCCAGAGATCGTAATGTTCGAAAAAATGCTTTTGATGCGATGTATGATACGTTTGGAAAGTATAAAAATACATTTGCTTCAACGTTAAGCGGCGCTGTAAAGCGAGATAATTTTAATGCTAAGGTTCGTCATTATGATTCCGCAAGACAGTCTGCACTTGACTCAAACAAAATCCCTGAAAGTGTTTATGATAATTTAGTGGAAGCTGTAAATGAAAAATTATCCTTGCTGCATCGTTATGTAAATTTACGTAAACGAGTCCTGAATGTCGATGAGTTACATATGTATGATTTATATGTACCGCTTATTGATGATGTTGATATGGAAGTAAAATATGACGAGGCACAGGAATATGTGCTTAACGGATTGGCCCCATTAGGTAAGGAGTATCAGGATATACTTAAAACAGGATTTGAGAGTCGCTGGATTGATGTTGAAGAAAACAAAGGAAAAAGAAGTGGTGCTTATTCATCAGGTGTATACGGAACGAATCCGTACATTTTATTAAATTGGCAGGATAACATTAATAATTTGTTTACCCTTGCCCACGAATTAGGACATTCATTACACAGCTATTATACGCATAAGCATCAGCCATTCCGATATGGAAATTACTCTATCTTTGTTGCGGAAGTAGCTTCAACTTGTAATGAAGCATTGCTCAATGATTACTTGCTAAAGGAATCTAATGATAAAAAACAAAAACTCTATTTATTAAATCATTTCTTAGAAGGTTTCCGTGGCACAGTTTTCCGTCAGACGATGTTTGCGGAATTTGAGCATGATATTCATGTTCGTGCGCAAAACGGAGAAGCTCTCACAGCAGGTAAATTGACGCAGCTCTACTATGATCTTAATAAGAAATATTTCGGTGACAATATTGTTATAGATGATAAAATTGGCTTAGAGTGGGCTCGTATTCCACATTTCTATTACAATTATTACGTATATCAATATGCCACCGGGTATTCAGCGGCAACCACACTGGCCTCACAGATATTGAATGGGGGAGATGAAGCAGTTAGTCGCTATTTGGATTATTTAAAGGCAGGAAGCAGTGATTATCCTATTGAAGTGCTTAAACAGGCAGGGGTTGACATGACTTCTAAGACTCCGATTTTATCTGCATTAGATGTTTTTGAAGAAAAGCTTAATGAATTTGAAGAATTGTTGAAGTAACCCATTCGTTTAAAAGGTCCTTTTACGAGAATAATCATACTCGAAAAGGACCTTTTAATCATTGGCTGTGTTAAAGCTTATTGTTGATTTTTTACCAAGTTGGCTGGAGCGGAAATTAATACCTATGTTTAACAGAATCTAATCATTAAACTTTTACAAGAGGTTTTCTTCTTATTCCTCTAAATGCCCTCCTAAAAACCAATGAATAAATAAGCATATAGGTAGAAATAAACAATAGAGGCAAAGTAATAAAACGAGGAATAAGATTCATCAAACCAAGGATATTTAACCCAAAGATAAAAAGGAAGAGAATAGATAAAATAATTAGTTGTACTTTCATGCTGATCACCTCTTTTGTTTTTATTAAAATATATGCTAGTACAAATGCATAAATACCCTTAAATTTTGAAAATGTGACATTTATGTGAAATAGTTCACCTATCTGTTGCGTACTTTGTACATACTTGATATGATATATACGTGAAAGATATCACAAATAAAACAAAACCCCTTTTGTTTGTAGTGAACTTTCTCCCAACCCCCTTTGTCTTGATGAAATAAAAAAGGAAGGATGATTCCATAATCATCCTTCCTTTTTTATTTAACAATCCGAAACCTATAAAATTTATAATGTTAAAATTCCTTTTCATCACCAATATAACGCCAAAATGTATCATATTTAGCCGGCATTTTTTCTACTTGGCGTTTGATTAAAAGTTTTTTCATTTCTCTTTGTGTTTGTTCACTGTTCCAATCAAAAACAACAGATATTTCTTTTGAAGCTACAAAATGATAATATTTTAAGAAATCCAAAAGAGGTGGTTTAATGGCTGGTTGTGGTGCAGATCCCAGCATTTCACATAAAACCTTTACATACACCTCATATGGGTAGAGACCTGAAATCTTAATACCTTCCTGTTCGTCAGACTGATTAAACAAAACAATAGCCGGAATTTCATCAACGTCCATTTCTCTTGTAAGCTTCAAATCACACTGTAGAGCTTTTTTGGCTGTATCTCCAAATAAATCCTTTTGAAATTCTTCGATGTCCAGATTAACTTCTTTAGCGCATTGCAGCAAAATGTTTTCATTAGAAATATTTTCCTTGCTGACAAACAAATGCTCCTGAAGCTTACGTAAAAATGACGCTCCGGATTTCCCACCTTGAAGCTCTGCTGCTTTTATCGCAATGGAGGGCAGCCAAGGAAGGGAGACAGGGTTTTCTAACCATAAATCCCCGTCACAGCTCATTCCAGTGCGGCTTGCTGTTCGATCCCATGCTTTTGCTAAGTCTTTAGGCTTCTTCATTTTACTAAGGTTCATTGTTGTAAGCTTTCCGCTTATGATTGGTTTAAGTTTAAAAAAGCGTCCATATTCCAGATTAAGTTTTTTTAGAAAGGGCTCCAGTGACCAGCATTCAGGGCACAGTGGATCAATAAATGTATATATTTCAATCGGTTTATTTAGTAAATTAGAAAAGCCATACTGGGAGTGATTGTTTCGGGTTGTGCTGCTGGTTGTTGGCCCAGTATTTTTACGAATCACTTGGATTCTCCTTTCTCAGTCTCAGGTGTGTTTATCATGTGGGTTGCAGTCATAGAAAGTCTTTCTAAAATAACGGAGTAGAAAGGTTCCTCAATTTGAGCTTCTTCTAAAGCCTCTGTCATACATTCAATCCAAGCGTTTCTGCGCGAAGGTGTGATTTCGAATGGTAAATGACGTGCTCTTAATCTAGGATGCCCTCGTTCCTGAGAAAATAACGGAGGTCCACCAAAAAATTGGGTAAGAAACATTTTTTGTTTTCTGGCTGTTTCCGTTAAATCATCTGGAAATATGGGGGTGAGTTTGGGATGTTTTCCTACTCTGGTATAAAAAGCTTCAACGAGTTTTTCAATGGTTTCGTATCCACCAATTGCTTCATAAACACTACCTTGTATATCACGCATGATTACACTTACCCTTCTTCCTGCTATTTTTATTTATAGGGATAGGAACTAATTCATTTTACGATTTTACTTTATTCATTCTAAATATGCTGTTCTATAACAATTTAATATGCTTTTTATCTATTGTAGCAACGTTATTTTGATTCTGGCAACTCATCTGATTTAAATATGGATAAATCAGGGCCCGAATCTTTTTTCAATATCTGTATAACCTTCCTTTGGAAAGTCTGGTTTAATCAGAGGTGGGAACTTATAGTCATTTATATTTCTTCAAAGAAACGTTGAATTTTATTTTTGGTTGGTCGCTTTGAAATGTTGTAATTCGTTAATAGCTGATGAAAGACTTTTTTTCCGTGTACATGCTCTGGTGCTTCAAGCTCCAATTCAAAATCCTCCGTTTGGCCGTACAAACTATGATCTAATACTAAAAGGCAGTTGTACCATTCCATTTCAAGCCTGAAGGTTACCAGTTCACCACGGTACTTTAATTGTTCTATAGGGATATGAAGATTTAACAGCTTTTGCTTGATAGCCTCAGGAAGATGGATATGTCCATTCTGACAGTTTTGTAAAACCGCTTTTGATACTGTGGCATGTGTTTCTAATAATCCATCTTCATGAGGCTCTTTAAGGGTGAAAACACATTTTTGTTTTTTTTCGCGAATACGTAATGCAGCTCCCTGGTCTTTTAGCTGAAAGCCGTCCGTCTCAAAATAATGGTTCACCTGTTTAACAGCCATTTGTTCATCCAATTGAAAGGCGTCCATAAGGCTATCATACTCTTTTTTTGTCAGCATATTTTTAAATTCGATTTCAAGTTCCTCATGCATAAAATCCAGCCTCCGTATTAAAGTATATGCATTATTATGGACATATAGAGGAATCTTGTAAAGCAGATAAACCGGGTGCTTTACTGAAGACTGATAGAATGAATGGATTATGATACAATAAGTTCGATGAAAAGCCATGATCGACTGATTGCAAGATGAAGGTGGGATGTGATGTGAATTGGGAAGTACTGCTCGCGCCATATGTACAGGCAGTAGACGAACTTAAGGTTAAACTTCGGGGTATGCGGAAACAGTATGAAAATGAGTCGAGTCATTCACCAATTGAATTTGTGACTGGAAGAGTAAAGCCGATTTCGAGTATTTTAGAAAAGGCGCAAAGAAAAGGTCTTTCTATTGATCATATGGAAAGTAAAATCCAGGATATTGCCGGATTACGTGTTGTTTGTCAATTCGTAGATGACATTTATACTGTTGTTGATATGTTAAAAAATCGTAAGGACTTTAAGATTTTAGAGGAAAAGGATTATATATCGGATAAAAAGGACAGCGGCTACCGTTCTTATCATATGATTATTCATTACCCGGTGGAAACAATAAAAGGAGAGAAAATGCTTTTAGCTGAAATACAAATCCGTACTTTAGCTATGAATTTTTGGGCAACAAATGAGCACTCTCTTAACTACAAGTATTCCGGTCAAATTCCGGTGGAAGTACAAAGCCGACTTAAGCGTGCTGCAGAGGCAGCTTTTCGTCTCGATGAAGAAATGTCCGCTATTCGTCATGAGGTACAGGAGGCACAAAAAATTTTTCGCAAAAAACAGGATCGGGATAGCCGCGAAACGTAAAAAAGCGGGACTGTAAAAAGGGGTGACAATGAGAAATGAAATTTGCCATACAATGTAAAGGTGATCAAACCTCCAAGGAAATTAAATTAAAAATAAAAAATTATTTACTTGAATTTAATTTGGAATACAACGAAAAAGAACCAGATTTGGTTATCTCAGTAGGAGGAGATGGGACGCTGTTAGAAGCCTTTCATTCCTACATACATCGTTTGAAAGAAACAGCTTTTATTGGAATCCACACTGGACATCTGGGGTTTTATGCGGATTGGTTGCCTAAAGAATTAGAAAAGCTGATTATTGAAATTGCACGTACACCTTTTCAGGTGGTGGAATATCCAATTTTAGATATAAAAATCCATCCCAAGAATGGGGAGAGTGAGGATCATTATTTAGCCTTAAATGAAGGTTCTGTAAAAACTTCGGAAGGTTCAGTAGTTCTTGACGTGGAAATAAAGGGAGAGCATTTTGAAACCTTCCGTGGTGATGGATTGTGTATTTCGACACCTTCAGGAAGCACAGCCTATAATAAAGCGCTGGGTGGAGCCATTATTCACCCTTCATTAGAAGCTATCCAAATCACTGAAATGGCCTCCATAAATAATCGGGTTTTCCGTACAGTGGGTTCACCACTTATTTTGCCAAAGCATCATACATGCATGCTGAAGCCTCTAAATGATCGCAGCTTTTTAATTACCATTGATCATCATACTTACTCTTACAAAGATGTAAAGGCTATTGAATGCCGTGTAGCAAAAGAGAAAGTAAAATTTGCGCGGTTTCGGCCGTTTCCATTTTGGAAGAGAGTACATGATTCATTTGTTGCTGATGAACGGAAATGAAGCAGGTGAAAGAAATATGAAATGGACGATTGAAGATAAACATGATGGTATGCTCGTACGCGATTACTTAGTATCGGTACGGGCATTTTCACGCCGTATGATAAAGACTGTAAAATTTTCTGATGGCATAAGAATAAATGGGAACTCTGCCACTGTCAGATATATTCTTCACAAAGGAGACCTTTTGGAAATCATATTTCCTGAAGAACAAAAGGAGAGCCGGCTTCAGCCTAAAGAGGTTCCGTTACATATCGTTTATGAAGATGGCGATGTGCTTGTTTTAGAGAAACAGACAAATATACCTGTAATGCCTTCTCCACATTCAAATCAGGCATCCATTGCCAATGGTCTTTTAGCTTACTATCTAAAGCAGGACGAGAATTACACGGCTCATATTGTCACCCGTCTTGATCGTAATACATCTGGTTTAATGCTTGTTGCCAAGCACCGCTACAGTCATTCTCAGTTGTCTTCCTTCCAGCAGAAAGGTTTAGTGAAAAGAGCGTATACAGCCTTTGTTGATGGTTATTTGAAGGAGAAGAAGGGAGAAATTGATGCACCTATTGGACGAAAACCAGGCTCTATTATTGAACGTGAAGTACGGGAGGATGGACAAAAAGCCGTTACGTTTTATGAAGTTAATCAGGAATACGATGGGTTTTCAAGTGTTAAAATTTTGCTTCAAACGGGAAGAACCCATCAAATTCGTGTTCATTTTACCTGGCTTGGCTCTCCATTATTAGGAGACGATTTATATGGTGGACCTATGGATCGAATAAAACGTCAAGCCCTCCATTGTCACAAGCTGTCCTTTTATCATCCTTTCAGACAAAAGTGGTTACATTTCAGCTCGGTTTTCCCCGATGATATGAGACGAATTTTAACTTGTGAAAATTAATCAGGAAATGTACGAAACTTTTCTTCAAGAAATGGTTGTTGGGAAGGAACTGAAACGGTTTCTTCTTCGGGTAAACGGAAAGCCGTCAATTTCCCTCCAAAAACGCAACCTGTATCAATATTTACCGTTTTTTGCTGAAAGCGTGGTTGAAGAACAGGTGTATGGCCGTAAACAATCCACTTTTCTCCTTTATAATTTTTAGACCAGTCACGTCTTTCAGGTCTACCCTGTGCATCGGTTTTTCCTGTAATATCTCCGTATAAGACAAATGTCTTTACTTTCTTACCATGCTGACCAATCATTTCTTCTTTTATCCCTGCATGAGCAACGACTGCGTTCACTTTAGGAAGCATCAAGTATAAAGGAGCCTTTTCATATAACTCCATGAATTTCGATCTGATAGCTTCTTGTTCTTGCGGGGGAAGCACTTCATATTCTGCTACAGTTGTCTCAAGTCCATGCTGCTTCTTAACAGGGTTTCCAAGAAAAAAAACGATACAGCTTGTTGCAATGGTTTCCGGGTATATATTTCCCTTTGTGGTTAACAATGACAAGCTGGTATACCAATTCAATAACGCCCAGTGAATTTGGGCCTCTGTCCATTAGGTCACCTAAGAAAACAGGAATTCGATTATACGGATGTACTGGGATACCATTATTCCACTGGTACTCAAGCTTAGAAAAAAGTTCTATTAGTTCTTCATAACACCCATGAATATCACCAATTACATCAATTTTCATCGTTTTGTACCTCCTGGAATATAAAAAGAGTGGAAGACGGTTTTATCTTTCCACTCTTGATGTTATCTATTTATCCCTTTAGTCCTAAATAAGCGTAGGCAAAATTAGTCATCAAACATATACGTCCGAATATGTGAGTAAATGTTTAATACGAGACCTATAGCCATCATATAGGCAATTAAAGAGCTTCCTCCTGCACTTATGAATGGGAGGGGAAGTCCTGATATAGGCAGGATTTTTAGAGACATACCTATATTCTGGATAACCTGATACGTAATCATACCAACAACACCAGTACAGATATAGCTGGCAAATGGATCCTTGCAGGCGAGAGCGGTTTGGATAATTCGGTATATTAAAAAGAAGAATAGAGCAATCAAAATACTTGAGCCGACAAAACCAAATTGCTCCCCAATGACAGAAAAAACCATATCTGATTCCCGAACCGGGATATTGGTTACATCGAAATTCATTAGTCCTTTCCCAAATAGCTGTCCAGATCCGATAGCAAGTAAGGTGTTGTTAATTTGGTATCCAGATCCTTGAACGTTTTGCTGAGGATTGAACCAGGCCTCCAATCGCTCAAAAACGTGTCTGAAAATGGTATCACTTAAATAGTCTTGAACGAAGTCAGGGAAGAGAAAATAAAGACCAATAAAGGCTCCTATAATCAATCCACCCATTGCGGCAATAATGAGCAATATTCGCCATCGTATACCAGATACTAAAATCATGAATGCAACAATGCAGGTTAATACCACAGCGGATCCTACATCGGGCATAGCAAACACTAATAGCACAGGTGGAAGGGTAACAAGTGCAACCTTCACAAGCAGCCAAACATCATCCCTGAAGCCGGAGGTTAGTCGCTTTTCATGGTGAGATGTGATAACATGTGCAACAGTAATCAGTAATATAATCTTCATAAACTCTGCAGGCTGTACTGTTCCAAATCCAACATTGTACCAGCCTCGGGCATTATTTAATTCAAGCGCAAATGGAAGAAAATAAACGCCTGCCAATGAAAAGAGACCAATACCATATAAAATCCAGGCTATTTTTCTATAATTATCGTAATCAAAGAACATCATAATGCCAATCACAATAAACCCTAAAACATACCACATAATCTGGTCTTTATAAAAGACGTTCGATGAGTCCGTTAACAGTATATCCTGGACAGTATATAAAGAAATGACGCTGATGGCTCCGAGTGCAAGAATAATAAATATTAAAATGTAATCTATATTAAACCGTTTGTTATCCTTTTCCATTTATATTCCCTTTCTATTTATATAAAAAGCATAAAATTGGACATGATTCGCTAAAATTCACATTCTTATTCTATTATATATTGTTCATGAAAATTCATGATTCGTCAATTATAAATATAGACGTTTCTTTAGTTGACAAACCCTACATATCGATTTACGATATAACGGTTCAAGTAAAGAAAATTCGGGAAAAGCAGCGTGATTAAGGGGGGCTTTCAACAATGGAAAATTTAGATGAACAAACTCTCCCAGCATGGTGGAAAGATGTACAGAAAGCGTTGATAAATGAACAAATGGATACCTTTCGTGCGGAGTTTTTAGAGCTTCACCCGTATGATCAAACGCAAATATTTCTGGCTCAGAATAAAAATGAAAGAATGTTAATTTATACATATTTGTCACCGGAAGAGATGGCGGAAATCCTGGAAAACATTGATTTAGATGAACTGGATCCTATTTTAACGGAAATGGATGCGCGCTATGCTTCACAGGTTTTAGGTGAAATGTCAACGGACGATGCTGTTGATGTTTTGAATACATTAGATCAAAACGAAGTAGCGAGTTTTTTAACCATTATGGAAAAAGAAGACGCAGAAGATATTAAGGGGCTTCTCCATTACGAGGAAAAAACAGCAGGAAGTATTATGACAACAGAATTTATAGCCATAGAGGCTACAATGTCGATACGCGAATCCATGCTGCATTTAAGGAAGGAAGCTCCAGATGCCGAAACTATTTACTATGTTTATGTGGTGAATGAAGATAAAAAACTGGTAGGGGTTATCTCATTACGCGATTTAATTATTTCAGAAGAGGATTGGACAGTAGCAGATGTAATGAGTGATCGAATTGTTTCCGTTTCAGTCGGCGAGGATCAAGAGGGTGCAGCAAAAATGATGCGGGACTATGATTTACTGGCTCTTCCAGTTGTAGATTTTCAGCAGCATCTATTAGGAATTATTACCGTTGATGACATTATGGATGTTATAGATGAAGAGGCAAGTGAAGATTATTCTAAACTTGCAGCCGTTTCAGGTATGGAAAAGCCCGATACGAGTGCATGGATAGCTGCCAAAAAAAGACTTCCATGGCTGATTATTTTATTATTTCTTGGTATGCTAACGGCAAGTTTAATTGGCCGGTTTGAAAAGGCTCTTGAACAGGTTCCGCTTCTGGCTGTCTTTATTCCACTCATAGCCGGTATGGCAGGAAATACTGGTACACAGGCTTTAGCGGTTGCAGTTCGTGGGATTGCAACAGGGGAGTCGAAAAATGATGGTCAAGTCAGAATCTTAATGCGCGAGGCTTTAACCGGATTGATTACAGGTATTTCGTGTGGTGTAGTCATTACAATTGTTATTTATTTATGGCAAGGTGAATTCTACTTAGGCATGTTAGTTGGCTTATCAATATTAGGGTCATTAGTAGTAGCTACGATTGCAGGCTCCTTTATTCCAATCTTAATGCATAAACTGCATGTAGATCCTGCTGTTGCAAGTGGTCCTTTTATTACGAGTATTAATGATATTATTTCCATTTTAATCTATTTTGGTATGGCTACCATTTTTATGGATCTGCTTATTTCCTAAATCCCGGACTGGGTAGTAGCACATACATGGCTGTTTTCACATATAGTAGAGGGTAGAAATCCATTAAAAAAGAAGGGGAGAAATTATGACCAACAAAGAAAAGTCGGTTCAAAGTCCTTTACTATATATTACGCAGCCTAGGGATGTCCATGTACAGGCAAGTATGCAGAAATATTCTGTTTATAAGAAAAAGAAAGAGCAAAATGCAAGCGTTCAGCAAACAGAAGGAAAACAAGATGGGGAAGAGTTCTTTTCAGACCAAGATGACAAAAAAGGATTTCGTGAAATGACAATTGAAGAGAAAATCAACTACTTAACAGAACTACCATCACAAATGCCAAAGATGAAATGTGAAGTTATCACCCCGGATAAACGCTATCGTGGCCTTATTCTGGATTTTGCAGATGAAGTGGTTAAAATGAGAACCATCCAAAAGCCTTACCGGGTTGAATTAAGTCTTTCTGAGATTGAAGATGTCAGGCTAATGGGCTTTTAAAAGCTCCTAAAAACCTCCCTGGAACCTATTATTTGTACACTGATTTCTTAAACAAATTTACCAATATAGGACATATAACCAAACGCAAGGGAGTACAAACGCATAGACTGTATCGTGAAATGACTATTTGTAAAGGAGTGGAAGTCCATATGTCTGATCGTAAAAAGGAAATCCATGTTAAAGACTTAGTTATTAAGGCAGATAATGTTGTATTTGAGCCATCCAGAAGGCGTCCGGTTGACCCATTTTTTGGTCCAGCTCGTCGACCTGAGGAAAGTGAAGGTGAATCTAATACAGAGGTAGATGTAGACGTAGATGTAAATGTAAAGGAAGACGACGAATCACAAGATCATGAAAAAGAAAGAAGACGTCCTCCGTTCTCATGGATATAGAGGTTAAGACAGTCCTAGCACATGGGACTGTCTTATTTTATGAGGTATAGAATGTTGTTTATGGAAGGGAAATTCTTATGAAAGAAAAAGATTTCATTCGATTTCTGGATTCATTCGAACGTTTTTTAGGGCGAAATGAGCATTGGTTTCAAAAGCCAGAGGAGAAAATCAAAGCCTTTGAAAAAAATATGACTCAGTGGAATCAGGATTTTGTAAAACAGATGAGCGATGTGGAAAAAATGATAAAAGAATTGGAAAAAAGAATGGAGTGACAAATTTCAGCAAACTTTTTTCAAGAAATCGATTACAATGGTGAAAGTCAAGTATATCTTTTGATTAAAAAGGGTATGGAAGATAAAAAAAGGGAGTGTTGTTATGGGGTACATTCTGCCAATGAGACCTCTCCAATATGACACTTACCATCAACGAATAAGCAAAAAGGAACAAGGACCGTTTTTAGTGGAAAAGCTTCAAAAGATACGTCATCATAACTTATCCAACCAGGAATATCGTTTCATTGGTTATACTAAAAATCCCGTCTCTCATCATTCAAAACCTAATCATAGTCAAAAAATAACTGCTCAAGAACTGTTTGAGTTTACGGGAAAAGGAAAAATAATCGACAAAAAGGTCTAGAAATGCTTAGTGGAAGAAGGAGAACTAATACGGCTCCACATACAAGCCTTCTCCTTCTTTCCATTCTGCATAAAAAACTTCTTTATAATCCTGAATTTCCTGCTTGGAAAGTTCCTCCTTTAACTGTTGTTCTGTAAGCTGTACCTCTTTTAAATTATCCGCCACAACCTCTCCATCCAAAATGACACTATAAGGTAAAACGACTCTTTCAGGTTTTGCATTCACGTCCGAACGAGTAGCCTGTTGCAATAGTGATTTCTTGAGAACAGAAATGGTACCATCTGTTTCAAAGACGGCAAATTCAACGTCCCTGATCGAAAAGGTATCTTTTGAGCGTAATAAATGCTGTAATTGGTTTAAATCAAGCTTAGCTTCTTTCATTGCATCTTTTTGCAATTTTCCATTCCGAATCACAATTGAAGGCTTTCCCTCCAGGAGCTCACGTGATTTGGTTATTTTTTGCGTTATATATTCAGTACCGTAAATAAGGAATCCCCAAAGTAATACAGCATACAAAATAGCAAAGACACCTGCCTTGTTATCAAACAGGGCATTTCCGACTAATTCTCCCAGGACTAAGGCAGCAATAAAATCAAAAGCTGTTATTTGGGTGATTTGCGATTTGCCTAAAATTTTTGTAAGGATAAATAAAGCAAAAAAGCCGACAATGGAATCAATGGTTAAACTGACAAAATTCACGTTAAAATCACTACCTTTGTTTTACCAATTAAATAATACATTTCTCTATTTTTCTCAGAACCGGATGATTCCATGCAAAAAGCATAAAAAAAGACTAACTTTTTGTGCTGAACCCTAAAAGTTAGACCAAAATATTTAAGCAGCTAGTTGACTGGTATGCAGACGGTATTCCACCCGGCTCATGCCAGTCAATTTTGCTTTTATCCGTTCATTGTTATAGTAAAAAATATAATCAGTTACTGCTTGCTTAAGCTCTTCAAATGATTTATAAACTTTACCGTAATACATTTCCTGTTTCATTAGCCCAAAGAAATTCTCCATTGGT
>NZ_FOHJ01000014.1 GCF_900111405.1 Salinibacillus kushneri | reverse complement strand
AAAATCAACAATAAGCTTTAACAAAGCCGAAAACTTTAAAAAAGATATATAAAGCCTGTTAATAAGCCGAGTAAAGAAAAGAATAACTATCAATTTACATTTATCTATAATTCCCTCTCTTTCAACTCCAAAAATGATTATAATATCTCAATAATAAAAGGGCCACTGGTAATTATAGGTTTCTTCTTAACCTAAATGACTGGAAAAATACTTTGATGGAATATACTTCATACACTCTGATTTATCCGCAAATCTTTTAAATAGTCGAAATAAAAGTTGATAGCGTTCCCTCATAGCCCTTTTCACAACATGATCAATATTTCTGCTATTCAAATCTAAAATAAGTTCTTCCATTTCTCTTTTTAATAAGTACTCAAATTCCTTCTTTTCCATTTCATTTAGTATAAATCCATACATCTACTTGTCTCCTCTTCTAATGTACTTATAGCTTCATCTTGTCCATTTTCGGAAATTTTATGAGGAGAGAAAGGCTTACATAACGACAGACTTCTATTCATATAATAACCTACACCGACCTATTAGGAGGGACAGTGGTTGAAAATCTATAGAAGTCATACACAAAAGCACTGGCTTATCATATTTATTACAGCCCTTTTCGCAGCCATATACCTGTTCGCTGAGACTACCAGCTCTTTTTCTGTCGTTTCCAAACCAAAAGAACCTAACGCTCTCATTAAAAGTGGACAAGAAGATTCAGACCAGGTTGCCCTCACTTTTAATATTAGTTGGGGACAGGAAAAAGTATATGACATTTTAGATATTCTAAAGGAACAAAACATTCATGCCACTTTTTTTGTTAGCGGAGAATGGGCAGAACGACACCCAAACATATTAGAGGAGATTGCTAAGGCAAATCACGAAATAGGAATGCTGGGATATCGTTATAAAAGCTACGTAAAGCAGGATATTGAAGAAGTAAGAAATGATATCCTGAAAGCCAGGGAAGTATTTCGTAAACTGGGCTACTCTGATATGAAGCTCTTAAGACCCCCAAGCGGCCATTTTAATGAAGAGGTATTAAAAACCGTTGATCAATTAGGATTAACTACAATCTACTGGAGTGTTAATCCAGACGATTGGAAAAACCCTGGCACGAAAAAAATCACGGACACAATTATGAAGGAAACATCGGGGGGAGATATCATCCTGCTTCATGCTTCTGATATTATTAAGCATACGGAATCAGCTCTTCAAGATACCATACCAAAACTTAAAAAAGACTTATCATTTGTTACCATTTCAGAATTAATTTCCAACAGTTCATCAGAAAGTAAGGAACTAAATTAAAAAAATAGCGGGGGATGGACAACTTCATCCCCTGCTATTTTGCTTTCGTAACCTTTTGTTTAGACTGCTTACGATTTATTGCTTTTCCTGGTTGTTGTTCTTCCGTTTTTACAATTCGATGAAGTTGTAATAATTGATATGTATTACACACCAATAACGGTACAATCATTAGCCACATCCAGTCGGTCTGGTTGGTTCTTAAAACAGGCACCCATTCAATCACAGTCACCACAACCATAAAGAAAACAGCCGGAAGAAAGGCGCTTTGATTCGTTTCCTTCGCTTTCACATAAGCCACGACCAAGCCATATCCCAATATAACAAGCGCAGTCAAAGCATACGGAATCACGCTCGCGTCTGAACCGGCATTTTGATAAGGAAAATAAATAAGGTCAAACAATACAAAAGCAAGTAAGATAACTTGAACAGGTCGCCAGAAATTGCGGAAAATACTTAACCCAAATTGATTAATAAATAGATACGCAAAAAATCCCGTTTGACTCACAACACTAAAAAGAAACCCTATACCCATAAACCATATTAATGCGCCAAATAGTTCCCATGCATTAAATGGATCCAAAAACATCGTGTATGAGTCAGATTTTACAAAAAAGCTCGTAATAATTGCAGCAATCGCTCCTAAAAATAAGGTTTTAAAGAATAGGTGAACCCACTTACGAGTTGTCACAACGTTTCCTCCTACCAATCACATTTTGTCCATTCTTTCGTATTTTAACATGTTTTCTCTAATTTTTCCTATTTACAAGACGTATAAATTCAAGGGTTATCCCCATATTAAAAAATAGGATGTCGGATTGAAGGAGAGATCCAACCATGGTGAAAAGATGGTTTCTTATATTACCTATTTTCTTATTTATAACCGCTTGTGGTGGTAATACAGGACAAACACAAGGGGATGCTGAGTATGAGACAACCAAAAAAATGCTGGTTGACATTATAAAAACCGATGAAGGAAAAAAGGCCCTTCAAGAAGTTCTAAGTGATGAAAAAATGAAACAGCAATTAGTTATGGATTCAGCTATGGTCAAAGACGCCATAAACAGTACCTTGACTTCTGATAAAGGAAAACAATTCTGGAGTAAGCTTTTTGAGGATCCCAAGTTTGTTAAAACCTATACAGAAGCAACAAAGGATTCCCAGGAAAAATTAATGAAAGGATTAATGAAGGACTCCGAATATCAGAAGTCAATGATGGACTTATTACAGAATCCCGAAATGACTGATACAATGCTTCAAACATTAAAAAGTCAGCAGTTCCGTGAGCATTTAGAAAAAACCATTCAGGAAACGTTAGAAAGCCCTCTTTTCAAAGCACAAATGAGTGAAATTCTCTTAAAAGCTGCTGAGGATATGCAAAAACAGCAAGGTGGCCAAAACCAAGGACAAACACAAGGCTCCGGCCAGGGCGGCGGAGGAGAAGGTAGCAGCGGCTCTGGTGGTGGCTCTGGTGGCGGAGGAACATCAGGAGGATCCTAAATGATTATCTGGTTGCTTTATTTATTGCTTCAGGAAATAATATAACCCTTGCTGGCACTATAACTGCCTGCAAGGGTCTTCCTCATTGTTTTTATTCATCAAATTTTTTCGTGATTTTATCCGCTATTTTTAAGAATATATTGCCCGTTGGATGATCCTTCTGGTATACACCTGGAGCAAATTCATCTTCCTCTTCATAAGGCTGCTGCAGCGGAAGACGCCCTAACACATCCGTTTTTAAGACTTCGGCCAGCTTGTCTCCACCGCCTTGTCCAAACACATATTCTTTTTGGCCTGTAAGGGTACTTTCAAAATAGGCCATATTTTCAATAACTCCCAATATCTCATGTTCTGTTTTTAACGCCATTTGACCAGCACGCGCTGCAACAAATGCCGCTGTAGGATGTGGGGTTGTTACAATAAGCTCTTTGGAAGATGGAAGCATGGAATGGACATCCAGAGCCATATCCCCTGTACCAGGAGGGAGATCAAGGAGTAAGTAATCAAGATCGCCCCACTCCACCTCTTTAAAGAAGCTTGTCAGCATTTTTCCTAACATTGGACCTCTCCAGATAATGGGGGAGTTATCCTCAACGAAAAAGCCCATAGATACAATTTTTACACCAAATCGTTCAACGGGAATAATCTTTTCACCACGTACTTGAGGGCGATTTTCTACTCCCATCATATCCGGTACACTAAAACCGTAAATGTCAGCATCGACAATCCCGACTTTCTTACCTAAGCGGGCAAGAGCAACCGCTAAGTTTACGGTTACTGTAGACTTCCCTACACCACCTTTACCACTTGCAACAGAGATAAAATTAACATCATCCTGACCACCTAACAACTCAGCTTCTTTACTCTTTTTCGCGGCTCCTTCATATTTTTGCATAACTTCATCCGGAAGTTTCGAAAATCGTAACCCTACAGTAGCCGCTCCTTCTTTTTTTAATGCGTTTACAATTTCCTGTTGAAGCTGCATTTGTTCAGCGGAATTCGGATTACCAATCGCAAGCTTTAAGCTAACATGGTTTTTTTCCTCTTTAATGGTAATCTCCTGTATAGCCCCTGTTTCTTCAAAAGTTCTATGTAAATATGGATCTTTAAATGGCTTTAGAATTTCAATAACTTCTGCCTTTGATAGCATTTTGCCACCGTCCTTTGCTAGTATTTACCTAAGACAAGTATAACACATATTACTGGAATTCTAAGTAATATACATTTCATGATATCATAAAAATTATGATTCTTCTGGATATTCTTCCTCTGTTGTGTACCGTAAAATTCCTTCATAAATGGATGCAGCCATTTTTTGCTGATAGTCATCGGTTTTTAATAAATCTCGCTCATGTGGATTTGACAAAAATCCAATCTCCACTAATGCTGCTGGTTTTCCCGTATTCTTTAACACATATATATTATCCACTGCCTGTGCTTTCCGTGTAGTGTTATCTAAATTACGACGAATCTCACTTTGAATAAATTTCGCCAAATGCGCACTCTTCTTTACTGATGGATGATAAAAGGTTTGCGCACCGGACCATCTTGTTTGTGGAATCGCATTTAAATGAATGCTTAGAAACAAATCTGGATTCTTTTCTTTTACAAATTGAACCCGTTTCCGAATATCCTCAGATTTTCGTTTAGAAAGACCCTTTGTTTCTTCAGCTGCCAGATCATAGTCACCTTCTCTTGTTAAGTAAACCAATGCTCCCGCTTCCTGTAAATAATCTCTTAAATATTTTACAGTACTTAAAGCAATATCCTTTTCCAATGAATCATCCTTACCTACCGCACCACCGTCTACCCCGCCATGACCGGGATCTAATACAACTACCTTGCCAGACAATGGGAGAGAGAATTTTTCTCCTGTCTCTTGGGTTGTAGCTGGGTAACGTAATAATACAATAAGAACAATTAGACCTAATAGCCATAATAACCGATATACATGCTTTCTATTCATACGATTTCCTCCCCATATTCCCGCTCGTTAAACTATATGGGACAAGGAGTAGAAATATGCAGTGAATAGATATCTTTGATGTGTCCAGGTAAATTTCCTGTACGGTGGGAAATTCAATCATTTCCAACCGACTGTAAAAAAACAAACCGCCCCAAAGGACGGCTTGTTACTTTTAAAAATTTATGTTTACTGCTTAAAGAACGGAAAGAAACGGTCTTCTTCTTGAACACTAATCCATTTTACAGTTGTGAATTTCTCAATGGCCCACTCTCCGCCGAAGCGACCAACACCGGAGCCTTTTTCACCACCGAAGGCGACATGCGCTTCTTCATTGACAGACTGGTCATTGACATGAATCATACCTGTTTCAATCTGTTTTGCAACCTTGACGCCATGGTGAATATCTCCACTAAATACAGCACCACTTAAACCATAAGGAGAATCGTTCGCAATCCGAATTGCATCTTGTTCATCTGCAGCCTTAATTACAGATGATACTGGACCAAACATTTCATTTTGTGCAACGGGCATATCATTGGTTACGTCGGCAAGAATGGTTGGATCAAGAACATTACCCTCAGCTTGTCCACCAATGACTACCCTTGCACCTTTTGCCTGACTGGATTCAATTTCTTGTTGGATTCTCTTCACTTCACTATGATTAATTAAAGGCCCAACTGCTGTATCAGCATCAGATGGATCCCCTGCTTTTAATTGGCTAACTTTTTCCCTAAATGTTTCGATGAATTCATCATAAATACCAGCGTCCACGACAACACGATTTAGGGACATACAAATTTGCCCCTGATGTAAATAAGAACCGAAAGCTGCTGCCTCTGCTGCGCGTTCAATGTCTGCATCATTCAGTACAATTAGTACGTTATTCCCTCCTAATTCCAGTGCTACTTCTTTTAATGTTCGCCCTGCTATTTCCCCTATTCTGCGTCCTACTTCTGTTGAGCCTGTAAAAGATACGAGCTTTGGAACTGGATGTTCTACAATCGCATCCCCGATTTCCGAGCCTTTCCCCACAATGACACTTAGCACTCCTTTTGGTAACCCTGCCTGTTCGAAGATATCTGCTAATAGAAAACCTGAAGTAATAGGTGTAGCAGATGCAGGTTTTAAAACAACGCTGTTACCTGTTGCTAGTGCAGGGGCGACTGAGCGCATCGTTAGGACTAAAGGAAAATTCCATGGACAGATTACAGTCACTACACCTTTGGCAGACCGATAAACGCGGTTTTCCTTTCCAGGGACATTGGATGGTAAAATCGAGCCTGTCATCCGAAATGGAAAAGATGAGGCCTCTTTTAAAGTGGTTACCGTTGCGCCCCACTCAATTTCCGCTTTGACTCTTGTACTACCTGACTCCTTTATCAACCAATCAATGACTTCTTCCTTTCGTTCAATAAATATCTGTGCCGCTTTTTCCATTACTTCCTGTTTTTCCCCAGGAAGTTTATCCTCCCATGCCTCTTGGGCATCTTTAGCCGTCTCATAAGCATGATTCAGATCCTCTTCTGAAGCACCTTTTATTTCATTAATGGCTTCTTCTGTATATGGATCCGAATTTGTTATAACGCTATTGCTCGAACCTTCTACCCACTCACCAGCTATGAATTGTTTTGTGTATTTATTCAACCTGTTCACTTCCTTTTTAAGTGGTTTCCTCTTCATTTTTAACATTAATCCACAGTTATATTTATATCAAATTATTTGCTTTCTATTTTGTAACCTATCAGCTTTTTGTCTTAACTATATCTCGGCGTATTTCACCCGCTTGTTAGCACGCTATCAACGAATTCACTTTTTAAAAACAACGATCTTTTAGAAAACAGCCTTTCTTTAAATATAAAAAAGCTCCCAAACCAAAAGGTCTGAGAGCCTTGAAACGTAAAATATATGAACGTTTTGAGAAATATCTAGATAATTTTTAAGTGTACCTAATCCATGAAAATCCATTTATATCAACGTTTTAGGAATTGTTATATGGATAAAAATGCATGAAAAGGGATTGAAGTTGACATTACTTGAACCAATTTACACCAACATGATGGATGTTAGTTGAATACATTTTGTTAATAAAAAAATTCTCCTAAATTTTAGTCTTCGATACACTGCCTTGTATAAAATAGTGTATATTTAAAGTCTTTTTATCATGGAGCTTATTCAAGTAAAATACCCTCTAATGGAAGATACGAAGTCAGGTTATTTAATTGGATTTTGTTTAAATAATAAGGTTACATACCCAATTATAGAAGCCCCTACAAAAAGAGATTGATATCCTAATATATCAGCGATTACCCCAGAAAATATGGACCCCATTGCCTGACCAAGTGCAAGTACTAAGAAAGGGATACCTAGTCCAAATGATGGGTTAGTCTTAAACACGGAAATCCCCCATACTATTAAAACCCCTGTCATGAAAATATAAGAGCTTCCAAATAGAACTGGTGAAAGGAACCCCATTATATTGTTACTATGATAAATTCCTAGGATAAGGGAAGAGGTTGAAAGTGCTAATACTGAAATCCTATAAGCACTCGTTAAACCAAACTTATTTATAAACACACCAGCAGTTCCTCCTAGTAAACCTGCAACTCCAATAATTACCCAAAACCACTCTCCTAGGTATGTAGGAACACTATTTAAGTTTAACATAAAGTTTCTTGAGAATGTCCAATAGGCCGAGCAGGATATCCCTATAAATATAGATGCAATAATTAGTGGGATAGAGTTTTTCCATTCCTTTTTAGAGTGGTTAACCGTCACTTTCTTTTCTAAAGTTCGATGTTTTGGAAGTACTTTATAATTAATGAGAAGCACAAAAATAGCAATGACCATAAATATTAAATACGTTTCTCTCCAACTATCAGCCATAATGATAGCAATTGCGCCAGTAAAAGCTGTTCCAATACTTGTACCAGAATTAATCCATGAATTAGTCTGATTCTGTAACCTTGTTTCTACATTAGCGCTGACAATATCAGCGTATGGCGGCGATGATAACCCTGTACTTAGCCCTGCCAGAAATATACCTAAACCTAGTACTACCGGATTAGAAGAAATGGAGATTATACCCAAACCAATAATCGATGATAATCCAGCTACCATAAGCATAGATCTTGGAGTAACCTTATTAGAACATACCATTGCAAATAATATTGCTATACAATAAGCAATGTATGATAAAGACGAGATTAAACCACTAGTGGATTGATCCATATTAATCGTTTCGTTAATATATGGAAGCATTAGGCCATAACTAAATCGAGACAAACCATAAGTCACGGCAATCATAGGCATGCCCACTACTATTAATTTTTTTGCATTCATATAGCTTGCTCCTTTTATGCATAACGTTCATTATAATAATTAAATAAAAAATATATAGGGAACAGTGTAAAAATGTATTAGACACTATTCACTCCCTATATCCTATAAATTATTCGGAAACCTGAATACTAATTGCTAAATCTTTAGAAGTCTTCTTAACCTCTTCTAACTCCAGTATTTGAGCCATAGATGTTAATCCCTCTAGAATAATAAATAATTGCATACCAAAAGATTCTGAAGCGCGAAAAAGTTGCAAATCATTTTCAATTTTATTTAAGAGTGTTTTTTTATGCTCTTTACTTAGTGCAGAAATTTCTTCATTTACACTTTCATATTCTTGCTTCGCTCTCAAGAATAAACAACCATTAAAACCATCAGTTTCTATCCAATTAAGGTGTTCTTTAATTAGCGACTCTACATACTGATTAATACCATTCTCCTTGTTGATTTTGGACTCTAACGATTGAAAATATTCTTTTTCTCTTCGAATTAATATTTCTTTGATTACATCTTCCTTTGATTGAAAATGATAATACATGGTCATTGGTGCGACCCCGGCTTGGTCCAATATACTTTTCACACCGGTTGCATGAAAGCCGTACTTATAAAATAATTTTTCAGCTGTATTCAATATAGCCTCTCTTTTCGGTGACTTTTTCACGAAAACACCCCTTTTGTACTGAACGGTCATTATAAATTGTAGCATATCATTTATCTTATAGCAAAAAAGATTATATTTAAAGCCAATATAAAGAAAGATTCACTTCGAAATATGAAATTTCAAAACGAGCTAAGTGTACATTATAGCGTATAGAAAGGGTTTATCTTTACAGTAATCCTCTTTCAATTAACCTGCTTCGGTAATTGAACAAGCTTTGAGAATTTTATTGAATAAAAGTACTTCAATATACAATAAATTTATACCCTAATAATCCATTATCTCTAATAAATATAACCTCTTTCTTTCAGGCTAGTAAAACTGTTATCACTATTTACTACTAAGTGATCAAGCACTTCGATGCCTAGTAACTTTCCAGCATCGACTAAACTCTTTGTAACATTACTATCTTCCATCGATGGTTTTATGTCACCACTGGGATGCTGATGTGCAACAATAACACTTGATGCATTATTAAGTATTGCTGATTTAAACACCTCGCGTGGATGTACAATCGAGGAATTCAACGAGCCAACATGACAACGTTGAACTGCAACAACATTGTTTTTCGTGTTTAAACACATGACAAAAAACACTTCACGATCATCACAACCAATAAAGCGAGATGCTATCTTTGCTCCGTCTTCTGGACTACGAATAATGTAGTTGACTCCCTCATCTGCCTCTCGAATAATTTGTTCAATGTGTACAATCTCTAAAATGGTTTCCACCTAGATCAACCTCTCTAATTTTTTTGACCTTTTTGGTCACCATATAGAGAATTTCCGAATCGATTAATGTTAAGCGGCGTAAGTAGCAAAGCTATCAAGTGATTCGTATATGTTTTGGGGAAGCCCAATGAATTAGGGTGCGTTAAAAGCGTTAATTGCTTTCTACGCACCCTTATCCTACTTGGCTGACTCATAACATCCGAAGAACGAAGACCCTTTACTCAATCGATAATTCGTCTCTGCATTACAGACGAATTAGAAGATTATAATTGGGAGAGCTGAAAAGGAAAAACACTGTAAGTACACGAACCACTTAAACTTTGAAATTAAACTGTATCCACTGTTTGTTGAACAAATATGAATCAAATATCTTCTCGATTCCTGATGATCTTATGGTAGTTACTTTGCTTGTTAATTGGTCAATTCGCAATAAATTGTGGTTTGGTCTATTTTTTTCTCTGCATTATTATTTGATGACAAAGCGAATCAGAAGACATATTAAAGACGCAAGATTTGAAGATGAACGCGAATTTGATAATCGTTTAGTTACTTTACCAACAATCAAGATAACATTTGATGATAATCGAACAAGAAAGTCTGGAAAAGTTTTCATCAATAATACAATTAAATTCGACAAGAAACTTGAAGCTATGCGGATTGATTCAGCTTTAAAAGGTTACGTAAGTGAGCGCAAGTACTTATCTAAAGATCGTGACTGGTATATTTACGAATTTTATTCAGTTGATTCACATAAACAACTAAAGATTAAATCAGCAAGTGACTTGATTGATAGGAAGCGATATGAAGAAGAATTTAACTTACTTGTATTACTTGCATTAGAAACGGGGATGCGACGTGGAGAACTACTAGCAATACGCCCAGAGAGTCTTTATGAATACGGAATAAAAGCGAGACATTCCATCAGTCCTACTTCTGATGACACTTCGTTAAAGACACAAAATGTAAAACGATGTTTCTATTAACAAAGAAGTATATAACCTCATTCGTAAAATTCCTGTGAAAGAGAATGGTTATATTTTCAGTTTTGGCGGTTTTAAACAGTCGGAACAATTAACGGAGTTATTGAAGAAATTAGATATTAAGAAAACAACTTTTCACGGTTTAAGAGGTACGCATGCATCATTTTTATTTGCTCAAGCAAAATTATTATCTAGAATTAATGCCAGAAAAAAAGCACCAGCAAGATGCCGATGCTTTAAATCTGTTAAATGCTTTATAAGATTAACGTTAATTTGCACCAACTTGCACCAAAAAATCTTTGCAAACGTTGGTATATCAATAATCCTATTAACGTTTTGAGAACTGTGGTGCGCGACGTGCTGCTTTAAGACCGTATTTCTTACGCTCTTTCTCACGAGCATCACGAGTTAGAAGACCGGCACGTTTAAGTGAAGAACGATATTCTGGATCTGCTTCAAGCAATGCACGAGCAATACCTAGACGGATTGCACCTGCTTGACCAGTAAATCCTCCACCATCAACATTTGCCAACACATCATAGCTACCTTGTGTTTCAGTAACTTCTAATGGTTGGTTTAAAATACGACGTAGTGTTTCATATGGGAAGTAATCTTCCGCATCACGTTTATTCACAACTACTTTACCAGTACCAGGAACGAGACGAACACGAGCTACGGAGCTTTTACGACGTCCTGTACCGTAGTATTGTACTTCAGCCACTCTAGTCAACCTCCTTAAAATTACCCACGAAGTTCATAAACTTCTGGTTTTTGTGCTTGGTGAGTGTGTTCAGGTCCTTCAAATACATGAAGTTTTTTAATCATTTTACGACCTAATTTGTTCTTAGGCAGCATACCTGAAACGGTAATTTCGATCATTCTTTCTGCATAATCATTACGCATTTCGTTAGCGCTGCGGGCTTTAAGCCCACCAGGATAATTTGAATGGCGGTAATACATTTTATCAGAAAGTTTTTTTCCAGTTAGGTTTATTTTATTAGCGTTCACGATGATAACATGATCACCGGTATCTACATGCGGTGTGTATGTTGGTTTATGCTTTCCGCGAAGAATAGCGGCAACTTCACTAGCCAAACGACCAAGAGTTTGTCCTTCCGCATCAACAACATACCATTTGCGATCAACGTTTTGATCATTCGCCATGAATGTTGTACGCATGTTGGTTTCCCTCCTAATTTTCAATCATTCAAATGCTTTTTTCACTTTTATTCATTATCTCAACACGAATAGTTCCGGGGCTAATCGTGGTTCTGAAATAAAATGCCATAGATAATATTATAATAGCTGTAGTGTGAATGTCAAGGTGAATTCCTAGATAAAACCTTCTTTTCTTCCCCACTTCTAAAGAAAAATCCTATCAGATATTTCCCTTTGCAGTCTTCCATTCAGCTGAAAGAACCGTATGTTTAAGTAACATTGAAATGGTCACAGGACCCACTCCTCCAGGAACTGGTGTGATTGCACCTGCCTTCTCAACACAAGAATCATAATCAACATCACCAATATTTCCTTTATTATACCCTGCATCAAGAATAACCGCACCCTGTTTCACCCAGTTTCCTTGGACAAAGCTTGGTTTTCCAACGGCAGCAATTACAATATCTGCCTGTTGTATGACTTCAGGTAAGTTTTCTGTTTTGGAATGGCACATAGTAACCGTTGCATTCCGATTCAGTAACATCATGGAAACCGGCTTTCCTAAGATTGGACTTCTGCCAATAACGACAGCACGCTTTCCTTCGACAGGAATGTGATAAAAGTCAATCATTTCTAAAATAGCAGCAGGCGTACAGCTTGGAAATTTCCCAAAGTTAAAAGCGGTTTGACCGAAGCCCTCACTGGTTACCCCATCTACATCTTTCTCTATCGCTATTGTATCAAAAGCTAAACGTTCATCAATGTGATTGGGGACAGGATGTTGTAGTAAAATACC
Organism: Salinibacillus kushneri; assembly: GCF_900111405.1. GTDB lineage: Bacteria > Bacillota > Bacilli > Bacillales > Alkalibacillaceae > Salinibacillus > Salinibacillus kushneri. The sequence continues at coordinate 65,895 of NZ_FOHJ01000014.1, read as the reverse complement.
ATGAACCGTTTCGTCCTCGTTCAATTTTTCGATTTGATCCAACAATTGTTCTGTTGTCGTTTCCTCTGGTAAATGAATTTGCTTTGAATCAATGCCTAGCCGCTCACAGGCATTCCCTTTCATCTTTACATAGGTTTTCGATGATGAGTCACTCCCAACAAGAATCGTTGCTAAACAAGGAGTAATCCCTTGTTCTTCCAGTGCGGCAACTCTTGGTTTTAATGAGTCCTTAACCGACTGAGCTACGTGTCTTCCATCTAGTATCGACTAATTTTCCATTATGTACCTCCTATAAAATCTGTTGGCTGTTAATAAATGAAAAAATCAAAAAAGGCTTTATAAGCCTCCGCCCAAACGACCGGCGTCATAAACACGCAGCTCCCCTATGGTTCATTCCATTAAGTCGTCAGTAACTGCGCTCGTTATTTTTAAATGTTTACCTTTGAAATACAAGGGCTTTCGCAGCAATATCCCTACGATAAAACACATCACCCGATTTTAATTTTTTCAGTTCTTCATAAATCTGCTCCTGCGCTTGTTGTAAGGTATCATCCATACGGGCTAGCAATAACACCCTGCCGCCATTTGTAAGAAACCCCTCCGCAGATTTTTTCGTGCCAGCATGAAAGACAAACGTATCCTCCCTTATCGTTTCTAATCCAATGATAGGCTTTTCTTTTTCATATGTACCAGGATAGCCCCGAGAAGCTAAAACCACTCCGACAATAGCTTGATCGGACCACACAAGCTCTACCGAATCCTCTTTATGTAACAATGATTCGATTACTTCAAACAAATCACTCTGTAGCCGTGGGAGAATCACTTGCGCTTCTGGATCACCAAATCGTGCATTAAACTCAATAGCTTTAGGCCCTTTCTTCGTTGCAATTAATCCCCCATACAATATACCTGTAAAGGGCGTTCCTTCATTTACTAATGCCTCTGCTGCAGGTTTTAATATTCGATCTATCGCAACTTGTACTATTTGTGCTGAAACTTGTGGTACTGGGGAATAAGCCCCCATACCGCCTGTATTTGGTCCTTGATCTTTTTCATAGGCTCGTTTGTGATCTTGAGAGAGAACCATCGGATATACATGCGTACCGTTTACAAAAGCCATTAATGAAAATTCTTCCCCTTCTAAAAATTCTTCCACCACAACTTTTTGGCTTGCATATCCAAACTGGCCCTGATTCATAAATTGATCTAATGCATCCATAGCCTCTTTTAAAGTCATCGCCACGATTACCCCTTTTCCAGCTGCCAAACCATCCGCTTTTATCACAATTGGGGCACCCTGCTTTTCCACATAGGCTTTCGCTTTTTCATAGTCAGTAAACGTTTCAGATAAACCAGTTGGAATTTGGTACTTTTGCATAATTTTTTTGGCGTAGGATTTACTCCCTTCTATGAAGGCAGCTTCCTTCGTCGGACCAAAAACCGTTAATCCTGCTTCATGAAAACGATTGACAATTCCATCTAATAGGGGGGCTTCCGGACCAACAAAAGTAAGATCTATCTTTTTCTTCTTGGCGAATCGAACTAAATTTTCCTGATCAGACTCCTCAATAGATATACACTCCGCAACATCTGTCATCCCATCATTACCAGGAGCGACAAATACTGTATCTACCTTTGAACTTTGTGAAAATTTCCAGGCCACCACATGTTCCCGTCCACCTTTTCCAATGACAAGAACCTTCAATTTTACGCACCTCTATTCTATTAATGTTTAAAGTGACGCACACCAGTAAAGACCATCGCTATTCCATATTCATCACATTTTTTTATTGAATCTTCATCACGAATAGAGCCCCCAGGCTGAATGATTGCGGTAATGCCTGCTTTGGCAGCTGCTTCAACGGTATCATCCATTGGAAAAAAGGCATCAGAAGCAAGACTTGCTCCTTTCGCTTTTTCACCTGCTTGTTCTATTGCGATTTCAGCAGCACCAACACGGTTCATTTGACCTGCACCAACCCCAATAGTCATTTGATCTTTTGCTAATAAAATGGCATTCGATTTTACGTGCTTTACAACCTGCCAAGCTAACTTTAAATCATTCCACTCTTCATCTGTTGGTCCTCGTTTTGTCGGAATCGAAATCGTTGCATCATCAAACGAATACATATCCTCATCTTGCACTAAAAGACCACCATGAACAGATGTAAGCTTTTGTCTGATTTCCTGATTCTCTGCCTGTTCAATAGTTAAAAGTCGGAGGTTTTTCTTACTTGTTAATACCTTTAAGGCCTCTTCTGTAAAGGATGGTGCAATAATAATCTCTAAGAAAATTTCTTTCATTTTTAATGCTGCCGACTCATCAATTTCCCTATTTGTCGCAATAATTCCCCCAAAAATAGATTTAGAGTCAGCCTCGTATGCTCGGTCATATGCTTGTTCGACCGTTTCACCAACACCAACACCACAAGGATTCATATGTTTCACTGCTACTACTGCTGGTTTCTTAAATTCCTTTACCATGGACAATGCTGCATCTGCATCATGGATGTTGTTATAGGAGAGTTCTTTTCCATTCCATTGTTTAGCCGATGCGATAGAAGAAGCGACAGGTAGTGTCTCCTGATAAAATGTTGCACTTTGATGCGGATTCTCCCCGTATCGTAAATCTTGTCTTTTTTCATAGGTAATGGTTAAGGTTTCTGGAGATTTGTGATTGATTTCCCTGGTTAAATATTGAGCAATTAAAGCATCATAATGAGCTGTATGACGAAATACTTTCGCAGCAAATTCCTTCTTTACTTCAGTTGAAACCTCACCGTGGGCATCCAGTTCACTTATTACCTTCTTATAGTCTTTGGGATCGACTACAACCGTAACATCTCTATGGTTTTTTGCAGCGGAACGAAGCATAGTCGGACCACCAATATCAATGTTTTCAATCGCGTCTGCAAAGGTGACATCTGGATTGGAAATCGTTTCTTTAAAGGGATATAGATTAACAACTACATAGTCAATCATGCCAATATGTAAGTTTTCCAGCTGTTTTTGATGGGCTTCATGATCACGAATGGCTAATAACCCTGCATGAACAGCTGGATGTAAGGTTTTTACCCGGCCGTCTAAAATTTCTGGAAAATCTGTTATATCAGAAATTCCCCTCACATCTACACCATTTTCCTTAAGAAGCTTTTGGGTACCCCCAGTTGAGATAATCTCAATCCCGTGTGCTTGAAGTGATTGTGCAAATTCACTAATTCCTTCTTTGTTTGATACACTAATTAACGCTCTTTTTTGATTCATTTCACACACTCTCCTTTTCACTAGACAGGCACAAATCCTGAATGACTTTTGGGTATAAGTGATGCTCTATTTCATGGATTTTTTGTTGTAAAGTTACCCTTGAATCCTCCTGATGTACATAAATTGGTTCTTGAGCAATAATTGGACCGGTATCCATTCCCTCATCAACAAAATGGACCGTCACCCCTGTCACTTTCACATTTTTGTCCAACGCCTGACCAATAGCGTCTTTACCTGGAAAGGCAGGTAACAGGGAAGGATGAATATTAACAATCTTTCCTTCATAGGCTGACAAAATGGTAGGTCCAATTAACCGCATATAACCTGCTAGCACAATGAAATCCACTTGATAAGCGAAAAGCTGTTGAATGATTTCTTTTTCAAAAACTTCCTTCTTTACATATGATTTCGGTTGAAACACACAAGTAGGGATGTCTGCTTTATTACCCCGCTCGATAACTTTAGCTTTCGGCTGATCACAAACAAGTAAAACGACTTCATAAGCAACTTGATTTTCATCGACAATCGACTGAAAATTTGAACCACTGCCAGATGCAAATACGGCAATTCTTTTCATACTGATCTCCTTCCGACAAATTGAACACCCATTTCGTCTGTCACCTCTCCTATGATAAAAGCTTTGTTACCACTTGAGACTAGCTGCTCCTGGACGTCTTCGGCTATATCTGGTTTTACACTTACCACCATTCCAATCCCCATATTAAACACACTAAACATATCCTGTTCCAAAAGATTTCCTGTCCTTTTGATAAAGTCAAAAATGACGGGTACTTCCCATGCATTTTGATCAATCTTCACCCCTAATCCTTGAGGCAACATGCGAGGAATATTTTCATAAAATCCGCCACCAGTTATATGGGCGATGCCATCAATAGAATATTGGTTTAATAGATTGAGAATGGGTTTTACATAAATTCGAGTCGGTTCCAGTAATGCTTCTCCAAGTGTTTTTTCCAATCTGGAGTGGTATTCATTTAGGTGAAGTTGCTCTTCATCCAGTAATACCTTTCTTACCAAAGAAAACCCATTGCTGTGTATTCCATTTGACCCTAATCCAATTAATAGATCACCCTTTTTGATGGAATCTCCGGAAATCATGTTCGATTTTTCTGCTGCCCCCACAGCAAAGCCTGCCATGTCATACTCTTCATCTCCATACATACCCGGCATTTCTGCTGTTTCACCGCCAATTAATGCGCAGCCTGCTTGTAAGCATCCATCCACAATTCCCTTAATAATTTGTTCAATTTTCCACGGTTCGGTTTTACCTAATGCTAAATAATCGAGAAAGTAAAGAGGGGTAGCTCCTTGTGCAACGATATCATTGACACACATTGCGACAAGATCCACTCCAATCGTATCATGCTTATCCAGTTGAAAAGCTATTTTAAGCTTTGTACCAACTCCATCTGTTCCGGAAACTAAAACTGGTTCCTTCATATCTAAGTTAGAAAGGTCGAACATGCCCCCGAATCCCCCAACATGTCCAATGACCTCTGGACGAACCGTTTTCTGAATATGTTTTTTCATTCGATGAACCGATTCATACCCCGCTTCTATATTCACACCTGACTGCTTATAAGCTTCTACCATCAACTAGGCTCTCCTTTTATATGAGACTTATCTTTTCATGTGGGCGTACAGTATGATCATGAATCTCAGTTGGGTAATTCCCCGTAAAGCAAGCGAGACATTGCCCGCAATTTTTCATAGAACTTGGCCTTCCAATAGCCTCTAACATCCCATCAATCGATAAATAAGAGAGGCTATCAGCGCCAATTAATTGACATATTTCTGCTACGTTGCGTTTTGCTGCAATTAATTCTCCAGCCGATGATGTATCAATGCCATAATAACAAGGATTCGTAATAGGCGGTGAACTAATACGGACATGCACCTCTTTAGCGCCTGCTTCCCTTAGCATACTGACAATTTTTTTCGATGTAGTTCCCCTTACAATAGAATCATCGACCATCACGACTCGTTTTCCTTCCACAATCTTTCGAACAGGAGAAAGCTTCATTTGTACTCCTTTTTCGCGTAATTCCTGGGATGGCTTAATAAACGTTCTGCCTACATAGCGATTCTTAATTAGACCTAATTCATAGGGGGTGTTTGATTCTTCTGCAAAACCAATGGCAGCGGAAATACTTGAATCAGGAACTCCTGTAACGACATCTGCCTCTACAAATGCTTCTTTAGCTAATTGTTTCCCAAGCATTTTACGAGTAGAGTGAATGTTTAAACCATCTACATTACTATCGGGCCTTGCAAAGTAAACATATTCCATCGAACATAGCGCTCGTTCTGTCTGTTTAGTGTAATATTCTGACCTGATTCCTTCGTCATCAATAATGACCATCTCTCCTGGCTCTACTTCTCGAACATACTCTGCACCAATTACATCGAAAGCACACGTTTCGGATGCAACAGCCCAGGCTCCATCTATTTTTCCTAAGGAAAGAGGACGCATCCCTAATGGGTCTAAGGCCGCAATCATTTGATCCTCCGTCATGATCAAGAAAGCAAACGCACCTTCCAGCATAGGTAAAGATTGTTTTATTTGATCTTTAAATGATAAGCTATTATGCTTTCGTATTAAATGAGCAAGCACTTCGGTATCCGATGATGTTTGAAATATACTTCCATCCCTCTCCAATTGTTCACGCATGGCTATAGCATTGGTTAAATTTCCATTATGAGCTAAGGCTAAAGAATGTGTATGTGTTTTAAAAAACAAGGGCTGGACATTTTCATAGCCACCCCCACCTGCAGTAGAATAACGGACATGACCAATAGATGCACTGCCAGATAACGTTTTTAGCAAATCCTCATGAAAGACTTCCGTGACTAACCCTTCCCCTTTTACCTGCTGCATATGAACTTGATCTGATATAACCATTCCTGCTCCTTCTTGGCCTCTATGCTGCATGCTATGTAAACTATAATAGGTTAACTGTATAGCCTCTGGATGTCCAAATACACCAAAAACGCCACATTCCTCGTTTAATCCCGTCATTTCAGCAAGCATGGAATAGCTCCTTTCCAAGCATTGGTTAGTTCCGCAACAGAAGCACGTAAGACCATGTTATTTTCTTGATCCGTGATCTCCATTGTATCGGTACTTGTTACTTCCCCAATGCATTTTGCATCTTGTATGATTTGTTCAAACGCCTCTTTCTGACTTGGGTGAACGGACACAATAAAACGAGACTGCGTTTCACTAAACAATTCAGAAGTGGTTTCCTTTCCAATAGTCACCTTTGCCCCTAGTGACTTCGTATCAATAAGACATTCGGCTAAAGCAACTGCAAATCCGCCTTCCGCTATATCATGAGCAGAAGCTACTGTTTGAGCTTTGATGGCTTTAAGAATCTCGTTCTGCCTTTTTACTTCCACATCCAAGTCAATGCTTGGTGCCTTCCCTTCGTATTCACCATATAGCAAGTGTTGAAGTTCGCTTCCACCAAATTCCTTCTGAGCATCTCCGATAACATAGATGAGGTCTCCATCCGTTTTAAAGGGTTGTGTTGTAACCTGATTTATGTTCTTGATAAGGCCAACCATTCCAATAACAGGAGTTGGATAAATCGCTTCCCCATTCGTTTCATTATAAAGGGAAACATTCCCGCCAATTACGGGGGTATCCAACAAAGTGCAAGCCTCACTAATTCCCTTTGTTGCTTGTTCTAATTGCCAGAAAATCTCCGGTTTCTCAGGATTTCCAAAATTTATTCCGTCGGTAATGGCCAAAGGCTCTCCACCAGAGCAGACAATATTTCGAGCCGCTTCTGCCACTGCAATTTTCCCGCCTGTTTCTGGATCAAGATAGAGATACCTGGAATTACAATCCGTTGTCATAGCTAACGCTTTTTGTGTTCCACGGATACGTAATACAGCAGCATCCGAACCAGGAGCTACTACTGTACTTGTACGGACCATGTAATCGTATTGATCATATACCCACTCTTTACTAGCGATAGTCGGTTGCTTTAATAAACGAATTAAGGTTTCTTTACAATTGATTACATCAGGAAGGCTACCTTCTAATGATTGCATTTCCCGGAAGAAAGCTGGTTCCTTTGATGGAAGATGATAAACGGGAGCATCTTCTGCCAGGGCATCAACTGGAACATCTGCAACAACTTCTCCCTTATGATATAGGCGAAATTGCTTATCATCTGTAACCACTCCAACTGCTTTTGCTTCTAAGTCATACTGCTTAAATAAATCTATAACCTCTTTTTCTCTTCCTTTTTTAATAACCACTAACATTCGCTCTTGGGATTCAGAAAGCATCATTTCATAGGGTGTCATATTAGGTTCACGTTGTGGGACTTCATCTAAATCTAATTCAATCCCCGTTCCTGCTTTACTAGCCATTTCACTTGCTGAAGAGGTTAATCCCGCTGCTCCCATATCCTGAATACCAACAAGTGCATCTGATGCTATTAATTGTAAACAAGCTTCTATTAATAACTTCTCCATGAATGGGTCACCTACTTGGACAGCAGGTCGATCCTCCCCCGACTGATCGGTCAATTCATCAGATGCAAAGGTAGCACCGTGTATACCATCACAGCCTGTTGACGCACCAACATACATGACCGTATTACCAATTCCTTTCGCCCTTCCTTTTTGAATATCTTCCTGATTAATTAGCCCAACACACATGGCATTTACGAGAGGATTCCCTTTATAACAATCATCAAATTGAACCTCCCCACCAACAGTTGGAATCCCAATACAATTTCCATAACCTCCAATCCCTGCCACTACTTCTTCAAACAAATACTTTCCTTTGGGTGTGTCAAGGTTTCCGAAACGAAGGGAGTTGAGCAAGGCGATAGGTCGTGCTCCCATAGAAAAAATATCTCGTATGATTCCTCCTACACCAGTAGCTGCTCCTTGATAAGGTTCAATTGCGGATGGATGGTTATGACTTTCTATTTTAAAGACCACCGCTTGCCCATCATCAATGTCTACTATTCCAGCTCCTTCACCTGGGCCTTGTAGAATTCGTTCCCCATTAGTTGGAAAATTTTTTAGAATGGGTTTTGATGTTTTGTAACTGCAATGTTCAGACCACATAACAGAGAATAATCCGGTTTCTGTATAATTAGGGGTTCTCCCCAGAATTTCGGTGATTTTGTTAAATTCCTCATCACTTAATCCCATTTGTAAATAAAGCTTTTGGTCTTTAATCTCTAAAGTATTTGGCTCAAGAAGTAACGACATGGTTTTCCCTCCAGAGTATTAAAATAGATTGAAATAACCGAATCCCATCTTTACTACCTAGTAATGAATCAACTGCCCGTTCAGGATGCGGCATCATACCAAGTACATTTCCTCTCTTATTCATAATTCCTGCAATGTCATCTTTAGAACCGTTCGGGTTATGACCATCATAACGGAAAACGATTTGATTATTCTTTATCATTTCCTCCCAAGTCGTATCATCACATTCGTAATTTCCATCTCCATGCGCTATAGGGATAACAATGCTTTCACCAGACTCATATTGATTCGTAAACATGGTCTTGTTATTTTCAACGCGAAGTTTTACATTTCGGCACATGAACTTTACATCTCGATTTTGTTTCATAGCTCCTGGTAAAAGACCGGACTCTAATAAAATTTGGAACCCATTACATACCCCTAACACGGGCTTCCCTTCGTCAGCCGCTTCTTGTACGGCTTTCATGATTGGAGCAAAACGAGCGATTGCACCAGAACGCAAATAATCTCCATAGGAAAATCCCCCTGGTAAGAGGATGGCATCAAATGAAGATAAATCGTACTCCGAATGAGGGACAAATACTGCCTCTTCCCCTAATTCATCTTGAATAGCATGAAACATATCTACATCACAATTAGATCCTGGAAAAACAACCACTGCAAACTTCATTGGCCAACTACCTCCTCCATCTCATAGCGATAATCTTCAATGACAGGATTGGCAAGCAGCCGTTGACACATTTCTTCTACTTTGGATCCAACATTTTCACTTTTCTCCATAATAAGCTCCATATATTTACCAACACGTACATCTTGCACTTGATCATAATCCATTGTGTGAAGAGCTTTTTCGACGGCCTTACCTTGTGGGTCTAGTACACCTTGTTTTAATGTGACATAAACTTTTATCTTATACATGCTGGTTCACCTCCTTTAGACGTTGTAAAATTTCAGCATACGCATCCGTTAAACTACCGATTCCCCTTCTAAACACATCTTTATCTAATTTTTGATTGGTTGCTATATCCCACAACCTGCATGTATCCGGAGATATTTCGTCTGCCAGGAGAAGTTTACCTTCATGATCAATACCAAATTCTAACTTAAAATCAACTAACCTAACATCGCACTTATTAAAGTAATTTATCAAAATATCGTTAATATTCCGTGCCATCTTTCGTATTTGTAAGATTTCATCCTGTGAAGCGATATTTAATATGTTCATATGATCCTCGTTAATTAATGGATCCCCCAAGTCATCATCTTTGTAATAAAATTCTAAGACTGGTTTCGATAAAACCGTTCCTTCCTCTATTCCCATTCTTCTGGAAAGGCTTCCTGCAACGACATTCCTTACTACTACTTCAATAGGTATTATTTTTGTTTCTCGGACAAGCTGTTCCGTTTTAGAAAATTGTTTTACAAAATGAGTCGGAATCTTATAATGCTGAAGCAGTTGAAAAATCAACGATGAAATTTCGTTATTGTAACGACCTTTTCCATTAATTGTAGCTTTCTTTTCGGCATTAAACGCAGTCGCACTGTCTTTGTATTCAACCCATAAAACACCTTCTTGATCTGTTTGATATAATCGCTTTGCTTTCCCCTCATAGACCAATTGCTGCTTTACCATTCGCCATCTCTCCCTTTAGATTCAATCAATACCTAAGCGAGCAAATATTCTATCTACATTCTTCAAATGGTGTTGATGATTAAAACACTCCTCTATCTCTTCCTCTGAGAGTAACGAGGTAATTTGCTTTGATTGCTTTACTAATCCCTTGAATGTCTTCTGGTCGTGCCAGGCCTCCATCGCAAGTGGTTGCACAATATCATAGGCTTCTTCTCGAACCATTCCCTTATTTACAAGTCCAAGTAGCACACGCTGGGAATATATCAATCCATAAGTATGATCCATATTTTGCTTCATATTTTGATCAAACACGGTTAAATTCTTTATAATGTTTCCGAATCGATGAAGCATGTAATCAATCGCAATCGTCACATCTGGAATAATGATTCGCTCAGCAGAAGAATGTGATATATCCCGTTCATGCCAAAGGGGTACATTTTCATAACTAGTAAGCATATATCCTCGTATAACCCGTGCCATTCCGGTCATATTTTCAGAACCAATCGGGTTTCGTTTATGGGGCATGGCCGATGAACCTTTTTGTCCCTTAGCAAAAAACTCTTCTACTTCCCGTGTTTCACTCTTTTGAAGCGCTCGAATTTCGACTGCCATTTTTTCAATAGAGGTAGCTATCAAAGCTAGTGTCCCTATATAATGAGCATGACGATCACGTTGCAGCGTTTGGGTGGAAATAGGAGCATACTTTAAACCCAGCCTATCGCAAACGTATTCTTCAACGAATGGATCAATATTCGCGTAGGTACCAACTGCTCCGGACATTTTCCCGACCTCCATTTGGTCGCAAGCTTGATTAAATCGTTCCATGTTTCGTTTCATTTCTTCATACCAAAGGGCTAATTTCAACCCGAACGTTGTTGGTTCGGCATGGACTCCATGTGTTCTTCCCATTTGCACAGTATATTTATACTTTTTAGCTTTTTCTTTCAGTATCTCTAAAAAGGCAGTCAGTTTTTTACGTATTAAACCATTAGCTTGCTTGATGAGATAAGATAGGGCTGTGTCAACTACATCTGTTGAAGTTAATCCATAATGAATCCACTTCCTTTCTTCTCCTAATGTTTCAGAAACGGCTCTCGTAAACGCCACCACATCATGCCGCGTCTCCTCTTCCATGGCTAAAATACGATTCACACTGAAAGAAGCACGTTCTCGAATCAGCTCGACATCTTTCGTTGGTATTTCCCCAAGTTCTGCCCAAGCTTCACAGGCTAATATTTCAACCTCTAACCAAGCTTTATATTTATTGTCATCCCTCCATATAGCCCCCATTTCCGGACGGGTATAGCGGTCAATCATAACGTAGCCCCCTGTTTCATTTCCTGCCATATTTGCATAGCTGAAATGTTTTCTAAAATCGTTCCATGATCCTTACCGATGAAATTTATATGACCCATTTTACGTTTTCGTTTCGCTTCGCCTTTGCCATATAAATGAACATGACAGCCATTCATTTGTGGAATTGCGGTTAAGGTTTTCGCTAAATGTTCGCCCAATATATTCATCATCACAACAGGTGTACGTATTGCTGTAGATCCTAATGGCCAATTGCATATGGCACGAATATGCTGCTGAAATTGCGTAGTTTCGCAGGCATTTAATGTATAATGACCAGAGTTATGAGGCCTTGGGGCTAATTCATTTATATATATCTTTGCATCTGATGTTAGAAACATTTCCACACCAAGTGTTCCAACCATATCCAGTGATTCAGCTAAATTTTTGGCTGTGGTTCCAGCCAGTTCCCTAGTGTTAGCGTCGATTTGAGCCGGTACAATCGTTTGAATCAAGATGTGTTCTTTATGTGTATTTTCCCCGACCGGAAACGTCTTCAATTCTCCATCCCGATTTCGATGAACGATAACAGAAAGCTCTTTTTCAAACGGGATAAACTGTTCGAGAATACATGGACCCTTTTGAAGCAAGGTCACTGCTTTCTTCAAATCCGCTTCCGTGTGAATCATGATTTGGCCTTTCCCGTCATAACCACCAGTCCTTGTTTTTAATACAGCTGGTATCCCCATCTTTTCCACCGCTTGCTTTACATCTGTTTCTGAATTAACAAGATGGTAATAAACAGGCTTTCCTCCACTTTGTTCAATGGCACGTTTTTCATTTGCTCGGTCCTGTGTCACCTCAATAAGACTGCTGCCTTGAGGGAGATTAGCGTTTTGCTCAAGCCATAAGAGCACCCTATAATCGATATTCTCAAATTCATATGTAATCACATCACTTATGTTTGCAAGTTGTCGTGCCGCTTCCATGTCATGGTATGGAGCAACGATTTCAAAATCGGCTATTTGACCGGTTGGCGAGTTCTCCTTTGGATCTAATACAGCGACTTTATACCCCATCTCTTTTGCTGCAATGGCCATCATTCTTCCGAGTTGACCTCCACCAATAATTCCAATCGTACTATCTGGTAAAATCATATCCATATTTATAACTCCTCACTACTTTCCTCTACTTGTTCCTTCATTTGTTCACGACGTTTTACTAACTTCGTATCCATTTCTTTATATTGCGTTGCTAATATCTGACAAGCTAGTAATCCTGCATTTATAGATCCCGCTTTCCCTATTGCAACCGTCGCAACCGGGACTCCTCCAGGCATCTGAGCAATGGAAAGAAGCGAATCAAGCCCATTGAGAGCCTTTGATTGAACAGGTACACCTATTACGGGTAAAGTTGTCTTAGCTGCTACCATCCCTGGTAAATGGGCCGCCCCGCCCGCACCTGCAATAATGACCTTTATCCCTCTTTCTTTTGCAGACTCCGCATATCGAAACATCCGATTCGGTGTACGGTGAGCAGATACAACTTTCTTTTCAAAAGGTACCTGACATTCATCTAATATTCTGCAGGCATGCTCCATCGTTTCCCAATCGGATACACTTCCCATAATCACACCAACTAAAGGGCCATTCTCCATGTGAAATCATCTCCTCATTAAAAAAGTGCAGACTGCTTCTACGAGAGAAAGCAGTCTGCACCCTGTTGTTCTACACTACGCCTTTAAAAAATTCATCTCTTCTATAACGAATGTGGAAGCTTTTTTATACGAGCTTCCTATTAAGGAATACATAAAAGACTTTTACGGTATACAAACTCTTCCTCTCATAGTCTAGTCATTTACGGTAACTAGGTAGAAACTTTTGGGCCATATTCCCAATATTATATGAGAGGTACTCTATTAAATTTCGGTTGATGTTTCCAATTCCATTTCATTATAACATGCATTTATCGGAAAAAAAGATGTAATTTCATTTTTTACGAACGAAAATCCATTGATTTTTATCAATATTCGCTTTTAATAGGTTACTTTCCATAAAAATAACCCTTGTGGAGGTGCTGTTAATCCGGCCAATGCTCGATCTTTTTGTTCAATAATCGCTGGAATCTCTTCTGCTTTTTTCTTGCCTTGCCCTACCTCTACCAGGGTACCTGTTATAATTCTAACCATATTATATAAAAAGCCACTACCTTCCACTTGAATGGCTATTCTATTCCCTTCTTGAAGGCAGTCTACATTATACATCGTACGAACCTTATCGCCTCTAATGGTTGTTTTCGTAGAGCTAAACGATGTAAAATCATGAGTCCCCATTATATTTCTACAGGCTTCTTTCATGTTTTCAACATTTAATGACTGGTTCACATGCCAATGATAGTAACGATTGAAAAGGTCCGGCTCCTTTTGATTTAAAATTTGGTAACGGTACTCTTTCACCTTCACATCAAAACGGGCATGAAAATCATCGGAGACTTTTTCGACAGCAGCTATATAAATATCGTCTGGCAACAGGGAATTAAGGGCTTTTTTCCACTTGTCTTCGGAAAGGTTTAAATCTGAATCATAATGAAAAACCTGTCCACGTGCATGAACACCTGTATCCGTTCTGCCGGAAGCAATAATACGGATAAATCGATTTCGATGCATACGTTGAAGCGCACCTTCAATTTCTCCCTGAACCGTTCGTCTATCTGGCTGAATCTGAAAACCTGAAAAGAAAGTCCCGTCATACTGTACCGTACACTTCACTCTTTCCATCGGCTTCACCCTTTATGTGCGTAAAATCCAAAATGTAATCAGAACAATGATGAAAAGGATAAATATCCACACATCCATTGGTTTAAGTTTTAATTCACGAAATTTTGTTCTGCCTTCTCCACCTTTATATCCTCTTGCTTCCATTGCCATAGCCAGCTCTTCTGCCCGCTTAAAGGCACTGACAAACAAGGGAACTAATAATGGTACGACAGCCTTTAACCTTTCCTTAATCGTTCCTGTACGGAAATCAACTCCACGAGACGCCTGAGCTTTTGAAATTTTGTCGGTTTCCTGCATGAGAGTTGGGATAAACCGTAAAGAAATGGACATCATAAGCGCTAGCTCATGAACAGGAAACCGAATTCTTTTTAATGGCTGAAATAAGCTCTCTATGGCATCTGTAATGGAAATCGGTGTGGTCGTTAAAGTCAGCAATGTTGTCATTAAGATTAATAAAAAGAAACGTAAAGAGATTTCTAATCCCTTCCACAAAGCCCCAGAGTAAACATCAAAGTTCCAAATGGAAAACAGTATGTCTCCCTCTTTAGTTACAATTAAATGTAAAATAAAGGTGAAAATAATTAAAAACCATACAGGCTTTAGTCCCTTTATAACAAAAGAAGGGGCAATTCTGGTCGTCACTACACTAAGCAGTGCAAACAGTGTTAAAACCAAATAGCTCATCCAGCTGTTTGCAAGAAAGATAAAAATGATAAATAGAAAGACCATAATCATTTTTAGTCGTGGATCCAAACGGTGTACTAGCGATTGTCCAGGGACGTATTGTCCAATAATGACCGAATTACTCATCTTTCACGCCCCTCCTGACAATCTCCGTCATCTCTTTTGCTAATTCTTGAATCGATTGACCCTTAAATGGGATAGACTGTCCAAACCTGCTCTCAAATGCATGAAGAAATTTAATGACTTCTGGTACAGCTAATCCCACTTGATTTAATGCCTCTTCCTTTTGAAACACTTCCAAAGGGGTTCCTTCCATAACAAGCTTTCCATGATTCATAATAAATACATAATCTGCATATTTCAAAGCGTCTTCCATACTATGTGTAACAAGGATTGTCGTCCGTTGTGTTTCTTTATGAACACGAGAAAACATGTCCATCATTTCCTTTTGTCCACGCGGATCTAAACCTGCAGTTGGCTCATCTAATACAAGCAGGTCAGGGCTCATCATAAGCACGCCTGCAATGGCTACTCTTCTCATTTGTCCTCCACTTAAATCAAAGGGGGACCTGGACAATAGACCTTCAGGAAGATTTACCGATTTTAATACTTCAGGAAGACGTGAATCAATCTTATCTTGAGATAGGCCGAAGTTTTTAGGCCCAAACTGAATATCCTTTTCAACCGTTTCTTCAAATAACTGATGTTCCGGATACTGAAAGACGACCCCTACTCGCTTTCTTAAATCCATAATGTCTTTAACCTTTTTCTCGGCAGTTATGTTAAAATCACCCATTCGAATGTGTCCACTGGTAGGTTTAAGCAAGCCATTAAAATGCTGAATAAGAGTAGATTTTCCACTTCCAGTATGTCCAATAATCGCTGCAAATGAACCTGCTGGTATATGAAAGGAAACCTCTTCCAGTGCTTTAAATTCAAAGGGTGTATTCTTTTGATATATATGGCTTACGTTCTCGAATAAAATGTCCATAATTCATCCATCAATTCCTTGTGTGTTAATGGTTCCTGATTCAGTACTATACCTTCTGATTTTAATGAATTTGAAAGCTGTGTAACAAAAGGGGTGTCTAACCCGATTTCACCGAGTTCTTTATGAAGATTAAATATCTCTCTAGGGGTTCCTTCTTTCCAGACCTCCCCGTCATTCATAACAATGACGCGGTCTGCAAACAACACTTCATTTAAATCATGGGTAATGGTTACAACCGAAACGTCCCGCTCGCTTCTTACATGATCAACAGTTTCCATAATAGAGTTCCGTCCTATTGGATCTAACATGGCTGTTGCTTCATCTAAAATAATGATATCGGGCTCAATAGCAAGCACACTGGCTATAGCTACCCGCTGTTTTTGACCACCTGAAAGATTATGAGGTTCATGGTTTTCATAACCCTCCATTTTGACAGCTTCCAGACTATATTTCATACGTTTAAGCATTTCATCCCTTTGAACACCATGATTTTCCAGTCCAAAAGCGATATCATCGATGACCGTTGTTCCCACAAATTGATTATCAGGATTTTGAAATACCATCCCTACTTTTTTTCGCACTTCCCAAATATTCTCTTCATTTACTTCCAAACCTTTAATATGAATTCGTCCGCTTTGTGGAGTGAGTAAACCATTCATTAATTTTGCGATGGTTGATTTTCCGGATCCATTATGACCGATAATGGCTACCCATTCATTTTCCTCTATATGAAAAGATACATCCTTTAAAGCCCACTCATCACCTTGGGGATATTGAAAGGATATATTCTGAAAGGATATATCATTAGGCTGACTCATAAAATTACCTCCGCTATTCTAAAGGCTCGACTATTTCCTAGGTAATAGAATGGTTATTCGTCTATTACCTTTTGATGAGTTTTTGATTTATTCTCTACCATAAGAACAAGTGGCAGTTCTCACTGACTAATAGAAGTTTCACTTTATTTTAACATAAACCATGTAAAACTTTTGGATAAAATAAAAAAGGGTCGGAATCACATCCCAGGATGCTTACCGCCCTTTCACCTACGAAAATCTTATACAAGTTCAATAATCACCGTTTTAGCACCGTCTCCACGACGCTCCCCTAATTTAAGGATACGAGTATAACCGCCTTGACGGTCTTCATAACGTGGTGCTACATCAGCAAACAATTTTTGTAGAGCTGTTTGCTTCTCTTCTTCATCAACATTAACATTCTGTAAAAATGATTCTGCCTGACGACGAGCATGTAAGTCACCGCGTTTACCAAGAGTAATCATTTTTTCAACAACAGAACGTAACTCCTTAGCCTTTGCTTCAGTAGTCTCAATACGTTCCTTAACGATAAGATCTGTAGCTAGATTCCGGAGTAACGCAATGCGTTGATCTGTTGAACGACCAAGCTTAGTATTAGCCATTTCGTTTCCCTCCTTTTTCACAAAAGATCATAGATGCATATCATTAATCGTCGTTACGTAAACCTAAACCTAAATCAGCCAATTTGTATTTCACTTCATCAAGTGATTTACGCCCAAGATTACGTACTTTCATCATATCTTCTTCTGATTTTTGAGTGAGTTCCTGAACGGAATTAATTCCAGCACGTTTTAAGCAATTGTATGAACGAACGGACAAGTCAAGTTCTTCAATGGTCATTTCAAGGACTTTTTCTTTTTGATCTTCTTCTTTTTCTACCATAATTTCCGCGTTTTGTGCTTCATCTGTAAGTCCAACAAAAATATTTAAATGCTCTGTGAATACCTTAGCACCTAGTGAAACGGCTTCTTCTGGTCGAATACTACCATCTGTCCAAACATCTAGCGTAAGCTTATCAAAATTAGCCACTTGACCTACACGTGTGTCCTCAACTTGATAGGTTGCACGTGAAACTGGTGTGAAGATAGAGTCAACTGGAATGACACCAATAGGCTGATCCTCTTTCTTATTCTCCTCTGCTGGACGATAGCCACGACCACGCTCTGCTGTAATACGCATATGGAAGTTTGCATTACTGGATAGAGTGGCAATATAGAGATCTGGATTCAAAATTTCTACATCGCTATCGTGGGTAATATCAGCAGCTGTTACCGTTCCTTCTCCCTGAACATCAATCTCCATCGTTTTAACATCATCAGAATAGATTTTTAAAGCTAAGTTCTTAAGATTTAAAATGATGGTTGTAACATCTTCCACAACGCCTTCTACTGTTGAAAATTCATGAAGAACACCGTCAATTTGTACAGATGTTACAGCTGCACCTGGGAGTGAGGATAATAGGATACGACGTAAGGAGTTACCCATTGTTGTACCATATCCACGTTCCAGTGGTTCAACAACGAACTTTCCAAATGTAGCATCTTCACTTACTTCAACCGTCTCAATTTTTGGCTTTTCAATTTCAATCATTTTTATAAAACCCTCCTTCAAAACGTCGAAACCCCGGTTAGACCGTATGCCTAACCGAAATTCCTCAGGTAGGCAAGTCCCTCGTGTCTTCACGTGAAACTAAATGTCCTGCTGCAAGCGTGCTTGGTGTATAAGCTATCATAACCCATTATAGACAGGGTAACAAATGTCTATACAAAACGATTATACACGACGACGTTTTGGTGGGCGGCACCCATTATGAGGCACCGGTGTCACATCAGCGATGGCAGTTACTTCAAGCCCTGCAGCTTGAAGGGCACGAATAGCTGCTTCCCGGCCTGCACCAGGTCCTTTTACAGCTACTTCAATAGATTTCACACCATGTTCCATAGATGCTTTAGCTGCCGCCTCTGCAGCCATTTGTGCAGCAAATGGTGTTGATTTACGGGATCCTTTAAAGCCCAATGCACCAGCACTGCTCCATGCAAGGGAATTTCCTTGAGTATCTGTGATGGTAACAATGGTGTTGTTAAATGTAGAACGGATATGTGCCACACCCGTCTCTATATTCTTTTTCACTTTACGCTTTCTGCGAGCTGCTGTAGATTTACGAGCCATAGTTTAGCTAACCTCCTTTTTAAAGTTATTTTCTCTTATTAGCGATTGTACGTTTTGGACCTTTACGAGTACGGGAGTTATTTTTCGTCTTTTGACCTCTTAGTGGTAAACCACGACGATGACGGATACCGCGGTATGAACCAATTTCGATTAAACGTTTAATGTTTAAAGAAGTTTCACGACGAAGGTCACCTTCAACAGTTAGGTTGTTTACCTCAGTACGAATGCGACCAAGTTCATCCTCTGTAAGATCACGCACACGAGTATCAGGGGATACACCTGCATCTTCTACAACTTGTGCAGCAGTAGATTTACCAATTCCGTAAATGTATGTCAAAGAAACAACAACTCTTTTATCACGAGGAATATCAATACCTGCAATACGTGCCATTTATACAAGCACCTCCTTTATTATCCTTGTTTTTGTTTGTGTTTAGGGTTTTCACATATCACCATTACTTTACCTTTACGACGAATAACTTTGCACTTTTCGCACATTGGTTTAACAGACGGTTTTACCTTCATTTCACTCTTACCTCCTTTTACTCGGAGTATTTACTTATAACGGTAGACAATTCGACCTCTTGTTAAATCGTATGGAGATAGTTCAACAGTTACCTTGTCTCCAGCCAATATTCGTATAAAATGCATACGAATTTTTCCGGAAACATGGGCCAAAACCGTATGGCCATTTTCTAACTCCACTTTAAACATTGCATTGGGTAAAGTCTCTACTACTTTACCTTCCATTTCAATTACATCATCTTTCGCCATCGAGTTGATCTCCCTTCTTCAAATCAATCAAGTTTTCATTGATGAATTTTGATAAGGCAAAACGCAATTTACCGTTTGTCACTCGACCAGTCTCTAATAAGCTGTTTCTCACTTCAGGTGAAACATATTCACATAATTCGATATGCTGGATATTCTTTAGCTTAGGCTTATCAAACTTACGCTTTTCACCATCAGCTAATAAAACAGAACGTCCCTCAACAACCTCAATAACAATTGCATACTGTCCGGCTTCTCGGCCTTTTGAGATCCGTACAATTTGACCTATTTGCGGACTCGACCCTGGATCACTCAAATATCATCACCTTCACTTGGGGCTTTCGTTTTAAAACATCCTCAAGCAACGATTAATTATATGCTCATAAACAATATATGGTCGGGTATAAACCTTCATTTATTATAAGATTGATTCTTCTCTAATCATAGGAATCCCATCATCAAAATCTATACTTATATGAAAGAACATTCTTTCACAACGTCTATTATACCTCCAGAAAGGTGCTCATGTATAGAAAATCATAAGCCTTTTCTTCTGATATAACATGTTGATGCTAAAAAGAATAGGATAAGACTCTCGCATCATAACAATTTCTTAAGGAGTTTTGCAAATGATTATGAAGAAATCTTCCCAAGTTTCTCATCAATATCCTGGAATACCTGATCAATTTCCCGGTCCCCATCTATCGTAACAAGATAGCCTTTTTCGTCATAGAAATCTAATAATGGCTTTGCCTGATCCATATTAACTTCTAATCGATTTTTTACAGTGTCAGGCTGATCATCCTCACGTTGTATTAACTTCTCGCCATCTATATCACATTTTCCATCCACTTCAGGCGGATTGAATTCAACATGGTAAGTTGCCCCACACTTCGGACAAATACGACGACCTGTTAAACGATCAACAAGCTTTTCTTTTGGAACTTCAATATGAAGCACATAATTAATCTTAGAATTCATATCATCCAAAAGATTTTCAAGAGCTTCTGCTTGTGCAATGGTTCGTGGAAATCCATCTAGTAAAAATCCATTCTTACAATCAGGTTTACCTAATCGTTCTCGAACAATACCAATTGTTACCTCATCTGGTACAAGTTCACCTTTATCCATGAAGGACTTAGCTTTTTTACCTAATTCAGTGCCTTCTTTAATAGCTGAGCGGAACATATCTCCTGTTGAGATATGAGGGATTCCATACTTTTCAACAATTTTTTCTGCTTGCGTACCTTTTCCGGCACCTGGCAGACCCATTAAAATTAAATTCATGCTTTTCCCCTCGCTCTCATTTACCATTCGAAGCTGCTACTTTCTTTACTTAATAAATCCTGTATAATGGCGTTTGACCAATTGACTTTCCAGTTGTTTCATCGTTTCAAGCCCTACACTTACTACAATGAGCAAGCTCGTTCCGCCAATTTGAACAGCAGAAGGAAGACCAGCTACCGATCCTAAAATGATTGGCAGTACAGCTACAGATGCAAGAAAGATTGAACCAACAAAGGTTAGACGATACATAACACGTGTAAGATACGTTTCTGTATTCTTACCAGGACGAATACCTGGTACATATCCACCTTGTTTTTTTAGGTTATCAGCCATTTGTTCTGGATTGACCTGCACAAATGTATAGAAATATGAAAATGCAATAATCAACGCAATGTAAATCACCATACCAATTGGTTCCTGATAGTTAAATACTCGCTCAATAAAGCTTGCAACATTACCTTCAAAGAACTGTGCAACCGTTCTTGGTGCTATGATGAAAGAAATGGCAAAAATAACCGGGATAACTCCGGCTGCGTTAACTTTTAAAGGCAAGTGTGTTGACTGTCCACCAACCGGGGAACGATTTACAAGTCGTTTAGCATATTGAACAGGAATTTTACGTAATGCCTGTTGAATGAAGATAACACCTACAACAACGGCAAGTATAACAAGCACAATCAATGCCAGGATAACCAAGTTGATAAACAATTGATCTCCTGCATCAGTAATATATTGTTCATACAGTTGATTAATGCCATTTGGAATGGCTGCAACAATACCTGCAAAAATTAAAATCGAAATACCATTCCCTACCCCATTGGCTGTGATTTGTTCACCAAGCCACATAAGGAATGTAGTACCTGCAGTAAGTACAACTGCAATCATAACGAATTTTAACGGACCAGGATTTTGAATCAACTGACCACCTGTCATCGCATTAAATCCCACTGACATTCCAATTGCCTGAACAAAAGCCAGAACAACTGTACCATAACGTGTCACTTGTGCCAGTTTTTTACGTCCCATTTCACCTTGCTTTTTCCATTCTGTAAACTTAGGAACGACATCCATTTGTAACAATTGAACGACAATGGATGCCGTAATGTAAGGCATAATCCCCATAGCAAAAATGGAAAATTGACTTAAAGCTCCCCCGCCAAATGTATTCAGAAATCCAAATACATTGGATTGGTTCATAAAGTCAATAGCATTCTTATCTGTAAATGGAACAGGTATAAAAGTACCTAAGCGGAAAATAAACAGTGCCATTAGGGTATATAAAATTTTCCGCCTAATATCAGCTACGCGCATAAAATTGGAGAGAGTACGGAACATTAAATCACCTCAGTTTGACCGCCCGCTGCTTCGATCGCTTCTTTAGCGGAAGCAGAGAACTTATGAGCTTTTACAGTTAATTTCTTTTCAAGATTACCTTTTGCAAGTACTTTTACTCCAGCTTTTAGCTTGCTTACAACACCTGTTTCTATCAACAGTTCTGGAGTTACTTCAGTACCATCCTCGAAGCGGTTTAAAGCTTCAAGGTTTATAACTGCATACTCTTTACGATGAATGTTGGTAAAACCACGTTTTGGAAGGCGTTGGAATAATGGCATTTGACCACCTTCAAAGCCTGGACGAGTACCGCCGCCTGAACGAGCTTTTTGTCCTTTATGGCCACGCCCGGATGTCTTACCATTACCTGATGACATTCCACGTCCTACTCGATTACGTTTTTTACGAGTACCTTCTTCAGACTTCAATTCATGTAGTTTCATGGTTGCACCTCCTCTTAAACTATTTTTACACTAAGCTTCTTCTACAGTTACAAGATGGGACACTTTATTCACCATACCGCGAATCTGTGGTGTATCCTCATGAACAGCTTTCTGATTAATCTTCTTAAGTCCTAATGCTTTTACAGTAGCACGTTGATCCTCTGGTCTACCGATTAAGCTTCTAGTGAGGGTAACTTCTATTTTATTGGCCATGTTTTTTCCCTCCTTATCCTTGCAATTCTTCTACTGATTTGCCACGAAGTTTTGCAACATCTTCAGCACGTTTAAGATTATTTAATCCGTTCACTGTTGCGCGAACCATGTTAATTGGTGTATTGGAACCTAGAGATTTGGATAGGATATCGCCAATACCAGCAAGTTCTAATACCGCACGAACTGGTCCTCCAGCAATTACTCCTGTACCTTCAGCAGCAGGTTTTAGAAGGATATTACCAGCACCAAATTCACCATGAATTTCATGCGGAATTGTTGTACCAACGATAGGTACCTCAACTAGATTCTTCTTACCATCTTCAATAGCCTTGCGGATGGCTTCAGGTACTTCCTGCGCTTTACCTGTACCAAAACCTACATGGCCATTTTTATCTCCCACAACAACTAGAGCTGTAAAACGGAAACGACGTCCACCTTTCACAACTTTCGCTACTCGGTTAACTGTAACTACACGTTCTTCAATATCCAATTTGTTTGGATCGATATTTGTACGCATCATTTTCCCTCCTTTTTACGATTAAAATTCAAGACCTGCTTCACGAGCACTATCAGCCAAGGCCTTTACACGTCCGTGATATAAGTAACCTCCGCGATCAAATACAACTGATTTGAAACCTTTATCCAAAGCACGTTTAGCAACAATTTCGCCAACCTTCTTGGCAGCTTCAACATTACCAGTTGTATCAAGGTCAAATTCTTTATCCACAGTTGATGCACTCGCAACTGTAACACCATTGATGTCATCAATTAATTGTGCATAAATGTGTTTATTTGAACGATACACATTTAAACGTGGGCGGGATTCTGTACCGAATAAATTTCGACGCATACGTGTGTGGCGTTTTTTACGCACAGCGTTTTTGTCCTGCTTTGCGATCATTTGGGTCACTCCTTTCTGTCCTTACATGAACATTATTTAGCTGTCTTACCTTCTTTACGGCGTACATATTCGCCCTCATAGCGAATTCCTTTACCTTTGTAAGGCTCAGGTGTACGGATAGCACGAATGTTAGCAGCTACTGCACCAACTTTTTCTTTATCGATACCTTTTACAACAATCTTGGTATTAGAAGGTACATCAAGCTCTATGCCTTCAATCGCTTCAATTTCAACTGGATGTGAATAGCCGGCATTCACAACAACTTTATCACCTTGTTTTTGAGCACGGTAACCAACACCAGTAATTTCTAAAGCTTTTTCAAATCCTTTAGAAACTCCTTCAACCATGTTACTGATTAAGCTTCTGGTTGTTCCATGCAAAGCACGGTGTTCTTTACTATCACTTGGACGTTCAACCATTAGAACGTTATCTTCAATTTTAATATTCATGTCAGGGTTAAAAGAGCGAGCCAATTCGCCTTTTGGCCCTTTTACTTCAATGTTACCTTCGTTTACTTTCACTTCTACCCCTTCAGGAATTTCAACTGGTTTAAAACCTACACGAGACATTCTCTACACCTCCTGACGTAATGAATTACCAAATATATGCAAGTACTTCGCCACCAACGGCTTGTTGACGGGCTTCTTTATCGGTTAATACACCTTTTGAAGTTGATACAACTGCTACACCTAGACCGTTAAGAACACGTGGAAGTTCATCAGCTTTTGCATAAACACGTAGTCCAGGCTTACTGATCTTCTTAAGACCTGTAATTACACGCTCATTGTTGGATCCGTATTTAAGGAATAGACGGATAATTCCTTGTTTATCATCACTAACAAATTCATAGTCACGAATGAAACCTTCACGCTTTAAAATGTCTGCAATTTCCTGTTTTAGTTTAGAAGCAGGGACTTCTAGTTTTTCATGACGTACCATGTTTGCGTTACGAATACGAGTTAGCATATCTGCAATTGGATCTGTCATAGTCATTTTATATTACCTCCTTCCCTATTGGGGTTTACCAACTAGCTTTTTTAACGCCTGGAATTTGACCTTTATAGGCTAATTCACGGAAACAAATACGGCAAAGTTTAAATTTACGGATAACAGAATGTGGGCGTCCACATCTTTCACAACGAGTGTATTCACGAACTTTAAACTTTTGCTGGCGTTTTTGTTTCGCAATCATTGATTTTTTGGCCATGATTACCCTCCTTTTATCTAGGAACTATTTTCTGAATGGCATACCGAACTGAGTTAGAAGTTCACGAGCTTCTTCATCAGTATTAGCGCTTGAAACAATCACAATATCCATTCCACGAACTTTATCTACTTTATCGTAATCAATTTCAGGGAAAATCAATTGTTCTTTTACACCTAAAGTGTAATTTCCACGTCCATCAAATGCTTTGTTTGAAACCCCACGGAAGTCACGTACACGTGGTAGAGAAACAGCTATAAGTTTTTGTAGAAACTCATACATCCGTTCTCCACGAAGGGTTACTTTTGCACCGATTGGCATACCTTCACGCAGACGGAAGCCTGCAATTGATTTTTTTGCACGTGTAACAACTGGCTTTTGTCCTGAAATGAGGGTTAGCTCTTCTACTGCGTTATCAAGTGCTTTCGCATTTTGTACAGCATCACCAACACCCATATTGATTACAATCTTTTCGATTTGTGGTACTTCCATAACAGAATCATAATTGAATTTTTCCATTAATGATGGAATAACTTCGTTTTGATATTTTGATTTGAGTTCGTTCATCTTTTAAGCCCTCCTTTCGCCGTTAGACTTATTTATCTAATGGTTCACCGGATTTTTTTGCAATACGTACTTTTTTACCATTTTCTTCACTATAACCAACTCGTGTTGGTTCACCGGATTTTGGATCAACTGGCATAACGTTTGAAACATGAATAGCAGCTTCTTGTGTTAAAATCCCGCCTTGCGGATTGTCCTGAGAAGGCTTCGCGTGTTTTTTCACAAGATTAACGCCTTCCACAAGAACCCGATCTTTCTTTGGGAAAGCTTCAAGGACTGTTCCTTGTTTGCCTTTATCCTTACCTGAGATAACCATAACTTTGTCACCTTTTTTCACATGCATGACTCGTGCACCTCCTTACAAGGCTTTTCGTAATTAGGTTTTTATAAAACTTCTGGAGCTAAAGAAACAATTTTCATAAATTTATTGTCACGTAACTCACGGGCAACTGGTCCGAAGATACGTGTACCTCGTGGACCTTTATCATCACGAATAATCACAGCTGCATTTTCATCAAAACGAATGTAGGAACCATCTTTACGACGAACGCCGCTCTTTGAACGTACAATAACAGCTTTTACTACTTCGCCTTTTTTGACAACGCCTCCTGGTGTTGCTTGCTTTACAGAACAAACAATTACATCACCAATATTCGCAGTCTTACGTCCTGAACCACCTAGTACTTTAATAGTTGATACTTCGCGAGCACCAGAGTTATCCGCAACTTTTAATCGACTTTCCTGTTGGATCATAGCGGTGTGACCTCCCTTCAAAATGCGTTATGCTTCTGAAATATTATATAATAACCGCTTCTTCAACAACTTCAACTAAACGGAAACGTTTTGTAGCTGAAAGTGGGCGAGTTTCCATAATGGTTACAACGTCACCTTTTTTAGCCTGATTATTTTCATCGTGTGCTTTAAATTTCTTAGAATACTTAACTCGTTTTCCATATAAAGAATGGAATTTATAAGTCTCAACTAATACAGTGATGGTTTTGTCCATTTTATCGGAAACCACACGTCCAGTATAAACTTTACGATTGTTACGTTCGCTCATCGAGGTATACCTCCTCTCAAATTATTGAAATCACTCAGCAAGCTCTCTTTCACGTACAACGGTCTTCATACGAGCAATTGATTTACGAACTTCACGGATACGGGCAGTATTTTCAAGCTGACCTGTAGCCAGTTGGAAACGCAAATTAAAAAGCTCTTCTTTTAAAGACTTAACTTTTTGTTCAATTTCGGCAGTGGTTAGATCTCTTATTTCATTAGCCTTCATTATTTTCACCACCAATTTCTTCACGTTTTACAAATTTGGTCTTAATCGGTAGTTTGTGAGAAGCAAGACGTAATGCTTCGCGAGCAACTTCTTCAGAAACACCTGCTACTTCAAACATAATTTTTCCAGGTTTAACAACCGCTACCCATCCTTCTGGAGCACCTTTACCGGAACCCATGCGGACTTCTAGTGGCTTAGCTGTTTTCGGTTTATCTGGAAAGATTTTGATCCAAACTTTACCTCCACGCTTCATGTAACGAGTCATCGCAATACGAGCAGCTTCAATTTGACGGCTTGTAATCCAAGCACCATCAACCGCTTGAAGACCGTATTCACCAAAGGAAACACTCGTACCACCTTTTGCACGGCCTTTTAGGTTACCACGAAATTGTTTACGATATTTAACACGTTTAGGCATTAACATTTTGCTTTTCCCCCTTCCTTAATCTTCTTTCTTCGTTGGAAGGACTTCACCACGATAAATCCACACTTTAACACCTAGCTTACCATAAGTGGTGTCTGCCTCTGCAGTTCCATAATCAATGTCTGCACGAAGGGTGTGTAGTGGTACAGTTCCTTCACTGTAATCTTCAGCACGAGCGATGTCAGCGCCGCCTAGACGACCAGAAACTTGAGTTCTGATACCTTTTGCGCCAGCACGCATAGCTCTTTGAATAGCTTGTTTTTGAACACGACGGAATGAAACACGATTTTCTAATTGACGGGCAATGTTATCAGCAACTAGTGTTGCATCTAATTCAGGCTTTTTCACTTCAACAATGTTGATGTGAACCTTCTTACCCGTTAGATTGTTTAATGATTTACGAAGTGCTTCGACTTCAGAACCACCTTTACCGATTACCATTCCTGGCTTAGCTGTGTGAACAGTAACATTGATACGGCTTGCTGCACGTTCAATCTCAACGGAAGAAAGGGCAGCATCTTTTAGGCGGTTTTCAATATATTCACGAATTTTAATATCTTCATGTAATAGATCTGAATATTCATTTCCTGCGTACCATTTTGATTCCCAGTCACGAATAACGCCTACTCGTAGACCTACAGGATTAACTTTTTGACCCACAGATTATCCCTCCTTCTTTTCTGATACCATAACCGTAATATGGCTAGTGCGTTTGTTAATTTGAGTTGCGCGACCTTGAGCACGAGGGCGGAAACGTTTCAATGTAACTCCCTCATTTACAAATGCTTCTGAAATAACTAAGCTCTCAGGATCCAATTCATAATTGTGTTCTGCGTTAGCAACAGCAGATTTTAACACTTTCTCTACAATTGGAGAAGCCGCACGATTTGTGTGATTTAAAATAGCAAAAGCTTCGCCAACATCTTTTCCTCGAATTAAGTCAACCACTAAGCGAGCCTTACGAGGAGCGATACGAACAGTTTTTGCAACGGCTTTAGCTTGCATCTTGTGTGCCTCCTCTCATTAGCGTTTTGTTTTTTTATCGTCGCCGGCATGACCTTTGAAAGTACGTGTAGGTGCAAATTCACCTAATTTATGACCGACCATATCTTCCGTAATATAAACAGGTACATGTTTGCGTCCATCATATACCGCAATTGTGTGCCCTACAAAATTAGGGAAAATAGTTGAACGACGAGACCAAGTCTTAATTACTTGCTTTTTATTAGATTCGTTCAAGTTTTCAACTTTCTTCATTAAATGATCATCCACGAAAGGTCCTTTTTTCAAACTACGACCCATCAGTAAACCTCCCTTCGCGATTGATAGACTAAATGAATGATAAATTGCCTTTCAATCCCGCTATTATTTCTTACGTCTACGTACAATATATTTATCAGACTGTTTGTTGCGTTTACGAGTCTTAAGTCCAAGCGTAGGTTTGCCCCATGGTGACATTGGAGATGGAAGTCCTACTGGCGCACGACCTTCACCACCACCGTGAGGGTGATCTACTGGGTTCATTACGGAACCACGTACAGTTGGACGTTTACCTTGCCAACGACTACGGCCAGCTTTACCAACACTAATTAGTTCGTGTTCAAGATTTCCAACTTGACCGATTGTTGCACGACAGGAAGACAAAATCATACGAGTCTCGCCAGAAGCAAGACGTACAAGTACGTATTTACCTTCTCTACCTAAAATTTGTGCTTGAGCTCCTGCTGAACGAACAAGCTGTCCGCCGCGACCAGGTTTCAATTCCACATTATGAATGATTGTACCTACTGGAATATCTTTAAGCTCTAAAGTATTTCCAAGTTTAATGTCAGCACCTTTACCGGATTGGATTTCATGACCTATTTGAAGACCTTTAGGTGCTAGAATATAACGTTTTTCACCATCTGCATAATGAATAAGAGCAATGTTAGCAGAACGGTTTGGATCATATTCGATAGTGGCAACGCGTCCTGGTATACCATCTTTATCACGTTTGAAATCGATGATACGATACTTACGCTTATGACCGCCACCTTGATGACGAGTAGTCAAACGACCTTGGTTATTACGACCAGCTTTTTTACTTAGCGGTGCAAGCAAGGTTTTCTCAGGTTTGTTCGTCGTAATTTCTGCGAAGTCTGATGCGGACATGTTACGACGACCGTTTGAGGTTGGCTTGAATTTTTTGATCGCCATCTCAATTTCCCTCCTTTAATATCTATTATTCGGCTTATACACCTTCAAAGAAGTCTAGTTCTTTACTGTCTTCTGAAAGCTGTACAACGGCCTTTTTACGATTTGGACGATATCCACCATAACGTCCCATTCTTCTGAATTTACCTTTTTGGTTCAACGTGTTTACTTTATCTACTTCAACACCAAAAATGACTTCAACTGCATTTTTAATTTCTGTTTTATTCGCTTTAGGGTCGACTTCAAAAGTGTATTTTTTATCAACCATTAAATCAGCTGAATCTTCCGTAATGACAGGGCGCTTAATAATATCGCGTGGGTCTTTCATTATGCGAGCACCTCCCCTGCTTTTTCGGCTGCATCCTTCGTAATCACTAACTTATCATGAGTTAATAAATCAAGTACGTTTACTTGCTCAACTGTCAACACTTTTACGCCTTGAATGTTATTAGCAGAACGTTCAATATTTTCGTCTTGTTCAGCTGTTACGATCAATGTATCTTCAGGAACACTTAAACCTTCAAGCATTTTGATAACTTCTTTTGTTTTAGGAGCATCAAAAGCTAAAGTATCTAAAACATAAATGCTCTCATCTTTTACTTTTGAAGAAAGGGCAGATCTTAAAGCTAAACGACGTACTTTTTTAGGCAGTTTATAGCTATAACTACGTGGTGTAGGACCAAATACAGTTCCTCCACCTACCCATTGTGGTGAACGGATAGAACCTTGGCGCGCACGGCCTGTTCCTTTTTGTCGCCATGGCTTACGACCTCCGCCACTAACTTCGGAACGATTCTTAACTTTATGCGTACCTTGACGCAATGAAGCTTGTTGAGCTTGAACCGCTTCATGTAATACGTGAGTGTTTGGTTCAATTCCAAAGACAGCTTCTACTAATTCAACATCTCCAGCATTTGAGCCGTCTTGTTTGTATAGTGCTACTTTAGGCATGACATATCCTCCCTTCATTTAATAGTCTTTTACGCCTTTACTGCACTTGTAATCGTTACGTAAGATTTTTTGGCACCTGGCACATTACCTTTAATAAGAAGAAGATTGTTCTCTTCATCTACTTTAACAACTTCAAGGTTTTGGATTGTTACTGTGTTACCACCCATTTGACCAGGAAGTTTCTTTCCCTTAAATACATGCATAGGGTCAATAGCACCCATAGCACCTGGACTTCTATGATAATGTGAACCGTGAGTCATTGGACCACGAGATTGATTGTGGCGTTTAATTGCCCCTTGGAATCCTTTACCTTTAGAAGTACCTGTTACATCTATTGTTTCACCAGGTTCAAAAATGTTTACTTTTACTTCTTGACCAACTTCATATTCGTCAAGAGCATTACGGATTTCGCGAACGTAGCGCTTAGGGTTTGTATTTGCTTTTTCAGCATGACCCTTTTCAGGTTTATTTGATCGAACGGACTTTTTATCGGCAATTCCCAATTGAACAGCTTCATAACCATCATTTTCAAGTGTTTTGGTTTGCAAAACTACGTTAGGGTCAGCTTGAACGACAGTTACAGGAACCATTTCTCCATCTTCAGAGAAAAGCTGAGTCATGCCAATTTTTCGACCTAAGATTCCTTTCGCCATCCGTTACACCTCCTATTTTTACTTATAAATTTTATAGTTTTATTTCAATATCTACACCAGACGGAAGATCCAATCGCATTAAAGAATCAACAGTCTGTGGTGTTGGGTTTACAATATCAATTAGACGTTTATGTGTACGCATTTCAAATTGTTCACGTGCATCCTTATATTTGTGAACAGCACGCAGCACTGTGTAAACCGATCTTTCCGTTGGAAGCGGGATTGGTCCTGAAACATTAGCACCAGAACGTTTTGCCGTTTCCACAATCTTCACAGCAGATTGATCCAAAATTCTGTGATCATAAGCTTTCAAACGAATACGAATCTTTTCTTTTGCCATTACTTTCCCTCCTTTTCGCCCATTTTAAATAGACATACTCCGCGAAAATTTCCCAACACCCGCCATGGCAAAGGGGCCGGGTGTTTCGGCAACCTTTCGCATCATCGCCTTTATAGCCAACATTTCTTATTATATAGAAGATAAAGGCGTTTTTCAACCATGAATTCGTTCTTTATGCATGATTGACACTTGATTTATTATACATACTTATTTTATTGATTTCAACATACAGATTCAGTTGGATTTAATTTCCGAATCGTTTGTTATTTTGTTAAGGAAGAGTTTCTAATCGCCAATGCTTTATTTGCCGCTTTTATTCTAATATACCTACCCAAACTGCAGTTTATCGGCGGACA
Organism: Salinibacillus kushneri; assembly: GCF_900111405.1. GTDB lineage: Bacteria > Bacillota > Bacilli > Bacillales > Alkalibacillaceae > Salinibacillus > Salinibacillus kushneri. The sequence goes on along the minus strand of NZ_FOHJ01000014.1, from coordinate 34,091 downwards.
TCAGCGAGAGGCTAATGCATGGAGATAGACCATGAAAGGTGAGGCGATCAGGTAGATTTAACTGATTAAACTGTGAACGGAAATTTTATAAAGGTTTCTGCTGTTCATTTAATTACCTGTTTAAAAATAACCGAATTAATCCGCATTACCGGGGTTTTTTGTTAAAGCCGTTTATGCAATACTATTTTCTGTTTTCCAGATCTATTAATTATTTATCATAATGATCCATTTTCGCCAAGTGTGAATGTTGTTACTTTCCGTTTGCGTTATTTAATTTCCTTAGGTACCTAGCTATTAGCAAGCTAACAAATTATAATCTATTTACCAGGCATTGCCTACTCTACATAAAGAAATCAAAACTAAAAGAAGCTATCCCATTTAAATGGGATAGCTTCTTTTTTATAGAAGATTTACTTACTCTTCAATTTTAGAAACAACACCAGCGCCTACAGTACGTCCACCTTCACGGATAGAGAACTTAGTACCGTCTTCGATAGCGATAGGAGAAATAAGTTCAACAGCCATTTCAACGTTATCGCCAGGCATAACCATTTCTACTCCTTCTGGTAGTTGAATAACTCCAGTTACGTCTGTTGTACGGAAGTAGAACTGTGGACGATAGTTTGAGAAGAATGGAGTATGACGTCCACCTTCATCTTTAGATAGTACATAAACTTCTGCTTTAAATTTAGTATGTGGTGTAATAGAACCAGGCTTTGCTAGCACTTGACCACGGTTTATATCTTCACGTGCAACACCACGAAGAAGTGCACCAATGTTGTCACCTGCTTCAGCATAGTCTAGAAGCTTACGGAACATTTCAACACCTGTTACAGTTGTTTTAGAAGAGTCTTCAGCAAGACCGATGATTTCTACATCGTCACCTACTTTTACTTGTCCACGCTCAACACGACCTGTTGCAACTGTACCACGACCAGTGATTGAGAATACGTCCTCAACAGGCATCATGAATGGCTTATCAGTGTCACGGTCTGGAGCTGGGATGTACTCATCAACTGCATCCATAAGTTCAAAGATTTTGTTTACATATTCTTCTTCACCTTCAAGAGCTTTAAGGGCAGAACCTGCAATTACTGGTACATCATCACCAGGAAATTCATACTCAGAAAGCAGGTCACGAACTTCCATTTCTACTAGTTCAAGTAGTTCTTCGTCATCTACCATGTCAACTTTGTTTAGGAATACAACGATAGCTGGCACACCAACTTGACGAGAAAGAAGGATGTGCTCACGAGTTTGTGGCATTGGGCCATCAGCTGCGGATACAACTAGAATAGCTCCATCCATTTGAGCAGCACCAGTAATCATGTTTTTTACGTAGTCAGCGTGTCCTGGGCAGTCAACGTGTGCATAGTGACGAGTGTCAGTTTCATACTCAACGTGTGCAGTGGAGATTGTGATTCCACGTTCACGCTCTTCTGGAGCACCGTCGATAGAATCGTATGCACGAGCTTCACCTGTACCAGTCTTGTTGAAAAGTGAAGTAGTGATAGCTGCAGTTAAAGTAGTTTTACCATGGTCAACGTGACCGATAGTTCCAATGTTAATGTGCGATTTGGAACGATCAAATTTTTCTTTACCCATTTATGTTTCCTCCTTAAAAATGATTTCTTATGGATTTAATTTATAGTTTACTTGGAAGTGCAATTTGTTTGGGACAAAACACACTCCCAAGCCTCTAACTCATTTATAATGGATGTTTATAAAAAAATCAATTATCATCCATTATTTTTTTCAATAATTTCTTCTGAAATGGATTTTGGTACTTCCTCATAATGACTGAAGTGCATCGTGTAAGTTCCGCGTCCCTGAGTGTTGGAACGTAGAGAAGTTGCATAACCAAACATTTCAGATAATGGGACGAAGGCATTTACAACTTGTGCATTACCGCGAGCTTCCATACCTTCAACACGTCCACGACGTGATGTTACATCGCCCATAATGTCACCCATGTATTCTTCTGGGATAACCACTTCAACCTTCATCATTGGTTCAAGTAAAACTGGGTTACATTTACTTTTTGCTTCACGAACTGCCATAGAAGCTGCTACTTTAAAGGCCATCTCGTTAGAGTCAACATCATGGTAAGATCCATCATATAAAGTAGCTTTTACATCGATTAGAGGGTAACCTGCAAGTACTCCATTTTCAAGAGCCTCTTGAATTCCCTGCTCTACGGATGGAATGTATTCACGAGGGACAACCCCACCGACGATTTTATCAATAAATTCAAATCCTGCACCTTCATCGTTTGGTTCAAATTTAACCCAAACGTGACCATACTGTCCACGTCCACCAGATTGGCGAACAAACTTACCTTCCACTTCAGCTGATGAACGGAATGTTTCACGATAAGCAACTTGTGGAGAACCAATATTTGCTTCTACTTTGAATTCGCGCTTCAAACGATCAACGATAATATCAAGGTGAAGCTCACCCATACCTGAAATAATCGTTTGTCCTGTTTCTGTATTGGTTTCGGTCTTAAAGGTTGGATCCTCTTCAGCTAATTTACCTAAAGCAACAGACATCTTATCCTGGTCTGCTTTAGATTTTGGTTCTATAGCTACAGAGATTACTGGCTCAGGGAATTCCATTGACTCAAGAATTACTTTACTCTTCTCATCAACTAAAGTATCACCAGTACCTGTTTCTTTTAAACCAACTGCTGCAGCAATGTCACCCGCATAAACAGTTGAAATTTCTTCACGGGAGTTTGCGTGCATTTGCAGAATACGTCCTACACGTTCACGCTTATCCTTAGTAGAGTTCTTGATATAAGAACCAGAACTTAATGTACCGGAATAAACGCGGAAGAATGTGAGCTTACCTACATAAGGGTCTGACATTACCTTGAAGGCAAGAGCTGAGAATGGCTCATTGTCGTCAGCCTTACGTACAACTTCCTCACCTGTTTCTGAATCTTTACCTTCAATTGGAGGTACATCTAATGGTGATGGTAAGTAATCAATGACCGCATCAATTAGTAATTGAACCCCTTTGTTTTTGAAGGCTGAACCTACTAGTACTGGATAAAATTCCACGTTTAGTGTTGCTGTACGGATAGCTTGTTTTAGTTCCTCATTTGTAATCTCTTCACCTTCAAGATACTTCATCATGAGTTCCTCATCTAATTCCGCAACAGCTTCTACTAGTTTGCCTCGATACTCTTCAGCTTGCTCCTTATATTCATCAGGAATAGGTCTGGATTCAGCACGAGTACCTAAATCATCCAAGTAATAGTAAGCTTCCATAGTTACAAGATCGATGATTCCTTCGAATTCATCTTCTGCACCAATGGGTAATTGTACAGCATGTGCATTTGCACCCAAACGATCATGAAGAGTGTCAACTGAAAATAAGAAGTTGGCACCTACTTTATCCATTTTGTTTACAAACACAACTCGTGGAACGCCATAAGTTGTAGCTTGGCGCCAAACGGTTTCTGTTTGCGGCTCCACACCTGATTGGGCATCCAATACAGCAACAGAACCATCTAATACACGTAGTGAACGTTCAACTTCTACTGTGAAGTCCACGTGTCCTGGTGTATCAATAATGTTGATACGGTGATCTTTCCATTGAGCAGTGGTAGCTGCGGAAGTAATGGTAATTCCGCGCTCTTGCTCTTGAGACATCCAGTCCATTTGGGAAGCACCTTCGTGCGTTTCCCCAATTTTATGGATACGTCCTGTATAGAAAAGAATACGTTCAGTTGCGGTAGTTTTACCGGCATCTATATGGGCCATTATCCCAATATTACGTGTTCTTTCCAAGGAGAACTCTCTAGCCATGAACTTTTCTCCTTCCTAGAGTATAGTTTTGTAGAATGAATGTCATTACCAACGATAATGAGCAAATGCTTTATTGGCTTCTGCCATTTTATGCATATCTTCACGTCTTTTTACAGCTGCACCTGTATTGTTAGCTGCATCAAGAATTTCGTTTGCAAGACGTTCTTCCATAGTTTTCTCACCGCGTTGGCGAGAATATAGAACGATATGACGAAGACCTAATGCTTGACGACGTTCTGGGCGAACTTCTACTGGTACCTGATAGTTTGAACCACCAACACGACGAGCACGAACTTCAAGTACAGGCATTACGTTCTTCATAGCTTCTTCAAATACTTCCATTGCATCTTGTCCGCTGCGTTCATTCACTAATTCGAACGCTTTGTACAAGATTTTTTGGGCAGTACCACGTTTACCATCTACCATAATCTGGTTGATCAAACGTGTTACTAGCTTGGAATTATAAATAGGATCTGGCAATACATCACGTTTTGCCACTGGACCTTTACGAGGCATACGTTCCCCTCCTTTCATTTTGTTCAGATATTCTAGTTTGTATAAATTTATTTCTTAGGTCTTTTTGTACCGTATTTGGAACGGCCTTGCTGACGACCTTCAACTCCTGCTGTATCAAGAGCGCCACGCACAACATGGTAGCGTACACCTGGTAAGTCTTTTACACGACCTCCACGAATTAATACAACACTGTGTTCCTGAAGATTATGACCAATACCAGGAATGTAAGCACTAACTTCAATACCATTAGTCAAACGAACACGCGCATATTTACGTAGTGCTGAGTTTGGCTTCTTAGGAGTTAATGTACCTACACGTGTGCAAACGCCACGTTTTTGTGGTGAAGATTGGTTGGTCATCGTCTTTTTGAAACTGTTATAACCTTTATTCAGTGCTGGAGAGTCTGATTTACCAGCTTTTGTTGTACGACCTTTACGTACTAATTGGTTAATAGTTGGCATCGTTGTTTTCCTCCCTTCATCATCATATTTTTAATACCACACATCCAGGTGGTTCATAAAAAGGCAAAAAAACAAAGTCTTAGCGAAATCTAATCGCCAGCACTTTATTTCTTTATTGCGACTGTAGCTGCGCCAACATCTATACCGCAAGCTTTCCCTAGTTTTTTCATAGAGTCCACATGTTTAACCGGAACATCTAATAGCTTAGCCTGACGAACTACCTTTTCAGTTACTCTTCGTTCAGCATCTTCCGCAACGAACACTTCTGAAACCTGGTCGCTCTTTAAAGCCTTCATTGTTTGTTTTGTACCTATTATTGCTTTCGATTTATCCTGTGCTACTTTTTCATAAGACATAAGTATCCTCCAAAGCAACAGGGCTAAATAGAAGCACCTTGAATATGTTATCACTCCAAACCAGGAAAGTCAACCTTGATTTCGGGTACAATTCAAGGTGCTCTATTCACCTATTTCCTTACATTATTGAGTCGTTATTTCTTCGTTTACCTCATCAGAAACAACTTCTGGTTCAGCATTTTTCTTCATCTCAATATCACGGTAACGATTCATTCCTGTACCAGCAGGAACTAGTTTACCAATGATTACATTTTCTTTCAAGCCCAATAGTTCATCCCGTTTTCCTTTAATTGCTGCATCTGTCAGCACTCTTGTTGTCTCCTGGAAGGATGCAGCTGATAAGAATGAATCTGTTTCAAGTGATGCTTTCGTAATACCTAGAATAACCGGTTTACCTACAGCAGGCTGTTCACCACTCTTAAGTGCTTTTGAGTTAGCATCTTTGAACTGGAAGGTTTCGAGTAGTGATCCAGGTAATACATCCGTATCACCGTTTTCAACCACACGGACTTTTCTAAGCATTTGACGAGCCATAACCTCAACGTGTTTATCAGAAATTTCAACACCTTGCATACGATAAACTTTTTGAACTTCTTTTAGAATATATTGCTGTACAGCTTTAGTTCCACTAATCTTCAGAAGTTCTTTAGGGTCCACGGAACCTTCCGTTAGCTCTTGACCGGCTTCAACTTCATCACCAACTGTAACTTTCAGGCGCGCATTGTAAGGTACAGTGTAAGACTTACTTTCCACTTCGCCTTGAACGACGATTTCAAGTTTATCTTTTGTTTCATTTATGCTCTCAACCGTACCAAAGATTTCACTGATTACAGCTTGACCTTTTGGATTTCGGGCTTCAAATAGCTCTTGAATACGTGGAAGACCTTGAGTGATGTCGTCTCCCGCTACCCCACCGGTGTGGAAGGTACGCATGGTAAGCTGTGTACCAGGTTCACCAATGGATTGAGCAGCGATAATTCCGACTGCCTCACCAACTTCTACTTCTGCCCCTGTAGCAAGGTTACGTCCGTAGCATTCCTTACAAACGCCGTGTTTTGTATTACATGTGAATACAGAACGAATATAAACTTCTTCAATTCCTGCATTTACAATTTCTTTTGCTTTGTCTTCCGTAATATATTCATTACGTCTGATGAGTACTTCACCTGTTTCTGGATTACGGTGAGTCTTAAATGCAGTACGCCCGATGAGACGGTCTATTAATGGAACAATAATTTCGTCTCCTTCTCTCAGGGCACTTACCCACATACCGCGATCGGTGCCACAGTCATCTTCGCGAACGATAACATCCTGCGCAACATCAACAAGACGACGTGTGAGGTAACCAGAGTCAGCAGTCTTAAGTGCTGTATCGGCAAGACCCTTACGTGCACCGTGTGTTGAAATAAAGTATTCAAGTACCGTTAATCCTTCGCGGAAGCTGGACTTAATTGGAAGCTCAATGATTCGTCCGGATGGGTTGGCCATCAACCCGCGCATACCTGCAAGCTGTGTAAAGTTCGATGCGTTACCACGTGCACCGGAATCACTCATCATAAAGATAGGGTTTGTTTGTTCAAGAGATTGCATAAGTCGATCTTGAATGTCGTCTTTTGCTTCCGTCCAAATGGCAACGACTCGGTCATAACGTTCTTCACCAGTAATCAGACCACGACGGAACTGTTTAACAACCTTATCGATTTTTTCTTGCGCTTTATCCAGAATCTCCTGTTTATCCGGAAGAACTACGATATCAGATACACCAACCGTAATACCGGCTTTAGTGGAATATTCAAATCCTAAATCCTTCATTCTATCAAGCATCTTGGATGTTTCAGTAATCTTATATCGTTTAAAGACTTCAGCAATGATATCACCTAAGATGCCCTTCTTAAATGGTGGAATGATATCGCGCTGAGCAATTTCTTCTGTTACATTTGCACCCTTTGGTATAAAGTACTTTTCAGGTGTTTTGATTTCTAAGTTTTCAGGAGTTGGTTCGTTCATATAAGGGAACGCATTTGGCAGCATGTTGTTAAAGACCAATTTACCAACTGTAGTAAGCAGCAACTGGTTATTTTGCTCTTCAGTAAAGGTTTGATTGTTTAAAGAACCGGCATATACAGCGATACGAGTATGCAAGTGTACATATCCGTTGCGATAAGCGATTAAGGCTTCATCCAAATCTTTAAATACTTTACCTTCACCTACTGCGTTTTCCCTTTCAAGCGTTAGATAATAGTTTCCTAAAACCATATCCTGAGATGGAGTAACAACTGGTTTTCCATCCTTAGGGTTTAGAATATTTTGAGCAGCCAGCATAAGAACTCGCGCCTCAGCTTGTGCTTCTGCTGATAATGGTACGTGTACCGCCATTTGGTCACCATCAAAGTCAGCATTGTACGCTGTACATACTAATGGGTGAAGGCGAATAGCACGACCTTCTACCAAAGTAGGTTCAAATGCCTGAATACCTAATCTGTGCAGGGTCGGTGCACGGTTTAGCAGTACAGGGTGTTCTTTAATGACTTCTTCAAGCACATCCCAAATTTCCGGATGCAGACGTTCAATTTTTCGTTTTGCTGATTTAATATTATGGGCGATTCCACGATCTACAAGTTCTTTCATAACAAATGGCTTAAACAATTCAATCGCCATTTCTTTTGGCAATCCGCATTGATACATTTTCAAGCTCGGGCCAACCACAATTACAGAACGTCCGGAATAGTCTACACGCTTACCAAGTAAGTTTTGACGGAAACGACCTTGCTTACCTTTTAACATATGAGATAAGGATTTTAACGGACGATTTCCCGGCCCTGTAACAGGACGACCTCTGCGACCATTATCAATTAGCGCATCTACTGCTTCCTGAAGCATGCGTTTTTCGTTTTGAACAATAATCGTTGGAGCACCCAAGTCCAATAAACGTTTCAAACGATTATTTCGATTAATCACACGGCGGTATAGGTCGTTTAAGTCCGATGTAGCAAAACGTCCTCCATCTAATTGAACCATTGGTCGAATTTCTGGCGGGATGATTGGTAATACATCTAAAACCATCCACGACGGATCATTTCCAGAGTTACGGAAGGACTCAAGAACTTCCAAACGTTTAATAGCTCTAGTTCGACGTTGACCTTGGGCTGTTTTCAATTCTTCTTTCAATGTATCTACTTCTTCATCTAAGTTTACATCCTGAAGAAGCTTACGAATAGCTTCAGCACCCATTTGTGCCTGGAATGTCGCCCCGTATTTATCACGATACTGGCGATACTCTCTTTCAGATAGCAATTGTTTCTTTTCAAGTGGTGTATCACCAACATCCGTTACGATGTATGCAGCAAAGTAGATAACTTCCTCAAGTGCTCGAGGAGACATATCTAATACAAGCCCCATACGGCTAGGTATACCTTTAAAGTACCAGATATGAGAGACAGGGGCAGCTAATTCAATATGCCCCATACGCTCTCTTCGCACTTTGGATTTAGTGACCTCAACACCACAACGGTCACACACAATCCCTTTATAACGTACACGCTTATACTTTCCACAATGGCACTCCCAATCCTTTTGAGGGCCAAAAATACGCTCGCAGAACAGACCATCTTTTTCTGGTTTTAATGTACGATAATTAATCGTTTCTGGTTTTTTCACTTCACCATAAGACCAGGAACGAATCTTTTCAGGTGAAGCTAAACCAATCTTCATGAATTCAAAATTATTTACATCTAGCAAGGGGCCTACCTCCCTTAGATTATCCGGATTTTCGTAAACTCATTTATATAATCAATTTGCATCTTCATGTTGTTCCATATTTACATTTAACTGTTCAGCAGATTGATCATCTTCTTCTATGTCACGCATTTCAATCTCGGATTCATCGCTTGAAAGAATCTTCACATCCATGCCAAGACTTTGTAATTCTTTAATTAATACTTTGAATGATTCAGGCACTCCAGGTTCTGGAACATTATCACCTTTAACAACAGACTCATACGTTTTCACACGACCAACAACATCGTCCGATTTAACAGTAAGGATTTCTTGAAGCGTATAGGCTGCACCATAGGCCTCTAATGCCCAAACTTCCATTTCACCAAAACGCTGTCCACCAAACTGTGCTTTACCACCAAGCGGTTGTTGGGTTACAAGGGAATATGGTCCTGTTGAACGAGCGTGAAGCTTATCGTCAACCATATGTGCCAATTTAATCATATACATAACACCGACGGACACTCGGTTGTCAAATGGCTCACCAGAACGGCCATCGTAGAGAATCGTTTTTGCATCCCGGGACAATCCTGCTTCTTCTAGGGTATCCCAAACATCATGATCAGACGCACCATCAAATACTGGTGTAGCAACGTGAATACCAAGTTCACGAGCCGCCATACCTAAGTGCAACTCCAATACCTGACCAATGTTCATACGCGATGGGACACCAAGTGGGTTAAGCATGATATCAACTGGTGTTCCATCAGGTAAAAATGGCATATCCTCTTCTGGAAGAATGCGGGAAATAACACCCTTATTCCCGTGGCGTCCAGCCATTTTATCTCCAGCGTGGATTTTTCGTTTTTGGACTACATAAACACGTACCAACTGATTAACACCTGGAGGTAATTCATCACCGTCTTCACGGTTGAAGATCTTCACATCTAATACAATACCTCCACTACCATGCGGAACACGTAAAGATGTGTCTCGTACTTCACGGGCTTTCTCACCAAAGATAGCATGCAATAGTCTTTCTTCAGCTGTTAATTCGGTAACACCCTTAGGAGTCACTTTACCGACAAGTAAGTCACCATCTTCAACTTCAGCCCCAACCCGGATAATTCCACGCTCATCAAGGTTGCGAAGAGCATCTTCTCCAACATTTGGAATATCACGGGTGATTTCTTCTGGTCCTAACTTAGTGTCACGTGCCTCTGATTCGTATTCTTCAATATGAATGGACGTATAAACATCATCTTTTACAAGACGCTCACTCATAATGATGGCATCCTCATAGTTATAACCATCCCATGTCATGAAGGCAACAAGTACGTTTTGGCCAAGAGCAAGCTCACCTTGTTCCATAGAAGGTCCATCAGCAAGAATATCACCTTTTTTAACTCTTTCACCATTTTCAACAATCGGTTTTTGGTTGTAACAGGTTCCCTGATTGGAACGGATAAATTTCTGGAACTTATAAACGTCTACATCACCTTTTACTTCTTTACCATCAACCTCAGAAATACGACGAACATGTACTTCTTTTGCTTCTACACGCTCAACAATTCCGCCGTGTTTAGCAACGACTGCAGCACCTGAGTCTTTTCCAGAAACATACTCCATACCTGTACCAACAATAGGGGATTTAGGATTAATCAATGGAACTGCCTGACGTTGCATGTTTGCCCCCATCAAGGCACGGTTTGAGTCATCGTTTTCCAGGAATGGAATACATGCTGTCGCAGCAGACACAACCTGTTTTGGTGATACGTCCATATAATCGATACGCTCACGTGGAACAACTGTGTTTTCACCACGGAAACGAGCAATAACTTCATCTTCGGCGAATCTGCCACCTTCATCTAAAGTGGCGTTTGCCTGCGCAACCACATAATTGTCTTCTTCATCAGCTGTCAAATAGTCAATTTGATCGGTAACCTTACCAGTTTCCGGGTCTACACGTCGATAAGGGGTTTCGATAAAACCAAATTCATTTACTTTAGAATAAGAAGATAACGAGTTTATCAAACCAATGTTTGGACCTTCAGGCGTCTCAATCGGACACATACGGCCATAGTGGGAATAGTGAACGTCACGAACTTCGAAACCAGCACGCTCACGAGTAAGTCCTCCAGGCCCCAGTGCCGATAGACGACGTTTATGAGTAAGCTCAGCCAAAGGATTGGTTTGATCCATAAATTGTGATAACTGAGAACTTCCAAAGAATTCTTTAATAGATGCAATTACAGGTCGAATATTAATCAGCTGCTGTGGTGTAATAGAGTTCGTATCCTGGATAGACATACGTTCACGAACCACTCTTTCCATTCTGGATAAGCCAATACGGAATTGGTTTTGAAGCAGTTCACCAACAGAACGCAGACGTCGATTACCCAAGTGGTCAATATCATCTGTATCTCCAACACCATGCAAGATATTAAAGAAGTAACTGATGGACGCAATCATATCAGCAGGCGTAATATGTTTCACATCATAGTCGATGCCAGCATTACCTGTCACTTTTAATGTTCTTTCCCCTTCTGGATCAGATGGATCCATAATTTTAATGGACTGAACACGAACAGGATCATCCAGTACCCCTTCATGCGGTTCCAGAATCTGCTCGCCCACATTTTCATCTGAACCTTCTAGTAAAGGTAATAGTTTGTTAAGAAGTGGTCGATCAATTTTATCGCCTTTTCTACCAATTACCTCGCCTGTCTCTTCGTCAACAATTGTTTCAGCTAACGTCTGATTGAATAATCGATTTTTAATATGAAGCTTTTTGTTCATTTTATAGCGTCCTACACGTGCAAGATCATAACGCTTAGGATCAAAAAAGCGTGAGATCAATAGGCTTTTTGCACTTTCTACGGTAGGTGGCTCACCGGGACGAAGACGCTCGTAAATTTCAAGCAGAGCCTTTTCACTATTTTCGGTATTATCCTTATCTAACGTGTTTTTCAAGAATTCATTTTCACCGATTAAGTCAATAATCTCCTCATCGGTTCCAAATCCTAATGCACGTAACAGAACCGTAATAGGCAGTTTACGTGTGCGGTCAATACGGACGTGTGCCACATCTTTTGCATCTGTTTCGAATTCTAACCACGCACCCCGGTTCGGAATCACCGTTGTGGTATAGCCTTTTTTACCGTTTTTGTCTGTTTTCTCGCTAAAGTATACACTTGGTGAACGAACTAATTGGGATACAATAACACGTTCAGCACCATTTATAATAAAAGTACCGGTGTCTGTCATGAGAGGGAAATCTCCCATAAATACTTCCTGCTCTTTCACTTCACCTGTTTCATTGTTCAACAATCGAACTTTAACACGTAGAGGAGCGGAATAAGTGACATCGCGCTCTTTTGCCTCACCAACTGGATATTTTGGTTCCCCAAAACTGTAATCCACAAATTCTAAAGATAGATTTCCTGTAAAATCTTCAATTGGAGAAATGTCCTGAAACATTTCTTTCAAACCTTCATCTAAAAACCACTGATAGGATGCAGTTTGAATTTCAATGAGGTTTGGTAACTCCAACACTTCACTAATACGTGCGTATGTCCTACGCTTGCGTAGTCGACCATATTGAACTAGTTGACCTGCCAACTGATTCACCCCTCAAAACAAGCATATTTATTTTAGAAACCCAGACTTCCACACTTAAGCCTGAAGTTTACTGAACAAAATCATCATTTCTTACTAATCCTGCTAAAGATTAGTAAAAGGATAATTGGATTGCTAATCCTTCTAAATAGATAGAATGAAGTTCGGCAAAAATGGCATGCCGAACATGCTTGCTTCCGATTACAACTTGAATCTCCACAAGCATATATAACCATCACTTTCAGAAAAAACGTAATCAGAAAGCGTATATCTTACTATACTGTAATAACCTTTTATATTACAGTTACAAAGGTATTTAGACTTTATGGAGAAGATTGGTTATGTAGTTCTAAAGAATACATACTTTAAAATCGTTCAATATATCTATCTGATTTTATTAGTGTAACCAAACTTTCGCATCCCCTATACCTCTATATCAAAAATTAAAAATTCCCCTTGACAAGAGGAAGTTATTATTGGCATTTTTTAATAATAGCACAGCTTAAAAACTCAGTCAAATCTTACTGCTTTTAAAATGTAATATCCTTTTTCTTTTTTTACAATACTAACTTGCTGAAAGATTTCTTCCAGTTTCTTTTTTGCAGAGGGAGCTCCTTGTTTCTTTTGAATAACCACCCACAAAGCACCACCCTCACGAAGGTAATGAAAACTATTTTGAAGAATTGAGTGAACTACTTTTTTTCCCGCACGAATTGGAGGATTTGTGATGATTGCTGCAAATTGTTGCTGATTTACCTTTTCAAATAAATCGCTTGATAAAATCGTAACATTTGATATGTTATTCTGGTTAGCATTTTGCACAGCTAAATCTACTGCTCTTTTATTAATATCGATCATAAATATATGTCGATCCTGAAAGGAAGCAGCAAGACTTAACCCAATCGGCCCATAACCACAACCAACGTCTAAAAAATCTCCTTCTATTTCCGGTTCATCAAATGTTTCAATGAGTACTCTTGAACCAAAATCAACCTCATTTTTGGAAAAAACACCTATGTCAGAGGTAAATGTTAACGTTTTGTTCCGAAGCGTAAATGACCATGTTGCAGGATTACTTTTACTTGAAGGTTCTTTTGAATAGTAATGCTCTGACAAGTTACTACACCACCTGTTTTACAAACATGTCTATTAATAGCCAGTTCTTTCCTGAACGGAGATTAATATGCAATAACAATCTTATAAAGATAAAAAACGAACAGACCCTTATCCACTAATAAAAATAGATTTTTGCTTATCTTTCAAAATGCAGAAAAAGCTCGCCGGTATCCAGCGAGCTTCTCTTGTATTCATCTATTACTTCAATTCTACAGAAGCACCAGCTTCTTCAAGTTTACCTTTGATTTCTTCAGCTTCTTCTTTAGAAGCACCTTCTTTAACAGGCTTTGGAGCGTTATCTACTAAGTCTTTTGCATCTTTTAAGCCAAGACCAGTGATTTCGCGAACAGCTTTAACAACTTTAATCTTAGAAGAACCTGCATCACTTAGTTCAACATCAAATTCTGTTTTCTCCTCAGCAGCTTCTCCACCTGCAGCGCCTCCAGCTACAGCAACAGGAGCAGCAGCTGTTACACCAAATTCTTCTTCAATTGCTTTAACTAAATCGTTCAATTCAAGAACGGACATTTCTTTAATTGCATCAATAATTTGTTCTTTAGTCAATTTCATTTCCTCCTTAAAATTTTGTTATTCGTTTTATTAGCCGTTTCGGCCTCACTAACTTCTGTCTTTACAATCTAAACAACCCGGCAATTAAGCCCCTTCTTCTTCATCCTGTTGATCCGCAATAGCTTTTGTTGCGTATGCAAAGTTGCGAACAGGTGCTTGAAGCACGTTGAGCAACATGGATAGAAGACCTTCGTAGGATGGAAGATCGGCAAGCTCTTTGATTTGATCAAGAGTCGCGATATTTCCTTCAATAATTCCGCCTTTAATCTCTAAACTTTCATGCTCTTTAGCAAAATTGTTTAGAATTTTAGCCGGAGATACAACATCGTCATTACCAAAAGCAATAGCTGTTGGACCAACTAATACTTCATCAAGCTCCTGAAAGCCTGTCTCTTCAGTTGCACGGCGAGTCATCGTGTTTTTATAAACCTTGAAGTCTACATTAGCTTCACGAAGCTGTTGACGTAGTTCTGTTACCTCTTCAACATCTAAACCGCGGTAATCAACAAGAAGTGTTGTTTTACTATCTTTGAGTTTTTCAGCAATCTCAGATACAACTTGTTTTTTGTGTTCGATGATTTGGCTCACTTTTCCACCTCCCATGATTTGGTTATACCGATTCGTGTGTAAGATATTTTTCATTAAAAATGCCTCCACTGAAAGACAGCGGAGGCATGTATTGACTATACTTGAACATACACCATGTATGCGTCACATATCATTTCAACACACCTCGGTAGGAAATTAAGCGAAAAAACGCACCTACTGTCTTCGGTATTCGTTATATTTAATTTAACAACATCTCATATTATATTTAAAATAGAATCGAGTGTCAATATTTTTTATCAATTATAGATATTTAGATACATCTACGCGAACACCAGGTCCCATTGTAGAAGCAACAGAAACATTACGCATGTAAATACCTTTAGAAGACTGAGGCTTAGCTTTCACGATTTGTTCAACAACCTGCTCTAAGTTTTCTACAAGCTTTTGGTCATCAAAGGAAACTTTACCAATTGGTACGTGGATGTTTCCAGATTTATCTACACGATACTCAACCTTACCAGCTTTAATTTCATTTACTGCTTTTTCGACTTCGAATGTAACAGTACCGGTTTTAGGGTTTGGCATTAAGCCTTTTGGACCTAATACACGACCAAGCTTACCTACTTCAGCCATCATATCTGGTGTTGCCACAACTACATCAAAATCAAACCAGCCTTGGTTGATTTTATTAATGTAATCTTGTTCACCTACATAATCAGCGCCGGCTGCTTCTGCCTCTTTTGCTTTATCACCTTTAGCGAATACTAATACTCGCTGGGTTTTACCTGTTCCATGTGGCAATACCATTGCCCCACGAATTTGCTGGTCCGCTTTCTTAGGATCTACACCCAAACGGAAAGCAGCCTCTACAGATTCATCAAAGTTTGCTGTTGCAGCTTTTTTTACTAGTTCAACAGCTTCATTTATTTCATATGCTTTTGAGCGATCAACAAGCTTTAAAGCTTCTGCATTCTTTTTGCTTTTTTTAGCCATACTATTTTCCTCCTCGAAATTGTGGTTTTAACGGTTTTACCTCCCACTAATAAAGGTTGCGTGAGTTTTATAGAACCCCCGCAACCTCTACCTACTTCCACTAAGCGTGGGATTAGTCCTCAATTACAATGCCCATACTACGCGCTGTTCCTTCAACCATACGCATAGCAGCTTCCACGTTAGCAGCATTTAAATCAGGCAGTTTTGTCTCAGCGATTTCGCGAATTTTATCGCGGTTAACTGTCGCAACTTTATTGCGGTTTGGTTCGCCTGATCCTGAATCAATACCAGCTGCTTTCTTTAAAAGAACCGCAGCAGGCGGGGTTTTCGTAACAAATGTAAATGAACGGTCTTCAAAAACCGTAATTTCAACCGGAATAATCATACCAGCTTGTTCCTGTGTACGTGCGTTGAATTCCTTACAGAATCCCATAATGTTAATTCCAGCTTGACCTAATGCAGGACCTACTGGCGGTGCTGGGTTCGCTTTACCTGCAGGGATTTGTAACTTTACAACTTTAATTACTTTTTTAGCCACGAGACACACCTCCTTAAGTCCGTGATGTGGTATTTGGGGGTTTTCCCCTCCCACTTATTTTCAACTTTATAAAATTCTCATACACTAGGCATAAAGAACATAAAAATTTTAGCATCTTTACAACGTGAATGCAAGGGGGGTAATCCGATGATTATAGTTTTTCTACCTGTGAAAACTCTAATTCTACCGGAGTTTCCCGTCCAAACATGTTCACATGTACTTTAATTTTTTGTTTATCTAGGTCAATATTCTCTACTGTACCTGTGAAATTAGCAAATGGTCCGTCTGTTACGCGAACATTTTCATTGATTTCAATATCAATATCTGTAACAGGTTCATCTAAGCCTAATCGTTTTAATATCGTTTCAACTTCTTCAGGTAAGAGAGGGATAGGTTTCGTTCCTGATCCAGTTGAACCGACAAAACCTGTTACACCAGGTGTGTTGCGCACAACATACCATGAGTCATCCGTCATAATCATTTCGGCAATCACATAGCCTGGAAAAACCTTCTTTTTATTCGTTTTCCGTTTTCCATTTTTAATTTCCGTTTCTTCCTCTTCCGGAACCAGTACGCGGAAGATTTTATCCTGCATACCCATTGATTCCACACGTTTTTCTAAATTCGTTTTTACTTTATTTTCATATCCTGAATACGTATGAACTACATACCATTTCTTTTCCATAACTTAGGACAATTCTTTGTCCTTCCCTCCCTTACGCATAATATCGACGTTATATTGAAGCAATAAAAACTCAACACTAAAATTGCCCAATAGAAAAAAACCCTCCTTGCGGGTTTTTTCCATGAATAACTATATTTTACATTATAGCATAAATATCGTTCGTTTATTCAAAAAATAGCTCTAGTAATTGTGAAATCCCTAAATCCACAACAGCGAAAAAAACAGTTACAAATGCAACAGTTGTTACCACTGTAATGGTATAACGGGTTAGTTCCTTACCCTTAGGCCAGCTAACCTTTCTCATTTCACGAACGACGTCTTTCAAAAACTTCATGTTCGAACCCCCAACCTGCAAAACAGTCGTTTATTTTGTTTCTAAATGGAGTGTGTGCTCCCCACATTGCTTACAATATTTTTTGACTTCTAATCTATCTGAGTTCGTTTTGGTATTTTTATACGTTGTATAATTTCGATTATGGCATTCTGTACACGCCAAAATGACTTTCTTCCGCAATTTTTATCAATCCCTTATACCAGGGTTGTCGTCACTTATCTAAATTTAGCATGTGACGCGAGGTCTGTCAATCTAATCTAGGGGGTTAGTCCATTCAACTCAAGATAGCGTTCGAGTTTCCGTTTAACACGTTGCAACGCATTATCTATTGATTTGACGTGACGATTTAGTTCAACGGAAATCTCTTGGTAGGAGCGGCCATCTAAATATAAATTTAAAACCTTTTTTTCTAAATCACTTAATATTTCGCTCATCTTATCTTCCATATCGCCATAACGTTCCCGGGTAATAATCAATTGTTCAGGGTCCATCGTCTTTGAACCTTCTAACACATCCAGTAACGTTCGATCAGACTCTTCATCATAAATAGGCTTGTCCAATGATACATAAGAGTTTAGTGGAATATGCTTTTGTCTGGTAGCTGTTTTGATTGCGGTAATAATTTGCCTGGTAACACACAGTTCTGCGAAGGCTTTAAAAGAAGATAGCTTGTCCTCCTGATAATCCCGAATAGCTTTATACAGGCCAATCATTCCTTCCTGCACAATATCCTCCCGGTCAGCACCAATCAGGAAATACGTTCGTGCTTTAGCGCGCACAAAATTACGGTATTTATTAATTAAATAATCAAGTGCCTGGCTATTTCCATTATGAACAAGCTCCACTACTATTTCATCTGAAGTATGCTCCAAATCAATATCTTGATTTTCATGTTCCTCGAGTCTGATGGTCACACAGGATTCCCCCTGATTCACATAATCCGTGATATAAAGCTATTATACAAGAATTGTCAAAATTGCGTCAACGTTGCTAAATTTATTTTTCCCCTCTTCTCCACTTCTCAAAGACTTCCAGTACATCCTGATCAATCGGAATTTTAGATCGAGTTTTAACGGAATGCCGTATTTTAACATTATGTTCAATTTCTTTTTCAATATTTTCTGTTTCAATAAATAATTCCCTTGCTGATAGACGTAAGGCACCTTGAGCAAAAATTGTCCGTTGCTCTGTATAGTCAGAAGTAGCAACATAAACCTTTGTCTTTATATTTTTTATCTCTCCTACCAGTTTCTCAATCCGTTCATCTGCCGTCTCATGTTCTCTAGTATAAATAATCTGTACGTTTCGATGTTTATTCTTTGTCTCAATGCCTTCAACTCCATAGGCATCAAAAACAATAATCACTCGGGAGCCAGTATAAGCTTGATAATCGGCCATTTTCTCTATTAAAAGTTCACGAGCCTGAGCGAGGTCATTATCCCTCAGAGCCTGCAATTCAGGCCAAGCGCCAATGATATTGTATCCGTCTACAATAAGCACATCCATTTTATACACCTATTGGACTACGTTTACGATAGACTTCATACATAAGCAAACTTGCAGCAACAGATGCGTTCAAGGATGTAACCTTTCCCTTCATCGGCAAGCGTACCAGCCAATCACACTTATCCCTTACCAATCGGCTCATTCCTTTTCCTTCACTTCCGATTACAAGCGCAATAGGCATATCTCCATTCAACTCACGGTAGTCTTCTTCTCCTTTTGCATCTGTTCCAACAACCCATATGTTTCGATCCTTCAACTCATCAATGGTCCGTGCAAGATTTGTTACTCTGGCAACCGCAATATGCTCAATGGCGCCTGTAGACGCCTTTACAACGGTTTGCGTTAGTTGTACAGAACGTCTCTTGGGGATAATGACACCGTGCGCACCTACTGCATCAGCTGTTCGTAATATGGATCCAAGATTATGGGGATCCTCCAGCTCATCTAAAATAATGAAAAAGGGACTTTCTCCTTGTTTTTCAGCAAAAGCATACAAATCATCCAGGTCAGCATAATCATAAGCGGCAATCGATGCAGCCACCCCTTGATGATGCTGGCCAATTTGATCAAGCTTTCGTTTTGGTACTGGTTGTACGGTAACACCCTTCTTTTTAGCTAATTGCTGAATTTGTTTTGCAGACTGTGGTTTTAAATTTTCCAAGACCATTACTTTATTCATTGCACGGCCGGACTTTAATGCTTCTATAACTGGATTTTTACCGACAATCCATTCTTCCTTCATATTACTGGCTCCTTTCTTCGGTATTTTGAATGGCATGATGAACGAGCTGTTCCAAACGTTCTATATTTCCCAGTAAATAATGAAAACCTAAAAGGGCCTCAAATGCTGTACTATATCTATACGTCATGACATCTGTATTTTTGGGAACTCGGGATTTTGCATTCCTCCCTCTACGAACCACACCCAGCTCCTCTTCACTGAGCATTTCTTCTGATAACCATGTTTTAAGAACTTCTGACTGGGATGTAGCAGCCACAAACCCAACCGTTTTATGGTGCAACTGATCAGGCTGGACAAACCCTTTTTGAATTAAATGTTCACGAATATACTTGTCGTAAATGACATCTCCCATATAAGCAAGCGTTAAACTTTTTAATTGCTTTACATCCAACTTTTTTTCGGTCATATCCTAGCCTCTTTTCCAACGGGTTCCTTGAGGGGTATCTTCTAAAATAATATTTTTCTCCTTTAATTCATCACGAATTTGGTCCGCGCGTGCAAAATTCCGATTTTTTCTCGCCTGATTGCGTTCCTCAATCAACGACTCTATTTCATCATCAAGCAGCTTCTCATTATCATCGATTTCCACACCCAATATGTTTATAAAGTCATCCATTGTCTGAATAAATGCATCGATTACCTTTTCTGAAGTATGGCTTTCCTGTACATATACATTCCCCTCTTTCGCTAAATCAAACAAAACAGAAATTGCATTGGCCGTATTAAAATCATCATCCATTTCTGTAATAAATTTATCCTTCAATTCCTCTATTTTTTGCAGCCATTCTTCATCATTATCAGTAAGGTTTGTACTAGCCTGCTTCCGGTGAGATAGATTTACTCTCGCACTTTTTATTCGCTCCAAGCCGTTTTCTGCACTATCAAGCAGGAATTTACTGAAATTAATCGGATTTCGATAATGAACACTAAGCATGAAGAAACGAACGACATTAGGATTCTGTTCCTTAATGACATCATGGACAAGGACAAAGTTTCCTTGAGATTTAGACATTTTTTCATTTTCTATATTAATGTAGCCGTTATGCATCCAATAATTAGCAAACGTCTTTCCATTCAGAGACTCAGACTGAGCAATTTCATTTTCATGATGGGGAAAAGATAAATCCTGCCCGCCAGCGTGAATGTCAATCGTGTCTCCTAAATACTTTTTCGCCATGGTTGAGCATTCAATATGCCAGCCTGGACGACCTTTGCCCCATGGACTATCCCAGGCAATTTCACCAGGTTTTGCCGGCTTCCAAAGTGTAAAATCGAGTGGATCATGTTTCTTCTCCCCTACTTCAATTCTTGCTCCCGAACGAAGCTCATCAATTGATTGGTGAGACAGTTTTCCATACTCATCAAATGAACGAGTTTTAAAATATACATCCCCTTTTTCTTCATAAGCGTAACCACCATCAATTAATCCTTGAATAAATTCGATAATATCATCCATTGTTTCCGTTACACGCGGGTGGCTATCGGCTTTTCTAACGCCAAATGCACGAACATCTTCATGATAAGCTTTTATAAAGCGGTCCGCGACATCAGGGACTTCCATACCTAATTCATTCGCAGCTTTAATCAATTTATCATCAACATCTGTAAAATTTAAAACATACTTTACGTCATACCCTCTGTATTCCAGATAACGTCTTACCGTATCAAAAACAATGGCAGGTCGAGCATTGCCAATGTGAATATAGTTGTAGACGGTAGGACCGCATACATACATTTTTACTTTTCCTTCTTCTATTGGCTTAAATACCTCTTTTTGTCTTGTTAAAGTATTATAAATTTTTATAGACACCTATTATCACTCCTTATTCACATTTTCCATTGCAGACTTTAATTCATATAGTTCTGTTTCTAATTGTTTAATCTTATCGGAAACAGGGTCAGGCATTTTATGATGATCCAGGTCTTTTCGAACCTTCATCCCATTCTGGACAACAACCTTACCTGGAATACCGACAACAGTAGAATTATCAGGGACATCCCGTAACACAACTGAGCCTGCACCGACCTTTGAATTTTCACCAATAGTAATAGAACCCAGCACTTTGGCACCTGAAGCAATTAATGCATTGTCTTTCACTGTGGGGTGCCGCTTCCCCTTTTCTTTTCCAGTACCACCTAAAGTAACTCCCTGAAATAGCGTTACATTATCTCCAATTTCACACGTTTCCCCAATGACAACTCCCATACCATGATCAATAAAAAAACGTTTACCGATTTTGGCACCAGGATGAATTTCAATTCCTGTAAAAAAACGTGCCATCTGGGAAATAAAACGAGCTAAAAATAATAGCTTTCGTTTATAACAAGCATGGGCCACCCGATGCGCCCATATCGCATGTAAACCTGAATATAACAAAATGACTTCAAG
Organism: Salinibacillus kushneri; assembly: GCF_900111405.1. Lineage (GTDB taxonomy): Bacteria > Bacillota > Bacilli > Bacillales > Alkalibacillaceae > Salinibacillus > Salinibacillus kushneri. Next base: position 12,189 of record NZ_FOHJ01000014.1, on the reverse strand, counting down.
ACGATTGCGAGCAGCTGGATCCTGGTCAAACACAACATCTACGTCAGCTCTTAACATTTTAAAAAAACCACCCATACCTGTTTCCCCTCCTTATTCATCAAAAATCTATTATCTTATAAACGCAAAAAAAACGTCTCTGTATAAAATATACAGAGACGTTCGCACGCGGTCCCACTCTGTTTAGGAACGAATCCCGTTCATTCCTCCACTTCAACTCATAACGGTCGATAACCGCCCTTATTTACTATCATTCAATAAGGGACTCCGAGGTGCATTTCAAAAGGTTCCTATAGAATCACTTTCAGCCGGTGGCAATTCTCTCTGTATATAGGGAAGACCCTTTTACTTCTCCTCATCAGCGTTCAAAAATATTCCTAATACACTATATTATAAACCATATAATTCGTGATGTTAACGAGTACGTTCGATTACATTTTGCAACCGTACTTTAACAGTATCAAAACCTAAAAGATGTATGGCATCAGGTAATTCAGGACCATGACTTTGACCTGTAGTTGCTACGCGAATAGGCATAAACAATTTCTTCCCTTTTGCACCGGTCTCTTTTTGTGTAGCTTTAATTGCCGCTTTAATTTCCTGCGGTTCAAAATTTTCAAGTTCTTCAAGTTTTTGAAGGAATGTTTCCATCACAGCAGGAACCTGTTCGCCGCTTAAAATGTCCATGCTTGCTTCATCATATTCAATTTCCTCTTTAAAGAATAAATCCGTAAGTTCAACAATTTCTGCTCCATAACTGAGCTGTTCCTTATAAAGGGAAATTAGTTCCTCTGCCCATTTACGCTGAGTGTCATCCATGTTTTCTGGTAATTTGCCTGCTTTAATCAAGTGTGGAAGTGTTAAATCAATGATTCGATCTAAATCTGATGCTTTAATATACTGGTTATTCATCCACTTCAATTTATGCGGGTCAAACACAGCAGGTGAAGTCGCCAATCGGGTCGCATCAAAAATTTCAATGAATTCTTCTCTTGTAAACAGCTCCTCTTCACCCTCAGGAGACCATCCTAGAAGTGCAATGAAATTAAATAATGCTTCCGGTAAATACCCCAGCTCTTCGTATTGCTCAATAAATTGAATTATGCTCTCGTCTCGTTTACTTAACTTCTTCCGTTCTTCATTTACAATTAATGTCATATGACAAAATGTTGGAACTTCCCAGTCAAACGCTTCATATATCATCATTTGCTTCGGCGTATTGGAAATATGATCTTCTCCACGTAATACATGTGTGATGGCCATAAGATGGTCATCAATGGCCACCGCAAAGTTATATGTAGGTGTCCCATCTTTCTTCATGATGACCCAGTCACCAAAGTCATCTGACTCAAAAGTGATGTTTCCTTTGACAATATCTTTAAAACGATACGTACTATTTTCAGGTACTTTCAAACGAATACTAGGTTTTCTTCCCTCTGCTTCAAATTGCTGACGCTCTTCTTCTGTCAGATTACGATGTGCACCTGAATAACGAGGAACTTCGCCACGAGCTCGTTGTTCTTCTCTTTCCTTTTCCAATTCCTCTTCCGTCATATAGCATTTATAAGCTAAACCTTGTTCTAAAAGCTTGTTTACATACTTTTTATAAATATCCAAACGATCCATTTGGCGATAAGGGCCATAATCCCCACCTGTATCAATACTTTCATCCCAGTCAATACCTAACCATTTCAAATATTTTAGCTGGCTAAGATCGCCGCCTTCTACATTTCTCTTTTGGTCGGTATCTTCTATACGAATAATAAATTGACCACCAGATTCACGAGCAAATAAATAGTTAAATAAGGCTGTACGTGCGTTTCCAATATGAAGATGGCCGGTTGGACTCGGCGCATACCTTACCCGAATATTGTTTGACATATGTGTAATCCCCTTCCTAAATCCTATTTCCCATTCATGTTCTGTCTAAAATATATTTTACGATTCTCTTATTTATTTTGCAAAAGAACTGTCGCTTGGGCAGCAATACCTTCTTTTCGTCCTGGAAAGCCTAACTTTTCTGTAGTAGTAGCTTTTACATTTATTTGTGAAACATCCGCTTCTAAAAGTGTAGCAATATTTTCCCTTATTTGCCCTATGTAAGGGGACATTTTAGGGGCTTGAGCAATTATCGTACAATCTATATTACCTAACCGCAACCCCTTATGTCTTACTAAATTCCACACTTCTTTTAATAATTCCTTTGAATCCGCATCTTTAAAAGCGGGGTCTGTATCAGGGAAATGCCTGCCAATATCTCCTTCACCTATGGCACCAAGGCATGCATCGGCTACTGTATGTAAAAGCACATCTGCATCAGAATGCCCGAGAAGACCTTGATCATGAGGAATGATAACACCTCCAATAATACATGGCCGACCATGTACAAGCTGATGAACATCAAATCCTGTTCCAACTTTTATTTGCAAGCCCTCCTCCTCCTTCTTCTTCTGCAGTATACTCTCCGCTTTTTTGATATCCTCAGGTGTTGTTAATTTAAAATTATTATAACTCCCATGAACAACCTCTACTGGATAGCCTAAACGTTCGACAAGACAAGCGTCGTCTGTACCTAAATACCCTTCATTACGTGCCTGTTCGTGTGCCTGTTTAATTAATGAAGGCTGAAATCCTTGCGGGGTCTGGGCTGCCCACAACGTCTTTCGATTCAGCGTGGTCAAATAATCTTCATCCTTCTTTTTAATTGTGTCGGTTACAGGCACAGCTAACAATCCTGCCTTTTTCTCCACCACACACTCTACAAGTTGATGAATATCATTTTTCTCCACAAAAGGACGGGCACCATCGTGAATAAGAACCACCTGATCATCCTGACAACTTCTAAGTCCGTTGTATACACTATCCTGACGTTCCCTGCCACCCAGAATGAAAGCAGTAATCTTTGAAAAATGGTATTGCTTAATCAGCATTTCCATTTCGCCCCGTTCTTTTGGATTAACCACTAAATAGATATTTGCACACCAGGGATCCTGTTCAAAGACTTGTAATGTATGTATTACCAGTGGTTTATCGTCCAAATGTAAAAATTGTTTGTTCTTTTCCATTTGCATTCGTTTGCCAAGCCCTGCAGCAAGAACAATCACTTGATAATCCATGTTATGTACCGCCTTTATTCACGCTCTTTCGCAATTAATTGTATCTGGGATGAGAGTCTTTAAACAACAAAAGTGATAACATTCTTTAGTGTTATCACTTTTGTATACGCCTCTCTTATTATTCCCTTTTTACAAAGCTTTTTCAAGTAATTTTGGTTTAGCGAATATCATTCTGCCTGCAGAAGTTTGTAGGACGCTTGTCACAATGACTTCAATGGTTTTTCCAATATAGTTCCGTCCCTCTTCCACAACAATCATCGTACCATCATCAAGGTAAGCAACACCTTGTTTTTCTTCCTTACCATCTTTAATGACATGAACGGATAATTCTTCACCTGGAAGAACAACAGGTTTAACCGCATTGGCAAGGTCGTTGATATTTAACACTTCAACATTTTGAAACTCACAAACTTTATTTAAATTAAAGTCGTTTGTAACCAGTATACCCTGCAAGTTTTTTGCTAGTTTCACAAGCTTACTATCAACTTCCTGAATATCTTCAAAGTCACCTTCATAAATTTGTACATCAACAGGAAGATCTTTTTGCATGCGATTTAATACATCTAACCCACGTCTACCTCTATTTCGTTTTAATACATCTGATGAATCCGCAATGTGCTGCAATTCTTCTAAAACAAACTGAGGTATGACAATCGTTCCTTCTAAAAATTTCGTTTGACAAATATCCGCTATACGACCATCAATAATAACACTGGTATCTAAAATTTTTGGTTTCATATTAAAAAAGGAATCAGTAGTTTCATTACCTTCTCCAGTCTTACGTTTATCTTTTCTAGCATTTGCTAATAAATTGGTAAATTCATTCCTTCTCTTAAAACCAACTTGAAACCCTAAATAACCTAAAATCACCGTTAAGAAAATGGGAATAACCTGAGATACGAGCTGAATTTCGATATCTTGTATTGGAATATTTATAAGCACTGCTATAATCAAGCCAATAATTAAGCCGATACTGCCAAATAACAAATCGGTAACAGGGACTCTAACTAATGTCTCCTCAACCCATCGGATAAACCCTACAATATAATCAACCAACCAAAACGTGGATAAAAATAATATAATAGCACCTATTACCGTACCTACATATGGCGATAAGAGCCATAATGGACTATCAAGACCCATCAGTTCCAAAAAATCAGGGACATATAAATATCCAATCGTACCTCCAGCTACTATTATAAAGAGCTGAATAATTCTTTTCAGCATCCATTTCACCTCCTGACATATAGTGTTACCAAAAAATACAAAATTAATAAGTAAAAAATAATTGCACGGACTACCAAATACAAATATTTGGTAGATTTCATTATATCACGCCGCTTAACACTAGTCAAAAATAATAAACAGATAATTTTAACACTAGTTTTACAATGTGTCAAATTTATTACGAATTTCAGCCTATTCCAACTACATCTAGAAATGTACAGGAAACCTGTTGTAATGCCTTCCCACATAGACTTCAAATGACTTTTGATAATTGATGAAAAACATACGCTATGCTGCGTTCTATGGTAATATTCAACCTAAAGTCCCAGATTCAAAAAACAACATTTCATTTATGTTTCAGTTAATGTAATTTTTAATGCATCCTGAACCGTATCAACCCCAACAACTTCTAACGAGTCAGGAGGATTCCAGCTAGATAAATTATTATTAGGGATGATGGCCCGTTTAAACCCTAGTTTAGCTGCTTCCTGAATTCTTTGTTCGATACGGGACACCCGCCGAACTTCACCGGTTAATCCTACCTCCCCAATTAAAATATCATCGGGCTTTGTTGGCTTATCTCTAAAACTGGATGCAATACTGACAGCTATTGCTAAATCAATTGCAGGTTCATCCAGCTTAATACCACCTGCGACTTTAATATATGCATCCTGATTCTGTAATAACAAACCTGCTCTTTTTTCCAATACAGCCATTAAAAGAGGTACACGGTTTTGACTTAATCCTGTGGCCATTCTTCGCGGGTTTCCAAAGCTTGTAGGGGAAATTAAAGCTTGTATTTCAACCAAGACAGGTCTGGTCCCTTCCATCGATGCTACAATCGTCGATCCGGCAACTCCGCTTGAACGCTCTTCCAAAAATATTTCTGAAGGATTGAATACTTCCTGAAGACCCTCTTCTTTCATTTCAAAAATGCCCATTTCATGAGTACTGCCAAAACGGTTTTTGACACTTCGTACAATACGAAAAGTATGATGACGTTCTCCTTCAAAGTATAAAACCGTATCTACCATATGCTCCAGTAAACGAGGACCAGCAATTGACCCTTCCTTAGTTACGTGGCCAACGATAAAAATGGGAATACCATTCTGTTTGGCCATTCGCATGAGTTCAGACGTAGATTCCCTTACTTGTGAAACACTACCTGGTGCTGAGGTAATCTCACTATGATAGACGGTTTGAATCGAGTCTACTACTACAAATGATGGTTTCATATCATGGATGGCGTCCGCTAATTGCTGTAAATTTGTTTCAGCCATCACATATAAGTTATCAGATTTAATCTCCAGTCGATCTGCCCGAAGCTTCGTTTGGCGAACGGACTCTTCCCCAGATATATATAAAATATCCAACCCTTTTTGTGCGAGCTGTGAGGAAATCTGCAAGAGGAGAGTTGACTTCCCTATACCCGGATCTCCCCCGATTAAAACGAGCGAGCCAGGCACAATTCCTCCACCTAACACTCGGTTAAATTCTGGCATCTTAGTGATTATACGTTCTTCTTCCTGAATGGTAATGCCTGTAATCCTTTCGGGCTTACTCGCCTTCTGTGAACCGCCCGTACTAACATGTCGAGTCTTTGTTACTTCCTTTTCTTCTACTAATGTATTCCATGCTTGACAGGCTGGACATTTTCCCATCCATTTGGGTGATTCATATCCACACTCCTGACAAACAAATTTCACTTTTGTTTTAGCCATAATAACCTTCCTTTTTTACCTTCACCAATATATACGAATGAAACTTGTTTTTCGTTGCACATTTTTGTGACAAATATATGAACATCACTAATGATAGTATAAAAAAATATCGGAAGGACAGCACCCTCCGATATTTTTATTTTACTATCTTTTTCCATTTTATTTTTGTGAGGTCTACGCTCTTACCATGATTTCTCCATTATCATTCACATCAATGGTTACTTTTTCACCTTTTTTAACATTCCCTTTAAGAACTTCTTCAGATAGCAGGTCTTCAATATTTTTTTGAATCGATCTTCGTAGTGGGCGAGCACCATATTCAAGGTCTATACCTTCATCTGAAATTTTTTCTACTGCCTTATCTGTAACATCAAAGTCGATTTCCTGATCTACAAGACGTTTTCTTAACTGTTCAATCATCAAGGTAACAATTTCTTTTAGATGCTTCTTCTCAAGAGAATGGAAGACGATGGTCTCATCAATACGGTTCAAGAATTCTGGTCGGAATGCTTTCTTCAGTTCTTCCATTACCTTAGATTTCATATTTTGGAAGTCCTGCTCTTCATCTCCTAAAGTGAATCCTACATATTTATTTCTGCGCAGCTCCTGAGCTCCTACATTGGATGTCATAATAAGCACCGTATTACGGAAATCCACAGTACGTCCTTTAGAATCAGTTAAACGACCATCTTCTAAAACTTGCAGGAGCATATTAAACACTTCTGGATGTGCTTTTTCAATTTCATCTAAAAGAACAACTGAATAAGGCTTAGTACGAACCTTTTCTGTTAATTGTCCTCCTTCTTCATAGCCGACATATCCTGGAGGAGATCCAACTAGACGGGAGGTTGAGTGCTTCTCCATATACTCAGACATGTCTATTCGAATCATCGCGTCCTCATCACCAAACATTGATGTAGCTAAGGCACGTGCAAGTTCTGTTTTTCCAACTCCAGTAGGTCCCAGAAAGATAAAGGAACCGATTGGTCGTTTTGGATCCTTCAAACCTGCCCTAGCACGACGAATTGCTTTGGAAATGGCCTTAACGGCTTCATCCTGGCCAATTACACGATCATGTAATGTTTCTTCCAAATTAAGAAGTCGTTCACTCTCATCCTTAGCAAGCCTTGATACGGGAACACCAGTCCACGTGGAAACAACTCCTGCGATATCTTCCAGATGAACCTCGGAATTTTCCTGACCTTGCTTTTCCTTCCACTCACTTTGTGTTTTTTCAACTTGTTCACGAAGGCGCTGCTCATTATCTCTTAAGGATGCCGCTTTTTCAAATTCCTGACTTTGCACAGCTGCATCCTTTTCCTTTCTTACTTCCTCAAGCTTTTGCTCCAGCTCTTTTAAATCAGGTGGAGCTGTATAGGAACGAAGACGTACTTTAGATGCTGCCTCATCAATTAAATCGATAGCTTTATCCGGTAAATAACGGTCCGTAATATAACGGTCAGAAAACCTTACAGCCGCTTCAATCGCTTCATCTGTAATGGAAACACGATGGTGTGCTTCATAGCGGTCTCTTAACCCTTGTAATATTTGAATGGATTCTTCATTTGTTGGCTCATCTACTTGAATCGGTTGAAAACGACGCTCCAGTGCTGCATCTTTTTCAATATATTTTCGATACTCATCTAATGTTGTAGCACCAATACATTGAAGCTCTCCTCTAGCTAAAGCAGGTTTTAAAATATTGGACGCATCAATCGCACCTTCTGCCCCACCTGCACCAATAAGTGTGTGAAGTTCATCGATAAACAAAATGATATTTCCAGCTTGGCGAATTTCTTCCATGACCTTCTTCAATCGGTCTTCAAACTCACCACGATATTTAGTACCTGCTACAACCGTACCCATATCGAGCGTCATAACACGTTTATCACGTAAAATTTCCGGGATTTCATTATTGACAATTTGTTGAGCTAAACCTTCAGCAATAGCCGTTTTACCTACACCAGGTTCCCCAATTAAAACAGGGTTGTTTTTGGTTCGACGACAGAGAACCTGAATAACCCGCTGAATTTCTTCGCTTCTACCAATAACCGGGTCAATATGATCTTCTTTTGCAATAGCAGTCAGGTCACGTGCCAGTGAATCTAATGTTGGAGTATTCGCATTTGAAGATTGACGTCCAACTCCACCACGTTGACTGGATGTTGATTCATTACTGCCCAAGAGTTGTAGTACTTGTTGACGAGCTTTATTTAAACTTACACCTAAGTTATTTAAAACACGAGCCGCGACACCTTCTCCTTCACGAATAAGACCAAGGAGAATGTGTTCAGTTCCTACATAGGAATGACCAAGCTTTCGCGCCTCATCCATTGAGAGTTCAATAACTTTCTTGGCCCGTGGAGTATAGTGAATCGTTTGATTGACTTTTTCACCTTTCCCAATTAATTGCTCAACTTCCTGCTGAATCTTATCCGGGGCCACATTTAGAGTTGTTAAAGCCTTAGCAGCTATTCCTTCTCCTTCGGTTACTAACCCCAGTAAAATATGCTCTGTACCAATATTGTTATGCCCTAAGCGCACCGCCTCTTCCTGCGCAAGAGCCAGTACCTTTTGTGCTCTTTCCGTAAATCGGCCAAACATCATATAAACGTTCCCTCCTTACATCTTTTCTAAATGAAGTCGTTCTCTTATTAATGCAGCTCTTCTTACATCTCTTTCCTCCGCTTTTAATGGCTTTTTCGCATATTGCTGCAAGAAGCCTGGCTGGGTTAAGATGGTTAGCTCATTTAATATGGTTTTGGAAATGTTTTGAATCAGTCCTAAGTCAATACCAAGTCGTACATCTGATAAACAATTTGCTGCTTCCTTAGATTCTATAATACGACTATTGGATAATATTCCATAAGAACGAAAAACTTTATCTTCTAATTGAATACTGGAATTACTCATTAAACGCCGGCGAGCATAGCGCTCTTGTTCAATCAATTGTTTTACAACACTTTTCAAGTCTTCTACAATATCTTCTTCGGATTTGCCTAAAGTAATTTGATTTGAAATTTGAAACAAGTTACCTAAAGCTTCACTGCCCTCTCCATATATTCCACGTACGACTAGACCGAGCTGGTTAATAGCTGGAATCATTCGATTAATTTGTTGTGTAATGACAAGAGCAGGTAAATGCATCATTACCGAAGCCCTCATACCAGTTCCAACATTAGTTGGACAACTGGTTAGATATCCACGATCTCTATCAAAGGCGTAATTTATTTTTTCTTCCAGCCAATCATCTATTTTAGACGCATAGTCCAAGGCATTTTCCAATTGAAGTCCAGGATAATAAAGCTGGATACGGATATGATCCTCTTCATTGAGCATAATGGAAACTTGTTCGTTTTGTGAGATTAACGCTGCTCCAGCATCATTATGTTCGGTTAATTGGGGACTGATGAGATGTTTTTCAACTAGTACCCGTTTCTCAATTGGTTCTAGATCCGTCATACGAATAAGCTCTAATTTTGCATCTTTTCCTATCGATTGATTTTCAAAGTGGTCTTCAAAGACTTCCAAAACCTTTTTTAATTTATCCGAATCTGCAACGATTGGAAAAGGATATTCTTTAAAATTTCTAGCTAAGCGAATTCGACTACTAAGAACAATATCACTATCTTCTGCTTCTTCCTTTAACCAAGGACTTACTGCTTTACTGATAAATTGCTGTAAAGACATTATGCATCACCGCCCTTGTCTTCGCTTAATTGCTTTTCTAATTCCCGAATCTGATCCCGCATTTTTGCCGCCTCTTCAAATTGTTCCTTCTCAACCAATTTTTGCAACTCCAGACGGTATTGCTGAAGATTTCGTTTTAGGTGAAGATTGCCTCCCACACGTTTTGGGATTTTCCCGTTATGTGTGGTATTTCCACTATGCACTCTTCTAAATATCGGATTTAAATGTTGATCAAAGGTTTCATAACAGTGTTCACATCCAAACTTTCCAAGGCTTTTAAACTCTTCATAAGTCATACCACATTTATCACACTGCAATGCATTCTGCCTTTGATAAGACGAGCTTTGGCTTTCTTTAAATGAAGTTCCCGAATCAAAATTAAATAAACCTGATAATAGGTCCTGAAATGAAAAATTTTGATTATATTGATCCATATACCCTTTTTCCTGGGCACAGTATTCACATAAATGAACTTCACTTTTTTCTCCATTTACAACCTGACTAAAGTGAACAGTAGCTGGTCTTTTTTGGCATTCTTGACATTCCATATGGGTCAACCTCCCTTACATTCTATATGTTAGAACCTCAAGCATGGCTACCAGGATTTTAGATCTTAGTTCATCTCTTGCAGGTAGCTGAATCGAAATGACATTACGATCTAGTGCACTAAGCATTAACTTTGCCTCCCGTTCTGTGATAATCCCTTCTTCCAGGAGACGCTCAATAATATCTACACTAGCTTGTTGTGTAATTTGAGGTTGAGCAAGTTTTTTTATTTGTTCAATTAATTCGACCTTACTTTGTGGCTTAACCCTTATAATTCGTATATATCCTCCGCCACCTCGCTTACTTTCCACTATATATCCTTTTTCAATTGTAAACCTTGTATTGATAACATAATTAATTTGAGAAGGTACACATTGAAAACGATCTGCAATTTCACTTCGCTTGATTTCAATTGCATTTCTATGACTAGAATTTAAAACTTCCTTTAAATAATTTTCAATGATGTCGGATATATTCCGCATCTTCCCTCCTCCTTAACTATTTAACACCCATCCTGTTTGACTTTGACTATCTTTGACTTTATTTTCATTATACTCAAATTATCGCTCCATGCAAATAATATGTATCCTAAAATACAACAAACGACATCAAAGAACAGACTATATTATAAGGTTATCCGTTAGCAGCAAAATCTAACCTTATAAATTTAGTGAGCCCTAATGTTTATCATAAATATACGTAACATTTTTAACTTTGGTTAAATAATCCAGAAGATGATTCCTGTCAAACTGTTGCCCCTTTTCCAGTTCAACCATTAAAAACCGTTCGTCATTATCCTTATGATTCACTTCAACCCTTTTAATTCGTAAATGAAAATCATCAAAGATTTTTAATAAGTTGTTTAACTTAGCCTCTTGATTTAAAATGAGACGAATTTTTCTGTCACTCTTTTTATTCTTTGCTAAACGGTTTTCAAACTGGTTTAAAAAAATGAGACTTAACAAAACAACAATGGTAGTGAGTAAAGCTGGTCCATACATTCCGGCTCCGATAACTAACCCCAATCCAGCCACTGTCCAAATAGAAGCTGCTGTCGTAAGCCCTCTAATTGTCATTCCATGAACCATAATTGTTCCAGCTCCTAAAAAACCAATTCCACTAATGACATAAGATGGAATACGAGCCGGATCAAAGCGAATGGTCTCAAACTTATCCAAATATTGTTCAAACCCATAAAGGGACAATAGCATCATTAAACATGCACTTACACCAACCAATATATGTGTACGGAAGCCAGCTGAATGATTCTTTATCTCCCGCTCAAACCCTATAATCCCACATAAACATGCAGCTAATATTAACCGGAATGTCATAAGCTCGAAATGTTCACCTAATACCGTTTCAAACATAACCTTCTCCCCTTATTTCAGCTTTTTTACAACAATCAGCAGCAAAAAATTATTTTTACTTTATCTTGTCCCTGTATATATATTATTCAACTGAAATATCTGAGATGTTAGTTAACATTATCTATTTAAATAGTATTATAACGAAAAAAAAGCCAAGAAGAAATCTCTTCTTGGCTTTTTGCCCAGCAGCGTCCTACTCTCGCAGGGGAAGGACCCCAACTACCATCGGCGCTGGAGAGCTTAACTACTGTGTTCGGAATGGAAACAGGTGTGACCTCTCCGCCATCGCCACTGGACTTTGATTCTTTTGTAATGCTTATATAGCACCTTCAAAACTAGATAAGAAAGGCAATCGGAATGATCAGTGCGTTTTTCGCTGTCTAGCTCCGGCTCCTAGGTCCAAGCCGTCCTAAGCACAATCCACTCTGTGCATTCTGCTTATGCGGTCGGACCTGATCAGTCGCCTCTGCTTTTCGTATAAGTTAAGTCCTCGATTGATTAGTATCCGTCAGCTGCACGTGT
>NZ_FOHJ01000022.1 GCF_900111405.1 Salinibacillus kushneri | reverse complement strand
CTTACAGGCAGGTTGCCCACGTGTTACTCACCCGTCCGCCGCTCGTTCCACAGGCTTCACCCCGAAGGGGTCAGCCTGCTTCCCGCGCTCGACTTGCATGTATTAGGCACGCCGCCAGCGTTCGTCCTGAGCCAGGATCAAACTCTCCAATAAAAGTTTTCCTGTTGCTCATTCATCAATGCTATCAAAATAGCGAATTGACGTACTGGTTGTTTTGTTCAGTTTTCAAGGTTCGAAGTCCGTCGCTCTCAAAGCGACTTAAATATTATATCAAGTTATCAACTGAATGTCAATAACTTTTTATATTGTTTTGCGCGACGTTTAAAGCGACAAGTAATAATGTAACATGCTTTCTGATTGATTTCAACACTTAATTTTTAGCGCTGAATCAACAATGTGTTTTTTGTTGCTTTGCAAGCAACGATTAATAATTTATCATGGATTATGCATGAAATCAAGTGAATTTTAAAAGTTATTTTATTCAGAAACTTACAAAGTATAGCTATCTTTATTAAGCTTCTCCTATTCCTTCCTTCTAACAATGTTTACAATACAAATGAAATCAATAGTAAAAACGTAAAAAGCCATAGTAGCTATTCAGCTACTACGGCTTATATCCCCTTATTCTTTACTCTTCATTTGAGGGAATAGTAACACGTCTCGAATAGACGGAGAATTGGTAAGCAGCATAATAAGACGATCGATGCCAATTCCTAACCCGCCGGTTGGAGGGAGACCATATTCAAGAGATTCTAAAAAGTCTTCATCCATCATATGAGCTTCATCATTACCCTCTTCCCTCTCTTTTAACTGTGCTTCAAAACGTTCTCTTTGATCAACAGGATCGTTTAATTCCGAAAAAGCGTTGGCGTGTTCTCTTCCAACAATAAATAATTCGAAGCGATCTGTGAAACGATTATCATTTTCATTTTTCTTAGCTAATGGAGAAATTTCTACAGGGTGTCCGTATACAAAAGTTGGCTGAATCAACTTTTCTTCCACCCTTTGTTCAAAGAACTCATTAACTATATGTCCAAATTTCATATTATCTTCAATTTCAATACCATGTTCTTTAGCCAGGCTACGAGCCTCTTCATCACTCATAGGTTTCCAGAAGTCAACACCAACATACTCTTTTATCGCATCCACCATGTGAAGTCTCTTCCACTTAGGTTCCAGATCTACTTCCGAATCACCATATTGGATTTTCGTTGTTCCCAAAACCCCTTTAGCAATGTGGGCAATTAAATTTTCAGTTAGTTCCATAATATCGTGGAAATCTGCATAGGCTTCATAAAGCTCGATCATTGTAAATTCAGGGTTATGACGTGTTGATACCCCTTCATTTCGGAAGACTCGTCCAATCTCATAAACCTTTTCCAGTCCTCCAACTATTAATCTCTTTAGATGTAATTCAATAGCTATTCGCATGTATAAAGGAATATCTAATGCGTTATGGTGCGTTACAAACGGACGAGCAGAAGCACCACCAGGAATGGTATGCATCATAGGAGTTTCTACTTCCAGAAATCCTCTATTATTTAAATACTCACGCATCGATTGAATAACTTTACTACGTGTGATAAAGGTATCCCGGCTATCCGGATTCATAATCAGGTCTAAATAGCGTTGGCGATATCGTTGCTCAACATCCTTTAATCCATGGAACTTATCAGGTAATGGACGTAAGGATTTAGTTAACATGTGAAACTCACTGGCTTTTACAGACAGTTCACCAACTTTTGTTTTAAATACTGTTCCTGTTACACCTACAATATCACCTAAATCAGCAGACTGAAACCATTCATAAGCCTCTTCTCCAACAGTATCCTTACGTACATAGATTTGAATTTGACCCTGGAGATCCTGAATATGGGCAAAACCCGCTTTCCCTTTGCCTCGTTTAGTCATAATACGGCCTGCGATGGTGGCTGGAATTTCTTTTTCTTGTAATTCTTCTTTTGTATATTCATCATACTCATGAATTAAATCCGCGGATAAATGGGTCCGCTCAAACTTACTACCAAATGGATTAATTCCCTGCGCCTGGTAGTTTTGAAGTTTTTCTAATCTTGCACGCATGAGGTCATTTATTTCCTCTGTCAACGTCATCACTCCAATTTCCTTAGCTATGTAGAGAAAAACTGCCAGAAGGACTGGCAGTTTTCGATTGTCTGTATGCTCTATTAATGTCCACCAGAAGATTTAAGAAGCCAATACTCTTGCCTCTAGTTCATTAGTATAGTCCTCTAAAAATTGAATTAAACCCTCTTTTGTATCACATTCATTTATACGTTTTCTAACTTTACCATTCCCTTTAAGGCCTTTCAAGTACCACGCAGCATGTTTACGCATTTCCATGATGGCTATCTTTTTACCTTTTAGCGCAATAAGACGATCCATGTGAAGCTTACAAACCTCAATTTTTGTATTGGTGTTGGATCTTCTATCAGCTCTCCTGTTTCCAAGGATTTCACAGTACGATAAATAATCCAAGGATTTCCTAATGCAGCCCGACCAATCAGCGCAAACAAGTCCTGCTCCAAACTCTTTGACAGTAAGGCGAAAGGCAGAGTTACAAACACCTGCCATCGGGGCAAGGACAACTCGATTTGGAATTTCAATATGACCGATTTTGAACATGAATCCTCCTTTTTCTTTATTCTTTTGGAGCGAGTTCTTCAACAGAAATATCCAGAACTGTCGATACTCTGGTCAAAAAAGTCTGATCAGGCTGTCTTGCTCCTCGTTCAACTTCCCCTAATATTGAGACGGAATAGCCAATATGTTTAGCGAATTCTACCTGTGTATAACCTTTCAGTTTACGAAAGGACCGAATTCTTCTTCCCCACTTCTCTGCTTCCATTTTGCTACCCCTTTATTTTCTTTTTCTGGTAGAGCTTCTACTAACTCTTTGACCGTTTGGCCATTCACTTTCAAATCTGCTTGAATATCCGAAAGCGGAATTAATACAAAAGCTCTTTGATGCATCCTCGGGTGTGGAATCGTTAATTTTCCATCATTCATATTCTCTTGATTATACAACAAAATGTCAAGGTCGATTGTTCGTGGTCCGAATCGAATTTCCCGCTTGCGATTTAATTTACCTTCGATATCCTGACAGTAAGACAATAATTCATACGGTGTTAATTCGGTTGTAACCTTTATAACCATATTTAAAAAACGAGCTTGATTTTTATATCCGACAGGCTCTGTTTCATAAATATCGGATTCGGACTCCACTTGAATATCGTGATGTTCTCTAAGAAATAGAATAGCTTCTTCTAAGTATTTTTCCCGTGGATCTATATTTGAGCCTAAGGCAATAAAGGCTGTATTCATAATCGATTCTCCCGGTAGATTTCTACCCCTACTGAGTCAAATTGTCCTGGAATAGGGGCTTCTGGTTTTTCAATTTCAACGGTTATTCCTTTAATGGCTGGAAAGGATTGAAACATTTGATTAGCAATGTCTTCTGCTAATGCTTCCACCAGCTGTTTGGCTTGTCCTTCAACCGTTTGCTTTGTTACATCGTAAATCTTTCCGTAGTCTACACTATCCTTCATATTATCGGTCTTTCCCGCCCGAGAAAGATCCATATCCAGTGTTAAATGAACAATATAACGCTGACCAAGCTTGTTTTCTTCAGGGTATAGTCCATGATAACCGTAGAACTTCATACCTTTTACATGAATCTTATCCATTTTGTTCTCACCTGCTTTTCCCTAGCATTGCATCCATCATTTTTGTCATTCGGGCTATTCCTTTTACATCGTGGACTCTTACAATCCCAGCCCCACGTTCAATACCCAAACAAACTGTCGCACCCGTTCCTTCCATGCGCTGATCCACAGGCAGGTGTAAAACGTAATCAATGACACGTTTTCTTGAAGTACCTAATAAAATCGGATAACCCATCGTTTGAAGCTCATCTAAGCGCCGTAAAACAAGGAGATTTTCATCCATAGACTTAGCAAATCCTACCCCAGGATCTAAAATAATTTGTTCATCTTTAACTCCTGCTTTTTTCGCTATATCAATACTTTCTGCTAAATCCGTTTTTATATCCTCCATAATGTCGTGGTAGTCCTGATTATCCCGATTATGCATTAAAATAATCGGAACGTTATGCTCTGCTGCGACATCTGCAATTTCCGGGTCTTTTTTTGCCCCCCAAACATCATTAATCATGTGCGCACCTGCTTTTACAGCCTCATCAGCTGTTTCTGCTTTAAAGGTGTCGACAGAAATCGGTATATCCACTTGTTTCTGAACAGCCTGAATGCTGGGTATAATACGCTCCAGCTCCTCTTTAACGGAAACCGGAGTATGATTTGGACGTGTGGACTCTCCACCTATATCTATAATATCAGCACCATCCTGCTGCATCGTTGCCGCATGCTCCACAGCCCGCTTTTGGTCATTATATTTTCCCCCATCCGAGAATGAATCAGGAGTCACATTTAAAATTCCCATAACAAGTGTTTGTTGATTTAGATTATAGCTTTTTCCTCCTAATTTGATAAGCTGACTCATTTTGCTCTCTCCAATCAATACGTTAACTTTGACCATTTCCTTTATCATATCAAAGAATTTGTATTTTTTCAGACATAGATTTTTTAGCCATTAAAAAAAGACCAGAATATTTCTGGCCTTTAAATCCTCTTACTCTTCTTCAAAGTTATATAAAGGAGTAGACAGGTAACGTTCCCCGTTACTTGGCAGAACAGCTAATACCTTTTTGCCTTTACCGAGTTCTTTTGCAACTTGTTTAGCAGCATAGATAGCTGCACCTGAAGAAATACCTCCAAGGATACCCTGTGATTTAGCAACTTCCCTAGCTGTTTCAAAGGCACTTTCATTAGTAACAGTAATGACATCATCATAAACTTTCGTATCTAATACTTCAGGAACAAAGCCTGCTCCAATCCCTTGAATTTTGTGTGGCCCTGGTTTTCCACCTGAAAGAACAGGAGAATTCTCAGGCTCAATCGCGTAAAGTTTAATGTTTTCATAGTGCTTCTTAAGAGCCTGACCAGCACCTGTAATCGTACCACCAGTTCCGATTCCTGCAACAAAAGCATCTAACTGGTCTCCCATTTGTTCTACAATTTCCTTACCAGTTGTTTCTTCATGAACACGCGGATTTGCATCATTATCAAATTGCTGGGGCATAAAGTATCCATGTTCTTTTTGCAGCTCTTCTGCTTTTGCGATGGCGCCTTTCATAGCTTCACTGCCTGGCGTTAGCACAAGTTCAGCTCCATATGCACGTAACAAGTTACGACGCTCCTTACTCATTGTATCAGGCATAGTAAGGATGGTACGATAGCCTTTTGCTGCTGCAACCATAGCCAGTCCGATTCCTGTGTTTCCACTTGTTGGCTCAATAATTGTGTCACCTGGTTTTAGTCTTCCTTTTTCTTCAGCATCTTCAATCATTGCTTTAGCAATACGATCCTTAACAGAGCTGCCAGGATTCATATATTCGAGCTTTACGTAAATATCTGCACTGTTCTCGTCCGCTATACCATTTAGTTTCACTACAGGTGTGTTACCAATCACATCGATAATGTTTTCATATACCTTCATTTTAACACTCCTAAATCCGAGTAATTTAATATGTTTTATAAACTTTAATTATACAATATGTGAATAAGACAGAAATGTCAAACATTTCGCTGTCATACAGTGGGAGTTTATAGTTACCGACATTATCTCCCCCAACAGGTTCCAATGCTTTTCCTTAAAACCAGTATGTAAAAATGGCGATCTATTATTGATCGCCATAAAACCAGTTTACCCCTATTTCTCCCCATAAATACTCTGCAGTTATTTCATGGTCCATTTTATTTTTGGCTATCTCCCGTCTAATTTCCTGTTGTACATCTTTCAACTCCACATCAATATCTGGAAGAATATGATGAAGATATAAAATAACAGTTCCGTCTTCTATTTCAAAAGGTTGACTATACGTGTTTTCTTCCATACCTGCAGCTGTTTCAAAATAAATATCCTGGAGGTATGTACTATCTTCGGGGAAATACCCTAAAAAACCGCCCTTTTCTTTTGTGTTTTCATCAATTGAATATTTCTTTGCTAAGCTAGAGAACGAATCTCCGTTTTCTAACTCACTAATAACAGATTGTGCAGTACCTTCATCCTCCACAATAATATGGGACATCTGATAGGAGGTAGGAAAGTCATACTGCTCAGTGTCTTCTTGATAAGTCTCGTTAATTTCCGAATCTGTTACTTCAATATTTTGAGTGAGTAATTCTTCTAAGAGGTTTTGGTATCGAATAGTGGATTTCCATTGCTCTCTCTTTCTATTCCTTTCCTCTTCATCCATAATTCCGGTTGTTGATTCAACCATAGCTAATTCTCGCTGAACAAGCTTGTCCTCAAGCGAAAGATTCTGCTGTTCAGCTAACTGAAAGACAACTTCCTGATTAATCATTGATTTAAGATAATCTTTTCCATACTTCATTTGTAAACCATTGAGCCATTTTTTTGCTTTTATCGATTGATCACCGACAACAGCTACTTCATTAGGAATTTTTTTACCGTTTTCTAATTTCTTAACAGAGGTTTGATTTTGGTTTGTTAATAGGAGTACAGTCGTAATATTTGTAACGATTAAAACGATAATCATTCCCCATAAAAGCCTCTTAGACAATTTTGTTACACCTCTCGTCAGCTCATGTTTTTAATTGCTCTAAATCTTCAGCTGTAAATTCATAGGTTTCATTACAAAAGTGGCAAGTAGCCGTTGCTCCTTTATCCTTTTCAATCATATCCTGAATTTCATCATTTCCTAAACTTGTGATGGCATTAGCCAAACGATCTCTAGAGCACTCACATTGAAATGAAATCGGCTGTGTATTTAAAATTTTTATATTGCCGCCTTCCAGAATAGTCTCTAAAATTTCCTCCGGAGTTTTTCCTTCCCGTATCATATGAGAAATGGATGGAATTTGTTGAATGCGTTCTTCTAATTTTGAAATAATCTCATCACTAGCTCCTGGCATAACCTGAATGATAAATCCTCCAGCAGCTAAAATTGATAAATCCGGATTCACAAGTACACCTGCACCAACAGATGACGGAATTTGTTCAGAGGTCACAAAATAATAGGTAAAATCTTCACTAATTTCTCCTGATATTATAGGTGTTTGTCCCGTAAAGTAATCCTTTAAACCAAGATCCTTCACTACACTAACGAAGCCTTCTGTACCAACAGCTTTTCGTACATCCAGCTTTCCTTTGTCATTTAAATCAAAATCAACATGGGGGTTTTGGACATACCCACGCACTTCACCCTTTGCATTTGCATCCGTTATAATCGCACCGATAGGACCATTTCCTTCTACTTTTACGGTGAGCTTATCATCACCCTTTAACATAGCTCCCATCATAGCAGAAATAGACAATGTCCGTCCTAACGCCGCTGAGGTTGTCGCCCATGTATCATGTCTCCTGGCAGCTTCATTTACCATTTCGGTGGACTGTATGGCAAACGCACGAACATATCCATCGAAAGCTGTTGCTCGAACTAAATAATCACTCATGATTAACAATCCTTTCAATTATTACAATACCTTATTACTTTATATTCCCTAGTACAATATCATTTATCAAAGTCTTTGCGATATTAAGTTTACGAAATCATCATACCATATTCCTTTTAAAAAATACCTTATTCTGCTTTTAAATTTAGCTGTTTCTAAAAGATTGTTGATTTGATAGATGTGTTAAAGCTTATTGTTGATTTCCTCCCCCAGTTGATTGGAACAAAGTGCGCGAGACTCCTCTGGGAAGAACGGTATACGGGAGACACCGCAGCTGTATCCGGGGAGGCTCCCGATTGCCCGCAGAAAGCGATGATCGCACTGGAGGGAAATGAACACCTATGTTTATAGACTCTATTTGATAGAGAGGAAATCCAAGCAGTTGAAATATACTAAGACACCCTCGGGGAGAAGTAACCCATGTGAGACCCCGCATAGCGGAAAGCATTGTGTATTTCAGGCTGCGGTAGGGCGATAACCCACAAGGCAAAAACACCTAACTTTCAAATAAACCATGTTCCATTATTCTAGAAGAAAAAAGCTTCAGTCAATGGTTGACTGAAGCTTTTTTCTTGTTTATTTATCGTTATTTTCATCTGGTTTTTCATTTTTTGTATCCTGATCAGAATCTGATGGTTCTTCTCCTTGTTCTTTAGACTGAATGTTTACCCGAACATCTTCAGAATCAACAGACTCATTATCTTTCTTTTCTACTTCGTCTGCATTCACTTCTTTAACGACTTCTGGTAAACGTCCATCTTCAAACAAGCTGGTAATTTGGGTAGCATCTAACGTTTCAACTTCAAGTAAGGTTTCCGCAATTAAGCGATGCTTATCTTGATGTTCAGTTAAAATGCTCTTCGCACGATCGTAACATTCATTAATAATTCTCTGAATTTCTGTGTCAATGTCATAAGCAATTTTATCACTGTAATTTTGATCGTTTTGAATGTCACGGCCCAGGAAGACCTGACCACCCTGATTATTACCAAATTGCAATGGTCCAAGCTTTTCACTCATACCATACTCGGTAACCATTTTACGCGCAATATCTGTGGCACGTTGGAAATCGTTATGGGCTCCTGTACTAACTTCACCAAAGGTAATTTCTTCAGCCACACGGCCACCTAAGAGACCTGTAATCTTATCTAAGAGTTCAGGCTTCGTCATAAAGTAACGATCCTCTCTAGGTAGCATTACCGCATATCCGCCAGCTTGACCACGGGGAACAATGGTAACCTTATGGACCATATCGGCATCATCTAACACCATTCCAATAATGGTATGTCCACTCTCATGAAAGGCAACAATATTTCGTTCTTTTTCCGAAATAACTCTGCTTTTCTTACTTGGACCCGCAATGACACGGTCTATGGCTTCATCTACATCGTCCATTTCAATCTTACTTTTATCAGAACGGGCAGCTACTAAGGCTGCTTCGTTTAATAAGTTTTCCAAATCAGCACCAGAAAAGCCTGGCGTACGCATAGCAATTGTTTTTGCATCTACATTTTCGCTAAGCGGTTTGTTTTTCGCGTGCACTTGTAATACTTCTTCACGACCTTTTACATCTGGACGATTAACTGGAATTTGACGGTCAAAACGTCCCGGACGTAATAAGGCTGGGTCCAGAATATCGGGACGGTTGGTTGCAGCAATGATAATAATTCCTTCATTAGCACCAAATCCATCCATTTCAACAAGCAATTGGTTTAAGGTTTGTTCACGTTCATCATGTCCGCCGCCAAGGCCTGCGCCACGTTGACGTCCTACAGCATCAATCTCATCAATAAAGATAATACATGGAGAGTTTTTCTTGGCATTCTCAAATAAATCACGAACACGGGATGCACCAACACCTACAAACATTTCCACAAAGTCTGAACCACTTATGGAGAAGAACGGTACGCCTGCTTCACCAGCAACTGCTCTTGCCAGTAACGTTTTACCCGTTCCAGGAGGTCCTACAAGTAAAACCCCTTTAGGAATACGTGCACCAATTTTTGAAAATTTACGTGGATCTTTTAAGAAATCTACAACTTCTACTAGCTCCTGCTTTTCTTCGTCAGCTCCAGCTACATCTTTAAATCGAACATTTTTCTTATCTTCACTGTAGAGCTTAGCTTTACTCTTCCCAAAGTTCATCACACGGCCACCGCCGCCCTGCATCTGATTAAGCAGGAAGAAAATCAAGAAGAATATAATAACAAATGGAATTATTGAGGTGAAGAAGGTTACCCATGCACTAGGTTCTTCCTTCGCCGTTACATCCATTTCAATTCCTTGTTCTGCTGCTGCATTTTCAATTTCACTAAATACCTGTTCATTGTCAGGAATTTCTGTTGCAAATGCTGTTTGGGTATTATCTTCAAGGGTCATTTCACCAGTAATGGAGTGAGCATAGTTTGTATATTGAGCGGTCATTTCTTCAATTTGACCGTTGTTTAAGGCCTCTCTGAATTCAGTATAGGTCAGTTCCTTTGTATCCTGATTCGGACCGTTAATTAAGCTCACAATACCGATTACCACTAAGAAGATAATTAAATAAAATATCGTATTGCGGAATACCCGGTTCATTTCTTACCTCCTCCCAAGCGAGAAAACTATAATAAATAGTACCATATTAAAAACAACATACTCAACTAATTCCCCTTCTTTAAATGTGTAAACAATAAGAGAGGGTTTCATGCATAAAATATGGATTATTTCACGGAATAAACTTCAGGTTTTAATATACCAACATATGGTAAGTTTCGATATTTTTCCTGATAATCAAGACCATAGCCTACCACAAACGCATCCGGAACTTCAAATCCTACTAAATCTGCTTTAACGTTTGCCTGTCGACCTGTTGGTTTATCTAGCAAGGTCACAATTTTAATTGAATTAGCCTTTCGATATTTAAATAAATCCACTAAATAACTAAGGGTTAATCCACTATCAATAATATCTTCAATAATTAGGATATCTCTTCCTTCTACTTTCGTGTTTAAATCCTTAATAATTTTTACTTCTCCAGTTGATTTCATTCCTCCATCATAACTGGATACGTCCATAAAGTCCATTTCTAAATAGGTCTCCACTCTTTTTAGCAAATCTGCCATAAATGGTAATGCACCTTTAAGGACTCCAACAGCAAGCGGAAAACAATCCTGATACTCAGACGTTAACTGATCCGCAATGACTTGAATTTTTTTCTGAATCTGGTCTTCGGTTATTAAAATTTCCTCTATGTCGTTATGCATTCCTGAGATCCTCCTATTTTATTATGTAAATGATTTATAGTCTAAAGTAATCCGAAGCCACTTATGATTGGAGGTACTACTTTTAACCTCCCCTTTTTTCAGCCCTGCTAACCAAAGAATTTTTCCTTGATTATCTGTAACAATCGGCCAAATTTCCCGCTCTTGTTTGGGGATTTTTTCATCAATAAAAATATCTTTTATTTTTTTTCTCCCTCCCAAACCGCGAACCTTCATTTTATCTCCCTTTTCCCTCGTTCTAATAATGAGAGGAAAGGTGACGTGCGAAACATCACAAACAAACTCATAACGGGTGTTTTCCTCTGGTATCTCCATTAAATCCTCAACCTGGACAGTCAGCTCTATTCCATTGGGTAAAATAAGGCTTTCACCAGGATATATGGCCTTGTGATAAGTATGGATTTCGTTTTCAGTAAAGGTTAGGACCAGATGATCATAGACCTTCATGACCTTTAAACCTCCGGGAAAGTCAAGATGAAGGTTTGGCTTATTTGTTTCAAGTAAATAAAGAAGATTCTCTACATGAATGGATGAAAAATCTATTCCCTTTTTTCTATAGAGATAACTTAATATTAGATGAAAGGTTCTTCTTTGTAAAGGACGTGGGTGTGCCTTTAATTGATTTAAATCAACCTTAATATCATCCGGTTTATTACCGGTTTGAACGCAATCTTCAACCATTTTTTCTGCCTGATAAAACAGAAATTTTTCGTCCTCGTACATATATTCACTCATGTTTTGTAAGCTTTGATGGATACTTGGGTTGTATTTTTTTATAAAGGGGATGATTCGTTTGCGAAAAGCATTTCTGGTATAGACTTCATCGGCATTGGTCTCATCATAACGTGGTTCAAGTTGATGATCATCACAGTATAGCTGTATCTCCTGCTTCGTTAGACATAAAAAAGGGCGGATAATCCATCCATTTGCAAAACTCCTTTTGGAAGGTACTCCTTTTGGAAAAACACCTCGGGTTAGTTGCATAAACATGGTTTCAATTTGATCATCTCCGTGATGTCCCATGGCAAGAATGGGATTTGGTTTTTGGCTCAGTTCGTCTTCAAAATACTGATAACGGACTTCTCTCGCCGCTTCTTCCACCCCTAACTTATGCCTGGCTTGATATTGCATCACATCTAAACTCTTCGAAATACATTCTACTTCCCATTTCTGACACATTTCTTCTACAAATTGAACATCCTGCCGGGAAGCTTCTCCTCGTAACTGATGATCCAGGGTAAGAGCCGTTACAGTCAACTGGTAACGATCTCGAATAGATATAAAAAAATGGAGTAAAGCAAGGGAATCGGCACCACCAGAAACAGCAATGAAGATATGATCTCCTTCTTGGAATAATTGGTGTTTATGACAAAATGACAAAACTTTATCTTCTAGCAATCCATCCACTCCATTTCGTGCTTTCCATACTGTTATGGTACCACTACAATACAAAGAACTAAAGTTAAAAACCAGAAATTATTTGCAAGAGCATATAGAAGACAAACAGTATTCCAGTAACCGAAGCTATACCAATTGATTCCATCCATTTTGGGGGACTGGAATCCTGTTGTATAGAAGACGTTTGCCTCTGGCTAGAGGGCCTTACAGGATGACTTTTGGGTATTGGATTCTTTCGCTTTTCCACTAGTTTTTGTGCTAGGTCCTTTTGCATTTGAGTGCTGGAAGTATATTGGCCTCTCAAAGCCTTCTCCAGGCAAGTATCATAATGGCGCAGTTGTGGATTGGCTTTTATTTTTTTCATTAAGGTCTGATAGGGATTGGCCCCCTTTTCAAAACGGCCGGGATAGTATACTTGTATCATTACCATAGCAACAGCAAACAAGTCATATGCAGGATCTGCTTTCCGTGATCCTAACCCCCAATATCCTCGGTCATAAAACTCTGTATATTCTTTTACAGCCCTTCCTTTCTTTGTTGTTCCGCCAACATCAATCCACCGAAGTCTTGCTGGTGATTGGGTAACAAGCAAATTTTCAGGTTTTAAATCACCGAACACCCAGCCTAATTGATGCAGATGGTGTAAATCACCCAGAAGTTGAATGATTAAAATTCCCAGCCAATCCTCCCCTTTTTGTTGTATATATTCATTAAGGTTATGTCCTTTTAAATATTCCATAACATAAAAAGAATATGAATCAGCATTCGTTGGTGCCCAATCATCCACATCAATTAAAGAAGGCCCTAGGCGATTTCCCGGGGCCTTTTCGAATGCTTTTAACACATTGACTTCTGTTGTAATCGCTGATGGCTGGTCACTAATTTTCAAGGCTACAGACCGCTGATTAAAAAGGGCTAAATAGACGGTTCCAATCGCACCAGATCCAAGCACCTTTACAATTTGATAGGTATTTTGGTGCCATTTCCCTCTTATTTTGGTACCAGGACGCAAATTAAAAACCGGTTTCTTCGTAGATATCCCCATCAGGAGAACTCCATCCCTCAAGTTTTGGCGTGGATTGGAAGCAATGGATTGCTTCTTTTAGTGCAGGACCTGTTGGGGTAATCCCGCCACTTGTTAATTTAGGAAAAACAGATGAGATGTTTTCCAGTTTATTGGTCCAAGGCATGATTTCATAAATAGGTTGTTTTTTACTTGGAAAACTATATATGGAAAAACGATTTTTTCCTGTTCTCGCATTTAAACTTAATGATAAATCCTCTAAAGACTCTTTAACCGTCGCAAGTTTCGGACTCATACTTGCACTCGTATCTACCAAAATTAAAACTTCCAAATCACTTGTTTCCCCTAAATCCTCTACTACTTCCATCACTTCTCCACGCTTTTCAGGGGGTAAATCTTCCATAGCTTTCTCTTCACCAAATATTTGCTGAAGCTCCTGGTTTACTACACCCTGCAATGTTTGTGTCATTGCCTGCTTGGTTACCATTTGAACCGTCTCGGATAATGCTTGTGCATACACAATTCTACTAACACCACCACCAGCAGACGAAATCTCTTCTACTTCTTCTAAGCCCTCAGGCTGCTCCGAATCTTCATCCTCTAGAACACCAATTACATTAACCGAAATCCCCTGTTGATAAGCCACTGAACTAACAGAAGCCGGATCCTCACCCTGATTTGAACAACCATCCGTAATTAATAGAATCTGTTTAATCGTACCTTTCTTCATCCAAATCCCTCCTAAAATCTACTACCATCATTACCAGAAAAAAAAGAGAATATACATAGAAAAGCGAAGGCGACTGGTTAGGTCCAACAGCATAAGCAGAATTCACGGAGTGGCACGGTTTTCGCCACGTAGTGGATTTTGCTTATGTCTGCCTGGACCTAGGAGCCGTAGCTGGACACGAAAAGCGAAGGTGACTGGTTAGGTCTGGTGGTATAAGCCGAAATCATGGAATGGCGTGGGTTTCGCCATGGAATGGTTTTGGC
>NZ_FOHJ01000009.1 GCF_900111405.1 Salinibacillus kushneri | reverse complement strand
AGATTGCCCCTATCGAACTACTATACACTCTGATCAAGGCTGGGGTTATCAAATGAAGAGGTATGTAAAGAAACTAAAAGATAATGGTATCTTTCAAAGTATGTCCCGAAAAGGAAACTGTCTAGATAATTCACCAATGGAGAATTTCTTTGGGCTAATGAAACAGGAAATGTATTACGGTAAAGTTTATAAATCATTTGAAGAGCTTAAGCAAGCAGTAACTGATTATATTTTTTACTATAACAATGAACGGATAAAAGCAAAATTGACTGGCATGAGCCCGGTGGAATACCGTCTGCATACCAGTCAACTAGCTGCTTAAATATTTTGGTCTAACTTTTAGGGTTCAGCACAATAAAGAAGGTCTTTTTTAGCGTAGTCCATTATTTAACCATCATTCTTCCATTAAATAACTTTAGCTTTCCATGTAATTTCTTGCGTAGAAACTTTGCTAATTCGTTTGCCTTACTTTTATCTCCATGCTTTGCTGAATTCGGCAAGGTAATTTGTATTATGTTTTCTATTTCATCAACACCAATTAATAACCCATAATACCGGTCAAGATTACCTTTTAATAATAAATAATTTCCTTGTTCTTCTTTTTTCTCTATAACAGTGTAAGGAAAAGCATGATCTTCGTAATTCCATGCTAGCTGTTTACCAGTTTTAGATGTGATCTCCTGGTAGTACGTTAAATACTCTTTCACATTTTTGAGGGTAATGGAGTTTTCTTTATCTACATAGACATATGTACTACGACTCAAATAACTCACCCCTTACAATACAGTTTGCTTTAATCATATCATGAATCCAGTGCATTAAACAGAATATTGCGAAAAATATTTATTCTTTAAATAAATAAAACATAAAAACAAATAATGTTATACTATTTGGGCTTTAAAAATAAATTATGACATATTAAAATAAGAATTACAGTAATGATAACGATTTCTTAAGGAGCTGGTTACGGTGATAGGTACAATCGTTTGTCAGGATTGTCAACGCGTTATTGATCATTTTGAAGACGAGAAAGTGACCACTTTATATGGAAAAGGCTGTGACTGTCATAACAAACAAAAATAATCTATGTTTAAAACTGTCTCCTATCGGATGACAGTTCTTTTTTGTGAAAGAAGACTATACTTGTATACATAAAACAGGTCACTTCACATTAAAATTACTTATGATACGATAGAAGAAATAGGCGAAGGGGGATATCTGGATGGGGATGGAAACAAGAATAACAAGATTGTTACATATTGATTATCCTATTATTCAAGGGGGACTTGCTCATTTGGCCTACGCTGACTTAGCGGCTGCTGTATCGAATGCAGGCGGTCTTGGACAGATCACAGCCATGAGTCTGGAAAATGAAGCACAGCTTAGAGATGAAATTCAAAAGGTCCGGAGATTAACGAATAAGCCTTTTGGAGTTAACTTTGCTATAGGGCAGCATGGACGACCATTTGAACATATGGTAAAAGTAGCTCGTGAAGAACAGGTACCTGTAATTACCGTTACAGGAGGAAATCCTAAGCCAGTTTTAGATATGGTGAAAGGAATGGATATAAAAAAGATGGTCTTAGTGGCCGCTAAGCGTCAAGCGGAAAAAGCGGAAGAACTGGGGGCTGATGCTGTTATGGTCGTTGGACAAGAAGGTGGTGGACACCTGGGCCGTGATGATATTGGTACCTTTGTATTAACTCCACAGGTGGTAGATGCTGTTAACATTCCTGTCATTTCCTCAGGTGGAATTTCTGATGGTAAAGGTTTAATGGCTGCGTTAGCCTTAGGCGCAGAGGGGATTGAAATGGGGACACGATTTATTGCAACAAAAGAATGTGTTCATGCCCATGAGAAGCATAAGCAAGCGTTAGTTGAAGCCGATGAAAAGTCTACCGTTGTAATTAAACGTTCACTTGGTGCACCTGCCAGAGCATTAAAGAATGGTTGGACAGAAAAAATTCTGGAGCTTGAAAAAGACAAACCGGGTTTTGAAGTATTAAAACCGTATATAAGTGGCGAAACGAATAAACGATATATATATGGAGAGTCTGAGAAGGGATTTGGCTGGGCAGGACAAGTTACAGGAAGAATCCATGATATTCCTACTGTGCAAGAGTTATTTAATCGTATTCAAAAGGATATTGAAACCATACAAGCAAAATGGAGTCAACTGTAAGATAGAAAGGGGAAAAAACATGGAGTATCATTACCCAATAGATGAATCATGGGATACAGATGAAGTAATGGATGTTATACACTTTTTACAGCTAATAGAAAAAGCTTATGAAGATAAGGCCAATCGTGATGACCTATTACATGCTTATCACCGTTTTAAAGAAATTGTTCCATCCAAGATGGAAGAAAAGCAAATTGATAAAAAATTTAATCAGCAGTCAGGATACTCCACGTACCGCACCATTCAAAAAGCGAAGCAGGCTGAGAATGGAGAAACGATAACCATGGCTTATAAATAGTGGTTTATCAGCCTGATGGTTTTTAGCCAAAAGAAAACGGATATTGCTGGCATAGGTAACGTTTTTGCCTTGGCTAGCATTTTTTTGTTAGAATGTCTTGTTTATTCGCCAATCACTCACATTTGTTTGCCAGGGAGTTTTGTTACGAAACTTACAGCATTTATTTGCCCAAGCCCTTACCTTGTAAAGAGTTTCTGACTTTTTACTTTCCTGGAAACAAGAGAGACCAAATCCGTAAGATTTGGTCTCTCTACTATGATTACAATTCTTTGGTATATTGATATAGTGGTTCCAGTTTTTGAAAAGTATCCTCGCACATTTGCAGAAATTCATTAGGTTTGGTTAATATCGGATCATTACGATCAATGTTCACACCACATAAAATTTCGGCCTTTTTAACATTGGCTAAACGGTCCACCAGCTTGTCCAGATCAACTTCATTATGACTTGTAGCATCTGGCTTCGTATGATCTCCAGACCAGACAAAGTTACCTGGAATTTGTTTCTTTATATCATCCATATGTTTTTTTAATACTTCTGCATAGTCCTGCTTTACAGGGTTTTCGTAAATCATTGCAAACCAGATAAATAAATGGGTCTCCCAAAGACCTATTTGAAAGTGGGGAAGCTTTTTATATCCCCGGTTATTTCTGGCTAATGCAGCCCAAGTATCATTAGGTGGATTCTTTGAACGTCTGGCATGCTTAGCAACATGTACATACATTTCATCACCAGTCATGGTCGTTACGGCTGGGGCTAATTCTACTGCTATGGCTTCTAGTTTTGGTGAAATATTGCCCCGCAGCTTTTCCATTCGAGCATCTAATCCTGGAATAGTAAATATATCAAAGTCCTCTTGAGTAAAACCATTAAAATCTGTCATTGATTTACTCCTTTCTATGTATCATGGTTTTAGTATAAGAAAAACGTCATTTTATGTCATCTTATTTTACCATAGCAAAACGAGTTACAAAATGAAATTGCTTTACATAGCGTTTTGAATAAATTTTTGATAGGATATACGTAATACGTGAAAAGGAGATTTGCGTGATGGACGCTGAACAAAAACAAACCTTATTCAATCAAGCAAAGGAATGGACCATTGAAGCAGGCGAACGCATCAAAAAACGTGTTCAACAGCCTTTTGAAGTAAATACAAAAAGGGATCGAAAAGATTTAGTAACAGAAGTTGACGAAGATACGGAAAAGTTTTTTGCTGAACGTATTCGACGCTCATATCCAGAGCACCAAGTTTTAGGTGAAGAAGGATTTGGTGATGAGGTGACCAGTCTGGATGGTATTGTCTGGATTATTGATCCGATTGATGGAACTATGAATTTTGTGCATCAAAAACGAAATTTTGCTATTTCAGTAGCGATATACGAGGATGGAGAAGGGATTATAGGTCTTATTTATAACGTTATGACAGGAGATTTATATTCTGCGAAAAATGGGGAAGGTGCCTATAAAAACAATTATTTACTTCCAAAGTTGAATCAAACAAGGAAGCTTGAAGATTCTCTAATAGGAGTCAATCAATTTTGGGCAGTACCCAATCGCAGACTTGATGAGTCGGGAGTTCATCAACTTATACGCAAAGTGCGAGGAACGAGATCATACGGTTCCGCAGCTTTGGAATTTGCCTTTGTTTCTGAAGGAATCATGGATGCCTATTTAACAATGAGATTGTCACCATGGGACATAGCTGCCGGAGTCATAATTGTAAATGAAGTGGGTGGGCTTGCTACCAGAGTAGATGGTAATCCTTTGGATATGCTGCATGAAAATACTGTGATAACCTGTAATCCATCAATACATAAAGAAATTATTGAAAACTACATACATCTTAAAGAATAGTCTAAAAAAATGGACTGACATCGGACTAAGAAACAAGAGTCCTGTCGGTCCATTTTTATCATGCAGAATTTGAAGTGTGCTGCCTTTCCTTTTTATAAACCTTGTTTCTTTTTCATTTTAAATCCTAATCCCATAACGAAAAATCCTAAGATGAATAATCCTGCTGAAAGGAGATGTTGTTCATATCCTATGGCAATCCCAACAGCTATGTAGCATAAAATTACAAGGACAGCTAACAAAAATGCTTTTTGTTCGTATTTCATATTTCCACCTCTTTTATACGTTCAGTTTACACGATTCAGTTATCATTCAACAAGGGAAATGAAAACGTTTTTCGGTGGTACTATCTTTAAAAATTTAGTATGATGGTATAGATGAAGACGTTAGGAGGAAGCATCTATGCCGAATGAAGAAATTATAGCTGGACAGGGATTCCGGCCAATTACTGAATTTTTATTAAATCAAATTGGTGGACAGACAGGCGTTATTTTATTATATTTTTCCATTTTAATTTTTGCTGCTCTAACATATAAACTGGGATTTGCACGAAAATTACCATTATTGAAGTCGATTATTGTATACATACTACTGGCTTTAGGATGCTTTATTCTTTTATTCTTTGCGATTTTATTGCCAATGCTTGAAGTTTTAGTGATTTGTTCGCTTGTTTTAGGCATATATCGATATCGCCTGGCCCAGGAACGGAAAAGAAGAAATGGGGAAGGGGTTGAAAACCAGACGTGAAATCTTTACAGGACGTTGTGTATAATTGGTTAACCATTCAACTGGTCGCGGATGCAAGGCCGGAAGATCAGGCAGCTATTGATACAGCCCAATTTTTTAAAAAGATGCTGGAAAATGACCACAACGTAGAAAAGATTGAAGTGAAAAAGCTAGAGGATATGTATAGCGTGATGGTTGAAAAAAAGGATGAAAACCGTTCTTTTCGCTTTCCTATTGAGTTAATCGAATGTATTAATGACCAAATCCAAAAGGAACCAGAAAAATTCACAATTTATCCATAGTACGAACAAAATCCGATTCACGTTTGTTTGAATCGGATTATTTTTAAAGCTTAAATATAAGGATCTTTCTTCTTTTCTCGATATTCTCTATACTTCCCTTTTGCCAATCTTTCTTCCGTTTTCTTATCAATACGGTCACGACATGTATCGCACATATAAGTCATTACACGTCTTTTACGGAGCTTTTTAGCGAGTAAGCTGGTCTCCTCTACTTCCTCTACCTGGTCACATAAGATGCACTTTACCTTCATGTTATCACCTCATTCTTGATAAGTATAACATGTTATATAACATTATGTCATAATTTGACTAAATTGGGAGAAATACATACACATAATATATGGTAGTCGATTTATGTCGGCTGATATCTGATAGGCGGAAGTAGAGTGCATTGCAACTGTTGCGGTCCATTGTAATAATTGCAGTCAAAATAAAAAAAGCTGCCGAGACTTTCTCGACAGCTTCCATTTATGACGAATTCTTATTTTTTTGTTTGTTGGATTGTTCATTTTGCAAATTATCTAATTGATCTTTCTTTTTCTGATCATTAAGCATTTCACTATTTGAATCCGGTTCAGTTGGCTGATTTTCTTTTTGAGGGACTTCTGGCATGTAACGTCCAACTATAGAAGAAAGTTCATCCATTATAGCATCTTCCGGATGACCTTGTCGTACTTTATTAGCCAGTCGTCGAATTCTTTCGGTGACATCTCCATCTGCTGTTACCATTGTATTATTTCCATGAATATCTTGTTTCAGTGCTTCAGAGACAGAATATTTAATCGTTCCTACTCTTGATCGATCCAGTTCTTTATCTACATCTATTCCTACGACCGAATAAGGGCCTACTGCCACAGCAGTCGCACTATTCACTCCAGGAACATCTGCTGCAATATCTGCAAGATGCTCAGCCATTTCTGTATTGGAATATTCCTTATCTTCATGTGTTACTTCCGAATCCTTCACGTTTAAGTACTGATCCATATTGTTGTTATTTTGAGCCTCATCTTCATTATTACATGCACTTAAAGTGATAGCTAAACACATGATAAGAATGGAATATATGACTTTCCTCATTTATTCGAACCTCCTTTTACAAATATATTGTTTCTCATTCGTCTAACTTTATGATTTCCAACATATATTAAAAATACGGAAGCCTTGCCAATTCTTAATAAAAAGACATTTAGGAGGCGGCTTTTTTGGAAATAACATACGTTTTAGATACTAATGTTTTACTTCAGGATCCACGCGCGATTTTTTCATTTGAGGAACATGAGGTAGTAATTCCAGCAGTAGTATTGGAGGAAGTAGACTCTAAAAAGCGAAATATGGATGAAGTAGGACATAATGCAAGAGAAACCTCGCGTATTATTGATCGCTTTCGTCAACTGGGTGAACTTTATAACGGTGTTCCACTACCCAATGGGGGAAGTTTACGTATTGAATTAAATCATCGATCATTTTCCAAGCTTAGTGAGATTTTTCTGGAAAGAACCAATGATAACCGTATCCTGGCAGTAGCACTAAATTTACATCTTGAAGTTCAAAAAGAAAAGAATAATCATAAGGTAATTTTAGTTTCTAAAGACATTTTAATGCGAGTCAAAGCAGATGCGCTAGGATTGAAAGCTGAAAACTTTTTGAATGAACGAGCGGTTAATGAAGATAATGTTTATGAAGGCTATCAAGAGTGGGAGGTAAAAGAAGAGGAGTTAAACGAATTTTTTAAAACCGGTACCCTGAGGATTCCAGATAGATTAGAAAAATATTTGTTTCCCAATGAGTTTGTTGTAATGAAGAATGAGTGGAATCCATCTCAATCAGCCATCGGGGTGGTACGTTCGGACGGAGCGTTTATTGAAAAATGCAGGCTTTCGATTGAAAATGTATGGGGAGTCAAACCGAGAAATGCTCAGCAAACCATGGCACTTGAACTTTTGTTTCGAAAAGATATTCAACTCTTAACGATGATTGGAAAGGCGGGCACAGGTAAAACGTTGCTTGCATTGGCTTCAGGACTTATGCAAGTAGAGGATATGCATCTATATAAAAAAATGCTTGTGGCAAGGCCGGTCGTACCATTAGGCAATGATATTGGCTACTTACCAGGTGAAAAGGAAGAAAAATTAAAACCTTGGATGCAGCCCATTTATGATAATCTGGAATATTTATTTGACGTACAAAAAGCTGAAGATTTAGATCAAATTTTATCTGGTCTTGGTTCGATCCAAGTGGAAGCCTTAACTTACATAAGAGGCAGAAGCATTCCGGAACAATTAATTTTGATTGATGAAGCGCAAAATTTAACTAAGCACGAAGTAAAAACGATTTTAACTCGAATAGGAGAGGGGAGTAAAGTGATTTTACTTGGTGATCCAGGACAGATTGATCACCCCTATTTAGATGAGTATAATAATGGATTAATCCATGTTGTCGAAAAAT
Source organism: Salinibacillus kushneri (assembly GCF_900111405.1). Classification (GTDB taxonomy): domain Bacteria; phylum Bacillota; class Bacilli; order Bacillales; family Alkalibacillaceae; genus Salinibacillus; species Salinibacillus kushneri. The sequence continues at coordinate 132,411 of NZ_FOHJ01000009.1, read as the reverse complement.
TTAAAGATTCTGCTTTAAGTGGACACGTTAAATTTCATAAAGGCGAGCGTTCATCATTAGCACAGCTATCGGCGGACTTGTTGTAAGAAGAATCGGTTGAATCTGGTTCAAATAATTATTGGCTTAGTTTTAAAAGCGGAAGGGGGATTCCCTTCCGCTTTTTTCGTAGTATTGTGTCTTTCCGTTATCCCCTAAAGCTCAGTACCGTCCGTAAAGTCTCTAAACTGGTGCTTGCCCATTTGTTTCTGGACAACAGAAGCATTTAAATTTTTTTATTTAATCTTTATTCCAGTAATTCCTTTAATTGGTGTATTTTTATTGGATTCATCGCCAAAATAAAAATGTAGGGGGCCGTCTTCTTTTACAGGCTTACCATCGACTGCAAAGAGGAAATATCCATTTTCTAAAGTATCCAGAGATATCTCTTCTTCGCCGTGATTCGTTTCAAGAAGGGCTGATGTTGCAGATTCGTTCACTTCTGCTGTTTCCAAAAACGGTTTTATATTCATTACATATGTACTATCCAAAATTTTCTTACGCTCAAATTTTGAGATACTTTTATTTACCGGGGGATTCAGTTTCTGTTGATACACTTCACGATTCCACCGATTGGATGCCTTTTCTAACTCCTCTTCCTCATCAGTTTCCTGTGCTGTATGGTCCTGAAAAGCTTTGTCAAATTCTACTTTACGATCATCAAAAATCCAAACACTTGCATCAAGTGTGAGGGGGAATTTTACATTGCCTGCTAGTTGTACGATCAATTTTTTCACCTCTGTATTTTAGCGTTTACAAAACAAGTATAACGGATTTTTTCGACCTATGCATTAAGGAGGACAATATTCATGGAGAAAGTTGCGGAAAGACAACTGGAAAAATGGGTGGATCATACTCGCATATATGCAAATAATGGTAAGGTAGCCGATTACATACCAGCTTTAAAGCGACAGAATCCGGAAATTAATGCTGCAGCATTTTTGCATCTCGATGGAGAATGTGTTCAAGCAGGAGAAGCTGATTACTTGTTTACTATCCAAAGTGTTTCGAAAGTTTTAGCTTTGGCAGTGGCGCTAATGAATCATGGGGAAGAAGCTGTTTTTTCAAGAGTAGGTAAAGAACCAACAAGTGATCCCTTTTATTCTATATCCAAATTGGAAGTAGAAAAACCTTCAAAGCCCATTAACCCTATGATAAATGCAGGAGCCTTAGCTGTTACAAATATGATGTCTGGAAAAACTTCTGATGATATGCTTCAGGAAATTCTTGAGTTTGTTCATCAATTGATTGCAGATGATACAGTGGATTATGACCGAGAAGTTGCCAAATCTGAATATGACTCAGCGTTTTTAAACCGATCTTTATGCTATTTTATGAAGCAAAACGGCATCATTACCGGTAGTGTTGAGGAATTGCTGGATGTATATACGAAGCAATGTGCAATCCAAATGAATGTAAAACAGTTGGCCAAAGTTGCGGCTGTATTCGCAAATGAGGGAAAGGATATTGAAACAGGGGAACAAGTGATACCGCGTCACTATGCCCGTATTTGTAATACATTTATGGGGACATGTGGCATGTATAATCAATCTGGTTCATTTGCTATTAATGTTGGTATACCGGCCAAAAGTGGTGTTTCTGGTGTCATTATGGGAGTTGTTAAGGATGTAGGAGGGGTCGCTGTTTTTGGACCGGCGCTGGATAATACAGGGAATAGTGTAGTAGGCGTTAAATTGCTGGAGATTATGTCGAGATCTTATCAGTGGTCCATATTTTAAGTTATAATCATTACACTACGTAATTCTAAATTGCTTCATTTGACTAAGACTTGGTTTAACCAAATGAAAGGACAATAATTGTCGATTTAAATTTACATAAACAGCGATTATTGCCTTTCTTAATTCCCTTGCATTTTTTGTGGTTTGCCGTTAATATAATGAAGTAGAAGGTATATTTATATTTGGAATTTCTCTACATAATTTTAGGGTGAAGAATATGAAAATATGCCACTGACTGGTTATAGATTATTTTAGACAGTAGGAAAGAGGGGATACCTGTGTCTTCTGAAGTAGCTATGGATCGCGATCAAGCATTGGCTGTATTGAAGCAGGATGCTGATAAAATATTACAACTGATAAAAGTGCAAATGGATAACTTAACAATGCCACAATGTCCTCTTTATGAGGAAGTCTTAGATACGCAGATGTTTGGTTTATCAAGAGAAGTGCAATTTGCAGTCAGGCTTCAATTAATAAGTGAAGAGACTGGGAAGGAAATTTTAGAAAATCTGGAAAGACAAGTAAGTGCACTTCATGAAGCCTTTCAAGCTCAAAAGTCCCCTGAATAAACTCAAATTACAACAACAGCCTGTTGTAATTTGAGTTTTTTATTCCATAATAGGTCATTCTATTAATCTAAGAAAATGTCATAGCAAAAACGATACATCTAATCTAATTTTAGAATAATTACTGAATCAGGAAGGAATTTTCCCAATCAATGTCGTACATAAACAAAATAAGGTATTTTAGATGCAGAAAAAATATGTCCATTCTTAGAAATTGACAACCCATAAATAAATTCAACATAAGGATGACAAATATGAAAAAACGATTAAAAAATTTTGATTTCACATTAATGTTTACGCCACTAGCTTTATCCGTTTTTGGAGTGGTTATGGTTTATAGTGCCAGTATAGTTATGGCTGTATATGAAGGCCTTAGCAGCAATTACTATCTAATTAAACAAATCCAATGGCTGGTAATGGGAACAGCCTTATTGTTTTTTACTGCTTTTATTCCCTATCAAAAATATCAGAAGGTTATAAAACTAATTGTTATCGGTATGTTACTTCTTTTGATTTTTGTCTTTCCATTCGGCGAAGAACGTAATTTTGCCAAATCATGGTACGATTTAAAAATCTTTAGTTTCCAACCCGCGGAAGTAGCGAAGTTGGGATTAATTATGTATTTAGCTTCGGTTTATTCTAAGAAGCTATCCTATATTCATGATTTTGCAAAAGCTGTGATTCCACCCTTGGTGATTACGAGTGTAACCATTCTTTTAATCGTTCTTCAACCAGATATTGGAACAGCATCTATTATCTTTTTAATTGCGCTTAGTGTCATTGTTAGTTCGGGAATTCGTTTAAGACATTTATTCGTTTTAGGTGCTGTTGGCGCTCTTTTTATTGCTTTTGCTATACCTAACATGGTAACAGATGAACGTGTAGCCCGTTTTACGGGTGCATATGAGCCGTTTTCTGATCCAAGTGACGGGGGTTATCACTTAATTCAATCTTATTTGGCTATCGGCTCTGGAGGACTAACGGGTGAAGGTCTGGGAGACTCTGTACAGAAGTTAGGATATTTATCCCATCCGCATACAGACTTTATTTTGGCCGTTATAGCTGAAGAGTTAGGGTTAATTGGAGTAGCCATTACGGTTGGAGCTCTTGCAGTAATAGTTTTAAGAGGTTTGTACATTGCCAGAAAGTGTGAAGATGCTTTTGGATCCCTGCTTGCTATTGGTATTTCTTTTATGATTGGGATTCAGGCATTTATTAATATAGGTTCTATGAGTGGTGTTTTGCCTATTACAGGTGTAACACTACCATTTGTAAGTTATGGAGGTAGTTCTCTCTTAATCTTAATGATTTCCATGGGCATTTTAAACAATATTGCCATGCAAGTAAAATCGAAGGAACATACGCATACCAAAACACGCACAGAAGTTCAAAATTCATCTGAAGAATCCGTGTTTTCCATCAATGAAAGGAGAGGAAGTAAAGCATGGGTGAAGTAAATCAAATCCAAAAAGTCCTGGTGGCAAATAGAGGGGAAATTGCCATTCGTGTATTTCGCGCTTGTACAGAGCTTAACATTCGGACAGTGGCGATTTATTCTCAAGAGGATACAGGTGCATTTCATCGTTATAAAGCAGATGAGGCTTACCTGGTTGGAAAAGGTAAAAAACCGATTGATGCTTATTTAGATATTGAAGGAATTATTGAAATCGCGAAACGGGTTGGAGTGGATGCTATTCACCCCGGCTACGGTTTTTTGTCTGAAAATATCGAATTTGCGAAACGTTGCGAACAGGAAGGCATCATATTTATAGGTCCGAACAGTGAACATCTCGAGATTTTTGGGGATAAGGTAAAAGCACGTCATCAGGCCATTAAAGCCAATATACCAGTTATTCCAGGGAGTGATGGTCCTGTTAAAAATATGGAGGAAGTTGAACAGTTTGGAGAGAAGCATGGTTTTCCAATCATAATCAAAGCTGCTTTAGGTGGTGGTGGCCGAGGGATGCGGATTGTTCGCAGCCATGAGTCATTGAAGGATGCGTTCGACCGTGCCAAGTCTGAAGCTAAGGCGGCTTTTGGAAGTGATGAGGTTTATGTAGAAAAACTTGTTGAAAATCCAAAGCATATTGAAGTACAAATCTTAGGTGACCAGGCGGGCAATGTCGTTCATTTATACGAACGAGACTGCTCTGTTCAAAGACGCCATCAAAAAGTGGTTGAAGTAGCACCGAGTGTTTCTTTACCGGATAGACTGCGCCAGGAGATTTGTGATGCTGCGGTTCAGTTAATGAATGAAATTCATTATGTGAATGCAGGAACGGTAGAATTTTTGGTTACAGATGAAGCGTTTTATTTTATAGAGGTAAATCCAAGAGTGCAGGTTGAACATACAATTACAGAACAAATTACAGGTATTGATATTGTTCACACCCAAATCCTTATTGCTGAGGGTCACACTTTATTTGATGAAACTATCGCTTTACCAAAACAAGAAGAGATACAAACTACTGGATATGCTATTCAATCAAGGGTAACGACAGAGGATCCACTTAACAACTTTATGCCGGATACAGGCAAAATTATGGCCTATCGTACAGGTGGAGGATTTGGTGTACGACTGGATGCGGGTAATGGGTTTCAGGGAGCTTTAATATCTCCACATTATGATTCATTACTGGTAAAAGTTTCGACGTGGGCGCTTTCTTTTGAAAAAGCTGCAAGCAAAATGGTCAGAAACTTAAAGGAATTTAGAATTCGCGGAATTAAAACAAATATACCTTTTTTAGAAAATGTCATTCAGCACTCAAGGTTCTTATCTGGTGAATACAACACAACTTTTATTGATCAGTCACCTGACCTTTTCGTGTTTCCAAAGCGAAAGGACAGGGGAACAAAAATGCTTCGTTATATTGGTTATACAACGATTAACGGATTTGATGGGGATGGGAAAAAGAAAAAGCCAAACTTTTTAGATCCACGTATTCCTTCTGTAAATCAGACTGAGGAATATCCATCAGGCACAAAACAGATCCTGGATGAAAAAGGGCCAGACGGTTTAGCGAATTGGCTAAAGGAGCAAAAGGAAGTTTTATATACAGATACGACTTTTCGTGATGCTCATCAATCCTTACTTGCAACACGGGTACGAACAAAAGATTTATTGCATATAGCAGAACCGACCGCACGTCTTTTACCCGAATTGTTTTCAGTGGAAATGTGGGGAGGAGCAACCTTTGATGTGTCCTACCGTTTCCTGAAAGAGGACCCATGGGATCGTTTGTTAAAATTAAGGGAAAAAATGCCGAATGTACTCTTCCAAATGCTACTTCGTGCAAATAATGCTGTAGGATACAAAAACTATCCTGATAATGTTATTCAGCAATTTGTAGAAAAGAGTGCAAATGCAGGTATTGACGTGTTTAGAATCTTTGACAGTTTGAATTGGGTTAAAGGAATGACACTGGCTATTGATGCAGTCCGTTCCAATGAAAAGGTTGCAGAAGCTGCTATGTGTTATACAGGGGATATTCTGGATCCTTCTAGACCGAAATATGATTTAGCGTATTATCGTAATTTAGCAAAAGAATTGGAGAATGCAGGTGCACACGTATTAGGGATTAAAGATATGGCCGGCTTATTAAAACCTGAAGCTGCTTATCAATTGATTTCGGAATTAAAAGAGTCTATCGATATACCGATACACCTGCATACACATGATACGAGTGGCAACGGAATTTTCACTTATGCCAAAGCCATCGATGCTGGTGTAGATGTAGTCGATGTGGCTTGTGGACCAATGGCCGGGCTTACGTCACAGCCTAGTGCTAATAGCTTGTATTATGCACTTGATTACAATGAAAGAAAACCTGATCTTAATATCCAATCCTATGAAAAGATTGGTCATTATTGGGAAGATATCCGTCAATACTATCAGGGATTTGAAAGTGGTATGAAGGCACCACATTCAGAAATTTACTTACATGAAATGCCTGGTGGTCAATATAGCAATCTGCGGCAACAAGCAAAAGCTGTAGGACTTGAAGAACGCTGGGATGATGTGAAGCAAATGTATCGCCGTGTGAACGATATGTTTGGTGACATTGTTAAAGTAACACCGTCATCAAAAGTTGTCGGAGATATGGCACTTTACATGGTTCAAAATGATTTAACAGAGGATGATATTTACGAACGGGGAGAAACATTGGATTATCCTGATAGTGTTGTCCAATTATTCCAAGGGTACTTAGGACAGCCATATCAAGGATTTCCGCAAGAATTGCAAAGAATTATCCTAAAAGGAAAAGAGCCTATTAAAGAACGTCCTGGTGAATTACTGGATAATGTGGATTTTCATGAACTGCGCAATACCCTTTATCAAAAACTTAACCGGCAGATTACAAGCTTTGACCTTATTACGTATGCCCTGTATCCAAAAGTGTTTATGGATTATAACAAGTTTTATGATCAGTATGGGGACATGTCAGTTCTTGATACACCTACGTTCTTTTATGGCATGCGCTTAGGAGAAGAAATCGAAGTTGAAATTGAACAAGGTAAAACCTTAATTGTTAAATTAGTCTCTATCGGTGAGCCGCAGCAAAATGGTACTCGAGTCATTTATTTTGAATTAAATGGACAGCCTCGTGAAGTTATTGTGAAAGATGAAAGTATTCAAAGCCTTGTCCAAGAACGACCAAAGGCAGATAAAGATAATGATCATCAAATAGGTGCTACAATGCCTGGGACTGTAATTGATGTCTTAGTTGAAAAAGGTGAAAAAGTCCAAAAAGGCGACCATTTAATGATTACAGAAGCGATGAAAATGGAAACAACAGTACAAGCTCCTTTTGATGGCAAAATTAACAAGATTTACGTCAAAAACTCTGATGCGATTGAAACAGGTGATTTGCTCATAGAATTTGAGTAAAACATTATTAAAAACGGACTTCCTAAATGGAAGTCCGTTTTTTTAATTAGTTATTTGCTTTTCTTTTCATTCTGTGCACTTCTGCTTGAAAGTAGGATAAAGTAACATAAGAGTCCAAAGAATATAGAGATTATCAGAGCATGTAAAAGAGCAATTGATAGATTTAGCATGGTCATAATAATGAATGCTCCGAGCGTAACTTGAAAAATCATGAGAAGGAGCGCAATGGTCCAGCCGGAATACATGATTTTATGCTCTTTATAATCTCGTATAATCCGAAAAAACAAATAGATAACCCACACAAATAAAAGACCGGCAGCCAACCGATGAGCCATTTGAACCCATTGTTCAAAGCTGAATGGCGAAAACACGACATTCGGTTCACAAAGTGGCCACCCTCTACAAGCTAAGCTTGCATGAGTATGTCGTACAAGGGCCCCTGTATAGACAACAGCCAGGGTATATGTAAATAAGGCATAAAAATGTTTTCTTAGTGAGCTGTCAATATGTAAGGAATTTGCATCAAACTTCTTATCAATCTCAAAGATAATAATCATTAATAAGAATACAGCTGCAAAAGATATTAAAGAAATTCCAAAATGCATAGCCAGTACAAAATCAGATTGGCCCCACACCACAGCTGCAGCACCTATGAGTCCTTGTAATACAAGAAAGAAAATCGACATGATGGCAAGAAATTTTGTTTCTCGTACATTTCCATAGTACTTCCAGGCAAGAATAGATAGTGCCAGAACAAGGATTCCAACCGTACCTGAAACTAACCTATGACTTAATTCTATGATTAATTCCAAAGTAATAGTGGAGGGAATAATTTCACCCTCGCACAATGGCCAGCTTTTACCACAACCAAGCCCAGAGTCCGTTTTAGTTACTAGAGCACCACCAACTAATACAAAAAGCATTCCAATTGTTGATAGAACAGATAACCATTTTAGTAATTTAATCATGATTATTACCTACCATTCTCATAATAAAGTCCAATCTACATTTTAATATAAAAATTTGCGACATACAAAAGAAATTGTCACAATTTCATTACAAATGATATGATAATATGGTTAAGAAAGGTTTGGTCATTTTCACGTAAAAAGCATAAAAAGGTTGCATCTTCACGATTTCTTTGCTAGAAATAAAAAAGGGCTGGTAATAATCATCATAATAATCCCATAAGTACATAATTTTGCCATCTTGAGTTCCCATCTGTAAATTTAGGGTGAGAAGGTAATTTCGAAGTGTCATAAATTTGTCACACAAAACCATGTGATGTGTGATTAAATAGATATAAGTACAGTTACGTGATAAAATATAATCGTATATTTAGGCTTATAAGCAGGAAAGATAAAAAACTATATTTTACTTCCTAACTTAACATAAAGAGTCTGTATTTCACGAAAAGAGAGGAAGGTAACGTTTAAAATGAGTAACCCTAAATCTATTGGGACAAATCCTTCAAAATTGATTGAATCATCAGGCGAAGGGTATGATAAGACAAAAACTCTTTGGTCTGATTTTCTGGCTTTGATAAAAATTGGGATTATTAATTCGAATTTAATGACAACCTTTGCTGGTTTTTGGCTCGCGTTATTTGTTACGCAGTCATCGTCGTTTTTCCTATATTGGGATGTTTTTATTCTTACAATGACAGGTACAGCTTTTGTAATAGCTGGAGGTTGTGTATTAAATAATTACTACGATCAGGATATCGACCAAAAGATGTCCAGAACGAAAGAACGACCAACTGTTACAGGTACGATGTCTAATTCTCTTATTCTTAAATTAGGTATTGGATTTTCTGTATTCGGACTTATTTTATTATGGCTTGCATCACCTATGGCAGCATTGTTTGGATTTTTGGGATGGTTTACTTATGTTGTACTTTATACGATGTGGTCAAAACGGCGTTATACCATCAATACCATTATTGGAAGTTTTTCAGGTGCTGCACCTCCATTAATTGGCTGGTTTGCGGTGGATACAAGCTTTCATCCAATTGCATTTGTTTTATTTCTTATTCTATTTATATGGCAGACACCACACTTTTTGTCATTAGCTATGTTGAAAACAGAAGAGTATAAAGAAGCTGGTATTCCAATGCTTCCAGTTATACACGGATTTTCCATTACCAAAAGACAAATGACGATATATATCGCGTGTTTATTACCACTCCCATTTTATTTTGGTTCATTAGGGACAATCTTTTTAGTATTAGCTTCTATATTAAATATAGGTTGGTTAATACTATCTATAAGTGGTTTCTTTACGAAGGATGATTTGAAGTGGGCGAAACGTATGTTTATTTATTCGCTTAATTATTTGACCATTATTTCACTTGCAATGGTGATTGCCACCATTCCGTCATTTTTCTAATTTAGTTAAGAGAATAATCCCATTATTCACTTAACTTTATTATATTCATATTTAACTACACATAAAAAGAGAAAGAGGGGTATGAATTCATGAAAGGATGGATGGGTAGGTTTCGAGCGCTATTTTTATTAAGTGGATTAGCACTTATACTTACAGGCTGTGGAAACCCATACTTAAGTGCCTTGCAACCAAAAGGTGAAGGCGCGGACATGATTCTGGACCTTATGATTTTAAGTATCATTATCATGTTATTTGTATTTTTGGTCGTAATGGCTATTTATGTATTCGTTGTAGTCAAATTCCGCCAAAAAAAAGGGGAAGAAGATTATATCCCTAAGCAAGTTGAGGGGAACCGTATATTGGAAACGATTTGGACTGTTATTCCTATCATTTTGCTACTGATTTTAGCGGTTCCAACCGTACAATATACATTTGCACTTTCTGATACAACTCCTGAATCTACAGAAGGAGAAGAAGCAGAAAATACAGATGATGCTCTGTGGATTGATGTAACAGGCAAGCAATTCTGGTGGAATTTTGATTACCGGGATACGAGTGTCCAAACCAGTCAGGATTTATATATTCCAACGGATAAAAGGGTTTACATTAAACTATCTTCAGGTGATGTAATCCATTCCTTCTGGGTTCCATCAATATCCGGTAAAATGGACGTAAACCCTGGTAAAAATGAAAATGAAATGTTTATTAAGGCAGAAGAGGAAGGCGTTTATTGGGGTCACTGCGCTGAGTTTTGCGGACCTTCTCACTCTTTAATGGATTTCCGTATTGTTGCGGTTAGCCCGGGTGAATTTGATCAGTGGATGTCTGATATGCAAAACGTTGATCCAGAAGCAGAACCTGAAGATTCATCAGCCAGAGAAGGGAAACAGCTATTCTCTGACAATAGTTGTATGGGCTGTCATGCTGTTGGTTCCTCACCAGCTATGATGGGACCAAATGTAACCAACTTTGGGGATCGATCAAAAGTTGCCGGTGTATTAGATTACAATAAAGAAAACATTGTGGATTGGATTATGGATCCGGAAAAACATAAACCTGGTAACTCAATGACTGGAAACTACACCATTCCTAGCGAGGAAGATGCAGAGAAAATTGCTGATTATCTCATGTCATTAAGTCCAAGTGAAATTGGGCCGGATGATGCCCAGGATGATGATTACGTTCAACCTCAGAAGAAGGAAGAGTCAGAACAAGAGGGCAATGAAAATAATGATGAAGGAAATTCCAATGAAAATAATCAAGAAGAAAATAATGATGACAATACAAACGAAGATGAAGAAAACTAATTTTTGAAGACGTCAAGATGTTTAAAGGGAGGTTATTGAGGTGAGTACAGCTACGGTAGAAAAGCCTGGCTTTGGAGCTACCTTGTGGGAATACTTAACAACAGTTGACCATAAGAAAATTGCAATTCTCTATCTACTTGGCGGAGGATTCTTTTTCCTGCTTGGTGGACTCGAAGCAATGCTTATTCGTTTACAGCTTATGTTGCCTGATAATAATTTAATTGGTGCACAATTTTATAATGAAATTATGACAATGCACGGAACAACTATGATCTTTCTGGCTGCAATGCCACTAATTTTCGCATTTATGAATGCGGTTGTTCCTTTACAGATTGGTGCTCGTGATGTTGCTTTTCCATTTTTGAACTCCTTAGGTTTTTGGTTATTTCTTTTTGGTGGAATACTATTAAACCTTTCATGGTTTTTAGGTGGAGCACCTGATGGAGGTTGGACCGCTTATGCTCCTTTCTCTATTTGGTCATCAACCCATGGTTTTGACTTTTATGCGATTGGATTACAGATAAGTGGTTTTGGTACCTTAATGGGTGGTATTAACTTTATTGTAACCATCGTAAACATGAGGGCTCCAGGTATGACATATATGCGTATGCCATTATTCACCTGGACCGCTTTAATTGCCAGTGTATTAATTTTATTTGCATTCCCTGCACTAACTGTTGGTCTATTTTTCATGACCTTCGACAGACTCTTTGGTGCTAACTTCTTTGTTCCGGAAATGGGCGGAAATGAAATAATATGGGAACATATTTTTTGGATATTTGGGCATCCAGAAGTATACATTCTGGTACTGCCTGCCTTTGGTGTTTTTAGTGAGGTTATCTCAACCTTTTCTAAGAAAAGGTTGTTCGGATATTCAGCAATGGTATTTGCGACGGTACTTATTGCATTCTTCGGTTTTATGGTGTGGGCTCACCACATGTTTACAGTAGGTATGGGGCCAATTGCTAACTCCATATTTGCGATTGCCACTATGGCTATTGCCGTTCCAACAGGTATAAAGATATTTAACTGGCTGTTTACTATGTGGGGCGGTAGCATACGATTTTCAACACCAATGCTTTGGGCAGCTGGATTTATTCCAACCTTTACGATTGGTGGTATGACAGGTGTAATGGTAGCTGTAGCAGCAGCCGACCTTCAATACCATGATACTTACTTTGTCGTTGCACACTTTCACTATGTTATCGTTGGTGGTGTTGTGTTTGGACTTATTGCAGGAACTCACTATTGGTGGCCATTGATATTTGGTAAAGTCTTAAATGAGAAACTTGGAAAATGGACATTCTGGTTCTTTTTCATTGGATTCCATTTAACATTCTTTATTCAGCACTTCTTAGGGCTAATGGGAATGCCACGTAGATATTGGAAGTTTCTTCCGGGTCAGGATCTTGAAGTCGGAAACTTTATAAGTACAGTCGGTGCCTTACTAATGGCGGTCGGAACCATAATATTACTATATAACATCATTAAAACGTCTGTTAATGGTGAAAGAAGTTCTCAGGATCCTTGGGATGGTCGTACATTAGAATGGAGTTTACCAAATCCAACTCCACATTATAACTTTAAACAACTACCACTTGTACGTGGATTAGATCCATTATGGATTGAAAAAACCCAAGGAAATGGAAAGCTAATTCCAGCAGAGCCGCTGAATGATATTCATATGCCTAATAATTCATTCTTACCATTTATGATTTCATTAGGTTTATTTATCACAGGGATTGGAGTTATTTTCAGACCAGATTCTAACGTAGCCTATATTGCGATTATTGCTGGGCTGGTAATCGCATTTGGCAGTATGTTTATTCGCTCTGTTAAAGATGATTTAGGTTATCACATTCATAAAGAAGATCTTGAAGAAGAGGGGGCTGGGGTAGAATGAGTACACACGAAGACGTTTTAAGTTCTGAGAATTTACCACATGAACCCGAGCGAGCTACCCTTGAAGGCAAAAACAAATTTATGGGTTTCTGGTTCTTTCTTGGTGGTGAGACAGTACTTTTCGCCAGTTTATTTGGTACTTATTTAGCGTTAAAGAATTCCTTCGGTGACGCAGAAGGAACACCATCACAAGAATTATTCGGTCTACCATTAGTCTTTATTATGACCGTTATCCTGTTAACAAGTTCTTTAACAAGTGTATATGGCATTTATCATATGAAGAATCAAGCTTTTAAAAAGATGATGGTTTGGTTTACCATTACTGTTCTCTTAGGAGCATCATTCCTTGGGCTTGAGGTATACGAATTTAATCATTATGTTCATGAATTTCACCATACGTTTACAGCCCATGCATTTGGGTCAGCCTTTTATGCTCTTGTAGGCTTCCATGGTGCACACGTTGCATTTGGACTTTTATGGTTTTTAACTCTCATGTTCCGAAATGCAAAGAGAGGTTTGAATTTATATAATGCACCTAAATTTTATTTGGTTAGTTTATACTGGCACTTTATTGATGTAGTTTGGGTGTTTATATTTACAGTAGTTTATCTCATGGGAAAGGTGGGGTAGTAAGTGGCAGATAACACCAATTCCAATTATCAAGATCAGTTTTTTAAAGAAAAGCATAAAGAAGAAATGAAGTACCAGGTTATTACATTTGCTATGATGATTGCATTTACAATTATAGCGTTTGGTCTGGTAGTGGGAGACTTTAGTAAATATCTTGTTGTTCCGATTATTTTAGTGTTAGCTGTTGTTCAAGTGCTTTTTCAACTGTATTACTTTATGCATTTAAACCAAAAGGGTCACGAAATGCCTTCGCTTATGATTTTTTCAGGTGTTTTTGCAGCGGTTTTAACCATTTTAGCATTAACAACCATTACGTGGATCTAAAAAAAAGATCGAGGCTATTGCCTCGATCTTTTGTATTCATGAGACTGGGAAAAAAGTGTTTTATTAAAAAATCCAAACTTAACAGAAATTATGGTTGGTGGATAATACACTCCGGAAATATCCTTCGCTTTCCGCGAGTGGCTGGTAACCCTCCTTGTGCTGTCGAACAGCGGGTCTCACCTATGCTTTCCTCCCGCATGACAAGGAAAGCTTTGATAACTTTACACCGTACGAGAAAAATGTGCATCCATTTTATGATGAGTCTACGTATATTTCTTCTGCTAAAATCAATGATTGTTCTCCTTTAGAGTTAATTGCCCCTTGTATTTTATGACCTCTTGAATGATAGATTTGTGACAGTTGTTTGACTTATGTTTAATTCATTTAGGTAACAATGAAAAATCAGTTATAATAGGGAGACAGACATTTAAAAATGGAGTGACATACAAATGTGGTCTAAATTACAAATATTTGGATTTCAAGCATTATGGAGTCCTTATTTTCTTCTTTACATAATTGCATTAGGGCTTATTTATCATGTGCTCACAGGCCCTTTGCGTCATAAATTTGGTGCGAAAGATGAAGAGGTGCCATCCGGAAAACAAAAAGCGATGTTTTATGCTGGATTGATTTTATTATATATTGTGAAAGGAGCTCCTGTGGATTTACTTTCACATATTTTGCTTATGGCCCACATGATTCAAATGGCGTTATATTATCTCGTGTTCCCTATTCTTATGATTAAGGGAATTCCAGCATGGATTTGGAGAAAGGTTTTTGGAGTAAAGGTTTTAGGTTTTATTTTAAATATATTAACAAAACCACTTGTGGCTATTTTACTTTTCAATTTCATATTTTCTATTTACCATATACCATTTATACTGGATTTTTCAAAGTCTTACCAACTCGCCCATTCCAGTATAACTATCATCATTTTGTTTACTGCATTTTGTATGTGGTGGCCCCTTTTGTCACCTTTAGGGGGACATCAGATTGCAAAACCGTTTGGAAAAATCTTATATATTTTTGGAAATGGAATGCTAATTACCCCAGCATGTGCGTTAATTATTTTCTCAGGGGAGCCAATATATGCCACATATTCTGATATTCAGGCCTGGACAAATGCTATGAGTCTATGTGTTCCGACAGATGTACTTAATGGGATATCCCTGGGTGGACCACAAGTCATAACCAAAATAAGTATTCTATATGATCAGCAAGCAGGTGGCATCATCATGAAAGTAATGCAGGAAATCATTTATGGTACCGTATTGGCAAAAGTATTTTTTAAATGGTTTAAAAATGAATCAAGCAGAGGAATTGATCCTATTCCAAACCAATCCTAAACATTCAAAAGAACAATAGGGAGGAAAATTTATATGGAAGTCTTACCTACTTTAAGTACATTATTTATCGTCATTTCAGCCATTTTAATTGCCATTGGCTGGATTTTAATAGCCAAGAATAAACGAAAAGCACATAAAAGGGTCATGATAAGTGGTGCGATTGCTGCTTTGGCTTTCTTTATTATTTATATGTCAAGAACGATTTTTATTGGGAATACTTCGTTTGGTGGACCAGATGATATAAAAATTTATTATACAATTTTCCTTGTTTTCCATATCTTTTTAGCAACTTCAGCGGCCATATTTGGGATTGTTACACTATATTTAGCTTTTAAACGTAACATTTCCAAGCATCGAAAAATAGGACCGATTACAAGTGTGATTTGGTTTTTCTCTGCTGCTACAGGCGTTGTAGTTTATCTTCTTTTATATGTTATTTATGATGGTGGACAAACAACTAGTATGTTAAAGGCTATTTTTGGTTTTTAACAGCTTCATGGGGGTATGAGTGGTGTTAATCTCAGCGCAGGAAATTTCTATACGGGCCGTTACAGAAAAGGATGCAGAATTATTGCTACGTAACCCCTTGAGTTATGCTAATACGTATAATCTTCATTTACCTAATAATTGGCCATATCACAATTTAAGTGCCCATTTACCTCTTTATCATGATTTATTACAGAAAGAGAGACATAATGAAGGCTACGGCCCTTGGATTATTAGCGCTGAAGGAAACATAGTAGGGGATATTTCCATACAATCTCCGCCAAATAAAAAAGGGGAGATATGGATTGGTTATTATATTTGTCCCGGAGAACGGCTAAAGGGATTCGCTACGAAAGCGATTAAACAATTATGTAATTGGGCCCTTTCACAACATAAGATTAAAACCATTTATGCCGAGTGTATACATACGAATAAACCATCCATACATGCCTTAAGAAGAGCAGGATTTGTCTGGTATGATTGTTATCAGGATATTGAAATTTATAAACTTAGGGAAGACGAAAAATGAGCTATCTCGTTAAATGAGATAGCTCATCTTTATATAGGGGCTTGCTGCCAATAATTTGGACTAGACCATTCCACATTTCTAATGTTCAGCTCAGGCTCCAAGGTCTGGGTGGACATAAGACCTAAACAGTCGCCTTCACTTTTCCTTACTAAATCTTAATGTTCCATTTAATGATTCCGGCTTCGCGTGCTGAATTGTAGGCGATGACCATTAGTGGACCTATGATAAAGCCTAGAATTCCGATTAGTTTAAGGCCTAAGTACATGGCAATGAGCGTAACGAGCGGGGAAAGTCCAATGTGTCTTCCCATAACTTTTGGCTCTACTGTTCTTCGGATGGCTAGAAGGATAATGGCTAACACGCCTAATTGTATACCCATAACAACATCACCGATTATTAACATATAAAGCGACCATGGCCCCAATATAATAATTGATCCGATAATGGGTATGAAGTCAATCAACCAAATGATGATCGACATTATAATGGCTACGTCTGGTGCAATATACCAAAGTCCCAGCAGGCAAACTGTAAAAATGATGATACTTACTAAAAATTGGGCTTTAAGAAATCCTACAATTACATAGGAAAATCGTGCACTCATAAAGCTCATTTTTTCAGCCGTTTTTTCTGTCATTAGTCCATAGGCATTCTTCTTTAATTTAGGAAGTTCTAACATAAATAAAAACAGAGCAATTAAATAAACGAGAAAACTTACAAGGTATTGTGGTACTTTGGCCACAACTCCAGCAATATTCTCTATGGTAATGGTATCATTAATCCTTTCGCGAATACCTCCAATATTTTTATGTAATGTAGTCATCACTTCGTCTACAAAGTCTTCCGGCATTCCTTGAGTAAAGGTATTCATATCTGATTCAAAGTCATTGATGACATGTGTAATATTATTGACATAATTAGGTGCATTTTCTGTAAGTTTAACCAGCTGTGCAACTGATTTTGTGGTTACGTATGTACCTATTGTGGAAATAATTAACAAAAACATAATAAATATAATGATCACACTAATTTTTCGACTGATTCGAAATTTAAATCGTAAAAATCGAACAAGTGGGTTTAAAATGAAAGCTGTGAGCAATGCAAGGATGAGTGGGACAGCAACAGGTAATACAAAAATGATGATGAGTAAAGCAATGATGGAAAGAATGATTTTGGTCCACTGTCGTTTGGTTAATTTATTGAACAATTTCAGCATGTAGCTCCCTTCTAGAAAAACTCTCCTTTTAATATAGCATATAAAAAGGTTTTTGAACATTAATAACGTGTAAATATTAACCATAAAAAGGCTATTGAATTGAAGCGTTTCAATAGCCCTAAATGTTATTTATGCATTTTCTTCCACTTTAAATTCATCGATGTACTCTTTTACTTTTTTAAGGATTTGATTTGATTTTTGAACGATATTATCCGGAAATTCCTCACCATCACCGTACTCAACACCATGAGGGTAGTAATGCTTTCCTAAAAGAGGTGTCAATAATTTAATGACAGCATTTCCACGGTCAACATCACCTTCAATTGCATGACCTTGAACTCTTAAGTAGAAAGTTACATTTTTTTCATTCGTTTCCATTTTATAATCGTATGTAACACGTTCGTAATCCCAGCCAGATGCACGTATGAGTCCGGCTTTTTCCATTAAATGATCTAAAGGTTTAAGGTTTACAACTGAGTCTTCAATACCATGTCCTTCTAATTTCATATAGTTCACCTCTATTTTACTTTTTCAATCTAAATCCATCATAGTAAAAAATGGTTCATTAATCAATTCATTCAATGGAAATCCCCATTTTTTCATAAATATATGTAACAAAATGGACACAATAATAAAAAGAAGGACAATATATTTGTCTTTACACTATCAAGAATTTTTTAAGGAGGACGTTACATGAAATCAATACGTGACATTATGACTCGCGATGTTTCAAGCTGCAGCCCGGATGATACACTTTATGATGCTGCGATGAAAATGAAGGAATTGGATGTTGGGGTTATTCCCGTAACTGATAATCAAAATCATCTTATGGGACTTGTGACAGACCGTGATTTAGTGCTTCGTGGGTATGCAAATAAAAAATCAGAATCCACTAAAATACAGGACGTCATTAGTGATGATTTATATTCTGTTTCCCCAGAAACTGACGTACAAGAGGCAAGTCAGGTTATGGCTGAGAAGCAAATAAGACGTTTACCAGTTGTGGATAATGGGGAGCTAGTCGGAATTGTCTCTCTAGGGGATCTATCATTAGAGAAAAAATCTGACCATGCCGCTGGGGTTGCTTTAAATGAAATATCAGAAAAAAGGGATGAACTGCATTAAGTCAGAAAAACCGCCGTTAAGGGCGGTTTTTTTATATTCAATTCTGCCATATCGAGTAGTATTCGTGTATAATTTTAGATAAAATGGCGTATAACGGAAGTGGAGGGGAAGTGATGATGAAGAAATTTATTGGTATTGTTTTCATAGCTATCGTTATTTTTTATATATTGGAGCAACGCCCTGGAGTTATGGAAGAAGTAAAGGAACTCCTTTTCACTGTCAAAGAAGACATTTCTCAAACGGAACAAGATATAGGTGACTTTAAAATCGGAAAACCACAGCCAGAGGATATATCGTCTGATAAGGAATATGATGGAAGGCTGTTTCATCTTTTTTCAGCTGATCAATCTTCCATAATAAAAACCTTAGGTGAGCCAAATCGCAAGGATCCTACACCATTTGGCTATCAATGGTGGATTTATGAAGACCTGGCTGGTCAATATATTCAAATAGGAATGAAGGAAGGAAAAGTTGTTACGATTTTTGCTACTGGTGAAGAATTATCAATTGATCCCATTTCTATTGGGGATTCATATGAAAAAGTAAAAGAGCATTTTCCTGTTCAATCAAAGGTTGAATTAGAATTATCCAAAGGAAGCTACCAATTTCAATTAAAAGATGAAGAAATGAAACGAAATCCTCTGGTAAAACTTTCTGATAATCGATTTATGCAACTATATTTTGACACCTTTACCAATCAGTTATCCTCAGTGAGGATAATGAATCCTGATACTTTGTTGTATTTAAAACCATATGCCGTGAAATATAGAGGGGATTTACCAGAGATAACTAATTCAGAAGTGCAATGGAAAAAAATAGAAGCGGGACGTGAAAAGCAAATTTTTTCGATTAGTAATGAAATACGTAAACGCTTTTCGCTTGAAACATTTACCTGGGATGAGCCTGTCTCAGAAGTAGCTTTTTCCCACAGTGAAGACATGGCTAAGAATAATTATTTTTCTCACTATGCGCCAAATGGAGAAGGGTTACAGGACCGGTTGAGTGAGCAACAGATCAAATATTTATCAGCTGGTGAAAATATCGCTGCCCAATATCCTGATGCAGCAGCTGCAGTAGAGGGCTGGCTAAATAGTAAGGGACATAGAGAGGCATTGCTTAATAGAGACTTTACACATTTGGGAACAGGCGTCTACAGAGATTATTACACACAAAATTTCCTGCAAAAATTACAATAACTACCCGGTACACATGCACAAATGACAAAACGTTAACATAAATTACTTGTAGTTATTTGTGCACAGGTGGTGAAAGCAAATGTCCAGTTTGCACCCGAAGGTGGAACAATTTAAGTCGTTTGTTGAAAAACATCCGAAGTTAATTGAACATGTACGAACTCAGAAGGGAAGCTGGCAAACTTATTATGAAAAATGGTTATTGTATGGGGAAGAAGATGCCTATTGGAATCAATTCAAAGATGAAGGAACAAAAGCCTCAAGCAAGGAGAAACAGGTAAAAAATCAGGAGTTGTTTAGCAAGTTATCGAATATGATGAACAATATGGATTTGAATAAGCTCCAGGATCAAATGAATCAATTAAGTGGAGTTATATCAAATGTTCAAGGTTTGATACAGCAATTTCAACAGCAAAATTCTGGATCCAGCTGGTCGCAAAACCGGCCCGACCCTTTTAAATTTGGGAAAGATTAAGGAGGGAATCTTGTGCAGGCAAATGTATATCAATATTTGACGAATCGTCCTGAACTCCTGCATTTTGTTCGAATGAACCCTTCCTGGTATCGTATTCTGACACGATATCCGGAACGCGTCGTGTTGTTGGAAAATTCCTCTAAATCTTTTTATGGTCAGACATTCTCTCAAAAAATGGGAAAATTAAATGAACAGTTAAACCTTTTATCTATGCTTTTATCTATGTCAGAATATTTGAACCAGGACGCTTAACATAAATAACTAATGTTTATTTCTGGAGTATAAGACCTGTAAAAAATAGGAGGAAAAGATTTTCATCTCCCGTTATATTTGATATGATAAAAGTGGAGGTGGAATCATGATAGCCACAATGGAAGTTGTTGACATATTAGATAAATCCGAACATATCGGTCAAATGGTTTTACAATCAGAGACTATGCATCGTTTTGAAGAAGCTAAACATAAATTAGAGCAGGATGAAAAAGCTCAGAAGCTAATCGCCGACTTTCAGGATATGAAGGAGAAATATGAAGAGGTTCAGCGATTTGGTCGTTATCATCCTGATTATAGTAAAATCACGAAGGAAGTAAGAATGGTAAAGCGTGAAATGGATATGCATGAAACCGTTGCCTCTTATAAAAAAGCTGAAACAGAATTACAAGCACTCTTAGATGATATTAGCGGTATTTTAGCTGAAGAGGTCAGCTCAACTATTAAGGTACCTAGAGACGGAGCTGTGTTTAAAGATAAAGGTGGATGTGGCTGCGGTAGTGGCGGATCCTGTGGCTGCGCATCTTAAGTTAAACCAACATTATAAATTGAAAAACAATGAGGAAGATCATATGTTTATAAAAAGACAAGGCGTTTTTGTATGGGTGAAAAACATAAAAAATGGACGTAAACTCCGAAAATTTGGTCATATCATTACAATGTCGAAGAGGCAAAGATATGTCTTACTTTATGTCAATCAGGATGAAGTAGAAGATACATTGGAGCAAATACAAAAGCTTCCTTTTGTCGTGAAAGCTGAACCATCATATAAACCATTTATTCGCACTGAGTTTCAAAAAGTTAAAACAGATGAAACAAAAGAAAAAGAATATAGATATGGATTTTAGAATATAAAAAGTTCCCGGTTTATTTTGACCAGGGAACTTTTTACTTTTACACGAATTAAAAGCTCCTCTCTAATCGTGGCAAATAATGATTGGTTCGTAAAATCCCTATTAAATGTTGAAAGTATAACTCCTGCTCATTAAATTTCTTCGAGGGAGAAACGGTTAATTCAATCAAATCATGATGAAGCTCTTCAGCTAAATCCTTCCATAAATCATAGCGTTTACTGGGAACGGGAACACCCTCTAAGCAAATATATATAGGCTGAAATTTTCCAGGATTTGTAGGCTTCATAATTAAAACCAATGATGTTTGATTACTATCATCAAATGGATGTAAAACTAACATATACTCTACTCGCTCGGGCATTGCTTTTGCTATATTCATTAATTCATATAGATCTGAATAGCCGTTTCCTAACGGGATTAATCGTTGAATCATTAGCATACACCTCTTTCTTGTTAAGTCTATTATCTAATGTAGCATGAAAAACGACAAAATTGAACATTTTGATGTGTCCGAATGGATAAAGTAAAATATGCTGCCCGGGTCTGGACAGTTCCTTCCGCTTTTCTCCAAAAAAAATGCCTGCAGATATGTATCCGCAGGCTCTCTTTGTTTCACAACAAAGAGATAAAAAAGGGAGAGGAGAAACCGGAGGAAGAACTTATGGGGAAACGTAAGCCTTCTCCGTTTTAGAACGAATTTTATTTCGTTCTCATTTATCATTGTGACCAGTGAAGAAACAACTTATTCATTTTACATCAAAATTTTTTTAGTTAACGGAAAAGATGCCATTGTAGGTCATATATGGTAGCATATACATACATTCATTCATAAAGGATTTTAATGACTACTAATGGAGTGATGTCAACATGCGGGTTATTTCTGGTACATATAAAAGTCATCCTTTAAGGACCATTTCGGGTAAAAATACAAGGCCCACTACAGACAAAGTGAAGGAAGCTATTTTTCAAGTTATCGGACCTTATTTTGAAGGCGGAATAGGACTAGATTTGTTTGCCGGTAGTGGAGGTCTGGGGATTGAAGCTATTAGTCGTGGGGCGGATAAGGTCCTTTTTATTGATAGCCATCCAAAAGCAATTCAAACCATTCATGAAAACATAAACAACTTAAAAATAAAGGATCAGACAGAAGTGTACAAGAATGATGCTTTTCGTGCATTAAAGGCTGCCTCTAAACGCGGCCTTGTATTTGACTGGATTTTTCTTGATCCCCCTTATAAACGTATTTCCTTTGAAAAGTTATTTAAGGTAATCTTTAATTTGGGAGTTGTTCGTAAGGGAAGTATTCTTATATGTGAACATTCAACAGATGATATATTACCAGATAATTTCAAACGATTGGAAATGGTAAAGACGGAGGAGTATGGGAGTACAATTTCCGTTAGTTTATTTGAAGTTAAATAGGGAGGAATGAAATATGGCAAAAACAGCTATTTTTCCAGGCAGCTTTGATCCAGTAACCTATGGTCATATTGATATCATTGAACGTTGTGCTAAACTCTTTGATTACGTCATTGTAGGAGTATTGCATAATCAGGCAAAATCTCCTTTATTTACACTGGAGGAAAAGAAGGAGATTTTGATTTCGGTAACATCGGAGTGGTCGAACGTTACAGTGGATGCATCTAAAGGTCTATTAATAGATTATGCGAAGGAAAAGAATGCTAATGTTATCATTCGCGGTCTACGTTCTGTAAGTGACTTTGAATATGAGGTTCCTCAGGCCATTATGAATAGAAAATTGGATAATGAAATTGAAACATTCTTTATGATGACGAAGGATGAATACCAAGCGATAAGCTCAAGTTTAGTAAAGGAAATTGCGAAGTTTAATGGAGATATATCAAATTTTGTTCCTGCTATCGTTAGCGAAAAAATGAAACTAAAATTAAATAGTTCATTTGAATGAGTCTAGAACAAAAGTTTTTATAGACTCTGTTAAACATAGGTATTGATTTCCTCTCCAGTGATTCTCTTTCTGCGGGCGGTTCGGGATCCCCATGGGCGTATGCCTCCGGGGTCTCCCGCATACCAATCTTTCCGCAGGATAAGGAAAGCTTCGATGATTATATTCCAGCCTCATTCTTTTCTTCTTCTATGAAATATAATTAGGACTCCAATTAATAAGGTTAACAGAGTAAGCATCGGTCCATAATGCTGGAAGTATTGCAGAAGTTCTGCCCAGAAAGAATGGGTGTTCACATAATCAGAAACAGGTATATCCCCAGTTGAAGCCTGCTTAGCATCTGAATAAAGTGGTTTAAATAAAATGAGAGCTAAGAGACTTGCAAAAAAACCATGTAAAATCCTGCCTATAAAATAGGGGAAAAAGCGAATGTCTGTTTCAGCTAAAATACTAGCAACCTGAGCTTGTACAGATAGGCCATTAAATCCCAGTACAAAACAGACAATCACAATTTGCTGTAATAAAGTAGCTGTAGTTTCGGAAGTCATTTGAGCACCTAAAGTAATTTCAAACATGCCGGCGATAAATGGAATAGATAGCACATCAGGTAAACCAACGATAGAAAAGATAAACTGTAAAAATTGACCAATAAAAGGTGTAATATTAAGTGAAAATAATAATCTGTTAATAACGGAAAAAATAATGATAAAGCCACCAATCATCATTAACGTCTGAATGGAATTTATAACAGAGTCACCTAATATTTTCCCAAACGGTCTATTATCTTTTAATCTTGTTTCATGTAATTCTTCAAAAGCTCTTTTGATGGAAAGAGGCTGCTTCAGTCTAGGATGATATTCTTTTTTTCCATAAAAACGCATGCAGATTCCAACAAAAAAATTGCCTACATAGTGACATACAGCCAGGAGAATCCCTAATTGCTCATCATGAAAAAATCCAATAGATATGGCAGCGATAATAAATAAAGGATTTGAAGCATTTGTAAAGGAAACAAGCCGTTCAGCTTCAGTTTTTGAAATTTGTTTTTCCTGTCTTAGTCTAGCCGTTAATTTTGCGCCGGATGGGTATCCACTAGCCATTCCCATAGCCCATACAAAGCTTCCGGCCCCTGGTACGTTGAACAGCGGACGCATAAAAGGCTCGCATAAAACACCAAAAAATCGAACAACACCAAAGGCTATTAAAATTTCTGCTGTAATAAAAAATGGGAGAAGTGATGGAAAGACGATTTCCCACCACAAACTAATTCCGCGCTGGGAAGCTTCAAGTGCTTCTTTGGGATTTTGAATAATGGCTATCCCGATGAACAGAGCTCCAGATGCTAGGAGTATAGATTTTAATTTTCCATTCATGAAGTTCGTCCTCCTGCAGGGTTTAATATAATATTCTGTACGAATAATCATTGGGGTAGTAAAATGAAAGTGAAGTAATGTTAGCCATCGTTCGTACAAGCACTTCTATACAATATACGCTCATGATTAGGTTTGTTATGCATAATATGTTTAAAAAGCAGCAAAGGGTGGTTAACTTGGGAAGGCCTAAAATAGGTCTAGCACTTGGATCAGGTGGAGCTAGAGGTTTTTCTCATCTAGGTGTACTAAAGGTACTAGAAGACAGTCACATTCCAATTGACTATATTTCCGGAAGCAGTATGGGTGCTTTAATCGGTTCTTTGTATGGTGCCGGTCAATCCATTGACCATCTTTATCAAATGGCAAAGTACTCCCGGAGGAATTATTTTCTTGATGTTACAGTATCTAAACTGGGATTTTTCCAGGGGAAGCGAATTGAAGAGTATGTTCGTTTATTTACATATGGAAAAAAACTTGAGGATTTTTCTATTCCTGTTAGTATAATAGCAACAGACTTACATTCAGGGAAAAGAGTGATATTTACAGAAGGAGATGCAGCGAAAGCGGTACGGGCCAGTGTCTCCATTCCCGGGATTTTTGTACCTGCCGAAATAGATAAGCGTTTACTTGTTGATGGGGGAGTTATAAAGCGTGTTCCCATTACGGCTGTACAGGAAATGGGAGCGGACATTACCATTGCAGTAGATTGTGCTCATTATACCCCAAGTACTGAGGTGCATTCGATATATGACGTCATTATACAAAGTATCGATATTATGCAGAATGAAGTTGTAAAAGTTAAGGCAACTAATGCTGATATCATGTTGAGACCAGATGTGTCTCGGTTTAGCTCGCGAGCATTCAAAAATATTTCAGAAATTATTCAAGAAGGCGAAATAATAGCGCTGCAACACATCAATTTTATAGAAAATAAGATGAACAACTGGAAGGAGAACACGTAAACATGAAAAAACGATCAACCCAATTAGCCGTCACGGCCATTGTTCTTGTTATTATCGTATTTCTCACTACCTATCAGTTACCCTACTATGTATATCAGCCGGGTAATGCATCGAAATTAGACCCAATGGTATCGGTGGAAGACGGATATTCCAGTAAAGGAGATATGCATCTTGTGACTGTACGGGGAGGACAGGCAACACCAGCCTATTATTTGTGGGCGAAGTTTCACCCCTATTTTCAAATTCATCCGATAGAGGACATTCGACCAGAAGGAATTAGTCAGGAAGAGTATAATCATATCCAAATGGAATATATGGATTCCAGCAAAAATCAAGCGATTGCCCTCGCATTCCAAAAAGCTGGTTTAGAAGTATCATATAAAAATGATGGGGTTTATGTTTCGTATGTTGAGGATGACATGCCAGCCGGTAAAGTTTTTGAAACAGGTGACAAAATTGTTTCCGTAGACGGAATAAAGGTGGATGAGTCAGAGGAATCCGTGGAGTATGTTACCCAAAAAGAAGAGGGAGAAACGGTAAATGTTGTTTTAATGCGAAACGGTGAAGAAATAAAAGATGATATTAAGCTTGCTCCTTTTCCGGATGATCCAGATAAAGTAGGGATGGGTGTTGGTCTCGTAACCAAACGTAATATCGTTACAAATCCTGAAGTCAAGATTAACAGCCGTGAAATCGGAGGCCCTAGTGCTGGTTTAATGTTTAGTCTGGAGATTTTTGACCAATTGACAGAAAAGGATTACACAAAAGGAAAGCAAGTTTGTGGAACAGGAACTATAAATAATGATGGTGAGGTTGGAAGTATAGGTGGGATTGATCAAAAGGTAGTAGCTTCTGATAACGATGGCTGTAACATCTTTTTTGCGCCGAATGAGGGTGGACGAGAGAACTCAAATTATGAGGTTGCTACGGAAACAGGGAAAAAGATAGATACGAATATGGACATTGTTCCCGTTGATACGTTTCAGGATGCAATTGAATATTTGCAGGAGTTACAATAATGTTTAATCAAATATAGAGGGGATTGACAAAGGTCAATCCCCTCTATTTTTGGTGATTGATGATAAGTAGATAGGTGGACCTACCTCCCGTTTACGCATATCGATTTGTGTGGCCCGTTGTAAAGGGAGATAATAAGTATCCGCAGCTTTCTCTTCGATGTCCAAAAAAAGATGATCTCCTTGTTGAAGCTGTGAGAGAAGGGGGAGTTTCATATTCTTTTTTTGGGTATGTAAATAGGCACGTCCCTTTTCTGTCATGCCTAATATTCGTGTATAGGGGAGCTCATCTAATGTTTGAATAGCTTCTACATCACGTTTTGATGTATTGGTTAACAAATGTACAAACATTCTTTGAAGTCTTGTCCATGTATATCGCTTTGTTTTTATTTGTTTCATCCAATGCTGAAAGGATTGGGCATATTTTGCTGTTTTCTTCAGTCGATACTCTAATCCCTCCTCCATTCCATGTATTGTACTTAAACGTGTAATGCTTTCTGTCATAACCTTATATTGTAAATAGGGAAAATAGGGTTCCCAATGATGAAAAATTCCTGTTTTATGCTTATAATCCATGAGGGATTGATATGTACTAGCTGGAATCGTTGATTGGACTTGAGGATGGATGTCCATATTTTTAAGAATTTCTTTTCTTATACTTGTAGCACTCGCAATATTCTGTTTGATTTCCTGGTCATGATAACCGCTTTTTGTTCTGCGAATCGTTTCTGGTTTAATATCCTTATTTTCATCATAGATAGCCTTTACATAGCTAAATCCCAATATATTATTTGGTTGAGTAAGATCCAGGGCACCTGTATTTAAATCAATCATATCATAGGCTTTTCGACTTGCTTCAGGAAAGGAAAACCCTTTATTTAAGTTCTCCTGGAGTTCGCTTTCAAAAGTTTTCTCCTGATTTTTGTATTGTTGATATGATTGAATAAATGGCTGAATATCTCCTTGTTCACTGCCAAAAACAACTGTATTAGTATTTAAACTTGCAAGCGTTAAAATAGCTCCTTTTGCAAACAAATCAGCATGTTGTACTGCGAATACATAAGGCAGTTCCAGAACAACATCCATTCCCGTATTTAAGGCAGCTTCAGCACGATGCCATTTATCAATAATGGCTGGTTCCCCACGCTGCAAAAAGTTACCGCTCATAACCCCAATGACAACATCAGAATCTGTCTTCTTTTTGGCTTCCTCCAAATGATAAACATGACCATTATGAAATGGATTATATTCAACGATTAAACCACAAGCCTTCATTATCAAAATACTCCCTTACAAGTTTTCTAACTCTATTGAGAAGGAATATACAGGAAAAGTCAAGCTTGAAGTGAATTTTGTGATGTTGGGTTAACTGTTTATCTTGAAGGCTGTTTGAAGCAACTTCCTTTTTATTTCTCTATGTAATCTTTCAATCAAATTGGAATACAGTCCTGGAATAAGATTATCCTGTTAAGAAAAAATATTGACAAAATGTGCTTTTCCTTTTAAAATAACTCTTGTTGCCATGAGGTGATGTTTCATGAAAATTTCGATTCAAAAAATTAAAGCAAAGTCACCTCTTCCATTAGAAGAAGATGTGGACGTAACTGAATTGGAAGAGTTGAACAACGACATTCGTAAAATTCCACCCGTTCATGTACAAGGTGAGGCAACATCTCAGGGAGATCAGATTACTTTTCAATTAACGATTTCCGGAATGATGATATTGCCTTGTGCAAGAACGTTAGCAGATGTGGAGTATCCTTTTACGATTAAGGCTGTTGAAATGTTTTCGACTTCTCCTTATCATAAAGAAGGAGAAGATGAAATACATGAAATTCATGGAGAAGTGCTTGACTTAACGCCTTATATTAAGGAAAATATTTTATTAGAAGTCCCTTTGCAAGTATTTGCGGATAATGTGAAAGAGAAAACTGTGGATGAAGGCCAGGGATGGAATCTGGTCGATGAAAATTCCAGGAAAGAGCAAAAAGTCGATCCCCGGCTTGCAAAGTTAAATCAGTTTTTTGATGATTCATCAAGTAAGAAAAACTGATCGTTGTTTTTTTTGTTATATTTAAGGAGGTGTAACACATGGCAGTACCAAAGAGAAGAACTTCTAAAAAGAAAAAGAATCAACGCCGTACACATAAAAAACTACATGTACCAGGTATGGTAGAATGCCCAAACTGTGGTGAATACAAAAAATCTCACCATGTTTGTGCTTCATGTGGACATTATGATGGCAAAGAGGTTGTTGAAAAATAAAGAACAGCAAAGAGGGTGCCTTAAAAAAGGCATCCTTTTTTTATATATAACAGGGGGGATTGACATGTTTGAAACGATTCTTTACGAATATTTTCAGGATTATCAATTTGCCAAAATTACGTTGAATAGACCCGCCAAGAGAAATGCAGTCTCTTTAAAGATGGGTGGAGAGTTATATGAAATACTGGAAGACCTCTCTCACAACCCTGAATTAAAATTCTTAGTTTTGACTGGTGCAGGGGATCGGTCATTTTGTTCAGGAGGAGATTTGCATGATTTTCATGGAGAGATGGATAAAAAGGAGGCTTACCAAAAGTTAAGTCGGATGAAGGGGGTTTTGTACAAATTAGCCACTCTTCCTGTGCCAACCATCTGTTTATTAAATGGAGATACAAGAGGTGGGGGATGTGAACTTGCAACGGCTTGTGATTTTCGTTTTGCCAAACCAGATACCAGCCATGGTTTTATACAAGGAAAGCTGGGGATTACGCCTGGATGGGGCGGGGGTGTGCTCTTACATAAAAGGATGGACTCCTTAAAAGCTTATCAATGGCTGCTGAATTCCAATATGATAGATGCTCAACAATTATTTGATTGGGGATGGATTCAACAATTTTATTCAGATGAGCAAGCTCTATGGAGTATTTTTCAACCGCTTATAGAAAAAGAAAGAATCCCTTTAACCTATTTTAAACAACAGTACCTCAATCAAAATTCCTTCTCTCAAATAGAAGAAAAAATGGATAAAGAAGTTGAGCGCTGTGCACATTTATGGGTTTCAGATGAGCACAAAAAAGCAGTAGAGGCATTTTTCAGGAGGACAGGAAAAAAATAGTCTACCATGCCTGTTTCTTGCATAGATTGATAGTAAAAGAAATAGGAGGGATAGAATGATCCATAATAGACAGGATGCCTGGACAGAGGATGAAGATAAACAACTGGCAGAAACTGTTCTGCGATTTATCCGTGAAGGAAAGACGCAGCTGGAAGCATTTGAAGATGTAGCAAAGCAATTATCCAGAACACCCGCAGCCTGTGGATTTCGCTGGAATGCTACAGTCAGAAAACAATATGATCAGGAGATTCATTTAGCTAAAAAAGATCGCAGAAAGAAATCTACTCAACAACCCCAAGAGAATTCAAAATCCTCTCAACAACCGTTTGAATTTGATGAAGCCATTGATTTATTACGGAAAATTAAGCAAACTTATGAAACAAGCTCCAACTCCTCAGATTTAGTAGATGAACGAATGCAACAAATCGCAAAAGAAAATGAAATCTTGCGTAAGAAAATCGAAAAATACGAAGAAGCTCTTAAACAAATAATGACGATTTGGGAAAATGTTTCATCGGATAGTGAAGAAAGGCAAGGCTAAATCTTATTAGCCTTGCCTTTCTTCACTATTTGATGGTATTTTATTGAGTTCGATTTTGTTCTTCTACTCCTTCAGGTAGCCAGATTAATGGATTCTCACCTAAATCACGTTCCATATCATAACGAACCTTCTGGAAACCCATTTTCTCCCAAAATCCATGGGAGTTAATACGTGGATTGGTCTTAATCGGCAATTGAAAGCTCTTTGCAAAGTCAACAAGCTTGCGTCCTAAGCCTTTTCCCCTGTAATCGTATAGAACTTCTAATTTCCACAGCTCAAGGTAATCCTGATGCGGCTCAAAGTATTCATCATACTTTTTATCAATTCGGTATAAACTCATACGTGCGACAAGTGAATTTCCATAATAGATCCCATAAAAAGGGGATTCACTATTGTTCTCCACCATATTGTTTTCGAGATCTTCCAGCATCGATAATTCTTGGATTCCGTATTCTTTAAAGCGTTTAAATTCTTCCAGTGTTTTATAGTTAATCAATAACCGTTCAACTTGAAACGTTTTCATTTTTTAATCCCCCTTGGTCCTATTGATCTTATAAGTTTATTATAATATAAAATTATAATAAACAAAATGTTAAAAAATACAAATGTTCAAAAAACTATCTAAAAAACCTTAAACAATAGGCCGAAAGTTTGGTAAAATGTCAGGGAATAAAGTTGGGATGGTGACAGATATGAAAATAGGGATTATTGGGTTGGGATCCATAGGATTATTACTATCTGCCTGCTTAGCAAGAGAAGATCATCAAGTCACCTGCTATGTACGTAGAAATCAGCAAAAAGAACGGTTAAGAACAAAAGGAGTTTCTTTGTATACCCTTCATCACAATCGTCCTTCCTCATTTAAAGTAAATGCTAAAAGCCTGGGAGAATTGGACGAGCATGATTTATATGTGGTTTGTGTTAAATATCCACAGCTAGATGAAGTCATTCAAACGCTACGAACAAAGGCTCCAGACAACAAACCAATCCTTTTTTTGCAAAATGGAATGTCCCATGTAGAATGGGTTTCCACCCTTCAGCAACCAGTTTTTATTGGAGTCCTGGATCATGGTGCCAGGCGCAAAAATGACCATTCGGTAGAGCATACGGGTGCAGGAGTTATTCGAATTGGTGCATTAGTAAAAAAGGATAAAACACTGATGAATCATATATTAGATGTACTTGATACTTCAGATTTCCCCTGGATTTATGATGAAAATCCAATTAATCTGCTAAAACAAAAACTTGTGGTTAATGCTGTTATAAATCCATTAACAGCTATATTTGACGTTGAAAATGGTGAGCTGTTAACTAATCCATATTTATATCATTTAGCCAAAGGCCTTTGTGAAGAAACGTGTCAGGTACTACAATTCCCATTTGATAAGTATTGGGATTATGTAAAGCGTGTCGCCAAACATACGGGAAGAAATTCATCATCTATGAGAGAAGATATTCGTAATCAAAATCAAACGGAAATTGATACGATAAGTGGTTATGTGCTCAAACAATCCATTCGGAAGCTACCTTATACTTCTTTTGTTTATAATGGTATAAAGGCATTGGAGAATCGTACTGGGAGTGTATCCCATGATTGACTTTTTTGCTTATCTGGCAGCAGTCTTAATCACAGTGCCCTTTATAGTTTTTATTCTATGTTATTTTATTATGAAAAAAATAACCCAGGATGATCGAAGGGCTGTAAGAGTTAGCGCGGATGTGACAACCTTTTTCTTAGTGATGTCAGTGCACTTTTGTTATCAGATGAATTTGGAGGTTATGGTTTTCGGGTGGATTGTTGTTTTTTTACTTTTGTTTCTAGCATTATTTATATTTTTACAATGGAAGTTTCAAGAGGAAATCATTTTAATAACAGCTTTAAAGAGGTTCTGGAGATTTTCTTTCTTTATTATGAATATTCTTTATCTTGTAGGAATTGTCTTTGGTATTATTCAACGGATTTTTATCTGAATAAACAGAACAGATGCAACAATGGATTGTTTTCGTTACAATTACAAAGGATGTATTAATTAGGCTTTCAAAAGGAGAAGGTTATGTATGAGATTAAAGCCGATTTCGTTTGAGTCACAAAAAAACCTCATAAGAGATTATCGAAATCGTGACCAAAACGCTTTACAATTTTTTAGTTATGATCCATTTGATGAAAAGGTTTATGAAAAAAGATTGAAGGACCTGTCATCGATTGATTACCAACGTAAAGAACTTAGTGATGTACTAAAGGAACGCAATAAAAAATGGGGAGCCCCTGAACGAACCATCTCCAATATTGAACGGTTAAAGGATGAGAAAAGTGTTGTAGTCGTTGGCGGTCAACAGGCAGGATTACTAACCGGTCCTTTATATTCTATACATAAAATGATTAGTATTATAAAACTTGCGGAAGAACAGGAGCAGGCATTAAGTGTTCCAGTCATCCCTATGTTTTGGATTGCAGGGGAGGACCATGATTATGAAGAAATTAATCATGTTTTCCTGCCACGTGCAGAAAGAATGAAGAAATTCAGGACGCTGCAACAGCAGAAAAAGAAATCGTCCGTTTCCCACATGACATTAGACCAGGAATTAACCCATCAATGGCTGGATAATCTTTTTAAACATATGGATGAGACCACTTATACAAAAGAGTTATACAAAAATATAAAGTGTATTGTTGATAAAAGTGAATCATTTGTAGACTTTTTTGCCCAGGTTACTTTCTATTTATTTCAACATGAAGGGCTGGTACTGCTGGATTCTGGAGATACAAAAATTCGAGCCTTGGAAAATAACTATTTTCAATCCTTAATTCATCATCAACCTGAAATTACAAAAGGTGTAGCAGAAGCTCTTCATCATACTAGTCAGGCTGGTTATTCCATAGGGGTAGATGCAGATAAATCAGACGCGCATTTGTTTTATCATGAAAATGGTGAGAGGATTTTACTTACGATTGATGAAGATGGCCATTGGGTAGGCAAAAATAATGATTGTTCTTTTACAAAAGAGGAGATGCTGGATATTGCTTACCACTCCCCACACTTGTTAAGTAATAATGTGGTAACAAGGCCCATGATGCAAGAGCTTTTATTACCTGTACTTGCATTTATTGGCGGCGGGGGCGAGGTGTCCTATTGGTCTTTATTAAAATCAGGATTTGAAGCATTACAACTTAAGGTTCCTCCTGTGTTGCCCCGATTATCTTTTACGTTAGTTGATTCTAAGAGAGAGAAGAATTTACGTTCGCTGTCTTTATCTGTAGATCAAGTTGTTCAAAAAGGTGTTGATGTGGAGCGTATAGCATGGCTTAAACGTCAAACAAATGCTCCTGTTGAAGAGGTTGGTGATCAAGTGAAATTAACAATTGAAAAGGTTCACCAGCCATTACGGGAAATAGCTAAAGAAATAGGAGATGATCTAGGACAGTTAGCAGATAAAAATCTTTCCTATCTTATAAGAGAAGTTGATTATTTGGAACAGCGTATCGAATATTCATTAAAACTAAAACATCATCAAATCTTACAATTGTTTGATGATTTAGAATTGGTACTACATCCAGAAGGAGGTTTGCAGGAAAGAATATGGAATGTAGTTTATTGGCTTAATCAATATGGGGACGATTGGATCCATGAACTAATTGATAAACAGATGTCCTGGAGTAAAGATCATTATGCTGTTTATTTATAAATCCCCCACCTTCCACCACCTGTTAAAAAATAAAATAATCCCATTAAATGTGAGAGACCTAACTCTTAATTGAGATAGGTCTTTTTTCTTGTTTTAAAGGCAAAAAAATAGACTTAATCATTCTCTTTTTTCCTTAATCGCACTGCTGGAAGGGATTATGATGATTTCTTCTTACTTACACAAAATGAAATAAAGATTAAAATTAATGTGGAGGAAAGTGGGGGATTGTGGTACACTAGAAACAGAAAGTGGGGCGATGTATATGTTCATGGGGGAATTTCAACATAATATCGACTCGAAAGGCCGTATAATCATGCCTGCTAAGTTTCGTGAAGAATTAGGTGAAGGATTTGTTATTACCCGTGGTCTTGATAAATGCTTATTCGCCTACCCCATGGATGAATGGCGCCAGTTAGAAGAAAAGCTTAAAAAACTTCCCCTTACAAAGAAAGATGCCCGTTCTTTCACCCGCTTCTTCTTTTCTGGTGCTGTTGAATGTGAAGTAGATAAACAGGGAAGAATAAACATTCCATCGCCCCTAAGAAAATATGCTGATTTAGACAAAGAGTGTGTGATTATCGGTGTATCCAACCGAATTGAAATATGGTCACAAGATAAATGGGAAGTATACTTTGAAGAATCAGAGGAATCTTTTGCTGAGATTGCAGAAAACATGATGGATTTTGATATTTAATGTAAACTCATCAGGCATAAAAGCAGGTGTGAGAATGTTTGAACATTACAGTGTACTGAAAAATGAAGCGATAGAAGGACTTAACATTAAACCGAATGGAGTTTATGTGGATTGTACTCTAGGTGGAGGAGGTCATTCCGAGCAGATTGTGCAAGCCTTAGGACCTGATGGAAAACTGATTGCGTTTGATCAGGATGAACAGGCACTTCAATTTGCCAGAAGCCGTCTTCATGAATATGAGAAACAATGTTTGTTTGTTCATGCGAATTTCCAACTGTTAAAAGAAAAATTATATGAAAATGACATTAATGAAGTCGATGGTGTTCTCTTTGATTTAGGTGTATCATCACCCCAGTTAGATCAAGAGGAAAGAGGCTTTAGTTATCATCAGGATGCACCTTTGGACATGCGCATGGACCAATCACAAGCATTGTCAGCCTATGATATTGTTAACAGTTGGCCTTATGAAAAACTAGTGAAGATTTTTTTTCGGTATGGAGAGGAAAAGTTTTCTAAGCAGGTTGCCCGAAAAATTGAACAAACAAGACAGGTGCATGAAATTAGGACAACCTCTCAATTAGTCGAGGTGATTAAGGAAGGTATACCTGCAGCTGCAAGAAGAAAAGGTGGTCATCCAGCTAAACGGATTTTTCAGGCCATACGAATTGCTGTTAATGATGAATTGAATGTATTTCGTGATGCTTTACATCAAGCAGCAGAAATGACAGCTATAGGCGGAAGAATATCTGTAATTACCTTTCATTCACTGGAAGATCGCATTTGTAAAAAGAGCATGAAAAAATGGAGTACACCTCCGCCGATACCAAAAAATATTCCGATTATTCCTGAAGAAGCACAACCGCCATTTAACCTTATTACCAGAAAGCCAATAACACCTGTTGAGGAAGAACTTGAAGAAAATCGGCGTTCTCGGTCAGCGAAACTTCGGATTGCTGAAAAAATTAAAGCGTGGGATTATCAGTTTAGTTATCAAGAAAGGGGCAATGTATAATGGCTTCGGTATTTGCACGTAAATTAGATACTTATCAACCACAAGAACAACAGCAAAAACAAACCAAAGTACAGGTGAAAGTACATAAAAAACGCTGGATATCAAAAGGAGAAAAGGTTTTATATTCCTTTTTTGTAGGTGTTACGGCTTTAACTAGTGCTATTGTCATCTCTTATTCAGCTAATCTGGATAGTGTAAACCGGGATGTTCAGGAACTAGAGACTAAAGTAGAAGAGAAAAGTGTAACTGTTGATAATCTACAAGCCGAGGTAAAAGAACTTAGTGAACCTAGCCGTATTTTACAAAAGGCCAAAGAAAATGGTCTTCAAATGCAAAATTCAAAAGTAGAACAGGCAAATAAAGTCCGTTAAAGGAGAACTACATAATGAAAAAGTTACAAACTACGAACCTATTTGCCATTCTTTTTATGATTGTCTTTGCTGTTGTATTTGCCATTTTGTTTAGTCGTTTAATGTATATTCAAGCCTCTGGAGAAGTAGATGGAGTTGATTTAAATAGGTGGGCTGAAAAGCAACGAACTGCTTCGTATACATTACCAGCTGAAAGAGGACAAATACTGGACCGTTCAGGTATGGTTTTGGCTGATAATCGTCCCTCCTATAATTTATATGCTGTAA
This sequence comes from Salinibacillus kushneri, assembly GCF_900111405.1. Taxonomy (GTDB): domain Bacteria; phylum Bacillota; class Bacilli; order Bacillales; family Alkalibacillaceae; genus Salinibacillus; species Salinibacillus kushneri. The sequence goes on along the minus strand of NZ_FOHJ01000009.1, from coordinate 96,193 downwards.
TAGATGAAGATTACTCTCAGAATTCAGATGAACCTTTACATGTTAAAAATCCAGACAAAACAGCAAATAAACTGGCTCCTGTCCTTGATATGGAAGCAAGAAGGATTATGGAATTAATCCAAAATGGAAAGGAAAAAGGTCTGTTTCAGATTGAGTTTGGTTCGAATGGTGAGGAATTGACAGAGAAGCAAAAAGAAGAGATAGAAGCTCTTGATTTACCAGGTATCTATTTCCAGGAAAACCAGAAGCGTTATTACCCAAATGATAAATTTGCTTCTCATGTTATTGGTTTTACTCAAAAAGAAGAACAGGAAAAATTAAAGGGTGCCATGGGCATTGAAAAATCGATGAACGATCAATTAATGGGAGAAGATGGGCATATTTCCTACGAGCAGGATCAATACGCTAATAAACTATTAGATCCAAATGAAGTCCTTACACAACCTAAGGACGGTTCTAATGTCTATTTGACTCTTGACCAGAAGATACAAACCTTTTTAGAAGATGCGATGTCAGATATCAATGAACAATATAAGCCAAAACAAATGATGGCAATTGTCATGAATCCTAAAACAGGTGAAGTACTAGCTATGTCAAACCGGCCAACCTTTAATCCAAATACCAGAAATAATATCGATAACTGGTATAATGATATTATTTCTTATCCATTTGCACCTGGTTCAACAATGAAGATTTTTACCGTTGGAGCAGCTATGGATGCAGGCGTTTATAATGGTAATGAAAAATATCAGTCTGGTTCTTATAAATTTATGGATGGAGTAAGACCAGTAAACGACCATAACTGGGGCGAAGGTTGGGGTAAAATTACTTATGATGAAGGGATTCGCCGTTCATCGAATGTTGCTGTATCAAAACTTGTATGGGAGAAGCTGGGGACAGAAAAATTCCTTGAATACTTAAAACGGTTTGACTTTGATAAGAAGACAGGAATTGATTTATCAGGTGAGGTTGCCGGTGAAATTACTTATAAGTGGCCCTCTGATAAGGTCCGAACTGCATTTGGACAGAGTACAACTGTAACCCCTATTCAGTTAATGAAAGCAGCTACATCAGTCGCCAATGATGGAAAAATGATGAAGCCTTATGTGATTTCCAAAATAACAGATAAAAATCAGGATAAAGTGTTAAAAGAAACAAAGCCAGAGGTAGTTGGTGAGCCTATTAAAAAAGAAACGGCTAAACGTGTAAGAGATATACTGGAGACAGTAATCACTGGTGAAAATGGTACTGGAGCAGATTATCGATTAGATGATTATTCTGTCGCAGGAAAAACAGGTACCGCCCAACTTCCTGATCCTGAAAATGGAGGCTTTTTGACTGGTAGAGAGAATTATATATTTTCCTTTTTGGGTATGGCACCAAAAGATGATCCTGAGCTAATGATGTATGTTGCCATAAAGCAACCTGAATTAGAGAATACGGAAGCTGGTTCTGAACCTGTATCCTATATTTTTAAATCTGTAATGGAAAACAGCCTGCATTATCTGGATATTAGTCCTGATAAGAAGACAGAAGAGATGACTGTTGATCCTATTAAATTATCTGACTATAAAGGTCAATCGGTAGAATCAGTTAAACAAACCTTAACGGATCAAAACGTTCAAGTAAAAGTGGTCGGAAACGGAGATAAGGTGAAGGAAACCATACCCCAGGCAGGTGAAAATATCCTCCCAGAAAGTGATATCATGATATTAACGAATGGGGATGCCCAAATGCCAGACTTAACAGGATGGTCGCTTCGAGAAGTGTTAAAGTTTGCTTCATTCTATGACCTTAAAGTAGAGCAAATGGGAAATGGCTATGTTACCAAGCAAAGTACAGAACCAGGAACGAAGGTGAAAGAAGGATCCTATTTAAGTGTAAAACTAAAGCCGCCTAATGATGGGGAAAATGAAGAACCAGAATCAGAAAACGATGGTGAAAGCCAGGAAGACAACGAAAATGAGGAAGAAGCTCAGGAAGAAACCGGATAATAAGATTTTTTTAACGGTAGGAACCTGCTACAAGGTTGCTGCCGTTTTTATTATACAGGTTGGACCTAGGAGCCCTCGTTTTGTTGGCCAGCTACGACTCCTAGGTCCGGGCTATCATAAGCAAAATCCACTTTGTGACTAAAAAGCTTGTCGCTCTGTGTACTTTGCTTATACATCAGGACCTGACCAGTCGCCTTCTGTTTTCAGTTCTACTTTTAAACTTGGGTTCATATATTGTGATACAAGCCTACCTTGTAAAACGAGTGAATGGTAAAAGGATGATGTAGTGTGAAACGTGTATCACAAGTTACTGTGCGGAGACGGTTGGTCGCTGTTTTTCTTTTTGCGTTGATATTCTTTTTCATTATGTGTATTCGGTTAGGATATGTTCAATTTATAATGGGAGAAGAAATCACAGAAAAGGCTGAAGAGCTTTGGAGTCGGGATATTCCGTTAAAACCAGAAAGAGGAGAAATTTTGGATCGAAATGGAGAAGTTTTAGCAGGGAATGTCTCAGCTCCATCTGTTGCTGTTGTGCCGAGGCAAATTCAAAATCCACAGGATACAGCTGAAAAGCTTGCTGATGTTTTAAACATGGATGTAAAAGACGCTTATGAATATGTAACAAAAAATGTATCGGTGGAAGTGATTCATCCAGAAGGTAGAAAAATTTCCGAGGAGCAGGCAATAAAACTTCAGGAATTGAATCTGGAAGGAGTATATATTGCCGAAGATTCGAAGAGATACTATCCGCATGGAAAATATTTGTCACATGTTTTAGGTTTTACCGGGATTGATAGTCAAGGATTAGCGGGTATTGAGTTGTACTATGATAATAAATTGAATGGAAAAGAAGGTTCACTCTCCTTCTTTTCTGATAACAAAGGGCATAAACTCAAAGATATAGCCGAAAATTATAACGAACCGGAAGATGGTTTAGACTTAAAATTAACCATTAATGAGAAAATCCAGACCATTATCGACCGGGAATTAGATTTAGCTGAGTCCAAATATAATCCTGATGGAGCTTGGGCTATAGCTATGGATCCTGATACAGGTGAAATTTTGGCGATGGACAGCCGACCTGATTTCCATCCAGCCAATTATAAAGAAGTAGATCCCGAAATATATAATCGTAATCTGCCCATCTGGAGTACATATGAGCCAGGTTCCACCTTTAAAATTATTACGTTAGCTTCAGCCCTGGAAGAAGGATTAGTGGATTTACAGAATGATCATTTTAATGATACAGGTTCCATTGAGGTCTCAGGTGCCAAAATTCGATGCTGGCAGGATGGAGGCCACGGCAACCAAACTTATTTAGAAGTGGTACAAAATTCCTGTAACCCTGGTTTTGTATCGATGGGCGAGAAAGTAGGGAAAGAGAAGCTATTTAGCTATATAGATGACTTTGGTTTTGGGAAAAAAACCGGAATTGATTTACAAGGAGAGGGTTCGGGTATTCTATTTGATGAAGAAAATGTAGGTCCTGTAGAGCTTGCTACAACCTCATTTGGTCAGGGTGTTTCTGTAACCCCTATACAACAAGTAGCAGCAGTATCTGCAGCAGTAAATGGAGGCTATCTATACAAACCCTTTTTGGCTAAAGAATGGTTAGACCCCATTACAGGTGAAGTAGTAGAAAAAACAGAACCTGTTCTAAAGGATCAAGTAATATCCAATGAAACATCTAAAGAAATCCGTAGTACTTTGGAAAGCGTAGTTGCTAAAGGTACAGGGCGAGGGGCTTATGTAGATGGGTATCGTGTTGGTGGTAAAACAGGAACAGCCCAAAAAGTCGGTGAAGATGGAAACTATTTAAGTGATAACCATATTGTTTCCTTTATAGGATTTGCTCCGGCCGATGATCCAGAAATCGTAGTATATGTAGCTATTGATAATCCTAAAAACACCGTGCAATTTGGTGGAGTCGTAACTGCACCCATTGTTGGTACGATTATTGAAGATAGTTTACGAGCAATGGATGCAGAAGAAAGAACTGAAGGGCTGGAGAAGGAATATAAATGGCCTGAACAACCTAAAGTAAAAGTACCTGATTTAGTCGGACTATCTAAAAAGGACTTACAGGAATACCTGGTCAATCTTTCTGTTGAAAGTGAAGGAGAAGGGAATACGATCATTAAACAATCACCTGAGGCAGGAAAAATGGTCGAACAAGGTTCCACGATAAGAATCTTTTTAGGTGATGAAGGCTCGACTGAAAAAGAGGAATAGATTTTTCATCGTTAATAACCATTAAATTTGCTATAATAGTAACGAATGTTTTAAACGAGGTAGGCGAATTAGACATGAAATTAAACCAATTATTAAAACCATTAAAATTTTATCAGTGTGCGCAAAATATAAATGATATTGAAGTACAAGGAATTGAAATGGATTCACGTCAAGTTCAGAATGATGATTTATTCATCTGTATAGATGGGTTTACAGTTGATGGCCACGATTTTGCTCAGATGGCTGAAGAAAAGGGGGCATGTGCTGTTATTGCTGAACGCCCCCTTTCATTGACTATTCCTGTAATAATCGTTAATGATACAGTAAAAGTTTTAGCCCAATTAGCGAATCAATACTATGATTATCCAAGTGAAAAAATGCAGTTAATCGGAGTTACAGGTACCAATGGGAAAACAACTCTTACTTATTTATTGGATGAAATATTCCAGCAATATGGTGATGATACAGGTTTGCTAGGTACAATTCAGATGAAGATAGGAAAGGAAACCTATCCTGTACGAAATACGACTCCTGACTCATTATTTTTACAAAAATCTTTACATAAAATGGTTCAAAACGATGTGGACACGGTTATGATGGAAGTTTCCTCTCATGCTTTAGATTTAGGGAGAGTATTCGGATTAGACTTTGATATAGCCGTATTTACTAATTTGTCCCAGGACCATTTAGATTATCATAAAGATATGGATGATTACTTAAGAGCAAAAAGTCTGCTGTTTGCACAAATGGGGAATCAATATCACAATCGTAAAAAGCTTGCTGTTCTAAACTATGATGACCCTGCTTATTCCTTACTTGCAAGAAGCACTGCACATGAGGTGCTGACATATGGACTGGACGAACGGGCGGATGTCCGTGCAAAAAATGTTTCCTTACGTCCTGATAGAACCATTTTTGATATGATTACGCCGATTGGTGACATTCAAATTAAAAGTAATCTTGTCGGCGAATTCAGCGTTTATAATATGCTTGCTGCAGCCAGTGCCGCAATCTGTGCTAATATCCCGCTAGAGACAGTCCAAAAATCGTTATCTTTAACAAATGGAGTCCCAGGTCGTTTTGAACCTGTTCAAAGAGGTCAGGATTTTGGTGTTATAGTAGACTATGCTCATACGCCGGATTCCTTAGAAAACGTCATAAAAACCGTGAAGACCTTTACGAAAGGGAAAATCTATGTAGTAGTTGGGTGCGGTGGAGATCGGGATAAAGGAAAACGCCCTAAAATGGCGAATGTAGCCGTGAAATATAGTGATTTAGCTATATTCACATCAGATAATCCACGAACTGAGGATCCAGATCAGATTCTTAAAGATATGACTACGGGTCTTGAAGCACAAAATTTTGAAGTAGAGCAAGACCGAAAAGAAGCTATCTCAAAGGCCATTCAATTATGCAATCCGGGTGATGTCGTCATGATTGCCGGAAAAGGACATGAGACATATCAGGAGATAGGTACTGAGCGGTTTACCTTTGATGATCGGGAAATTGCATCTAATATGATAGATGAAAAACTAAAGGAGCGTTTTTAATGTCAAAATTTACAACAAATTGGCTTGCATCCCTATTCCCGGACTATCAAGGTGTTGTTTTAGATCCAATACAAATAGATGATGTATTTACAGATAGTCGTCAGTTTACCCATTTTGGTTTATTTATACCCATTGAAGGTGAACGCTTTGATGGCCATGAATTCCTGAAAGATGCGATTAAACATGGTGCAATCGCTACTTTATGGAGTAAGAATAAACCAGTTCCGAGGTTTGTACCTACAGATTTTCCTCTCTTTTTTGTAGAAGATACGGTCGAAGCGATGCAAAAATTAGCCACTGCTTATCGGGAGAAAGTGAAACCAAAGGTTATTGGAATTACAGGGTCTAATGGGAAGACAACAACAAAAGATTTTGTGGCAACCGTTTTAAATCAGAAATTTAAAACGTGGAAAACGAAGGGAAATTTTAATAATCATATTGGTCTTCCATTGACTATTCTTCAAATGACTCCTGATACAGAAGTATTAATTTTGGAAATGGGTATGAATCATTTTGGGGAAATTGAAACGTTAACGAAGATTGCTCATCCTGATATTGCCATGATTACAAATATAGGAGAATCTCATATAGAATATCTAGGATCAAGAGCCGGGATTGCACAAGCCAAAAGTGAAATCGTTGAGGGTTTAAAGGAAGATGGTCTTTTATTAGTAGATGGAGATGAACCCCTGCTGGATTCTGTTGCTCAACAATATAAGAGCTACCGCATTGGAACAAATCCCGATAATGATTATGTCATCAAAAATATACAAATTACCAATGATGATACCACTTTTGAAGTAGAGCAAAAACGTTTTTCAATCCCGGTTTTAGGTGAGCATCAAGCCAAAAATGCCACATTTTGCATTGTGACAGCAAAACGTTTAGGTTTAAATGTAGAACAAATTGAGTCAGGATTACAACAGGTTGAATTAACGGGAATGCGATTTGAAAAGATAAAAACAAAGGAAGGAACATTTCTAATAAATGATGCTTATAATGCTTCCGCTACTTCCATGAAGGCATCCATTAACGTTATAAAAGAAATGGATGCAGAACGAAAAATTTTAGTCTTAGGTGATATTCTGGAGCTTGGGGAGCATTCTCAGGCTATTCATCGTTCTGTTGCGGATGTCATTCAACCACCAATAGATACACTATATACTTATGGGGAAGAAAGCAAAGCCATCATCGAGGCCTTAAACGAGAAAGAGGAAGGAAGAATTAAAACTCTTTCCTTTTCATCTAAAGAAGTGCTTGTTAAACATCTGCGGAGTGAGTTGAACCCAAATACAATTATCCTTTTTAAAGGTTCCAGAGGTATGCGCTTAGAAGAAGTAATCAATCAATTAACAAAGTAAGTCCGCAGTGAAGAGGGAGGAACTTAGGTAATGTCACAAACTATATTATTAATCACCATGGCCGTATCCTTTTTAATATCAGTACTTATATCACCCATTTTGATTCCTTTCCTACGTCGTCTTAAATTTGGTCAAAGTATAAGAGAAGAAGGACCTGAATCACACCAGAAAAAAGCTGGCACACCAACCATGGGCGGTTTAATGATTATTATTTCCGTAGTTATTACAGCTTTATTTATGGTTTATAAATTTAAACCAGCTCCTGTTAACTTTGAAATATTTTTAGTTTTATTTGTTTTAGTAGGTTACGGTTTAATCGGTTTCCTGGATGATATTATAAAGATTCTTAAAAAGCGAAATTTAGGATTAACGTCCAAGCAGAAGATGATTGGGCAAATTATTATTGCAGTAGTTGTTTATTTTATTCTAAGAGAGCACGGTTTTCCTACTTACATTGGCATACCAGGAACGGATTTTCAATTTGATTTAGGGATTTGGTATGCTGCTTTTCTTTTATTTATGCTTGTCGGTTCATCAAATGCAGTGAATTTAACAGATGGTCTGGATGGATTATTAGCAGGAACAGCAGCTGTTGCTTTTGGTGCCTTCGGAATCCTTGCATGGGGAGGAAACCTTCAATTTGAAGTGGCCATCTTCTCTCTGGCTATCGTAGGTGCTTTATTAGGATTTCTTGTATTTAATGCTCATCCCGCAAAAGTTTTCATGGGGGATACGGGTTCCCTTGCATTAGGTGGAGCCATAGCCATTATAGCGATTTTGACCAAATTGGAATTATTACTCATTATTATTGGTGGCGTTTTTGTACTTGAAACATTATCCGTAATCATTCAAGTTATATCATTTAAAACTACCGGAAAAAGAGTATTTAAAATGAGTCCGCTTCATCATCATTATGAATTAAAAGGTTGGTCTGAGTGGCGGGTTGTTGCAACCTTTTGGGTAATCGGAATTTTATTTGCAGCATTAGGAATTTACATCGAGGTGTGGTTATCTTGAATACATTAAAACAATTTCCATATGAACAAGTACTTGTACTAGGATTAGCAAAAAGCGGGGCGGCAGCAGCTCGTATTCTGCTGGAAAATGGTAAAAAAGTTAGAGTGAATGATTTTAAAAAAGAAGAGAACAATTCAACAGCCCAGGAGCTGCGGAATTTCGGAATAGAAGTGGTAACAGGTGGCCATCCGCTTTCAGTATTAGATGATGTAGAAGTGGTTATTAAAAATCCAGGTATTCCTTATGATAATGTGATTGTAAAAGAAGCAATTCACAGAAATATTCCGGTTATAACAGAGGTTGAACTAGCTGGACTATTAACAGATGGACCGATTGTCGGAATCACAGGTTCCAATGGCAAAACGACGACGACAACTCTCATATATGAAATGCTTCGGGGCAGTGGAGAACAGGCCAAATTATCAGGTAATATCGGAACAGTGGCCAGTGAAGTAGCACGAGAAAGTGAGCCTGAAGATATTCTGGTCATGGAGCTTTCTTCATTTCAATTGCTGGGTATTCAGACATTCAAAGCAAATGTATCGGTACTATTAAATATTTTTGAAGCCCATTTAGACTATCATAAAACGCTAAATCATTACGCAAATGCAAAGGCTAAAATTTTCGAAAATCAAACGAAAGATGATTTTGCTGTTTTTAACTTAGATGATGATATGGTTGTTCAGCTTGTGGATCAAACCAATGCACAGAAGATTCCATTTTCTGCAACACAGCCTTGTAAAGATGGAGCCTGGTTTGATGGAAACATGGTTTATTTTAAAGAAAAGCCAATTATCAAACGCAAAGATATTGTACTTGTTGGTGAGCATAACTTTGAAAATATTTTAGCAGCTATAGCTGCAGCAAGTTTAATGGGTGCTACACCTGAAGCCATACGTCATGTATTAACTACTTTTCAAGGTGTAAGACATAGGATGCAATTTGTCAGGGAATTTAAAGACCGCACGTTTTATAACGATTCGAAAGCTACAAATATTTTGGCTACATCGAGTGCTTTGAATGCTTTTCAACAACCTATTGTTTTATTAGCTGGTGGTCTTGACCGTGGAAATGACTTTGATGATTTAATCCCCTACTTAAAAAATGTCAAATCAATGGTTCTCTTTGGCCAAACAGCAGAAAAAATAAAAGCAGCTGGCAACATGGCAGGAATAGAACGTGTTGAAATCGTCGATAATGTAGAACAAGCCGTACAACATGCTTATGCTCAATCGGAAGAAGGAGATGTAATTCTTCTATCCCCTGCTTGTGCAAGCTGGGATCAATATCGTTCTTTTGAAGAGAGAGGAGACATGTTTGTACGAGCCGTGCATAAGTTATAGTAGGGGCTTGTTTTACGATTAGCCCCAAATTCCATTGCTTGGAAATTGGGGGTGTTTTTTGTTTTGAACCGTAGTAAAAATAAAAAGAAAATGCCTGATTTGACACTTTTAATTGTTGTCTTTGCTCTTTTATTATTTGGCGTTGTAATGGTTTATAGCTCATCTGCAATATGGTCCTCTTATAAATTTGATGATCCTTTTTTCTATGCCAAACGACAATTGCTGTTTGCAGTGATTGGATTAATGGCCATGTATTTTATGATGAATATCCCTTATCAAAAATGGCGTGAATACTCCAATATCATTATAATGGTATGCTTTGTTCTTCTGATTGCTGTACTCATACCGGGGATTGGTTTAGAACGAAATGGGGCTAAAAGCTGGATCGGTGTAGGAGCTTTCAGTGTACAGCCTTCAGAATTTATGAAAATAGGCCTCATCATATTTCTGGCTAAAAGTTTAAGTGATAATCAAAAATATATCACAACGTTTAAACAGGGATTTCTTCCTGCATTGCTTCTTGTATTTGTACCATTTGGTCTCATCATGCTGCAGCCTGATCTGGGTACAGGAATGGTTCTTGTCGGTACATGCTTTGTCATGATATTTATTGCAGGAGGAAAAATTTCGCACTTTGTAGGTTTAGGATTGATTGGGGTTATTGGATTTATCGGACTAATTATATCGGCCCCTTACCGTATTAGCCGTATTCAAGCCTTCCTAAATCCCTGGGAGGATCCTTTAGGCGACGGCTTTCAAATCATTCAGTCTCTTTACGCCATTGGACCTGGTGGTTTAATGGGAATGGGTCTGGGTCAAAGTCTGCAAAAGTTTTTTTATTTGCCTGAACCTCAAAATGATTTTATATTCGCTATATTAGCAGAGGAGCTTGGATTTATTGGGGGCAGCTTTGTTATTCTACTCTTTTTCTTACTAATGTGGAGAGGAATAAGAATTGCTTTAGGAGCACAGGACTTGTTCGGCAGCTTACTTGCGTTAGGGATTATAGGGATGATTATCATCCAAGTCTTTATTAATGTAAGTGTTGTTATTGGGTTGATTCCCGTAACAGGAATTACACTTCCTTTTATAAGTTATGGAGGTTCTTCCTTAACCTTAACCTTACTATCTATGGGCATATTGTTAAACATAAGCAGATATGCCAAAATATAAAAGCAAGCTGACTCAAATAGAGTCGGCTTTTTTTATGGACAAAAATCCTTGTTTTGGCTAATTATTTTACAGTAAACTGAAAATTACACAGGTTTATGTCACAAAAGTTCTTAAAGAATGATAAAATATAAAGCAGGATTAGTATTGTTTAATAGACATCATAAACCGGATAACCGATGGATGACCTCAAACAACAATTAGAATATGTACAAGAAGGAAAAAGAACCATTGTCAAAACATACAACAATCAAAATTGGTGCCCCAGTTGATTTATTTATAGAACCTGACAGTATTCAAAGTTTAGCAAGTTTTAAACATTTTTAGAGAAAACCACAACTCATATTTCCAAGATTCTAGTAAAAGCTCATATTTTATCCCTGATGGTACATGGAAGTGGTTTTCAAATGAGAAAATACATTTTTTATACCGCACATCTGTTATACAAAATGATATTGTGTGGAAGTTATTTTTAACTTAAGAATGGGGATAGAGATGAAATGGTAAACGAAATGAGGACTTTAAAGATTATAGACGTAAGACGACGCCATGAAGTCCACCCATACTACGGCAGTGGTTTTTTGTCCCCATTATCCCAACCAGGTGAGCTTGTTGAAGTGCTCGGTTTGTGGAGTCAAAATCTTACCGCTTCATGGCAATTTTATTGTCAACGATCAAAATGCTACATATCATGATGTCATGGCTTTGATATCATAAATGGAAAAAAGTTTATGAGACCGATTAGATCTCGTTACAACAGAGATTGAAATAGTCCATTCTTAACGAATGCACTATTATGATTACTTTTTAAGGGGAAAGACAGTATAATGGCTAAAAAAAAAGTGATATCAATTGAGAATCGAATACCAAAGCTGAAGGAAGCCAGAAAGAAAAAGGCGAATAAACGATTAATTTTTTATTTATTACTTTTTTTCATTCTGATTTCCGTTATCGTTTATCTTCAGTCTCCTTTAAGTGATGTGAACAACATCACTGTTGAGGGAAATGATCTCGTAGACAAAAAGACAATCGTGAAATTAAGTGAAATAACTACCAAAGATAATATGTGGAATTTGGAACTGGATGAAATGGAGGAGAAAATCTCAGATCTGTCTCCTATAAAGGAAGTAACCGTTAAGCGTAATTTACCACGAACCGTCAATATTTCTGTTAAAGAATATGTTCGGGTGGGTTATGTGAAAGAAAATGGCCATTTTATCCCTATTTTAGAAAATGGACAGTTATTAAAGAATCATACTGTAGAAATCCCTAATGGTGATGCTCCTATATTATCAGGATGGGAAGAGAATAGTACGTATTTATCAGAGATGACTCAAGAGCTTCGTAATGTAAAACCGTCTTTAGCAGCACAAATTTCTGAAATTCATTGGGTTCCAGAAGAAACCAATCCCTATACTATTCAACTATTTATGAATAATGGACAGGAAGTTGTCGCCTCTATTCGGGATTTTTCCGAGAAAATTCAGGTTTATCCATCCATTGCATCACAAATTGACCCGGATAAGGAAGGGGTCATTCATATTGATGTAGGGGCCTTTTTTGTTCCCTATGACCAGGAAAAATCAGGCGATCAGGAAGAAATTAACGAGGGACGAGAAACAGAAGGGGAGGCTGACAATGGGACTGAAGGGTAAACATGTCATATTCTCCTTTATTTTACTTGTAGCAGGTTTTCTGTTGGCTTTTGGCTATAAGCTGGCAAATGAGAATGGTAAAATAGTTAGCATGAATGAAGAAGAGCTACAGGAAGAATTACAATATCAGGAACAATTGAATGATATAGAACAGGAAAATAAGGAATTAAGATCTGAACTAGAATCGTTACGGAACGAAATTCGAGATTTTGAGGAGAAATTAGGAAGTCAGGAAGAACAGGTTAACACATACATTGAAGATAGAAATAGACTTGAAGTATTAACGGGTGATGTACCTGTAGAAGGACCTGGTATAACCGTTACTCTAAAAGATGCTGAATATATACCAAATGAAGATAATGTGAATGATTACATTGTCCATGATTTGCATGTTCATTTGGTTATTAATGAATTACTGGCTTCTGGAGCAAATGCGATTTCCATTAACGGACAGCGAATATTAAAGGATAGCTACATTACCTGTACAGGTCCTGTCATAACAGTTGATGGAAAAAAGCATCCGGCTCCATTCGTTATTCAGGCAATTGGTGATTCGGAAGTATTAGAAGCCAGTATGGCTCTTCAAAATGGCGTTCTGGATCGGCTAGTAAGTGATCATGTAGAAGTAAACATAGAATCAAACGACAATATTTCCATGGATGCAGTGGTTTCGAGTGAAGGGTGGTAATTCTACATTGAAGAGAAACGTTTTAATATCAATAGCAGCCTTATTAGCTGGTCTTATGGGAACCATTCTATTTCAATCGAATCAAGCACATGAAGAAAGAGATTCTAGAGATTTGTGGGAAGTCAGAACCGAGATTCATGATAAACAAGAAACCCAGCAAAATTTATATACACAAATTCATGAAGCAGAACAAAAACTTGATGAGTATCAAAGTCAAAATAATAAGGAGCGAATCGAACTACTTAAGGAATCTGTACAAAAGCTGAAAAAAAGGGCAGGATTAACCGAAATAAAAGGGGAAGGCATCAAAATTACGATTAAACCTATTTTAGTTAATTCTGATCGTGTTCAGGAATATCCTGAAATTCCACCTGAATTACTTCAACGATTATTTAATGAATTATATACGTATGGAGCAAATGATATTGCAATTGAAAACGAAAGAATTATTCAAATATCTCCAGTACGTGATGTAAATGGGGAAACCTATGTAAATAATCGTCCATTACCTTCTGTACCGGTTGAAATATCCGTATTAGCAGAGGATGCAAAAGAGCTTATGGAATATATGCAGGTGAGTAAAGTGAATGACTATTTTGCTGTTGAGAATTTAGAGGTACAATATCAGGTAGATTTTCATCTAACGTTACCTGCTTATCAGCAGCATATTGATTTAGAATATATTCGTTCCGCAGAATCAGAAGAGGGTGGCAAGTAGAGCATGTGGCTGACCATACTTTTTTTAATCATAGGAGTAGCTTTAGGATTATTGACTGATATACGCATACCTGAGCTGTATGCAGACTATTTAGCTGTTGCAGTACTGGCAGCTTTTGATACACTTATTGGGGGAATTAGATCTCATTTAGAGGAACAGTTTGATGAACAAGTCTTTGTTACTGGTTTCTTCACCAACATTTGTTTAGCTGGTTTATTAGTGTTCGTTGGTGTTCAACTGGGAATAGATTTGTATCTAGCTGCAATATTTGCTTTTGGTATACGACTCTTTCAAAATATTGCGATTATACGGCGTATTTTGTTGGAAAAAGTTAGATATGCAAGAATGAAAAAAAACTCAAAAAAATAAAAGGGAATGCTTTAATTTTTGTTGAATTAATAAATATCAAAAATACTTTTTATTTTCTTCTTATTCTATAGTAGAATAGACTATATGAACTTCAATTAAAAATATGTATATAATTTAACAATTAGATTGGCTCTTTCTCTTTACAGGAGGTGCAAAGATTGAACAACAATGAAATACTTGTAAGCTTAGACATCGGAACATCCCGAGTAAAAGTAATCATAGGTGAAGTTACAAAAGATTCGTTAAATATTATTGGTGTAGGAACAGCTAAATCAAATGGTATGAAAAAAGGAGCCATTGTTGACATAGATCAGACCGTTCATGCTATACGCTCTGCTGTTGAACAAGCGGAACGAATGGTTGATATGCAAATTGATCGTGTTGTGGTAAATATAAATGGTAATCATGTTCAATTACTACCATGCCATGGGGTTGTTGCTGTATCAAGTGAAAATCGCGAAATTGGACAAGAAGATATTGCTAGAGTAATAGATGCTGCACAGGTTCTGTCAATACCACCTGAACGTGAAATTGTTGATGTTTTTCCGAAGCAATTTATCGTTGATGGACAGGATGAAATTACAGATCCAAGAGGTATGATAGGTGTTCGCTTAGAGATGGAGGGAACACTGATTTCCTGCTCAAAAACCGTTTTACATAATATTCTTAAATGTGTTGAAGGAGCAGGTCTTAAAATTCAGGATATTTGCCTGCAGCCTCTTGCGTCTGGTTCAGTAGCCTTATCAGAAGACGAAAAAGCTCTAGGAGTTGCCCTCATTGATATTGGTGCTGGTAATACAACCGTTTCTGTCTATGAATCTGGTTATTTAAAAGATACAACCGTTTTTCCATTAGGTGGAGATAACATTACCAAAGACTTATCTATTGGATTGAAAACCTCAACAGAGGAAGCAGAAGATGTGAAGCATCAACATGGACATGCTTTCTATGATACAGCTTCTGAGGATGAGTTATTTGAGGTTACAACCATAGGTAGTAATCAAAAACAAACTTTTAATCAATTACAAATTTCTGATATGATTGAAGCAAGATTAGAAGAAATATACGTATTTGCCAGTCAGGAAATACGTAAAATGGGATACAATGATTTACCAGGTGGTTTTGTTTTAACAGGCGGAGTCATGAATATGCCTGGTGTATTAGAGTTAGCCCAAGATCTGTTAAGGGTAAATGTTCGGGTTGCAATCCCTGATTACATAGGTGTACGCGATCCTCAATACACAGCAGGAGTAGGTACATTACAATTTGCTTATCGTAATTCTCAAGTTCAGGGAAAAGAACTATACCCATCTGTTAAAATGAACAACGTGGAACAAAGAGCTGTAAAACAAAGAAAACCAAAATCGAGTCAAGCGGGGAACCAAACACCCGAAAAGAAAAAAGATAATAAAGAATCAGGTTTCGCAAAATTATTTAGTTACTTCTTTGACTAATTTGGCGTTTCCTTCAAAACATATCAAAACAAATCTGGTAAACTTGCAAAGTGGGAGGAACGATGTATGTTAGATTTTGATACAGGTATGGAACAATTAGCGACGATAAAAGTAATTGGTGTTGGCGGAGGCGGAAGTAATGCTGTCAACCGTATGATTGAGCATGGTGTGCAAGGTGTAGAGTTTATTGCTGTTAACACAGATGCACAAGCTTTAAATCTATCAAAAGCAGAAGTGAAATTACAAATCGGTGAAAAACTTACAAGAGGATTAGGTGCCGGAGCAAATCCGGAAGTAGGCCGAAAAGCAGCAGAAGAAAGTCGTGAACAAATAGAAGAGACGTTGCAGGGTGCCGATATGATTTTTGTAACTGCTGGTATGGGAGGCGGAACGGGAACAGGTGCTGCACCTGTAATTGCCCAAATTGCCAAAGAATTAGGTGCCTTAACGGTAGGAGTGGTAACAAAGCCATTTCTATTTGAAGGCCGCAAACGTTCAACACAGGCTGTTTCAGGAACCGACGCATTAAAATCAAGCGTAGATACTTTAATTGTAATTCCTAATGACCGTTTACTTGAAATGGTTGATAAAAATACGCCAATGCTCGAGGCATTCCGTGAAGCGGATAACGTTTTAAGACAAGGTGTACAAGGGATTTCCGATTTAATAGCTGTACCTGGTTTAATTAATGTTGACTTTGCCGACGTTAAAACTATTATGGAAGACAAAGGTTCTGCGTTAATGGGTATAGGTGTGGCGACTGGGGAAAGTCGATCTCCGGAAGCGGCTAAAAAAGCTATATCTTCTCCATTATTAGAAACAAGCATCGATGGAGCCCGCGGAATTCTAATGAATATTTCTGGGGGAGAAAACTTAAGTCTTTTTGAAGTACAGGAAGCAGCGGATATTGTTACGTCAGCTGCCGATCAGGAAGTGAATGTAATTTTTGGTTCGGTCATCAACGAGGACTTAAAGGATGAAATTGTTGTGACAGTAATTGCAACAGGTTTTGATGAGGCAAAAACTACTCAGCAAAAATCACGCCCTTCACTTGGTAGTGAAAAACCAGAACGAACCACAACATCTGCAACAGAACAACGCAGAACAACGAATCGTACAGAAAATCAATCAAACGTTGAGGAGGATACGTTAGATATCCCAGCGTTCTTGAGAAACCGTAATCGCAGGTAAAATAGAATAATTGTTTAGATAAGTAGTTCCGTTTCGGTGGAAAAATACGGGATAGCATATAAAATGAGCAGACCAAATCGCATTTGATTTGGTCTCTTTTTTCTTGTGATATCAAAGATTAAGGTTTAAAGACAGTATAAATTAGCATACGGAATCGCAACCCAAATCATATAAACATCCGTTGTCAACGTGTTAATTATAACGTTAATTGTGTTGTTGTTTGCTATGTTAATTTTGATAAATTAAAAGGGAATTGTAATTTTATATTAAACGAATAGGTGGTATGGGAAGGATTGCTCTCTTAAACGAAAAGGCAGTAGTGTATAAGAAGTAAATTATCTAAAAGAGGGGTGTTTATGGGGGATTTTAACAAATTAGAGCCAATAAAAGCAGCACAGAAATTTATCAATAAATATTTTCAGTATTGTGATGGAGCTTTATTGGCAGGAAGTGTTGTTCGAGGTGAAGCAACAGAAACATCTGACCTTGATATAGTAATATTTGATAACACATTTAGCTCGTCTTATAGGGAGTCAATAATTGATTATGAGTGGCAGATAGAAGTGTTTGCACATAACTTAAATTCCTATCGAGACTATTTCGAAAGTGATTATAAACGAGCTAGACCATCACTGCCACGAATGGTATCAGAAGGAAAAATTCTAAAGGATAATGGGGTAATTGAATCTATTAAATGTGAAGCAAAGGAATTGATAGCAAAAGGTCCAGAAAAATGGTCAGATGAAACAATAAAGACCAAAAGATATTTTATTACGGATAGCCTTGATGATTTTATTGGTTGTAATAGTAGAGCAGAGGGTATTTTTATTGCTAATACTCTAGCTGAACTTGTTAGTGAATTTGTATTAAGAACTAATAATAGATGGATAGGTACTTCTAAATGGATAATACGTTCATTAAGACACTTCGATGTAAATTTTGCCGATCAATTTGTTGATGCTTTTGATATGTTTTACAAAAATGGTGAAAAACAAAAAATTATCAAGTTAGTTGATGAACTATTACAACCCTATGGAGGACGTTTATTTGATGGATTTTCATTAGGTAAGAAATAACTTTTTTTGAACGAACGGATGCTTTCATATAACAAGACGATATAAGACAAACCAAAAACGATTGGATAAGCTATGTTTATCCAATCGTTTTTCTGTGTTATTTCGAGTATGAAAGTCATTGTTAAAGATACTAGGAAAAAATATGCTATTTGTTGTGTGATTTGATATTGTATCCACGGTAAGTGTACTACTTACTGTTTACGAGATCTTTTTTATCCCAAAATTTAATTTGCCCTTGATTTGTTTTAATAATTTTTGCTTATGCAGTCGGACCTGATCAGTTGGCTTCGCTTTTCTTACGACAAAATGGGAAAAAATAAGTTTATTTTTGCAAACAGGATATGACAGACTTTTTAGTTAGCTTTTTTTATACTTACCGATAAGAGTAAAGTTGTCCAATGGAAAGGGCGGAAATGTTGTGACTTTATATTTGGATGCAGTTTGGCTCTTGAATTTTTTAATCGATTGGATGATTTTACAGATTGTACATTGGATTACAAGGTCGGGAACGCATAGGGGCAGGCTCATACTGGGTAGTTTTCTTGCTTCACTGTTAGTTCCCATAAATCTCTTTTTTCCAGATAATATTTTGGCAACTTTACCGGGTAAAATCTTATTTTCCTGTTTCATTTTAATGGGCTCTTTTGGTTTTCGAAACGTTAAATTATTTTTAAAGCAATTTTTCACCTTTTACTTTGTAACCTTTGCTATTGGTGGTGGTTTATTCGGGATATATTTTTTAATGGGTCAACAGTTTCAGTCACAGGATGGTCTGTTTATTACTTATAATAGCGGCTATGGTGATATGATCAGCTGGATATTTGTACTTATAGGTTTTCCCATTGTATGGTGGTTTACAAGACGTCGCCTGGATCAAATCTCATTTGACAATATACGCTTTGAAGAATTGTGTACGGTCAAAATTCGTTTGAATGAGAATACGCATGAGACAACAGGCTTTTTTGACAGCGGGAATCATTTAGTGGATCCTTTTACGAAGAAACCGGTTATTGTCTGTGATGAAATAGTTTTACGACCATTTTTTACAGACAGTGAGTGGGAAGAATTGAAAAACTGTTATAAACATTGGACATTTGAACAGCTGCCTGAAAAGTGGATTTCCAGAATTCGTATGATTCCTTTTCAAGGTGTTGGGGGAAAGCGCACTTTTATACTTATATTCAAACCTGATGCTTTATATGTTCGATATCAGGATAAGGATTATGCTTTTGATCATGTATATATAGGCATCCAATTCGGCGAGCTCTCATCAGATGGAACCTACCATTGTTTATTACATCCAAAAATGATGCAATCACCGAAACTGCAGGTCTCTTCCTAAAAACATGAAATACAAGTGCAGAAGTTTTTGACAACGTTTGTTTATAGTATCTTGCTTAATACATAAAA
This sequence comes from Salinibacillus kushneri, assembly GCF_900111405.1. Lineage (GTDB taxonomy): Bacteria > Bacillota > Bacilli > Bacillales > Alkalibacillaceae > Salinibacillus > Salinibacillus kushneri. The sequence continues at coordinate 76,962 of NZ_FOHJ01000009.1, read as the reverse complement.
AGGAGGAAATTCGGGCAAATGAAAAGATTTAAAATGAAACTCCAATTACTGTGGTATAAAATCTTGTTTAAACTCGGAATAAAATCTGATGAAATCTATTACATAGGAGGAAATGAAGCCCTTCCTCCACCACTTTCAAAGGAAGAAGAGCAGGAGTTATTAAAAAAATTACCAGAAGGCGATATGGCTGCCCGCTCCATTTTAATTGAAAGAAACTTGCGGCTTGTCGTGTATATAGCAAGAAAATTTGAAAATACTGGAATAAATATTGAGGATCTCATTAGTATTGGAACAATTGGTTTGATTAAAGCGGTAAATACTTTTAATCCAGAGAAGAAAATTAAATTAGCTACTTATGCTTCCCGTTGTATTGAAAATGAAATCTTAATGTATTTAAGACGAAATAATAAAATACGTTCTGAGGTTTCTTTTGATGAACCTTTAAATGTCGATTGGGATGGCAATGAGTTATTACTCTCAGATGTATTAGGAACAGATGAAGATATTATCACCAGAGGACTTGAGTTTAATGTAGATAAAAAATTGCTGCATAAAGCTCTTTCTACTTTAAACGCTCGGGAAAAACAAATTATGGAGTTACGGTTTGGTTTGATAGGAAAGGAAGAAAAAACACAGAAAGATGTAGCAGATATGCTGGGAATTTCTCAATCCTATATATCACGCCTTGAGAAAAAGATTATTAAGCGGTTAAGGAAGGAATTTAATAAAATGGTCTAAGATTTTGTAATTTTAGAATACAATAGATGATACTGGCTGCTGCATAAAAATCCCTCCAATGGAGAAACTGTTTGTTGACACTATCTCCACTTAGGAGGGGTTTTATATTGACACGACATAAGGTAGAAATATGCGGTGTCGACACATCAAAGTTGCCAGTACTGAAAAATGATGAAATGAGAAAACTATTTAAGCAAATGCATGAAGGTGATGAATTCGCAAGAGAAGAACTAGTCAATGGAAACCTCCGACTCGTTTTAAGTGTCATACAGAGGTTTCATCATCGTGGTGAGTATGTTGATGACTTATTTCAAGTTGGCTGTATTGGACTAATGAAATCCATAGATAATTTCGATTTAAGTCAAAATGTAAAATTCTCAACTTATGCAGTACCAATGATTATCGGAGAAATTCGCAGATACTTACGTGATAACAATCCTATCCGAGTATCCCGTTCTCTAAGAGACATAGCATATAAAGCATTACAGGTTAGAGAACGATTAATGAACAAAACGTCTAAGGATCCAACGCCAATGGAGATAGCTGAAGAAATGGGAATTCCACATGCTGATGTTGTTTTTGCCTTAGATGCTATTCAGGATCCTGTTTCACTGTTTGAACCCATCTATAATGATGGTGGGGATCCCATATTTGTGATGGATCAATTAAAGGACGATAAAAACAAGGATTCTATATGGATTGATGAAATTGCTTTAAAGGAGGGAATGAGAAGGTTAAACGAAAGGGAAAAAATGATTTTAAACAAACGATTCTTTCAAGGGAAGACCCAGATGGAAGTGGCCGAGGAAATCGGAATCTCGCAGGCTCAAGTGTCAAGATTAGAAAAGGCAGCAATTGAGCAAATGAACAAAAATATTAATCAATAAAAGAGCATTTATAACCGTACCTGACCTTGTCCGTATTTAATGGACAAGGTTTTTTATATTTTTTAAATGAATGATAGCTATTTTATGCATATATTAGAAGTAAGGTGGTGAGTAGAATGACCATATCTGAATTACAAGTAAAAGATATTGTGGCGGTTGAAGACGGAAGAAAATTAGGTTATATTTCCGATTTGGAAATTGACGTTGACAAAGGCTATATTGTTGCATTGATTATTGCATTAAAAGGAAAAATGTTTGGATTGTTTGGTAAAGATGAAGAAATAACGATTCCATGGAATCACATTGTAACGATAGGAGCAGATGTCATTTTAGTGAGAACCGAAAACCAAAAGCTAACCCATAACATTCATGACAATCAGTATGATGTACAGGAAAGATAATAGGAGAAATGAGACGAAAAATGTGGTAAAATAAAAGAGTGTAAGATTTTTTGGGAGGATTAACATGGGTGAAATGTTTAACCAGACAGATATGTCCTCTATTTTGGAAATTTCAAAATGGAAAGGGGAAGGTGTCATTGCTGGAATCACCACTAGAAAAGGTGGTTTTAGTCAATCACCCTATGATACATTGAATATGGGCTTTCATGTACATGATGATTCAGAGCTTGTTACAAAAAATTATAATCGTATAGAGGAAGAACTGGAAATCCCGTTAGATTGGTGGGTAAGTTCAAAGCAGGTTCATGGTACAGATGTATATGAAGTAGGTGAACCTATCCATCCGGAACACTCTTTACGACCGCCGAATTTTACATTGGAATATGATGGGTGGATAACAAATCAGAACAGGGTGCTGTTAACTGGGGTATTTGCTGATTGTGTACCGTTGTATTTCCGCTCTAAAGAATGGGTTGGTTTAGCTCATGCCGGCTGGAAAGGGACTGTCCATGAAATGGGACCTAAGATGATTGATCGCTTCATAGCTCATCATGTACCTTTAGAAGAAATAGAAGTAGTGATTGGCCCTTGTATTGGGCCATTGCATTATGAAGTTGATGATACAGTTGTGAAGCATATTTCGAAAGCCTTTCAGACAGAAGATGTAATGACTAGAACAGATGAGAACCATTATTTATTAAACCTTAAACAACTTCATAAAAATCTTCTCATACAAAAAGGATTAAAAGAAGACCAAATAAATGTAACCAATTATTGTACATATGAAAATGAAGATCTATTTTATTCACACAGAAGAGATCAGGGAAAAACCGGGAGAATGATGGCATTTATTGGATTCCACTAGCACGAGAGGAGGACTTTTGCAGTGAATGTAGCTGAAAATCTGGACGCTATTAACCAAAATATTGAACATGCCTGTCATAGGAGCGGACGTAAACCACAGGATGTAAATATTATAGCAGTAACAAAATATGTATCGACAGACACTGCTAGAGAAGCGTTACAGGCAGGAATAAAGCATATTGGAGAGAATCGGAAAGAAGGTTTTCTTGAAAAATACAATCAACTTAATCAAGAAGTTCAATGGCATTTTATAGGTACTCTGCAATCAAGAAAGGTAAAAGAAATTATTGATTATATTGATTATCTTCATTCTTTGGACAGGCTGTCTCTCGCCAAAGAGATTAATAAACGTACATCCCAAAAAGTTAAATGTTTTGTACAAGTAAATGTGAGTGGAGAGGAATCAAAGCATGGAATAAACCCGGATGAAGTGCTTCCCTTTATTGAAGCCCTTAAAGACTATGAAAACATTGAAGTAGCTGGACTAATGACGATGGCTCCGCATATTGAAGATAAGAAAGTCTTAAGGACATGTTTTCAAAAACTGCGTGAATTAAGAGATAATGTGCGGGAAAAACAATTTTCCCATGCACCGTGTTCTTATTTATCCATGGGTATGAGTAATGATTATTCTATTGCTGTAGAAGAAGGTGCGACTCACATTCGAATTGGTACTAAACTGGTAGGAAAAGAATTTTAGTGAAAAATGGAGGTTGAACAGTGAGTATTCGAAATAAATTTAAATCTCTTTTTACATTTGAAGATGAGTATGAATATGTGGAAGAGGAAACAGAGGTGCCTGAAAAGCAAGACTATCAAGCATCAAAATCAGGCGGCAATAATGTTGTCCATTTAGAAAGCATTCAGTCAACCTCTAAAGTAGTTTTGTGTGAACCAAAAAATTATGATGATTGCCAGGAAATTGCTGACCACATAAAAAATCGACGGGCTGTTGTCATTAATTTACAAAGGACAGACCATCATCAAGCAAAGCGAATAGTGGATTTTTTAAGTGGAACCGTTTATGCTGTTGGAGGGATTATTCAAAAGTTAGGCCAGCAAACTTTTCTCTGTGCACCTGATAACATTGATGTATCAGGAAGTATTACGGATTTGGTAGATGAAGACTTATTATAAAGGTGGGAATAATTAGATGATACAAATCTACAATTTATTGCAAACAGCACTGACCATCTATATGTACGCAATTGTTATATACATTTTAATGTCCTGGTTTCCTGGTGCCAGAGGATCAACTTTCGGCCAAATGCTGGGGAAAATCGTAGAGCCCTACTTAGAACCATTCCGAAAATTTATTCCGCCACTTGGAATGATTGATTTTTCTCCCATCGTGGCTATTTTTGCCATTCAATTTGCTAAAATTGGTTTAGAACGACTCTTTTGGATGATTCTTTCTTAAACAGGTAATTTAGGGAGATTCTATATGGATATCTATCAACATTTTCGGAAAGAAGAACAGGCATTTATTGATCAAGTCTTAGCCTGGAAGGAAGAAGTAGAACAAACCTATCAACGAAAGCTTACAGATTTTTTAGATCCCAGAGAACAGTACATTCTATCCTCGGTTATCGGTAATCACCCGGATATGAACCTTCAGTTTTTTGGCGGGTATGAGGAATCAGAGAGAAAGAGAGCCATCTTAGCTCCTTTTTATGAAGAAATATATAAAGAAGACTTCGGGATTGCATTAGTTCAAAGTCAGTTTGCTCGAAAATTCATTCAGATTAACCATCGTGATGTATTAGGCGCTCTTATGTCACTTGGCATGAAACGTAAAAAGCTGGGCGATATTATGATTGTGGAAGACACTATTCAAGCTCTGACGGATGAAGAACTGATTTCTTTTCTGGAAATACATTTAACAGGAATTAAGAAAGCACGTTTACAATTTAAGTCTGTTCCTCTGAAATTCATTCAATCATCGTCTGAAAAATGGCATACACAAGAAGGGACCGTTTCATCCCTAAGACTAGATACCGTTTTAAAGGAAATCTATAATCAGTCACGTAATAAGACCAGTGAATGGATACAAAAGGGATATGTGAAAGTAAATTACCGAGTGGTTGAAAATCCTGCCTTTCAAATGGAAGAAGGAGATATCATTTCGGTTCGCAAAAAAGGGCGTAGTAAACTCATCGAAATTTCAGGTCAAACGAAAAAGGACAAATGGCGAATAATAACAGGTATATTAAAATAAATGTAAATATTAGCAGGAAAAGGACAAATGACGTCGAAATATTGTAAAAAGCAAACATTTGAATGTTTACTAAAATAGATTAAATCAAGGGGGTTACCTTTGTGGCTTTAACACCACTCGATATTCATAACAAAGAATTCACCCGAACCTTTCGTGGTTATGACGAAGATGAGGTTAATGAATTCTTAGATCAGGTAATAAAGGATTATGAGAAAGTCATTCGTGAAAAGAAACAATCTGAAGAAGAAGTTTCAGAATTAAAAGAGAAAATTGGACATTTTAATGATATTGAAACAACACTCAATAAATCTATTTTGGTTGCTCAGGAAACAGCAGAAGATGTGAAAAATAATGCCAATAAAGAGGCTAAGCTTATTATTAAAGAGGCTGAGAAGAATGCTGATCGAATTATTAATGAGGCTTTAGCTAAATCCAGAAAGATTACGCTTGAAGTAGAAGAGTTGAAAAAACAGGCGAAAGTCTTCCGTACCCGTATGAAAATGATTGTTCAGGCACAGCTGGACATGATAGAGAATGATGATTGGGATGAACTATTTGAAATGGAGTTAACTCCAAATGAAGAGGAACAAAAAGAAGAAGAATATCAATTTTCCGATAACCAATCTTGACTCCGACATGATTTTTCAATATAATTCAAAAGTAAAATAGTGCAGAATGACTATGACAGGGACAGTACATAGAATGATCGAGGTAAAGCGAACCAGGGATGGTGGGAGCCTGGGCAACACACATTCCATGGAAAATCACCCTTGAGTCTCCTGGTGAAAAGATGTAAGTAGCCAAGGACGATTTCATTCACGTTACGAGTGAAAAAGAGGATGGATAGAGATACGTATATCTATTCATCAATCAGGGTGGTAACGCGAGGCACCTCGTCCCTTTATAGGGAGGAGGTGCCTTTTTTATACTAATCATTTAAAATCTTGGAGATAACTGTCTTATCATAAAACATAAAAGGAGAATGGGAAATGAGTTATAAAGAAACGCTATTAATGCCAAAGACGAAGTTCCCTATGCGTGGGAATCTTCCTAACAAAGAACCTGAAATGCAAAAACGCTGGGAAGAAGAAAATATTTATGAAAAGGTACAAAAACGAACAGAAGGAAGACCTCTGTTTGTCTTACATGATGGACCTCCATATGCTAACGGAGATTTACACATGGGGCATGCATTGAACAAAATTTTAAAAGATATGATTGTTCGTTATAAATCGATGGCAGGTTATCATGCACCCTATGTTCCAGGCTGGGATACACATGGTTTACCAATTGAACAGGCGCTTGCGAAGAAAAAAGTAGATCGAAAGTCCATGAGTGTTTCAGAATTTAGAAAAATTTGTGAGGAATATGCGCGTGAACAAATTGACCGGCAACGTCAGCAGTTTAAACAGCTTGGTGTCCGTGGTGATTGGGAGAATCCATACATCACCCTGACAAAAGATTATGAAGCTGCACAAATTCAGGTCTTTGGAGAAATGGCGAAAAAGGGATACATTTATAAAGGACATAAGCCTGTTTACTGGTCTCCTTCTTCAGAATCAGCATTAGCAGAAGCTGAAATCGAATATAAAGATAAGCGTTCGCCATCTATTTATGTTGCATTTGAAGTAAAAGATGGAAAAGATGTATTAAGCGGAGATGAAAAAATAATTATTTGGACGACAACGCCATGGACCATACCGGCAAACCTGGCCATTTCTGTTCATCCTAATTTAGAATACTCAGCAGTTTCTGTTCAGGGTGAAACCTATATAATTGCTTCTGATTTAGTTGAAGAAGTGTCAAATGAGCTGGAATGGGAAGATTATGAAGTCACTAAAACCTATAAAGGTGATGAATTAGAACGTGTTGTAGCTCAGCACCCATTCTACAATCGTGATTCCCTGGTGATTTTAGGTGAACATGTTACAACAGATGCTGGTACAGGATGTGTTCACACTGCACCAGGTCATGGGGAAGATGACTTCTGGGTTAGTCAACAATATAATCTTGATATTTTATGTCCAGTTGATGAAAAAGGAGTCTTTACATCAGATGCCCCTGGATTTGAAGGTGTATTCTATGATAAAGCCAATAAAATGATTACCGAAAAGCTGGAAGAGGCTGGTGCATTATTAAAATTAACCTTTATTACGCACTCCTATCCACATGACTGGAGAACGAAAAAACCAACGATTTTCCGTGCAACATCTCAATGGTTTGCATCTATTAAGGATTTTAGAGAGGATATCTTAAACGAAATCCAGCGAATTCAATGGGTACCTGAATGGGGCGAAACCCGTCTTTATAATATGGTACGAGATCGCCAGGACTGGTGTATTTCCCGTCAACGTGTCTGGGGAGTTCCTATCCCTGTATTTTATGGCGAAAATGGCGAGCCCATTATTAACGATGAAACCATTAACCATGTTTCTGAATTATTCAGAGAACATGGCTCCAATGTATGGTTTGAACGGGAAGCTAAAGATCTTTTACCTGAAGGCTTTACACACCCATCAAGTCCAAATGGTAAATTTACAAAAGAAACCGATATTATGGATGTCTGGTTTGATTCCGGTTCATCTCATCAGGGAGTACTAGAACAACGTCCTGAGTTACAACGTCCAGCCGATATGTATTTAGAAGGATCCGACCAGTATCGTGGCTGGTTCAATTCGTCTATCTCTACTTCCGTTGCTGTAACCGGAAAAGCGCCTTATAAGTCGATTTTAAGTCATGGATTCGCCCTTGATGGTGAAGGACGCAAGATGAGTAAATCATTAGGGAATGTAATGGTTCCTGGCAAAATCATGAAGCAGTTTGGTGCTGACATTTTGCGCTTATGGGTTGCAAGCGTCGATTATCAGGCTGATGTTCGAATTTCCAATGAAATTTTAAAGCAGGTTTCTGAAGTTTATCGTAAAATCAGAAACACCGTTCGTTTTATGTTAGGGAACCTTAATGATTTTGATCCTCAAACTGATCGGGTCAAGGATGAAGACTTAGAAGAAATTGATCGTTATATGCTTATTCGTCTGCAGAACCTCATTGAAAAAGTGGATCAGGCTTATGAAACGTATGAATTTTCGGTTATTTATCATGCCATCCATAACTTCTGCACGATCGATTTAAGTTCATTCTATCTTGATTTTGCAAAGGATATTCTCTATATTGAACCAGAGAATGATCATCGTCGTCGCAGTATTCAAACCGTTTACTATGAAATTATTACATCTCTAACAAAACTGCTTTCACCAATTCTGTCTCATACAATGGATGAGGTTTGGAATTACATTCCAGGTGTAGAAGAGGAAAGTGTCCAATTAACGGATATGCCTAAACTGCGTGCATTACCGCACCAGGATGAATTAAAAGCTAAATGGGATCATTTCATGGAAGTTCGCGATGATGTGTTGAAGGCATTGGAAGAAGCACGGAATGAAAAGGTAATCGGAAAATCATTAGAGGCAAAAGTAATGCTTTCAGCCAAAGATAATCGTACCAAAGCTTTACTGGAGGAAATTGAACATTTACATCAATATTTAATCGTTTCTGAAGTTGAACGGACCGATAGCCTATCAGATGCGAAAGAATACGAATATGTAAAGGTTGCAGTTGAAAAACATCCAGGTGAAACTTGTCAGCGCTGCTGGGTTTCTTCTGAATCAGTAGGTTCACATGAGAAACATTCTGATTTATGCGATCGTTGTGCTGATATTGTTGAAAAGCACTATGCCTAAACTTATAATAAAAAGGTTGTCTCAGCCGGTATGGAGGCAGCCTTTTTGTTTTACCTACCATAAGTAAATAAGATTTTTTTGCTTGGATATGATAAAATGCTTGAAGAATGAATCTAAGCAGACGGGGGAAAATGATGTGTGGAATTATATCGTAATAATCATTATTGTAGCCATTGATCAATTGACTAAATGGATAGTTGATAAACAAATGGTTCTTTATGAGCGTATACCTGTAATAGAAAATTTCTTTTACATAACTTCTCATCGGAATAAAGGAGCCGCATGGGGTATTTTGCAAGGACAAATGTGGTTTTTCTATATTGTGACCGTTGCGGTTATCATTTTTGTTTTATACTACATGCAAAAGCATGCCAGAGATCATGTCCTGCTAGGCATATCTTTGAGTCTTATCTTAGCTGGAGCAGTAGGTAATTTTATTGACCGGGTTTTTCGCCAGGAAGTTGTTGACTTTTTTGATTTTATTCTGTTTGGTTATGATTATCCAATATTTAATGTAGCCGATTCTTCACTTGTGGTAGGTGTTATACTCATGTTGATATATACCCTTTTTGAAGAACGATTTAAAGGAGAGGCAAAAGAATGAGTTTACAATCATACACCGTAACGGAATCAGAGCAAAATGAGCGTATTGATAAACTCTTAACAAAGGTTAATGATCAAGCATCAAGGTCTCAAGTTCAGTCATGGGTGAAAGGGCAACTGGTAAAAGTGAATAATAAGCAAGTAAAAAGTAATTATAAATGTCAGGCAGGGGATGAAATTACATGGACCATCCCTGAGCCAGAACCCGTTGATATCATGCCGGAGAATATCCCGATAGACGTGATATATGAGGATGAACATGTATTGGTGGTCAATAAACCACGTGGTATGGTGGTTCATCCGTCTGCAGGTCATATGTCCGGAACCCTTGTAAATGCTATTCTTTATCATTGTGATGATTTATCCGGCATAAATGGGATAATGCGTCCAGGGATTGTCCACCGTATTGACAAAGATACAAGTGGATTATTAATGGTAGCCAAAAATGATCAGGCCCATGTTGGATTAGCAGAGCAGTTAGCGGATAAGACGATAAAGCGTAAATACGAAGCGATTGTCCATGGCGTATTAGAGCATGAAGCAGGGACGATAGATGCTCCTATAGGGCGCGATCCAAAAGATAGACAAAAGATGGCTGTTGTTGATCATGGAAAACATGCGCTCACCCATTTCAACGTCCTCAATCGATTTGAAGAATTTACTCATATAGAGTGTGAATTGGAAACGGGTCGAACCCATCAAATCCGCGTTCATTTTAAGTATATAGGATTTCCGTTAGTAGGAGATCCGAAATATGGCCCCAGAAAAACATTAGATTTAGATGGTCAGGCTTTACACGCTCGAATGCTTGGATTTAATCATCCAATTACGAATAAATGGCTTGAATATGAAGTTGATGCTCCTGAGGAATTTCAGCAAATTTTACGGGAGTTACAACTGCGAGGTTGACAAATGATACGAATTCTGTGACAATATTCTTTGAATAAAACAAATGACCCTTTAATCCAGTCCCGAGAGGCTGAGAAGGTGGCGGATATAAATACGGATGAATGTTGCCGGCGTATACCCTTTTGCCATCTTTGGTAAAAGGGTTTTTATTTGGGTCAGGTTTATTGGGAGGTGTAATGTTTGGAATTAAAAACCCAGGTTATGGATCAACCAGCTATCGGTCGTGCTTTGACTAGGATTTCCCACGAAATTTTAGAAAAAAATAAAGGAACAGATGGGTTAATCCTTGTTGGAATTAAAACACGCGGCGTACCCATTACAGAAAGGTTAGCTGAAAAAATTGCTGACATTGAAGGTGTTAGCGTACCAACAGGTGAAGTAGATATTACGTTATATAGAGACGATTTAAGCAAAATAGACGATCGAAAGGAACCTGAGCTAAAGGGTACGAGTATTAAAGAAAATCTTGAGAATAAAACCGTTGTGCTGGTTGATGATGTTCTGTATACAGGACGTACGGTTCGGGCAGCTATGGATGCTATCATGGATATTGGACGACCAGGGAATATCCAATTAGCTGTATTAGTTGACCGTGGGCATCGCGAACTGCCAATTCGAGCAGATTACGTCGGAAAGAATATCCCAACCTCTCAAGAAGAAATCATTGTTGTTCAAGTAGAAGAGACAGATGAAAAGGATGAAGTAAGTATCTTTAAAAAATAGGCTTTGCTAAAGCTTATTGTTGATTTTCTACCTAGTTGATTGGAGCGGAAGTGGCCAGAGAATCTTGCCGGAAAAGCGGGGCCCCACAGGCGTATGCCGAGGAGGGTTCTGGACTGCCCGCAAAAAAGCAAGTGCACTAGAGAGGAAATCAACACTCAAGTTTAACAAAATAAGACCTTTAATTTAGTCCAGAGAGACTGAAAAGGGCGCAAATTTTAGAAGTGTCGTATACCTTCTTTGATGGATACGTATACCTCTTTGCGATCTTTTCGCAAAGAGGTTTTTTTATGCTATAGAAAACAAAACGAGCTATTATGTGGACTTATTCGAGGAATAGTTATCTCCGGCTCAAGCACTCAGTGATTACCGAGACACCAATAAAGCGGCTCAGCCAGCTTTTGTTCTAAATAAAAGAAGGAGGAATTTTAAATGCAAAGAGAAGAAATGGTCATGGATGTACGGGATATACCGAAGAAAACAAAATGGTTCATCTTAAGTTTACAGCATTTATTTGCGATGTTTGGATCTACCATTTTAGTACCTTTTTTAACAGAAATGTCACAAGCAGCAGCACTCGTATCAAGCGGATTAGGTACCATTGCTTATCTGCTTATTACTAAGGGAAGAATTCCTGCTTATTTAGGCTCGAGTTTTGCCTTTATAACCCCTATTACTCTGGCGGATGCCGCCTATGGAATGCCAGGGGTTATGCTTGGAAGTTTTCTCGCAGGAGTTGTTTATGGAATTATTTCACTTCTCATTCGTGCACTTGGTACAAAATGGCTAACAAACATCTTACCACCGGTTGTTGTGGGACCGATTATTATCGTAATTGGACTAGGATTGGCCCCTACCGCGGTTGATATGGCCATGAATGTTGAAGGTGAATATAGTTCAACACATTTTATGGTTGCCCTAGTAGCATTGGCTATTACGATAATAGCGACAATGTTCTTTAAAGGATTCTTAAGTGTTATTCCCATCTTAATCGGGATTATTGGAGGTTATGTTTTCGCAATCACACAAGGAATTGTGGATATGGAAGCTTTAAATAGTCATTGGAATGAACTCGCTAATAGTGAATCAATCGGAGCTTTTTTTGCGACCTTTTTCCAAGCTCCTGACTTTATCATCCCTATTCGAGACTACAATCCACTAGAAGTTCTAAATTGGGGAATTGTTGCAATCATGGTACCCATTTCACTCGTGACGATCGCAGAGCATATTGGGGATCAAATGGTCCTCTCCAAAGTTGTCGAGCGAAACTTTTTAGAAAAGCCTGGACTTCATCGTTCCATAATGGGTGATGGGCTGGCAACCATGATTGCCTCCTTCATTGGTGGACCGCCAAACACAACTTACGGAGAAAACATTGGTGTATTAGCCATAACAAGAGTTTTTAGTGTATTTGTAATAGGAGGTGCAGCCGTTTTAGCCATTCTCTTTGGATTTACAACCAGTGTCGTGTTAGTCATTGAATCCATTCCGTCAGCTGTCATGGGGGGTGTATCGATTCTATTATTCGGAATTATTGCATCTAGTGGTTTAAGAATGCTTGTGGATAATCAAGTTGATTTAGGAGATAAACGAAATTTAATCATTTCTTCTGTCATCCTCGTATTAGGAATTGGTGGAGCCTATATTCAAGTAACAGAAGAATTACAGATTGCTGGTATGGCACTTTCAGCCATTGTAGGTGTATTCTTAAATCTAATTTTACCAGGAAAAGAAAAAGCTTATGGTAATGGAAACATGTTTAATACCGATGAAGAGATGAAATCTGAAGAGACGAATAAGAAAATGGGGGCATAAGCATGGAACACGTACTTTCAATGAAGGATTTAACGCGTGATGAAATCTATTCACTACTTGATGATGCTCAAAAGATCATAAATGGTGAACAACTTCACATCCAGAAGAAAACGTTGGCGTTACTCTTTTTTGAACCAAGTACACGTACAAAAATGAGCTTTGAAATGGCTGCACACCGTCTGGGCATTTCTCTTCTCCATTTTACTAAAGACACATCAAGTGTACAAAAGGGAGAGAGCCTTTACGATACGGTCAAAACCTTAGAAGCGCTTGGGACTAATCTTGTGGTTATTCGTCATCCTGATGATGCTTTTTATCAAATATTAAAAGAAAAAGTAAATATCCCGCTTGTGAATGCAGGTGATGGAAAAGGTGAACATCCTACCCAATGTTTATTGGATCTTTTCACTATCTATCAAGAATTTGGCACGTTTAAAAATTTAAACATTACCATAGCTGGAGATATTCTTCACAGTCGGGTCGCAAAGTCCAATGCATATGCATTAAAAAATTTAGGAGCGGTTGTGAAGTTTGCCGCTCCTTTCATATGGAGAGATGAGGATATACCAGTGGACTATGTTTCCATCGATGAAGCAGTTGAACAAAGTGATGTACTCATGCTTTTAAGGGTCCAGAAAGAACGTCATCAAGCATCAGCTATACCTCAAGTGGAAGATTATTTATCTAACTATGGACTAACCATAGAACGGGAAAAAAGAATGAAGCAGGGAAGTATCATTTTACATCCTGCTCCGGTAAATCGCGGGGTTGAAATTGATGATAGATTAGTAGAATGCAAACGGTCCAGAATATTTAAGCAAATGCATAATGGAGTGGCTATCAGGATGGCGATTATCCACCAACTGTTAAAAGAAAGGGGCAAACTAAATGTCGTTGCTAATTAAAGACATCATCCTTCCAGAATCTGTCAATCAAGGTGAACGCAATGAGATTTACATAAAAGAGGGAAAAATTCATGCGATAGGGAAACGTCTTAATGCAGAAGCAGATCAAGTCATCAATGGGAACGGAAATCTTCTTTTACCAGGATTGATTGATATTCATGTTCATCTTCGCGAGCCTGGAGGAGAAGCAAAAGAAACAATTGAAACGGGTACATTAGCAGCTGCGAGGGGGGGATTTACAACCGTTTGTGCCATGCCTAATACAAAACCTGTTCCAGATTCAGATGATTCCCTGCAAGAAATCCTAACTCGTATTAAGCCCAGAGCAAACGTAAGGGTACTGCCATATGCATCCATCACAGAAAATCAGCAAGGACAGAAGTTGACAAATGTAAAGTCATTAAAAGCATTAGGTGCAGTAGCTTTTACAGATGATGGATTTGGTGTTCAATCCGCAGAAATGATGTTTAAAGCGATGAAAGAGGCTTCTGAAATGGATGCATCCATTGTTGCCCATTGTGAGGACATTGATCTCGTATATAAGGGAGTTATACATGAAGGAAGGAAAAATCATGACCTGAAACTTCCAGGGATTCCTTCAGTAAGCGAATCGGTTCACATTGCAAGGGATATATTACTGGCTGAAGCTACAGGCTGTCATTATCACGTCTGTCATGTAAGTTCAAAGGAATCGGTAAGAGTGATTAGAGATGCCAAAAAAGCGGGGATTCACGTTACCGCAGAAGTAACTCCACATCATTTACTTTTAAATGAAGAAGATATATCCAGTAATGATGCGAACTATAAAATGAATCCCCCTTTGCGTTCAAGGGATGATCAAGCCGCTTTAATCGAAGGGTTATTAGATGGAACGATTGATTGTATTGCAACAGATCACGCCCCACACACAAAAGAAGAAAAGGGTGGTGGCTTTTTACATGCTCCTTTTGGAATTGTCGGTTTAGAAACCGCCTTTCCGCTTTTATACAGCCAGTTCGTAAAACCAGGAATTCTTTCTTTACAACGATTAGTTGAACTGCTAACTGTTGAACCCGCAAACATTTTTGGTCTTCCTTATGGCAAACTAACGCTTGGAAGTAGTGCCGATGTTGTTTTAATAGATTTGCAAAAGGAAAAAAGCATTGATCCCAGTCAATTTGTATCTAAAGGAAGAAATACACCGTTTCAAGGCTGGAAGGTACAGGGCTGGCCGGTACTAACGATTGTAAACGGGAAAATGGCATGGAAGGAGGGGGATTCAATCCAATGATACAACGAAAACTTGTTTTAGAAGATGGAACAGTGTTTAAAGGTGAAGGGATAGGTAGTGAAAAAGAGGTTATGGGGGAAGTGGTCTTTAATACAGGTATGACAGGCTATCAGGAAATCATATCAGACCCGTCTTATTGCGGGCAAATTGTTACACTAACTTATCCGCAAACAGGCATTTATGGGGTGAATATGGATGACTTTGAGACAGTTGACCCAAGTATCGGCGGCCTAGTAGTAAAAGAAAGCTGTGATTCGCCTTCCCATTTCCGAAGTGAACAAACGTTAGATCAATTCTTAAAAATGAAGAACATTCCAGGAATACAGGGAATTGATACCCGGAAATTAACGAAACGAATCCGAAGCAGAGGTACGTTAAAGGGAATCCTTACCTCCTCTGAAACTCCAGATGAGATTATCGTTCGTCAACTATCGGAAGCAATACCGCCCTCTGATCAAGTTAAACAAGTATCAACTATGAAACCTTATGTAGTTCCGGGTAGAGGCCAACGAATCGTTTTGATAGATTATGGAATGAAGCATGGCATTTTACGAGAATTAACGAAGCGCAATTGTCATGTTACCGTTGTACCTTATGACACAACGGGTGAGGCAATTAAACAACTAAAGCCTGATGGAATTATGCTCACAAATGGTCCAGGTAATCCAAAGTGTGTACCAGAGGCTATTGAGACGATTCAATCATTGATAGGAGGAATACCAATATTCGGTATTTGCTTAGGTCATCAGCTGATTGCTCTAGCATGTGGAGCAGATACCCACCCTTTAAAGTTTGGTCATCGGGGTTCAAATCATCCCGTATTTGATAACGAGAGCGGCCGTGTTTGGATGACCTCTCAAAACCACGGGTATGCAGTTGACGTTTCATCATTACAAAATACTGAATTAGAAATGAATCAATATGCTTTAAATGATGGAACTGTTGAAGGACTCAGACATAAAAGATATCCAGTCTTTTCCGTTCAGTACCATCCGGAAAGTTCACCTGGACCACAGGATTCAAATTCGCTTTTTGATCGTTTTCTAACAATGATTCTTGAGCACAAAAGACAGGGGGTACAATCATGACCAAATGTACAGACATTCATAAAATCCTGGTGATTGGATCAGGACCTATTGTCATTGGGCAAGCCGCTGAATTTGATTATTCTGGAACACAAGCTTGTCAATCGCTAAAAGAAGAAGGCTATGAAGTACTGCTAGCAAACTCCAATCCCGCCACGATTATGACGGATCAAACGGTTGCAGATAAAGTATACATGGAGCCATTAACGGTTGATTTCGTAACGAAAATTATTCGAAAGGAACAGCCTGACGCGATTTTACCGACACTAGGTGGGCAAACAGGGCTAAATTTAGCTATGCAATTAAATGATAGTGGAATTTTGGTCGAGTATAACGTTGAAGTTTTAGGTACACGACTGGATGCTATACAGAAAGCGGAGGATCGGGATCAATTCCGGTCCCTTATGAAAGAAATGGGGGAACCTGTACCTGAAAGTACCATTGTGAGCAATGAAGAGCAGGCACTTTCATTTGCCCGTCAAATTGGGTATCCCGTGATTGTTCGTCCCGCTTATACCCTTGGTGGAACAGGTGGGGGGATGTGTGATAATGAAGAATCATTACTTGAGATCATTCGTCATGGTCTCATGACATCTCCTGTTCACCAATGCTTAATCGAAAAAAGCATTGCCGGCTTTAAAGAAATTGAATATGAAGTAATGCGTGACTGTCATGATCATGCGATTGTCGTTTGTAACATGGAAAATGTTGATCCAGTTGGGATTCATACAGGAGATTCTATTGTTACGGCACCCTCTCAGACACTAACAGATCGTGAGTACCAAATGCTGAGGGATGTTTCTTTAAAAATTATCCGTGAATTGGAGATTGAAGGAGGCTGTAATGTTCAACTGGCTTTAGACCCAAATAGCTTTCAATATTATGTCATTGAAGTAAACCCGCGAGTAAGTCGTTCATCTGCACTAGCATCTAAAGCAACGGGCTATCCAATTGCCAAAATTGCAGCTAAAATCGCTGTCGGATTAACATTAGATGAAATGAAAAATCCGATTACAGGAAATACATATGCCTGTTTTGAACCTGCTCTTGATTATATCGTAACCAAAATTCCGAGATGGCCCTTTGACAAATTTAGTTCAGGTAATCGAAATTTAGGTACGCAAATGAAAGGAACAGGTGAAGTGATGGCAATCGGTCGTACATTTGAAGAATCGATTTTGAAGGCTGTTCGTTCCCTTGAAGTAGATACAATTGAACTCTACAGAAATGAATATGAAGGAATGAGTAAAGAACACATCATGGAACGATTAAAGCGAGCAGATGATGAGCGGTTGTTTCTTCTGGCAGAAGCATTAAGACAGGGGTTTACCATTCATGACTTGCATAAATGGACGAAAATTGACTTTTATTTCTTATCAAAAATCGAAAAAATCATTAAATGGGAATCAAAATTAAGCCAAAATTGCTGGAATAAAAACACTTTGGCAAATGTAAAGCCATTAGGCTTTTCGGATGAAGCGATAGCAAGATTATGGAATACGAGCGTTTTGGAGGTTGAAACCTTCCGTAAACAACAGGATATTATACCTGTTTATAAGATGGTCGATACGTGCGCTGCTGAATTTGAGTCGACAACACCTTATTTTTATAGCACCTACGAAGAAGAGAATGAATCGAATCCATCTAATCGTAAAAAAGTTGTAGTGCTTGGTTCAGGGCCCATTCGAATTGGTCAAGGTATTGAGTTTGATTATGAGACGGTACATTCTGTTTTAGCCTTAAAAGAAGTGGGTTACGAAGCTATTATTGTCAATAACAATCCTGAGACAGTCTCC
Organism: Salinibacillus kushneri; assembly: GCF_900111405.1. Classification (GTDB taxonomy): domain Bacteria; phylum Bacillota; class Bacilli; order Bacillales; family Alkalibacillaceae; genus Salinibacillus; species Salinibacillus kushneri. The sequence goes on along the minus strand of NZ_FOHJ01000009.1, from coordinate 59,011 downwards.
ACGGATTTTAGTGTTTCGGATAAATTATACTTTGAACCCTTAACGATAGAAGATGTCATGAATGTTATTGATCTGGAACAGCCAGAAGGGGTGATTGTTCAATTTGGGGGTCAAACCGCTATTTCTCTTGCAGAAGGCCTTGCAAAAAGAGGTGTCCGGATCTTGGGAACAGACCTTGAATCAATTGATGCTACAGAAGATCGTAACCAATTTGAAAAAACGTTAGATCGATTAAACATTGCAAGACCAAAAGCGAAAATCGCAACATCCATTCCAGAAGCCATAGAGAGCGCGGAAAAATTAGGATTTCCAGTACTTGTCCGTCCATCCTATGTACTGGGGGGAAGAGCAATGGAGATTGTTTATGAGCGTGAAGATTTAGATCGCTATATGAAGGAAGCTGTAAAGGTTCACAAGGATCATCCTGTTTTAATTGATCGATACTTAACGGGCATTGAAATGGAAGTTGATGCGATTTGTGACGGTGAAACAGTTGTTATTCCTGGAATCATGGAACATATTGAGCGGGCAGGTGTTCATTCAGGAGATTCAATTGCCGTATACCCAACTCAACGATTGAGTGATAGCCAAAAGAATCGTTGTATCGAAATCACCCAAAAACTGGCCAAAGAATTAGGTGTCATTGGTTTAATCAATATTCAATTCGTTTTACATGAAGATATAATCTATGTCCTTGAAGTTAATCCCCGAGCAAGCCGTACAATACCATTTTTAAGCAAAGTAACTGGACTAATTATGGCAAATTTAGCGACAAAGGTTATGTTGGGAACGAAGCTGAAAACGTTAGGATATAAAAGTGGTGTGTTACCAGAAGCAGAGGTGGTATCTGTTAAGGTTCCGGTCTTCTCCTTTGAAAAATTACGGAGGGTAGACATTAGTTTAGGACCAGAAATGAAATCAACAGGAGAAGTCATTGGCCGGGATATCAATTTAGAAAAAGCATTATACAAGGGATTATCTGCATCTGGATTAAGCATACCAAATGGTGGTGCAGTGTTACTTACCGTTGCAGACAAAGATAAAGAAGAAATGAAAGGGATAGCGAGCAGGTTTCATAATCTTGGATTTAAAATTTTAGCTACAGAAGGAACAGGCAGATTATTGGAACAATTAAACATTCCGGTAAGTAAAGTCGGTAAAATTGGAGCAAGAGCTCAAAGTGTACTGGATGTGATTGAAAATGGAGATGTACAGTTTGTAATTAATACGTTAACAAAAGGAAAGCAGCCCCATACCGATGGATTTAGAATAAGGCGCGAGGCAGTCGAACATGGGATTGCATGTTTTACTTCGCTGGATACTGCAAGAGCTATGTTACGTGTAATCGAATCGATGACCTTTACGGCGAGCTGTATGCCTAAGCAAGAGGTGGTATTAACATGATAAAAGAGGAATGGATGACAATTGTCCAAAATAAACCTCTTGCCCTGGATACGTACGAGATGATTCTATCTGGAGAACTTGCAGATTTTATCCCAGATTCTGGTCAATTTCTTCATATTAGGATAGGTGAGGGGATGACGCACCTATTAAGACGCCCCATCTCCATTACAAATGTGAATCCTGAAGGTAAAAGGATAACGATTATTTATAAAATGATCGGAGAAGGAACGAAATGGTTAAAGGAACAACAACCTGGACATAAGCTTCATGTATTAGGCCCAAGGGGGAATGGATTTCCTGTTGAGGATGTCAAATATGAAAAAATTTTACTTGTTGGGGGAGGGGTTGGAGTCCCCCCTCTCTACTATTTAGCCCGAAAACTTATTAATCAACATAATCAAGTCATAACAGTATTGGGGTTTCAAACGAAGAAAGCTGTTTTTTATGAAAAGAAGTTTGCTCAACTAGGAAATATGTTATTAGTAACAGAAGACGGAACAGCCGGTTTTAAAGGGAGAGTAACGGACTTTTTACCCTCATTTCGGGATGAAATTGATCGCTATTATACCTGTGGTCCTGCTGGAATGTTAAAGGCTGTTACAAAATGTATGGACACAATACCTGGATTTCTTTCCTTAGAAGAAAGAATGGGTTGTGGCATCGGCGCCTGCTTTGCCTGTGTATGTAAAACGAGTGACCCTCACGATCATAAAGGATACCGAAAAATTTGTAAGGATGGCCCTGTTTTTTCGGCGAGAGAGGTGATTTTATGACAGATTTAGCGGTCTCAATTCCTGGCTTACAGTTGAAAAATCCGGTTATGCCTGCTTCTGGCTGTTTTGGTTTTGGGCAGGAGTTCAGTGAGTTTTTTGACTTGAGTAAGCTAGGGGCATTGGTTCTAAAAGCGGCGACTTTAAAACCAAGGTATGGTAATGAAACCCCCCGAGTGGCAGAAACCCATTCAGGGATGTTAAATGCGATAGGACTGCAAAATCCTGGGGTGAAGCAGATTATTCAGGATGAACTCCCGTTTTTAGATTCATATCAAGTGCCGATTATTGCAAACGTAGCAGGAAGCACGGTAGAAGAGTACGTAGAAGTGGCGAAAACCATCTCGCAATCTTCTAATATTCAGGCTCTGGAACTAAACATATCGTGTCCAAATGTAAAAGAGGGTGGCATCCAGTTTGGGACCGATCCGAAACGTTCCGCAAATGTCACAGAACAGGTAAAAAAAGTAACAAATAAACCGGTTTATGTAAAACTTTCACCTAATGTCACAAATATTGTAGCAATGGCAAAAGCACAAGCTTCAGCAGGTGCTGATGGTTTGTCTATGATTAATACACTGACTGCTATGAAAATGGATCTAAACACGCAAAAACCAGTACTTGCTAATGTAACAGGCGGATTATCTGGTCCTGCCATTAAACCCATTGCTATCCGAATGATTTATCAAGTTAGACAAGAGGTAGATTTACCCATTATCGGTATGGGCGGAATAACTTCAAGTGAAGATGTGCTGGAATTTTTACTTGCTGGAGCAAATGCGGTAGCTATAGGGACGGCTAATTTTCAAAATCCTTATATATGTTCAAATATCATTGATGAATTACCATCGACATTAGAGAAATATGGGTATTCATCCGTCCAGAATTGTTCGGCCAAGGGGGTTACAGAATGAACAAACCAGTCTACCTGGCGTTAGATTTTCAAACGCTGTCTGAAGCTACTGCTTTTTTACAAAATAACGAATTACAAGGGGTGCCGGTTAAAGTAGGAATGGAGCTTTTTTACCGTGAAGGTCCAAAAGTGATTGAGGAACTGAAAAAGAATGAACACCCTATTTTTCTGGATTTAAAACTCCATGATATTCCCAATACCGTCAAATCTGCCATGAAAAATTTAGCAAGTATAGGTGTAGATATTGTGAATGTACATACTGCTGGTGGTCTTCATATGATGACAGCTGCAAAAGAAGGGCTTGATAGGGGTACAAATGCAAATGTTAAACCCCCCCTTTTATTGGCTGTCACACAACTTACTTCAACCGATGAAAAAATGCTAAATCGTGAACTTGGCATTTCATGGTCCATGAATAGAACGATTGAGGAATATGCCGCATTAGCTTGCCAATCAGGTGTTGACGGCGTTATTTGCTCTGTTCATGAAGTACCTCTTATAAAGAAAGCGTGTGGAAGGGCTTTTCTAACCTGTACTCCAGGGATTCGATTTGATGATGATCGCTTAGAAGACCAAAAGAGAGTAGCAACCCCTCGAGATGCTAAACAACGAGGAAGTGATATGATTGTGATGGGGAGAAGTATTACGAGAGCCATCCATCCAAAAAAACAATATGAACGAGTAGTAAAGGAGTGGAAGGATGAATAGAAAAACGTTTGTGGCCAGCCAATTAATGAAAGCAGGAGCACTTCAAGTTCGGACAGAGGCTCCCTTTACATGGTCATCAGGAATCCAATCGCCGATTTATTGTGATAATCGGATCCTGATGTCCTTTCCAAAAGTAAGAAAAAACATTACAGCCTATTTTGCCGAGGTTATCTCTAATCAATATCCTGAAACAGACATTATTGCGGGTTGTGCAACAGCTGGGATTCCTCATGCGGCTTGGGTAGCAGATCAATTAGAGCTGCCGATGGTATATGTTAGGGGGAAGGCTAAAGCGCATGGAAAACAAAATCAAATAGAAGGAAATTTGTCAAAAGGGCAAAAGGTCATTGTCATTGAGGACTTAGTATCTACGGGAATGAGTGTGTTGAATGCTGCTAAAACGATTGAAAGGTCCGGAGGAGAAGTGATGGCAATGTTATCTATATTTACTTATGGGCTAACCGCTAGTCTAAAAAACTTTAAGTCTGCTCGAATTCGTTATGAAAGTTTAACAGACTTTGATACTCTTTTATCCCATATGAACCATAACAAACAGATTTCACAACAACAAAAAGAGGATTTACTTAAGTGGCGTGACCACTTATCGATATCATAGAGCATGTATTTGGATTTGAAGCGATATTTTCTGCCGATATAGGTTTCTTTGGTCTGGTTAATTGGGATCATTGCATCTAACCGAGAGTCATTGTACAATAATCCAAGGAAAAAATAAACAAAGGCTGTGATGACTTGAAAATATCAAAATGGGCCTGGTTAATCGTAGGGAATGCCGCACTCGGACTATTTACATGTTATTTATATATCTATTTATGGGTTACACTTTCTATGGAGGAGTCAGAATCTATTTTCTCATGGAAAGCAAGTATAAGTTTCCTCATAGGAATCCTTATTTTTGCAGGCTGGAATTATTTCATGTTCCGGCGTCATAACAACAAATATTGGGGTCATAGTGGTTTTACCTATCTCGCAACCATTCTTTTGTTTATCCTTTTGTTTCAATACATATAAGAAATTTCTTATCCCAATAAAAGTCAGGCTGTCCCAATGCTTCAGGGTCAGCCTTCTTTCGTTATGATCTATCCTTTTTCATTTCGTGAATCTTCTTTTCAGTCGGAGTAACAAAAACGGTTTTCTGGTTTTCATAGATGACATAACCGGGTTTTGCGCCATTTGGTTTATGCACATGTTTTACTTTTGTATAATCAATTGGAACGGTTGATGACATTTTCGATTTGCTATAGAAAGCGGCAAGTTGTGCAGCTTCCTGGATGGTTTCCTCATTTGGACGGGTATCTCTAATTAAGACATGGGATCCCGGTATGTCCTTTGCATGAAGCCAAATTTCTTCTTTATTGGCTAAGCGATTGGTTAAATATTCATTTTGCTTGTTATTGCGTCCAACTAAAATCAATGTTCCATCAGAAGCTTGATATTCATCCAGCTGAGGCTTCTGATTCTTTTTCTTCTTTTGCTTATTCCTTTTTTTCTTAATAAACCCTTGTTCTTGGAGTTCTTCGCGTATCTCTTCTAAATCCTGCTCCCTTGCTGACTCTAATTGCTGCATCAACTGCTCTAAATACTGAATCTCCTCATTTGCTTTATCAATCTCTTTTGTGACCACTTCTTTTGATTTCTTTAACTTATGATAGGTTTGAAACAGGCTCTGGGCATTTTCGCTGGGTGTTTTGTTTGGATTAAGTTCAATTTCAATCTCCGCCTGTTCAGGATCATAGTAATCAATAACCTTTACGGAAGAATCACCTGTTTTAATCAGGTGCATATTGGCTGTTAATAATTCTCCCAGCTTTTGATAAACCTCTGCTTTTTCAGCCTTTTTCAACGTTTGTTGATGTTTTTTGATTTTGCGTTTATTTTTGTCACGTTCGTTTTTTAAAAGACGATATATGTCACCCATTTGCTGCTTAACCCTATCTCGTTCTGCTTTGCCTCGATAATAGGTGTCTAACATTTCACTTATAGAAGCATAGGTTATGCGTTCATTTGGAAGGGAATCCAGATAAAAGACATAGAATTGCTCCTTATTTCCTTGATAAATCGTCGGTGTATAGTTGTGCTCTTTTAAATCTTTTTGAAAGTCTTCGAAAACATCCTTATATTTCCGGGCTGAACCAAGATGAGCACGGTGCTCTAGTTCTCTAGCCATTAATGGAGACAGTCCCATTAGGGTTTGGACCATTTGCTGATCGAGCTTACCTCCATTAAAGTCCAGTTTTTGTACAAATCGTTCCCCATCAATTTCTAAAGGATGGAGTTTATTTTGCTCAGGAGGAAAGACATAGGGCTGGCCCGGTAAAATGGTGCGATGGCGATTTTGGGTTGGTGGAATATGCTTCATACTATCCAAAATAACGTTTTTCTCCTCATCAACCAGCATTATATTGCTATGCTTGCCCATTATTTCTACGATTAAGGATTTACTTGTTATATCACCGATTTCATCCTTGGTGTATATACGAAAACGAATCATACGCTCCATATCTTTTTGCTCAACTTTTTCAATAAATCCCCCAGAAAGATATTTCCTCAGTAACATACAAAACATTGGCGGTTCCTTTGGGTTCGTAAGGGATTCATTCGTTAAATGCAAACGGGCGTAGCTTGGATGTACAGACAAAAGAAGCTTATGATTCTCTCCATGACTACGCACGGTTATGACTAACTCACTGTTGGTTGGCTGATAAATTTTTAATATACGTCCTGTTGTTAGCTTCGTTGATAGTTCATTGACAACAGCACGTGTTACTACTCCATCAAATGACAATCTCATCACCTCATATCATACACAAAGTATAGCATTTTTTTGGGCTTGTCTGAATAGATATACACAAGAAGCTCTTAGATGGGGGTATTGGATTGTGAAGTGGTATACGAAAAATCAAGCAGAAATAGAAGAAAAGCTCCAGACTGATATGCGTTTTGGTTTAACCGAAAAACAAGCTTATAATCGTTTACAGCAACAAGGAGAAAATACAATTGCAGACCAGGAAAAAATATCAAGATTTTATTTGTTTGTCCAGCAATTCAAAGATTTTATGGTGCTTGTCCTACTGGGTGCTACTTTAATATCTGGTTTGTTAGGAGAATACATAGATGCCATAGCGATTATGGCGATTGTTCTCTTGAACGGATTATTGGGATTTTTTCAGGAGCAAAAAGCTGAAAAATCGTTGTCAAAATTAAAGGAATTATCTGCCCCGGTTGTTACGGTATTACAGGAAGGAGTATGGGTCAACAAATCAAGCCGGGAACTCGTTTCAGGCGATATTGTCAAAATCAGGACAGGAGACCGCGTTAGTGCAGATGTCCGTTTATTAGAAATCAATAGCCTTGAAATTGAAGAATCGGTATTAACTGGGGAATCTATTCCTGCCGTTAAGGATGATAAACCCATTCACAAAGAAAATGTAGAACTTGGTGATCAGCAGAATATGGCCTTCTCCGGTACTTTAGTTACAAGAGGCAGTGGAATGGGAGTTGTAGTGGCTACAGGGATGTCCACTGCTATGGGTCAAATTGCTTCCATGCTTTCTTCGACCGAACGTATGCCTACACCACTTGAAAGAAAGCTGGAAGAATTGGGGAAGATTTTAATTGTTACAGCCATACTATTAACAGTTGCTGTAGCCCTTTTAGGGATATATCAGGGGCATCCGATTTACGAAATGTTCTTAGCAGGTGTGTCGTTAGCTGTTGCAGCAATACCTGAAGGGCTGCCGGCTATAGTGACAGTTGCCCTTTCATTAGGGGTACAGCGAATGATTAAACGTAAAGCAGTTGTTCGTAAGCTTTCTGCTGTGGAAACATTAGGAGCCGCATCTGTTATCTGTTCAGATAAAACCGGAACCCTTACCCAAAATCAAATGACAGTAAGACAAATATATGTACCGAAAAAGCATTTTTTTGTAACCGGAAAAGGATATAATCCTAAAGGGAAATTTTTATTAAATCGTAAAAGAGTAGATCCTTTACATTCAGAATCGCTTAGTCATTTATTACGATATATTTTATTGTGCAGTCATGCAGAAATCATGAATAATAAGGGTAATTATCAAATCGATGGTGATCCTACTGAAGGTGCTCTTGTTGTGGCGGCAGAAAAGGCGGGGTTATCGCGACACAGCTTACAAGGAATGAAAGTCATTCGTGAAATTCCTTTTGATTCTTCCAGAAAGCGGATGTCTGTAGTGGTTGAAGATGAAAAAGGTAAACGTTTTGTTATTACAAAAGGAGCTCCTGATGTTTTGTTAAAACGGACAAGCTGGATTCAGGATGGCAAGGAAAAATTACCCTTTACACCAAAAAAAGAAAAGCATATCCAGCATATGATGCAAAGGATGACCAATGAAGCATTACGTACTATCGCTGTATGTGTAAAAGAAATAGGTGCATCAAAAAACGATCAGGATTTTCAATTAGAAAGCGATTTGACTTTTATAGGATTGTTCGGTCTAATGGATCCACCACGCGAGGATGTAGGGGAAGCTATTAATATTTGTCGTGATGCGGGTGTAAAAACGGTCATGATTACGGGAGATCATGTTAATACAGCTCAAGCTATTGCCAGACAATTACAGCTTCTTCCTCCCAATGGAAAGGTTTTAGATGGTTATCAAATAAGTGCAATGAATGATGAGGAACTAGAAGCCCTTATTCCTGATGTTTATGTTTTTGCTCGTGTTACTCCAGAGCATAAATTACGTATTGTAAAAGCTTTTCAAAATAATGGACATGTTGTAGCGATGACAGGAGATGGGGTGAATGATGCACCTGCTATCAAGGCCAGTGATATTGGAATAAGCATGGGGAAAAGTGGTACAGACGTTACAAAAGAGGCATCTTCTCTTGTATTAATGGATGATCATTTTGCTACCATTAAATCGGCTATAGAAGAAGGAAGAAATATTTATGAGAATATACGTAAATTTATTCGTTATTTGTTAGCATCTAATGTAGGAGAAATTTTAGTCATGTTATTTGCTATGATGTTAGCCATGCCTTTACCTTTAGTTCCTGTTCAAATCTTATGGGTGAATTTAGTTACAGATGGGTTGCCAGCACTAGCTTTAGGACTGGACCAGCCGGAAAGAGATGTAATGAAACGACCGCCACGCAATCAAAAAGAGAGTGTCTTCTCGAGAGGATTGGGTTATAAAATCGTAAGCAGAGGGTTTCTAATTGGCTTAGTGACTTTATTGGCCTTTATGTTCGCCTATCAAAAAAATCCTGATCATTTAGAATACGCCCAGACGATTGCCTTTACAACTTTAGTAATGTCACAGCTTATTCATGTTTTTGATTGTCGATCAGATAATTCGGTATTTTCACGTAACCCTATTGGAAATCTTTATTTAGTAGGAGCGGTACTGTCATCCGTTTTATTACTACTAGTTGTCGTGTACTATGAACCCTTGCAACCCATTTTTCATACAGTAGAGTTACCTTTGACAGAATGGATATATATATTAGCTTTAAGTGCGATTCCAACTCTGATTTGGATGCCTTCTCGAAAAGAATAAAAACGATAGAATCGGTACTTGTAACAGTGAATTTTGACATATCTATTAGAAATTCCGGGAAAATCATGATAAAATAAAGAATATCGTAGCATTTATCCTATAATTGGTAACAGAATGGAAGTGAGTATTTTGGTTAAAAGTATGACAGGCTACGGTAGAGAAGTCGCAGCAATCGGGGAAACAAGAGTTACAGTAGAAGTTCGCACTGTCAATCATCGATTTTTAGACCTGTCGATAAAAATGCCAAAAATGCTTCTATATGTTGAAGAGAAAATCAAAAAACAGGCCAGAACATACTTTACACGTGGCAGAGTGGATGTAATGGTAACCATTGAAGGAGAAGGACTTGTAAATCGTAAGCTTCACATTGACTGGCCTCTCTTAGATCAATATATAGAAAAGATGGAGCTTCTAAAAAACCGCTATCATTTGTCTGAATCCGTTACAATACAAGATATAGTACAGCTTGAAGATGCATTTTCTATTGTTGAACAGGAAAAAACGGATAATGAATTTGAAACTTTGCTACTTCAAACATGCGACAGAGCTTTAAAGAAATCATTGGAAATGAGACAACGGGAAGGAGAAGTTATTTTCAATGATTTACAGCAACGAGTCTTGTATATCCAATCCATTGTACAGAAACTGGATAGGAATCGTGATTTCATCATGGAAGAATATCGAAAGCGGATTCGAAATCGAATTGAAGAGTATTTAAACGATGAGCTTCGTGAGGATGACCGAAAAGTCATACAAGAAGTCGCACTATTAGCTGAGAAAGGTGATATTACAGAAGAAGTTACAAGACTCTTCAGTCATATTGATCAATTTATAGCAACCCTGCAAAAAAATGAATCAATAGGAAGAAAACTTGATTTTATCATTCAGGAAATGCATCGTGAAATCAACACAATCGGTTCTAAATCCAACGACGGCCATATAACAGAATGGGTTGTAAACGTCAAAAGTGAAGTAGAAAAACTAAAAGAGCAGATTCAAAATGTTGAATAAAACCGAATAATCGTGTATATTTTGAAGAAAAGCGAGAGACAATACCGAGTTTAATGGAAAGATTAGGGTTCGTTAGCATTAGCAAAATCAAAAATAGCTGTTGTAAATAGAAACAGAAAGGCTAAAATTAGAGGAGGAACCATATTTGAGTTTAAAATTAATTAATATTGGCTTTGGAAACGTTGTATCAGCTAATCGAATTATTTCAATTGTATCGCCGGAGTCAGCACCAATAAAACGAATTATAACCGTTGCAAGAGACAATAATAAACTGATAGACGCTACATATGGGAGACGTACACGTGCTGTGATTGTGGCAGACAGTGACCATGTTATTCTTTCTGCTGTACAGCCAGAAACAGTTGGTCAACGTGTCATTAGTAACGATGACATGTCGGATGAAGGCTAGGAGGCAATATTGTGATTGATAAGAAAGGTATCTTGTTTATTTTATCCGGTCCATCAGGAGTCGGAAAAGGCACCGTAAGAAAGGCTCTATTCGATCAGGCAACAGACTTACAATATTCGATATCTGTTACAACAAGAAAACCCAGAAACGGAGAAAAGCATGGGGTTGACTACTTCTTTCATGAAAAAGAGGAAGTAGAAAAAATGATTGAGCAAAATAAACTGCTCGAATGGGCAGAATATGTTGGAAACTATTATGGAACCCCTAGAGAATATGTAGAAGAAACACTCGATTCAGGTAAAGATGTTTTTCTCGAAATAGAAGTTCAAGGGGCATTACAGGTGAAAGATAATTTTCCTGAAGGTGTTTTTATCTTCTTATTTCCCCCAAGCCTTGAAGAGCTGAAAAATCGAATTATCAATAGAGGAACAGAATCGGAAGACCTGGTCAGGAATCGTTTATTAGCTGCTAAAGAAGAAATTGAAATGATGGAAGCGTATGATTACGTAGTAGTGAATGATGAAGTAAATCACGCTGTAGAGAAAATAAACTCAATTGTTCAGGCAGAACATTGTAATAGAGAGCGAATTGCTGAAGAGTATAAAAAAGCGTTGGAGAGTGATATGGAATGATGTTAGAACCATCTGTAGATGAATTGCTTGAAAAGGTAAATTCAAAATACGCTTTAGTCATCTTGTCCGCTAAGCGTGCGAGAGAATTGCAATTTACGAAAGATCCGATGATTGATCATGTCAAATCCAATAAATTAGTCGGGACTGCACTGGAGGAAATTCGGGCTGAGCAACTGGAAACAGCTAATCATGATTATGAATAATCACCCGTAATCGTTGAAATAACAACCTTAATAGGGTTGTTATTTTTTGCACTTTATAAGTACCATAAAAGATTTTTAGATAGGCCCAATTGATTTACGGCACTCTTTTTTAGCCTGTGAGGGATGAATTATCAAGGGGGAATCAAACCAATGGTAAAAGGAAAAAAAGTCGTTTTAGGTGTATCGGGAGGTATAGCTGCATATAAGGCATGTGCACTAACCAGTAAGCTTGTACAAAAAGGAGCTGTAGTGAAGGTTATTATGACAGAACATGCCAGGGAATTTGTCACTCCTTTAACATTTCAAGCTTTATCAAGACAGCCGGTGTTTACAGATACCTTTGATGAAAAAGATCCGGAAAAAATTGCTCATATTGACTTAGCTGATTGGGCAGATTTATTTATTTTAGCTCCAGCAACAGCAAACACGATTGGGAAAGCCGCAAACGGTATAGCTGATGATATGCTGACTACAACCTTACTTGCAACAAGTGCTAACGTTTTTGTGGCCCCAGCTATGAATGTACACATGTATGCTCATCCTGCAGTACAAAAAAATATGCAGACGTTAACGGAGTATGGTTATCAATTTATTGAACCTGGTGAAGGTTTACTTGCTTGCGGGTATGTAGGTAAAGGTCGACTGGAAGAGCCTGAATCAATTATAGAAGTAATAGAAAAGCAGATGGATGCTGACGAATCTCCTTCTTATCTTAGAGGAAAGCAGATTGTAGTCACGGCTGGACCTACTCGGGAATCCCTTGATCCTGTCCGGTTTTTTACCAATCGTTCATCAGGAAAAATGGGATATGCAATCGCTGAAATAGCAGCAAATCTCGGTGCACATGTTACTTTAATATCTGGACCGTCTCCGCTCGATGTACCCCATGGTGTCAAGCGAATTGATGTAGAAACAGCTGAAGATATGTATAAAGAAGTCCTTCGACACTATGAGCAGGCTGATATTGTTATAAAAGCAGCCGCTGTTGCAGATTACCGACCTAAGATTACGTTCGATCAAAAAATGAAAAAACAGGAAGAATCACTTGTCGTTGAGATGGAACGCACGCAAGATATCTTAAAAGCCTTAGGGGAGAAAAAGGAACAGCAATACTTAGTTGGATTTGCTGCGGAAACAACGAACGCCCTTCAATATGGAAAAGAGAAATTAGATAGAAAAAATTTAGATGCTGTCATCATTAATGATGTCAGTCAGGAAGGAGCGGGCTTTTCCGGGGATACAAATGAAGCTACTTTTATATCAAAACAAGGAAGAGTTGAACAGCTTCCATTATCCTCAAAAAGACAAATTGCCCGTCAACTGTTTTCTTTAATAGAGGAAGAATTAAAGGGTGTAGAACAGTGACCATTGCAAGTGTTATAGTAGATGTCCCTTCCATGGCTATTGATCACGTTTTTGATTACCGTGTTCCTGAAAGATATGAAGATAGCTTAGAAGAAGGAATGCGTGTAATTATACCCTTTGGCCCACGAAAAGTGATGGGGTTTGTTGTGAAAATCAAACCGGATACAGATGTTGTGCAATTAAAAGAGATTCATGAAGTAATGGATTATACACCTGTCTTAACAAAAGAACTATTAGAACTTGGCACGTGGATTGCAAATAAAACCTTAAGTTTCCAGATTACTTCCCTTCAGGTAATGCTTCCACAAGTTCTCAAAGCAAAGTATAAAAAAGAACTTTGGTTACTAGCAGAAGAGATAGAATTGACTGAAGCGCTGCAAACATTATTTGCTGGGCGAGTTGTTGTATCATTTGAGGAAATCGAAGAAAGGAATATTCCATACTCTCAAATTCAAAAAGCGATTAAAGATGGAAATGTTGAAGTTCGATATATCGTGAAGAGTAAAGAAACAAAAAAGAAAATAACCTGGGCACAGCCAATAGACGTGCTTCAGTTAGAAGAAGCGCTTATCGATATACCAAAACAAGCGAAAAAACAAAAAGCTATTGTAGAATTCTTTCTACATAATCCTGAACCAGTTCCTATGAAGAAGCTGATGGAAAGACTAAATACAACTAGGTCTACGGTAAAATCACTGACTGAACGTGGATTAATCGAAGTATTTGAAAAAGAAGTATATCGGGATCCCTATGAAAATCGTGATTTTGAAAGAACAGAGCCGCTTCCCTTAACAGAGGAACAATCAGAAGCTATTACACCGATCCATCGCTCCATCAAGGAATCTGCTCATGAAGTCTTTTTACTTCATGGTGTTACAGGCAGTGGAAAAACAGAGGTTTACCTCCAATCCATCCAGAAAGCACTGGATAAAGGGGAAGAAGCCATTGTTCTTGTTCCTGAAATATCCTTAACACCGCAAATGGTCCAGCGATTTAAAGGAAGATTTGGTTCTGAGGTCGCCGTTATGCATAGTGGTCTATCAGCAGGTGAAAAATTTGATGAATGGCGCAAAATACTACGAAAAGAAGTACGGGTAGTTGTGGGTGCACGTTCGGCTATTTTTGCTCCTTTTGAAAATCTCGGAATTATTATCATCGATGAAGAACACGAGAACAGTTATAAACAGGATGATACCCCGCGCTATCATGCACGTGATATTGCTATTTTTCGAGGAGAATATCATCAATGTCCTGTTATTCTTGGCAGTGCAACGCCTACGCTTGAGACTTTTGCTAGGGCAAAAAAAGGAGTTTATCAATTACTGACTCTATCCAAACGTATGAATAATCAAAGTATGCCAGAGGTGGAAATTGTTGATATGCGTAAGGAGCTTCATCAGGGTAACCGGTCTATGTTTTCTTTTCCTTTGCAAGAACGCATTCGCGACCGTTTGCAAAAACATGAACAAATTGTACTGCTCCTAAATCGCAGGGGCTACTCTACATTTGTCATGTGCAGAGATTGCGGCACAACGATGCAATGCCCTCACTGTGATATCTCATTAACGTATCACAGAAAACAGGAACGTCTAAAATGTCATTACTGTTCTTATGAAATCCCTATGCCCCAAACGTGCCCTGAATGCGGAAGCGAGTCGATTCGCTATTTTGGTACGGGAACTCAGAAAGTAGAAGAATCCCTTCAACAGACTTTCCCGGAAGCACGAATTATCCGTATGGATGTGGATACTACTCGTAGAAAAGGCGCTCATGAAAAGTTATTGAATCAATTCAGGGAAGGAAAGGCTGATATTCTATTAGGTACCCAAATGATTGCAAAAGGTCTTGATTTTAATAATGTGACTCTGGTAGGTGTGCTTGCTGCTGATTCTATGCTATACATACCAGATTTTCGTTCATCTGAAAAAACCTTTCAATTGTTAACACAGGTCAGTGGTAGAGCTGGTCGTCATGAACTTCCAGGTGAGGTTGTTGTCCAAACGTATACACCTGACCATTATAGTATAGAGATGGCAAGCCAATATCAATATGATGACTTCTTCCAGTATGAAATGAGGATGCGAAAGAGATTTCAATATCCACCCTATTATTTTTTGGCTTTAGTAACAGTGTCTCACCCTAATAATGCGTATGTAGTCCAAGTGACCCAAAAAATTGTGAAATCATTAAACCATATGAGCATGAATCGAACACAAATACTAGGTCCCACACCATCTCCTATTACAAGGATAAAAAATAGATATCGCTATCAATGCATGATAAAATACAAAAATGAACCAAACCTTTATGAGAATATGAAAAGCATCATACAACAATATGAAAAGGAAATACAGTCAAAGGATTTGCAAATATCTATTGACTTTCAACCAACGCAAATGATGTAGAAGGAGTGTCAATCAATGACGAAACGCATTGTATTTATGGGAACACCTGATTTTGCTGTTCCCGTTTTACAATCCATCATTCAGGAAGGCTATCAAGTAGCAGCCGTTGTTACCCAGCCGGATCGACCTAAGGGAAGAAAAAGGGAATTAACACCGCCCCCGGTAAAAGTTGAGGCTCTGCGACATGATATTCCTGTAATACAACCAGAGAAGATTAAAAATGAATATGAAATGGTGCTCGATTATCAACCGGATCTTATTGTTACAGCTGCTTTTGGTCAAATTTTACCCAAAGAATTACTGGAAGAACCTCTGTATGGATGCATTAATGTACATGCCTCGTTACTTCCGGAATTAAGGGGAGGTGCGCCGATACATTATGCAATTTTAGAAGGGAAGAAAGAGACGGGTGTTACAATCATGTATATGGTTGAGGCTTTAGATGCAGGAGATATGCTTGCCAAGGTAAAAGTTCCTATTCAAGAGAATGATCACGTTGGTTCCTTGCATGATAAATTGGCAGAAGCAGGATCAAATCTGTTAGTTGATACTCTGCCCAAAATATTTAACAAGACCATTGAACCAGAAAAACAGAATCATGAACAGGCAACTTTTGCTTATAATATTAAGCGAGAACAGGAAAGAATAAATTGGAACGAGAATTATGAGGATATCTATAATCATATTCGAGGTCTCCATCCTTGGCCGGTAGCATCTACCAAGCTAAACGGGAAGAATATTAAAATCTGGTGGGGGGAAAAAGTTAACAAAACTTATAACGAAACCCCTGGTACCATTAGTGAAATGGATGAGGATGGATTTGTAGTGGTGTGTGGGGATCAAAAAGGAATTCGAATTACAGAGTTACAACCTGCAGGCAAAAAACGTATGAATGCGGAATCCTTTTTACGTGGAGCCGGTAGCAAACTTACTACAGGAGACAGGTTAGGAGAGTAGCATGGCACAGAAAACCGTTCGCGAAGCAGTATTAAATATTTTGGTAAGAGTTGGACAAAGTGGTGGCTACAGTCATTTACTGATTCAACGTGAAATAAGGAAGGATAACCTGAATCAAAAAGATGTCGCCTTACTTACAGAATTGGTTTATGGGACTTTACAGCGAAGAGATACCTTAGCTTACTTTTTAAAGCCATTTGTACGAAAACGTGTTAAACCCTGGGTGAAGTGGCTTTTATATTTGGCCATTTATCAGATGCAGTACTTAGAAAGGGTACCTGATCATGCCATTATTTATGAAGCAGTTGAATTAGCCAAGAAAAAAGGTGGCAAAGGATTAAGCTCATTTGTAAATGGTGTATTGAGGAATGTTCAACGAAAAGGTGTACCTTCAATTGATTCCATTGAAAATCCAGTGAAAAGACTGGCAGTAGAAACCAGCCATCCAGAATGGCTGGTAGAGCGTTTTGTAAGATGGTATGGATTTGATATTGCCCGCTCGATGTGCTTCAGAAACTTGCATGAAAAGGAAGTTTCTGTACGTGTGCAATCCATGAAAACAAGCCGTGAAGAAATGATAAAGAAACTGGAGGAGGATGGATTTGAAGTAGAACGTTCCCCTTTATCAGCCCAGGGGATTATTATTAAAAACGGTAATATCTTTCGCCATCCATTATTCAAGGAGTACTTAACAGTTCAAGATGAGAGTTCCATGTTAGTTGGAGAAATGATGGATGTTGAACCTGGAATGTTTGTTTTAGATGCATGTAGCGCACCGGGGGGGAAAACGACTCATATTGCTGAAAAAATGAATGATGAGGGCTGTATTCATGCCTATGATTTACACGAGAAAAAGACAAAGCTTGTTGAAGAGAAAGCAAAGGATCTTGGACTAACTATTGTAGAAGCTAAACAAGCAGACAGCCGCAAGCTCCATGAAATTTATGATAATGGAACCTTTGATCGAATTCTTTTAGATGCTCCTTGTTCCGGATTGGGGGTTTTAAGAGGGAAGCCTGATATTAAATACCAAAAGTCTGTCGATGATATACAGAACTTAGCAAAAGTTCAAGGTGATTTGCTGGCTGCAGTTGCTCCTTTACTAAAACCCGATGGAAAGTTAATTTACAGTACATGTACGGTTGATAAAGAAGAAAATGAGTTGTTAATCCAAGCATTTTTGGAAAATCATAAAGATTTTGTAATCGATCCACATTTCAAAGCGTCTCTTCCTGAGGTATGCAAAGAATTAGAGGGATTAACCGAATGGGGGCTGCAATTGTTTCCGCAGGATTTGGACACAGATGGATTTTTCTTAACGAGGTTAATCAAAAAGGTATAATTATGGTATTCTATAGAAAAGTAAATGGGGGCGGGAAAATCCGGTTTCCTTGAATGATTTTTTAAGCTTATCCTGTTAGTTGAAACGAAAATGATAGCTGAAACGTAATACATATGTTCGTAAAAAATTGGATAAGCTTTGTAAGAAAAAACGGGGTGATACGAGTGTTAGGAAATTTTCTAACCGATACGGGCCATGTAAGAAGCCATAATGAAGATTCTGGCGGGATTTATTTTAATCAGGAAAATCAAATGCTGGCCATTGTAGCTGATGGAATGGGAGGACATAGTGCAGGTGATGTAGCAAGTTCATTGGCTACAACGGAATTACATACTAGATGGAGTAATACGAAGGAGATTTCTTCACCTGAACAAGCTCAAGCATGGCTGAACGACGAGATTAAAGAGGTTAATCAGATTATTTTACAGTATGCCATTGACCATGAAGAGTGTAAAGGAATGGGAACAACCATTGTTGCTGCTGTATGTACAGATTACTTTATTACAATAGCGCACATTGGTGATAGCAGATGTTACTTATCCAACAGCCATGGTTTTGCTCAGGTGACAGAGGATCATTCACTAGTTAACGAACTGGTCCGTACTGGTCAATTGTCTCCAGAAGATGCAGAGCATCATCCACGGAAAAATGTCTTATTAAAGGCATTAGGAACTGAAGAAAGAGTGGATATTGATATTAAGACGATAAGCTGGGAGCCTAAAAATTATTTGGTTCTATGTTCGGATGGTTTAACAAATAAAGTTGAAGATCATGAATTACACCAATATATTATAGAGGCTGATTCCATAGAAGATTCTATGAAAAAGCTAATTGATTTAGCGAATGAACGAGGTGGCGAGGATAATATCTCCCTGGCAATAGTACAAAATTCCCCTCAACAGAAAGAGGGTGAATAAACGTGTTTGAAGGACAAGTTTTAAATGATAGATATAAAATTACCGACACCATTGGTGGAGGAGGCATGGCGAATGTTTATCTCGCCCATGATTTAATCCTGGAACGTGATGTTGCAATAAAAGCATTGCGCATGGAGTATGCCCATGATGAAGAGTTTATTGAAAGATTTCGGCGGGAAGCTCAATCTACTATAAGCTTATCCCACCCAAATATTGTGAATATATATGATGTAGGGGAAGAAGACGATAATGACAATATTTATTATATTGTCATGGAGTATGTCAAAGGGATGACTCTCAAACAATACATTCAGTTGTACGGTCCACTCCCTGTTGATGAAGCTGTCGATATAATGAAACAAATCACATCAGCCATAACTCATGCCCATCATAATGAAATTATTCATAGAGATTTAAAGCCTCAAAATATTTTAATTGATGAAAAAGGAATTGCTAAAGTAACCGATTTTGGAATTGCTATGGCACTAAGCCACACAAGTGTAACACAGACGAATTCGGTGCTTGGTTCTGTTCATTATCTGTCACCAGAACAGGCTAGAGGTGGTACGGCCATTAAAAAGTCTGATATATACTCATTGGGTATTGTATTTTTTGAAATGCTGACCGGGAGACTTCCATTTTCAGGTGAATCGGCTGTTTCAATTGCCTTAAAGCATTTACAAAGTGAAACGCCATCTGTACGCAGATGGGTACCAGATATTCCTCAAAGTGTAGAAAATGTAGTCCTGAAGGCTACAGCGAAAAATCCATTTCACCGTTATGATAGTGCACAACAATTTGAAGAGGATTTAGCGACAGCCTTATTACCCAGTCGGATGAATGAAGAGAAGTTTTCACCTCCTGAGGAAGAGGGGGAAGAAACAAAGGCTATACCTGTTATTACGAATGATAATGAAATGGCGGATGATCATACTGGAGATACTGTTGTTCACAAAAAACAGGAGCCCCAAAATGATGAGAAGCCAAAGAAAAAGAAAGAGAAATGGAAGGTGTGGACCTTTTCCATATTAGCCGTATTGATTGTTGCTGGCCTGTTTGCATTGTTTGTGTTACCAAAATTATTAATGCCGGATGAAGTGGAAATTATGGATGTTTCCGGTTTAACATACGAAGAAGCTGTGAATGAATTAAATAAGATAAATGTGGAAATAGAAAATGAGTCCAGAAATTCAGATTCAGTTGAAGAAGGCAATGTTATTGAAACAGAGCCTGGAGCTGGATCGATTGTAAGAGAAGGATCAACGGTAACCATTATTACGAGTATAGGGAAAGAAAAAGAGGAATTTGGCAATTATGTAGGTCAACAATATGATCAGGTACAACAAATCCTGGAGGGGATGGGGTATGATGACATTAAAGACTTTGGTGTAGAGTCGGATAGACCTGTAGGTGAAATTATATCCCAGGACCCAACAGCTGAATCTCCTGTTATTCCTGAGGATACATCGGTTCGTTTTGAGGTGAGTACCGGACCACCAACCGTCACCCTTCAATCACTAAGAGGATCTACCTTAGAGGAAGTAGATCAGTATATAAGTGAACATAATTTATCGATGTCTTCTGATCCTAAAGAAGAATATTCAGACGAAGTAGAAAAAGGCCGTGTTATCAGCCAGGATCCAGCAGCTTCTGAAGAAGTTGAAGAGGGAACTGAAATTTCTGTTGTCATTTCAAAAGGACCAGAACCAAAACCTAAGAGTTTTTCAGTTGAACATACGGTAGAAGTAGAAGATAGCAATCAGGGCAACGATGAAGGACAAGAGAATAAACAGGACCAAAATGTGACGAGTGTAGAAATTTATATAGAAGATATGAATAACGATGGATCAACTCCATTTATTAGTGAAGAAATTACAGAAGATAAAACGTATGAATTTGATTTAACAGTTGCACCAGGGGAAACAGGAAGCTATCGAATTCTAGTTAATGGTAAAGTAGATGATACAGACGAATTCACGAACAATCCAGAAGGTGGAGATTAACCGAATGACCAAAGGGAAAATCGTAAAAGCGTTAAGCGGGTTTTATTATGTAGAGGTGGAAAGTGGACAAATTTATCAATGCAGGGGGAGAGGACTTTTCAGAAAGCAAAAGATCACACCCCTGGTTGGTGATAGGGTGGAAATTGATATTACAGATAATGGACATGGCTTTGTTACAGGAATTTCTGAACGGAAGAATGAATTAGTCCGCCCGCCAATTGCTAATATTGATCAGGCTATTATTGTCACATCTGCCAGGGAACCTGATTTTAATGCTTTACTGTTAGATCGTTTCCTCGTATTAAATGAGGCTAAACGGATAGAACCCATTATTGTGATTACCAAAATGGACCTGGTAAAGCCAGATGTAAAAAAGGAAATGGAAACCTTCCAACAGATGTATGAAAACATAGGATATTCTGTTGTCCTTTTATCCTTTAAGGATAAAGAACAAGTACAACAAATGATTCCATATATAAGAGGGAAAGCATCAGTTATAGCAGGACAATCCGGAGTAGGGAAATCCTCCTTATTAAATGCTCTTAAACCTGGTTTAGATTTAAAAGTAGGAAATATTTCAGAAACATTAGGGCGGGGAAAGCATACAACAAGACATGTTGAGTTCATTTCTTTACATCAGGGGTATGTAGCAGATACCCCGGGATTTAGTTCATTGGATTTTCGGGAAATTGAGGCAGATGAGCTCCCGGAATGCTTTCCGGAAATGGTGGAAAGGCAGAATGATTGTAAATTTAGAGGCTGCAAGCATTTTAAAGAGCCGAAATGTGCGGTGAAGGATGCCGTTGATTCAGGGGAAATCCCTGACTTTCGTTACAATCATTACTTGCAATTTTTAGATGAAATTCAATCAAGAAAGCCGAGGTATTAAATGTGACTAAACTATCTCCTTCAATATTATCAGCTGATTTTGCCAAGTTAGGGGAAGAAGTAAAGGAAGTGGAACAGGCAGGAGCAGATTATGTTCATGTCGATATTATGGATGGACATTTTGTTCCCAATATTACTATTGGTCCCCTAATTGTAGAAGCGATTCGACCGAGTACCAAGCTTCCATTAGATGTTCATTTAATGATTGAGAAACCTGAGAATTATGTGTCAGCATTTGCTCAAGCAGGTGCAGATATTATTACAGTTCATCAGGAAGCCTGTGTTCACTTACATAGAACCATTGAGATGATTAAACAGGAAGGGGTCAAAGCAGGTGTAGTGATAAATCCTGCTACTCCTGCAGAGGCTATAAAACCTATCTTACCTGATGTAGATCTTGTCTTATTAATGACTGTAAATCCTGGATTTGGCGGACAGGCCTTTATTCATTCCGTAATTCCAAAGATTGCTCAAATTGCAGCATGGAAAAGAGAGGAAAACCTTACGTTTGAAATTGAAGTCGATGGTGGTGTGAATAAAGATACTGCAGCATTATGCGTAGAAGCTGGGGCAAATGTATTGGTTGCTGGAAGTGCTATTTTTAAAGCAAAAAATCGAAAAAAAGCGATGGAAGAAATACGTGTTTAACGTTACAAAGCTGCCAACAAGGCAGCTTTGTTTATGGAGGGAGGACTAAGTGATGACGAATGTCGGTATTGTAGGGGGTGGACCTGAAGATATGATTCCGGCACTATATATGTATAATGAAAATATGATTTGGATCGGGGCGGACCGGGGGAACCTCTA
Organism: Salinibacillus kushneri; assembly: GCF_900111405.1. Classification (GTDB taxonomy): domain Bacteria; phylum Bacillota; class Bacilli; order Bacillales; family Alkalibacillaceae; genus Salinibacillus; species Salinibacillus kushneri. Next base: position 36,719 of record NZ_FOHJ01000009.1, on the reverse strand, counting down.
TTTGCTTAATCAGAGAATCATTCCGAATTACGCAGTAGGCGATTTTGATTCCATTACGAAGGATGAATGGAAAAAATTACAGACAAAAGTCAAAAATATAAAAACCTATCCTGTAGAAAAAGATCAGACTGATTTGGAACTAGCTTTAAAACGAGCTATAGATATGAATCCAGAGCAGATTTATATGTTTGGGGTTACAGGCGGGAGATTGGATCATGAACTTATCAACATTCAGCTTTTATATCAGCTTTCCAATCTTAATGGTCAAATAAGGGGAATGATTATAGATAAAAAAAATCATATTGAACTAAAAAGGGCAGGTGTGCATATAGTAGAATATGATGAAAAATATGGGAATCTTTCATTGATTCCACAAACACCGCAGATTAAAAACCTGACCCTGAAAGGATTTTATTACCCGTTAACCAATGCTACGCTTGAATTTGGATCAACCTTGTCCACTTCTAATCGTTTAATTGGAAAAAAAGGTACTTTTTCATTTGATGAAGGCATATTATTAGTTGTAAGGAGCGATGATGTCCACGAATAATGCGTCTTCATTTCATCATATGGTATTGTGGAATCTTGATTTGATCGCTAGAGGAGGGGGATCTGATGAAATTTTATACGATTAAACTCCCAAGGTTTCTCGGTGGAATGGTCAAAGGGATTATTGGGATTTTCAGAAAGGAATGAAGTCGGTTTGGTCCCAACAGCAATATGGTACAGGTCCATCAAAAAAAGCTGTCAAACAAGATAGTCTGACAGCTTTTTTTGTACGGTAAAATTTAACGTACTATAAAAAAACAAACGCATTCGCGTAAAAAGCGAATGCGAGTCTTCTAAATGATGTTCATTATGCACGCTTAATTTTGCCGGATTTCAAAGCACGAGCAGAAACATAAACTTTTTGAGGTTTTCCGTCAATCATAACACGTACCTTTTGAACATTGGATTTCCATTTACGTTTATTCGCATTCATTGCGTGTGAACGACTATTTCCAGAACGTGTCTGACGTCCAGTAACAGCACATTTACGAGACATTCTAATTCCCTCCTAATTCAGTATCATACTATATGCAGTACATACTAAATTAATTTATCACAAACAGTACTAGAATGCAATGTGAAACAGGCGATTTGTCTTCTTATCCTGATAGTAAATAAGAAGGTTTTTCCATCCTTTAAGGGTTAAAGTAAAAATGCTTGACATTAAGTTCATTTTAGGCCATTGTATGAAGGGGAATTTGTATTCATATATAGCTTATCTTTTAAAACGAAGGTCTTTGTAGTAAAATATCCATGAGTTAAGTGAATTGTAGAGGAGGATTCATATGTCCATTGATTTGCAGAATGAATATGGTCATGTAACCATTTCAAATGAGGTGATTTCCACAGTAGCAGGCGGGGCTGCCGTTGAATGCTACGGAATCGTTGGAATGGCTTCAAAAAAACAATTAAGAGATGGACTTGCCGAGATATTACGAAAAGAAAATTTCTCTAAAGGCATTGTAGTACGTCAAGAAGAAGATAAAATTCATATTGATATGTATATTATTGTAAGTTATGGAACTAAGATTTCCGAAGTAGCTCATAATGTTCAAAACCAAGTGAAATATACTTTAAATAAAACAGTAGGATTGTCAGTTGACTCCGTGAATATTTATGTTCAAGGAGTTCGAGTCATCAATGCTTAGGATCAATATCGCTAGGCACGTGTAAGCAAGCTTTATTCTTACACGAGATAAGTATGAAGGAGGAAGTGTCGTGACGGTAAAGACAATAGATGGTGAAACATTTTCGCAAATGGTTTTGCTGGGAGCAACCCATTTAACAAATAACGCCAAAATGATTGATGCATTAAATGTATTTCCGGTCCCTGATGGTGATACAGGAACCAATATGAATTTAACGATGACATCTGGTGCGGATGAAGTGAAGAAGGCTACATCCAATCATGTTGGGTCCATTGGTGAAACGTTAGCAAAAGGCTTATTAATGGGAGCAAGAGGAAACTCCGGTGTAATTTTGTCGCAATTATTTCGAGGCTTTTCTAAATCGATTAAAGATAAAGAGGTTCTACATATATCAGATTTTGCCGACGCTTTTGATGCAGGAGTTGAGACAGCTTATAAGGCAGTTATGAAGCCGGTTGAAGGGACAATTCTTACTGTAGCAAAAGATGCTGCTCAGGCGGGAAAAGATGCTTCGAATTCGGTTGATGATGTGACGGAATTAATGGAGATCATTTTAAATGCAGCCAAAAAATCACTAGAAAAAACCCCTGAGCTGTTACCTGTGTTAAAAGAGGTTGGAGTTGTTGATAGTGGTGGCCAGGGATTGGTTACGGTCTATGAAGGCTTTTTGGCTTCTTTAAAAGGAGAAGAAGTTCCTGAACAGACAGATGCTCAAGTTAGTATGGACGATATGGTAAGTGCTGAACATCATAAAATGCATCAGGATTTTATGGACACATCAGAGATTGAATATGGTTATTGCACGGAGTTTATGGTTAAATTTGAAGAAGATAAGCTTAAGGAAAACCCTTTTGATGAAGAATCCTTCCGAAATACTTTAAGTCAACATGGCGATTCACTACTAGTCGTTTCTGATGATGAACTTGTTAAAGTACACGTACACGCGGAATATCCCGGAGAGGTTCTTAATTTTGGACAAAAATACGGCAGTTTGATTAACTTAAAAATTGAGAACATGCGTAAACAGCATACAGATATCGTTGGAGATGAAAAAAAGGGAAGTCCTGAAAAAAAACAAGAACTAGCTGAATACGGGATTGTAACCGTTGCTATGGGGGATGGAATAAAACAATTATTTGAGAGCCTGGGTGCCACCGTTGTGATTGAAGGTGGACAAACCATGAACCCTAGCACACAAGATATTGCTGATGCCATCAACCAAGCGAACGCCAAAAAGGTATTTGTAATGCCAAATAATAAAAATGTTGTTATGTCTGCTCAACAAGCTGCAGAACTAGTAGATGTTGAGGTTGAAGTGGTTCCAACCAAGACAGTTCCTCAGGGGATGAGTGCTTTACTTATGTTCCATCCAGAAAAATCTTTACAGGAAAATGGAAAAGTGATGAAGGATGCAGCACAAGAAGTGAAAACAGGTCAGATCACATATGCTGTACGTGACACTCAAATCGATAGAATGACGATTGAAAAAGGGAATTATATGGGGATTGCAGACGGAAGTATTCAATCCACAAATGAAGATAAAATGAGTGTCATGAAAGAATTGCTAACGACAATGATTGATGATGAAGAAGATGAAATTGTAACTATCCTGCAAGGAGAAGAGGGTACCGACGAAGAGGTTGATGAAATTCAGGCATATATTGAGGAAAACTTTGATGACCTGGAGGTTGAAGTGCATCAAGGCAAGCAGCCCATCTATTCTTTTATTTTTTCAGTTGAATAATAAGTTATGTGAACCAGAGGAAACCTATCCTCTGGTTTTTTATCAAAACAAGCTTACATGATTGAATCTTAATTAGAATACCTCTCTTCCAGACCTTATCATTGTCTTCTAGCCAAAACCACCTCTCCACTTTTGTGTATGGTAAGCTACAGGCTCTTACCCTTCGTTAACGTTAGCAATCACTCTTATGAAATGCGTGTAACTTTACGGTGATTTTATATAGCAGGGATGTAAATGGGCTCTTTAAGCTTTTTTACCCAATTTTTATTTGGCATATTCGCGTTTTACGGATAAAATAGAAATAAGAGATGTTTGTAGGATGGTGAAAGTATGAAATATCGTTCTGTTTTTGACATTATTGGTCCTGTAATGGTGGGGCCATCTAGTTCGCATACAGCGGGAGTTTTAAGAATTGGGCGAATGGCCAGACAGCTTTTAGGCAATGAACCTGCATGGGCGAAGATTTTTCTATACGGTTCATTTGCAGATACGTATAAAGGACATGGTACAGATGTTGCTATTGTTGGTGGTTTGCTAGACTTTGATACGTTTGATACGAGATTGGGTGATTCGATAACGATTGCAAAGGAAAAAGGAATTGAAATCGAATTTATCGAAGAGTCAGCCAAAACCGAACACCCCAATACTGCAAGAATACAAACGGGTGATAATCATAAAGAGATTGAACTTGTAGGCGTTTCAATTGGTGGCGGAAAAGCAGAAATCACTGAATTAAATGGATTTGACTTAAAACTTACCGGACACCATCCAGCCATTTTAGTCATGCATAATGATCGATTTGGAGCTATTGCTTCAGTAACACAAATACTAGCAAAATATGAAATTAACATTGGTCATATGGAGGTTTCGAGACGCGAACAAGGTCAGGAAGCCTTAATGGTCATTGAAACTGACCAAAAGATAGATCCGGAAATTATCACTCAATTAGAAAAAGAAAATCATATAATGCAAGTGGTTAGAGTTTCGGACTAACCTTTACAGAAAGGGAGGGGGATTGTTTGTTTAAAAATGTCCGTCAATTAGTAGAGCTTGCCGAAAGCCAAAATATACCCATTTCTGAAGTGATGATTCGTCAGGAAATGGAAGTAACCGAAAAGTCCAGAGAAAAAGTCATGGAACAGATGGATGAGAATTTATCCGTGATGGAAAAAGCAGTTGAAGACGGTTTGAAAGGGGTCAAATCCCGTTCAGGTTTAACAGGTGGAGATGCTGTATTAATCCAAAACTATATGAAAAATGCTGAACCTTTATCAGGTCATTTGCTTTTAGATGCAGTAAGTAAGGCAGTTGCTACAAATGAAGTGAACGCAGCGATGGGAATTATCTGTGCGACACCTACTGCGGGAAGTGCAGGATGTGTACCGGGAACCTTATTCGCTGTAAAAGAAAAATTACATCCTACCAGAGAGGAAATGATTCGCTACTTATTTACTTCAGGAGCCTTTGGCCAAGTTATAGCTAATAATGCTTCGATTTCAGGGGCTGCAGGTGGCTGTCAGGCGGAAGTAGGGTCTGCTGCAGGAATGGCATCTGCCGCAATTGTTGAAATGGCCGGGGGAACCCCTCAACAGTCTGCAGAGGCGATGGCTATCACCTTGAAAAACATGTTAGGTCTAGTCTGTGACCCAGTTGCAGGCCTTGTTGAGGTCCCATGTGTAAAACGTAATGCTATGGGTGCTTCAAATGCTATGGTATCTGCTGATATGGCGTTAGCAGGTGTAACGAGCCGCATTCCATGTGATGAAGTAATTGAAGCAATGTTTCGAATTGGACAGCGTATGCCTGTTGCCTTCAAAGAGACTGCGCAGGGTGGTCTGGCTGCAACCCCTACAGGTAGGGCGATTGAAGAACAAATTTATGGAACCTCGTTACAGAAAGAGTGAGAAACTTGTTATCTAATGTACCCGTTTCAAATATCAAAGGAATAGGAGAAAAAATAGAAAGTGACTTGTACGAGATGGGAATTGAAACGGTTGAAGATTTTCTATTTTATTTTCCATTCCGATACGATGTTCATGAAATTAAGCCCATAACAGAGCTTGAACATCAAGAAAAAGCAACACTAGTAGGGAAGGTTGTATCGGAACCTTCCCTGGCCTTTTATGGACGAAAAAAATCACGCCTGGTTGTTACTTTGGAGATTGATCAAATCGCAGTAAAAGCGGTCTTTTTTAATCAGACATACGTGAAGAAGCATTTGAAGCAAGGTGAACTGATTACGGTTATAGGTAAATGGGATCAACATCGTCTGCAAATTACAGTAAGTCAATTTAAAAAAGGTAAAGTGAAAGAAAAGGATACTATTCAGCCCGTATACTCCCTAAGAGGAAAGGTATCGCTAGGGTTTTTGCGTAAAACTATGCGGTATGCTCTGCAAACCTATAAGAATGAAATAGAAGAAATTCTCCCGGAAGAATTTTTAACAAGCTATAAACTTCCTCCGCGTATCCAAGCCTTGGAGCAAATGCATTTCCCTGGTAACGGACACCTCTTAAAACATGCCAAAAGAAGATTTATATATGAAGAATTACTTTTATTCCAATTGAAAATGCAATGGTTACGAAAACAAAAAAGAGAAGCAACAATGGGAAATGCCATAAAAATCGACTCTGACCGTACGAATGCGTTTGTTCAAAGTCTTCCATTTTCTCTTACAGAGGCTCAATCTAAAGCCTTAGAGGAAATATTGAACGATTTGCAAAGGCCTTATCGAATGAATCGATTATTACAAGGTGATGTGGGTTCTGGTAAAACGGTTGTAGCAGCGATTGGTCTGTATGCTGCAATTAGCGCAGGTAAACAGGGAGCTCTAATGGTTCCAACAGAAATATTAGCTGAGCAGCACCATGAATCTTTGCAGGAGCTATTTGCTGATCAAGCAGAAGTAGTACTTTTATCAGGTTCTGTTAAAGGAAAAAAACGGAAGGAAATCTTACATAAAATTGAATCAAATGAAGCTCAGATTATTGTTGGTACACATGCCCTCATTCAGGATGATGTGTTTTTTCATGATTTAGGATTTGTGATTGTAGATGAGCAACATCGATTCGGAGTTGAGCAACGCCGGGCATTACGTGACAAGGGGTTACAACCTGATGTGTTATTTATGACTGCAACACCTATTCCAAGGACGTTAGCCATTACTTCATTTGGAGATATGGATGTTTCCGTTATTGATGAAATGCCAGAAGGAAGAAAGCCGGTTGAAACCTATTGGGTGAAAGAAAATATGTTAAATCGAGTATTACGATTTATTTATAAAGAAATGAAAAATGGGCATCAGGCCTATGTAATATGCCCGCTTGTGGAGGAATCAGACAAGCTTGATATACAAAATGCTGTTGATCTTCATCAACAACTAAAAGCATTATTTCCTAATGACGTAAAAGTAGGCTTAATGCATGGACGCCTCCATACTGATGAGAAAGAAGATGTAATGCAGCAGTTTGCTAATAATGAATTACACGTTCTTGTTTCTACCACAGTAGTTGAAGTAGGTGTAAATGTACCTAATGCCACGATTATGTTCATTTATGATGCTGAACGCTTCGGCCTTTCCCAGCTACACCAATTGAGAGGTCGTGTAGGAAGAGGAGATGCGCAAAGTTATTGCATTTTATTAGCTGATCCGAAAAGTGAAACGGGTAAAGAAAGAATGCGTATCATGTCTGAAACGAATGATGGATTTGAGTTATCAGAGCATGACTTGAAGCTAAGAGGACCTGGCGATTTCTTTGGAAAAAAACAAAGCGGATTGCCTGAGTTTAAAGTAGCTGATTTAGTACAAGATTATCGTGCTTTAGAAACAGCAAGAAAAGATGCGGTTGAAATTATTGAATCAGGAAAATTATTTACAGATCCATCCTATCAAAAACTTAAGACCAGAGTAGAGAATGACCCTTATGTGAAAGGACAGGTTTTGGATTAGAAAAAAGTATTGCATATAATCTTCAGGTATTATATATTACTATTAGTACCTAGTCATAATCTGGACGGTGTCACTCATGAAAAAAACAAAAAAAGAACGACAGTCGGAATTAAAAGAAACCATAACTACGATGCCTTTTATTACAGACGAAGAACTTGCTAAGAAGTTTGGAGTCAGTATACAGACCATTCGATTAGACCGAATGGAGCTTTCTATACCAGAAGTCCGGGAACGTATTAAATCCGTCGCTACGAACGAATGGAATGAAACAGTCAAAGCTTTGCCGATTGATGAAATAATAGGAGAAGTAATTGATTTAGAGCTGGATGAGCGTGCGATCTCCATTTTAGACATAGGGAGAGAACACGTTTTTTCACGCAATAAAATCGCAAGAGGCCATCACCTGTTTGCCCAGGCTAATTCATTAGCTGTGGCAGTAATTAATGATGAACTGGCGTTAACAGCCAGATCTGATATACAATTTAAACGTCAGGTAAAAGAGGGAGAACGTGTTGTCGCCAAAGCAGATGTTAAGGGAAACGATGAAAAAGACCATACCATTGTATCTGTACAAAGCTTTGTCGATAATGAACTCGTTTTTCAAGGGATATTTGAAATGTACCGCTCAAATGAACAAAAAGGAGAGGCAACCGAATGAAATTAGCAATAGATGCAATGGGTGGAGATCATGCTCCTGAATCCATTGTAAAGGGAGCTTGCATGGCGGTTGAAAATATATCTGATTTATCCATCGTACTTGTTGGTGATGAGGACCAAATAAAACCGCATCTCACTCAAACCAATCGAATCGAAATTATACATACAACAGAGGTTATAAATACTGAAGATGAGCCTGTTCGGGCTGTTAGACGTAAGAAACAGGCTTCCATGGTGATGATGGCAAATGAAGTGAAGGAAGGAAGAGCAGACGCCTGTATTTCAGCGGGCAACACAGGCGCATTAATGAGTGCAGGTTTATTTATCGTAGGTCGTATAAAAGGAATTGATCGCCCTGCATTAAGTCCGACACTCCCTACCCTAGACGGAAAAGGATTTTTACTGCTTGATGTCGGTGCTAATGTAGATGCAAAGCCTCAACATTTATTACAATACGGATTGATGGGCTCGATTTATGCAGAAAAAGTCCGTGGAATTCAAAGCCCAAGAGTAGGTTTGCTAAATGTTGGAACGGAAAACCAAAAGGGTACGGATTTAGCGAAAAAAGCCTTTCAATTAATGGAGGACGCACCGATTAATTTTGTAGGGAACGTTGAAGCCAGAGACTTCTTAGATGGTGTAGCTGATGTGGTTGTTACCGATGGTTTTTCAGGTAATGTTGCACTCAAATCCATAGAAGGAACAGCTTTAGGAATGTTTTCAATGTTAAAGGAAGTTTTCATGAAAAACATGAAAACAAAAATAGCAGCTGGAGTACTGAAATCTGATTTGAAAGGATTGAAGGGAAAGCTTGATTATTCTGAATATGGAGGGGCAGGTTTATTCGGTTTAGCTGCACCTGTTATTAAGGCGCATGGTTCCTCCAATGCTACAGCTGTATACAATGCTATTCAACAAGCGTGTCAGTTAGTAGAAAGAGATGTGACAACTAAAATTGAAGAAACGGTACAATCCTATAACACAGAGGAGGCGAACGAATGAAAAAAGTAGCATTCTTATTTCCTGGACAGGGCTCTCAGGAGATTGGTATGACCAAAGCTTTTTATGAACATGATGAAGATGTAAAAGCTTTAGTGGATCAAGCTGAAGAAACGTTACAAGTCCCTATTAAAAAGCTCATGTTTGAAGGACCAGCAGAGGAACTTACGAAAACGGAACATGCACAGCCCGCCTTGCTTTTATCGAGTCTTTCAGCTTTAAAGGTTCTTGAAAAAGAGGGTGTACATCCTGATATGGCAGCCGGCCATAGTTTAGGAGAATACAGTGCTTTGGTGAGTGCTAAAGCTCTTTCACCAGAAGATGGTCTTAAACTTGTTCAAACAAGAGGACGTTTAATGGAAAAGGCTTATCCAGCAGGTAAAGGCTCAATGGCTGCGGTATTAGGTCTTGATGAATCAACCATACAGGAGACCATAACGGAAATCTCCGAAAATGGCGAAGTGGTTGATATTGCAAATGACAACTGTCCTGGACAGATTGTTATATCTGGTACGAAACAAGGAATTGATCAAGCCATTGATAAATTGAAGGAAAATGGAGCAAAACGTGTACTTCCACTAAACGTTAGTGGTCCATTTCACTCTCGCTTAATGGAACCGGCAAGTGGTGAATTAGAAGCAGAACTGAATCAAGTAACTATTCAAAATGCAATTTTCCCTGTATATGCGAATGTGACAGCATCTCCAGTACAAGATCAGACTGAAATTAAAAATCTTCTTATAAAACAGCTTTATTCTCCCGTTCGTTTTTCGGAAACTATTTCTAACATGCTGGAACAAGACGTCGACGCGTTTGTGGAAGTAGGGAATGGCAAGGTTTTATCGGGGTTAGTCCGTAAAGTTAAACGGAGAGTGAAAACATTTGCTGTTCAGGATCCGGATTCTATGAAGGCTTTTCTTGAGTGGTATAAGGAGGATTCATAATGTTAGATGGAAAGAATGCCTTGGTTACAGGTGCTTCGCGTGGAATTGGGCGAGCCATTGCTTTAGAATTAGCCCGTAATGGTGCAAATGTAGCTGTTAATTATGCAGGTAATGAACAAAAAGCGAAAGAAGTCGTTCAGGAAATTGAACGGTTAGGTGGAAAAGCCTTTCCTGTACAGGCTAATGTGTCTAATGCTGAAGATGTAAAGGGCATGGTCAAATCGGTTATTGATACGTTTGGTTCATTAGATGTATTAGTGAATAATGCAGGAATTACCCGTGACAATTTACTTATGCGCATGAAAGAAGAAGACTTTGATGAAGTCATTGATACAAATCTTAAAGGAGTCTTCTTAACGACAAAAGCCGTAACTAGACAAATGATGCGACAGAAGAGTGGCCGTATTATTAATATCGCGTCTATTGTTGGAATTGCCGGTAACCCTGGCCAGGCAAATTATGTTGCGGCCAAAGCAGGTGTGATAGGGTTAACGAAGACAACAGCAAAAGAGCTTGCATCCCGTAATATTTTAGTTAATGCTGTGGCACCAGGATATATTTCAACAGACATGACAGATGAACTTGATGATGAGACGCGAGAAATGATGCTATCAACAATTCCGCTAAATCGTTTAGGAAACCCTGAAAATGTAGCAAAAGTTGTTAAATTTTTAGCTTCAGATGATGCAGACTACATGACAGGACAGACCTTGCATGTGGATGGTGGTATGGTAATGTAAGGTATACCTTACTAGTGGGTATACCCTGAAGGCCAACTTTAAATAAGAAAACCAATATTTTATAATCACTTACTGGAAGGGAGGTGACAACATGGCAGACGTATTTGATCGTGTAAAAAAGGTAATTGTTAACCAATTAGAGGTAGATGAATCCAAAGTGACCATGGAAGCATCTTTTAGTGATGACTTGGAAGCTGATTCACTAGATGTAGTAGAATTAGTTATGGAGTTAGAAGATGAATTTGACATGGAGATTTCCGATGAGGAAGCAGAGAAAATTGCTACCGTTGGAGATGCTGTGGACTACATAACTAAGTCACAGTCTTAAGTAAACATTTATGAAATTATGTTATTGACCTTATAGGAAAGTCCTGCCATTGCAGGACTTTCCATTCATTTATCTCGGTTAAAATGTAAAACAAAATCCAAGGATAGGTGGCAGCTAGACGTGAATTTTGAACAATTTCAAGAGCAAATTGGTGTAAAGTTTCATAATCAGCCGTTATTAAAACAGTCTTTTACCCATTCGTCGTATGTGAATGAACATCGGAATCGTGGTCTGGAAGATAATGAGCGTCTGGAATTTTTAGGTGATGCGGTATTGGAGCTTGCTGTATCCCAATTTTTATATCGAAAATATCCTAAGATGAATGAAGGTGAAATGACAAAATTTAGAGCTTCTATTGTATGTGAGCCTTCACTCGTCCATTTTGCCGAAAATCTTCAATTTAATGATTTAGTCCTATTGGGTAAGGGTGAGGAAATGACTGGTGGAAGAACCAGGCCGGCACTATTAGCAGATGCCTTTGAAGGGTTTATTGGCGCTCTTTACTTAGATCAGGGGTTTGGTACCGTTTTGAATTTTTTGGATAAATATGTATTTCCTACAATAAAACCAGGTGCTTTTTCTCATACCATGGATTACAAAAGTATGCTTCAAGAGGTTGTACAACAAGATTTAGAAGGTCAAATCAATTACAAAATTGTCGATGAAAAAGGTCCGGCACACCACCGCGAATTTATTGCAGAAGTAACGATTCAGGATGATGTTTGTGGTGAAGGGGTCGGTCGAACGAAGAAAGAAGCAGAACAAAATGCGGCTAAAGAAGCATTGGATAAAATAAAGAAAAAGTGATAATAATAGGTGCCAAAACTTTTGAATAACTGATTTGAAAGCTTTGGCACCTATTAAAATTAGTATACTTTCATTGCACTCTAAATTTCCTTAATTCCTCGATAATAGCTTGTAATTCTGGTAAGCTTAGTTGATTTTTACTTTTTACCATCTCATAAACGGATTTAATATCATGGTAATCTTTAACATCAAAATATTTGGGATCTAATACGCTACGATTAATAACCTGCAAGTCATTCATAAGCTCTTCAATAATATAAGATAAATTTTGCTCGGATGCTTCTTTTAAACTCACATCAACACTCCTTTATGTATAATCTTCTTCTTTCATTTTATATTCTATGATAAAATATACAAGGTTAAAAGGAAACCTATGACAAGAAAAATCATAAGTGTTATGAAAAGAATTTACGGGAGGAAAACGGAATGTTCCTCAAACGATTAGATACAGTTGGATTTAAATCCTTTGCTGAGCGAATTTCAGTTGAATTTGTCCCGGGTGTCACAGCCGTTGTTGGACCTAATGGGAGCGGAAAGAGTAATATTACGGACGCAATACGCTGGGTATTAGGTGAGCAATCTGCCAAATCGTTACGTGGGTCCAAAATGGAAGACATTATTTTTGCAGGCAGTGATACAAGAAAGGCGCTTAACTTTGCTGAAGTTTCGTTAGTTTTAGATAATGAAGACAGTGCTTTACCTATAGACTATCAGGAGGTTAATATAACTCGCCGTGTGTATCGATCCGGTGAAAGTGAATTTTTTATTAATCAGCAGACGTGTCGATTAAAGGATATTATTGACCTGTTTATGGATTCAGGACTTGGTAAAGAAGCCTTTTCAATCATCAGTCAGGGAAGGGTTGAAGAAATATTAAGTTCAAAACCGGAAGAACGTCGTGCTATTTTTGAAGAGGCTGCTGGGGTTTTAAAATATAAGCAGCGAAAGAAAAAAGCGGAGATGAAGCTTTCGGATACGCAGGAAAACCTCTACCGTGTAGAAGATATTATTTATGAAATTGAAGGTCAGCTTGAGCCTCTTAAAGAGCAGGCCGAAACAGCTGAAACATACTTGGAAAAAAAGGATCAGCTAAAAAAACACGAGGTTTCTTTACTCGTAACGGAGATTGAGAGATTAAATAAAGAATGGCAATCCTTACTAGGTCAGATTGAAGAACAAAAACAGGATATTTTACATAAACAAACAGATATAACTCAGGAAGAGGCCAAGCTGGAAAAAGAGAAGGCTGAAATACAAGGATTAGATCAGACCATTGAAGAGATGCAAAATCAAATGCTGTCCTTAACTCAGGAATTAGAAAATTTAGAGGGACGTAAGCGTTTGTTTAATGAGCGCTGGAAACATTATGAGGAAAATAAGGATAAGTTAGTTGATGAAGAATCGAGATTGAATGAAAAAATAGAAAATGTAAACCATCAGTTAGCAGCTGATGAAGAACAATTAAAAAAGCTCGTTACGGAAAGAAATGAAACGAAAAAAAGAATAGAAGCCCTTGAACAGAGTCTTGGCACCTCCCGTGAAAGCATGGAGGAAAAGATAGAAGGGTTAAAAAGTGACTATATTGAGTTATTAAATGAACAAGCTGCTAAGCGAAATGAACTGCAGGGTATTGAACGAAGTCTAGAACAGAACAAACAAAAAAAGAGTAAAATGACTGAGCGTTTCCAGGGATTATTAGATCAGCGTAAAGAAATTGATCAGAAACAGGAAAAATTCTCGGCGGAATTACAACAAATAGAGGAAAAGGCCGAAGAAAAACAACAATTATATCATAAAGAAAAAGAAGCTTTTGAAAAGCAAAAAACAAAGATTGAAGAGAAACAGAAAAAATTAAATCAGGGATATCAGTATATTCATAAGCTTCGTTCTAGAAAAGAAATGCTGGAGGAAATGAAGGAGGACTTTTCTGGCTTTTTCCACGGTGTAAAGGCTGTTCTGAAAGCTAGAGAACGAAATGAATTACAGGGAATACACGGCGCAGTCGCGGAAACTATACAAATTCCTGATGACTACGTATTGGCTATCGAAACCGCTCTTGGTGGACAAGCCCAGCATATTATTATGGAAAATGAAAATCATGCACGCCAGGCAATTCAATGGTTGAAAAAAACCAATAACGGAAGAGCTACTTTTCTCCCTCTTCCTTCTATGCAACCTAAACGTATACCAGATCATTTGACTCGTAATATTGAAAGTCATCCCGGTTTTGTCGGCATAGCGGACCAGCTCATTGATTACAACCAAAAATTTTCAAAAGCCATTCAATCCTTGCTTGGAAATATTGTCATCGCAAAAAATCTCAAAGATGCTAATGATTTAGCTAATTCTCTTCAACGACGTTTTCGTATCGTTACCCTTGATGGTGATGTAGTTAATCCTGGAGGTTCGATGACGGGTGGAGCCCAAAAGAAGAAAAATCAATCACTCTTTACGAGAGATAAAGAATTGGGGCAGGTTACAGAGAAACTCGAGGATTTTGAGAAAAGAACAAAAGCATTTGAAAATGAGCTTGACCAGTTAATCCATGAACAAAATCAGAAACAGGAAGAGGTTCAGGCTCTGGAAGATGAAATCAATCAATTGAAATCTACAGCGAATGAACGTCGAGGCGATTTAAGAGAGATTGAATTGAAACGGTCGAATGTTAATGATCACTTATCTCTCTATGATCAGGAGCAGGAGCAATTTCAAACAGAAGAGAAGGAATGGCAGGATTCACGGTTGACGTTGACGAATCGCTTGCAGGAACTTGAAGAAGAAGCTGAAAAGCTGCAAAACCAAATTGATACGCTAACAAATGAGCTTAATAACCAACAAGAATCAAGCGAAAAAATTCAGCAGGAATACCATCAAATGCAAGTTATACTGGCTGAACAAGACACAAATGTAAAAAATCAAAGAGAGAAAGTAAGCAGTTCAAAAAATGAACTAGCCGATTTACAATCACAAAAAAGTCAGGTTCAGGAAGAGCATACAGCACTGGAAACTATGAAGGAAGAGGGACAGACAGCGGAAGAAATTGAACAGGACATTTCCTTGAAGCGAGAGGAAAAACACAAGACGCAGCTAAATTTAAAAGCGAAACGCGAAAATCGACAGCAACGTAATCAAATAACAGAGGATTTAGAAATCGAAATAAAAGAAAAAAATCGAATCCTGAATCAATTAACAGAAGACCTGCAGCAAAAAGAAGTGAAGGCTAATCGCCTGGATGTTGAATTGGAAAATCATCTAAGCGTCCTACAGGAAGAATATATGCTTTCCTTTGAAAAAGCGTTATCCTCTTTTGGTCGAACAGAAGATGTGGAAGAGGCCAAAAATACAGTAAAACAAATAAAAGAGGAGATTGATCGTCTGGGCACGGTCAATTTGGGAGCAATTGATGAATATAAGCGAATTCAAGAACGTTACGAATTTTTAACCACCCAAAGACAGGATTTATTAGATGCCAAAGAAACGTTATATGCGGTCATTAAAGAGATGGATGAAGAAATGGTGACGCGTTTTGAGGGTACGTTCGTACAAGTACAGAGGGAATTTATAGATGTCTTTCAACAATTATTTGGTGGGGGGCGAGCTGATCTAAAACTAACAGATCCAAAAGATTTACTGGAAACAGGAGTGGATATTGTCGCACAACCTCCGGGTAAAAAGCTGCAAAATCTGGGACTACTTTCCGGAGGTGAACGTGCACTTACAGCCATTGCTTTGCTTTTTGCCATTTTACGTGTGCGACCAGTTCCGTTCTGTGTACTGGATGAAGTAGAAGCGGCACTTGATGAGGCTAATGTTAACCGGTTTGCTCAGTATTTAAAAGATTATAGTGAAAAAACACAGTTCATTGTTATCACCCATCGAAAAGGAACGATGGAAGAAGCGGATGTACTATACGGGGTAACTATGCAGGAATCGGGTGTATCTAAACTCGTATCCGTACGTTTAGAAGAAACCGATCAAATGGTCAATGCATAAGGAAAGGAAGGATGAGGTTTTGAGTTTTTTTCAGAAATTAAAGGATAAAATTAGTAAACAAACCGAACAGGTATCAGATAAGTTTAAAGATGGATTAACCAAAACAAGAGATTCATTTGCTACTAAAATGAATGATTTAGTGGCGAAATACCGAAAAGTTGATGAAGACTTTTTTGAAGAGCTTGAAGAAATACTGATTTCCGCTGATGTAGGGGTGGAAACGGTGATGGAATTAATTGAAGAATTAGAAATGGAAGTAAAACGTCGAAATATTAAAGAAACCACTGAAGTTGTTGAAGTCATTTCAGAAAAACTTGTGGAGATTTATTATGGGGATGCGGAAGAAGAGGTGGAAGAGCTTAAGCTAAATCAGGAAGGTTTATCCGTTATTTTATTTGTAGGGGTAAATGGTGTTGGTAAAACAACTACAATCGGAAAACTTGCTCATCGACTTAAAGAAGAAGGCAAAACCGTAATGCTTGCTGCTGGAGATACATTTAGAGCAGGGGCTATTGAACAGCTGGATGTATGGGGAGAACGAGTTGGCGTTGAAGTCATTAAACACAATGAAGGGAGCGATCCAGCGGCAGTCATTTACGATGGTATTCAGGCAGCTAAATCAAGAAAAGCTGATGTGCTACTTTGTGATACGGCGGGAAGACTGCAAAATAAAGTAAATCTGATGAACGAACTGGCAAAGGTGAAACGTGTGATTTCCCGGGAAGTGCCTGATGCTCCACATGAAGTGCTATTAGTTCTGGATGCGACTACAGGCCAAAACGCTATGAGTCAGGCCAAGACATTTTCAGATGCAACAGATGTTTCAGGAATTGTATTATCGAAATTAGATGGAACGGCTAAAGGCGGGATTGTATTAGCTATTCGTAATGAGTTATCCATTCCTGTAAAATATGTTGGGCTTGGTGAGAAAGTGGCAGACTTACAGCCATTTGATGCTAATTCTTTTGTTTATGGTCTATTTGCTGACATAATTGAACAACAGCCAGACACAAATGAAGAGCAGTAGCCATACCTTGACACATTGTACTTGTTCCCTTACCATTTAAGATGTAAAGGATATTCCCTTAACAAGAGGTGCTTACCTTGCTGGAAAAAACAACCCGAATCAATTATCTATTTGATTTTTACCAAAAGTTATTAACACCTAAACAAAAAAATTATATGGAAATGTATTATTTAGAGGATTATTCATTAGGCGAGATAGCTGAAGAATTTGATGTAAGTAGACAGGCCGTTTATGATAATATAAGAAGAACGGAATCTATGCTTGAAGAATATGAAGAAAAGCTTGATCTTTATCGCAAATTTAAGCAAAGAAACGAACTTATTCATGAATTAAAAGAAAGAGTAAACCGTGAAGAAACGATTGATAAATCCGAACTTTTGACATTCATTCAAAGGTTTGAAAATCTAGATTAGGAGGTGGCTTTATGGCATTTGAAGGGTTAGCCGACCGACTGCAAAAAACGATTCAAAAGGTAAAAGGAAAAGGTAAAGTAACCGAAGCCGATGTAAAGGAAATGACTCGTGAAGTCCGGTTGGCTCTATTAGAGGCCGACGTTAATTTTAAAGTAGTAAAGGATTTTATTAAGCGCGTTAAAGAACGGGCAATCGGTCAGGAAGTCATGGATAGTTTAACACCTGGCCAACAGGTAATAAAAGTTGTAAAAGAAGAGCTGTCGGACCTGATGGGCGGCGAGCAAAGCAAGATTGCAGTAGCCAATAAACCCCCTACTGTCATCATGATGGTTGGTTTACAAGGGGCAGGTAAAACGACAACTACCGGAAAATTAGCCAACCTGCTACGAAAAAAGAATAACCGAAATCCGATGCTGGTAGCTGCTGACGTTTATCGTCCTGCAGCCATTAATCAATTAGAAACATTAGGTAAGCAGTTGGATATGCCTGTCTTTTCATTAGGAACAGAAGCAAATCCGGTTGATATTGCAAAACAGGCAATTGATAAAGCAAAAGAAGAACATCATGATTATGTTATTATTGATACAGCTGGTCGCTTGCACGTTGATGAACAATTAATGGATGAGCTGCAAAATATTAAAGAAGTCACTACACCAGATGAAATTTTCCTTGTTGTTGATTCCATGACGGGTCAAGATGCAGTGAATGTGGCAGAAAGCTTTGATGAACAGCTTGATATTTCCGGAGTTGTGTTAACCAAGTTAGATGGGGACACTCGTGGTGGTGCAGCTATATCCATTAAAGCTGTTACAGGTAAACCGATCAAATATGCAGGTATGGGTGAAAAACTTGACGAACTTGAAGCTTTTCATCCGGAACGTATGGCATCCAGAATTTTAGGTATGGGTGATGTGTTATCTTTAATTGAAAAAGCACAAGATAATGTAGATGAAAAGCAGGCAAAAGAGCTTGAAGAAAAAATGCGTTCTGCATCGTTTACATTTGAAGATTTTCTTGAACAAATGCAACAAGTAAAGAATATGGGACCTCTGGATGAGTTAATCAACATGATGCCTGGAGCAAATAAGATGAAGGGCATGAAAAACCTTCAAGTTGATGAAAAACAAATTAGCCATGTAGAGGCTATTATTCAATCTATGACTAAAAAAGAGAGAATTGATCCAGGCATCATGAACGCCAGTCGTAAACGTCGTATTGCAAAAGGTTCCGGAACTTCCGTATCTGAAGTAAACAGACTTCTCAAGCAATTTGACGAAATGAAGAAAATGATGAAACAAATGACCAATACAAGCAAAAAAGGAAAAAAGAAAAAAGGCCTCATGAATTTTCCTTTTATGTAATAAGAAAAGCGTTGGCGACTGGTCAGGTCTGGCGGTATACGCCAAATCCATGTAGTGGAATAGGTTTTGCCACGTAATGGATTTGGCTTATGTCCGCCCAGACCTAGGAGCTACAGCTGGACAAGAAAAGCGTTGGCGACCGTTAAGGCCCAACAGCGTAAGCAGAATACACGAAGTGGTCTGCTTTTAAAAGCTCCACGCTTAGACTTGACCGCTTAAGTAAGCTACCTTTATGAAATTTGAATTGTAATGTAAATATACTTTACAGCTAATAAAATATCTGCTACAATCTAAACTTGTGTTAGATAATTATTTTGGAGGTGCAAAACATGGCAGTAAAAATTCGCCTAAGAAGAATGGGTTCAAAGAGAAATCCATTTTATCGTGTAGTAGTTGCAGATTCACGTTCTCCTCGCGACGGACGTTTTATTGAGCAAATTGGAACATATAATCCAGTTGTTGAACCAGCAAAAGTTGATTTAGATGAAGAAAAAGCACTAGACTGGATGCAAAAAGGTGCAAAGCCAAGTGACACAGTTCGCAATCTATTTTCAGAACAAGGCATCATGAAGAAGTTTCACGAAGCTAAAAACCAAAAATAAAGTAGTGTGATATCATGAAAGCCTTAATTGAAACAATTGTTCGTCCTCTTGTTGATTATCCTGAAGAAGTCGTGGTGACCGAAGAGGAAACGGAAGAAAAAATTCGGTATCATTTGACTGTACATGAACAGGATGTTGGTAAAGTAATTGGCAAAAATGGACGTATTGCAAAAGCTATTCGAACGGTCGTTTATGCAGCTGGATCGAATCGGGATAAAAAATTATATTTAGATATTATGTAATCAACAGGGAAGGGGGACATATCCTTTCCCTGTTTTTACTAATGGCTGTTTTTACACGCGTTAACTGACAATAATCCTTTCCGTCAATACCTGGATGGCCTACGGATTCTTTAATGAACTATAAGTGGATTGTTAAAGGTTACGCATAAAGTTTGATTTAAGACATGGTGTTTCTTTTATTAAATGGAGGTTTTTCCTCGTGAAAATTATTCGAAAAACGGCAGTTAAACAGGTGATTACCGAAAAAAGTAAGGAGCGCCTCGAATCTAAGTTTCAGCAGCAAATGGCGCAGCTTGAAAACGAGTGTCATCAGCTTCAATTTGAAAAACGTAAGCTGCAATCCAAAAAAGGTATATCCTCTCAGGATGTAAATACTAGATTTCAAAAAGAAATTGATCGGCGACAAAATAAAATGAAATGGATTGAATATCAGCTTGAGCAACTGGACATTTTACCCATAGGCAGTGAAATCACAGAAAGTGAAGTGGATGAAATCGTAGACATTTCAGTTGGGGATAACTGGTCAGAAGTCATGGGTGAACGTTCCATTACCATTAAAGACGGTACGGTTATTCGAATGGACTAAAACTAGGTGATGGGTGATGTAAGTATGGAAATGTTTAATGTCGGAAAAATAGTAAATACTCATGGAATTAAAGGAGAAGTTAAAGTTATAAAAATTACAGATTTTGATGAACGGCTGGAGCCTGGTTCAAAGCTTTTTTGGGTATCAAGTGATGAATCGGATATCATTCCACTTGAAGTGGATGGACATCGTATACATAAAAATTTTCATTTACTACATTTTCATGGATACTCATCTATCAATGATGTGGAGCCATTAAAAGAGGGTATGCTTAAAATTTCAGAAGATCAACTGAAGACACTGGATGATGGGGAATATTATTATCATGAAATTATTGATTGTGCAGTAGAGACTGATGCAGGAGAAGAAATTGGTATCGTGAAAGAGATCTTATCACCAGGTGCAAATGATATATGGGTAGTAAAACAGGGTGGTCAAAAGGATGTCCTTATTCCTTACATTGAAGATATTGTAAAGCAAGTGGATGTAGAAAATAAACGGATAATAATCGATCCAATGGAGGGTTTATTAGATTGATGCAGATTGATATATTAACGCTATTTCCTGAAATGTTTAATGGTGTATTGAATTCCTCCATTTTAAAAAGAGCAAGTGATATAAAGGCCGTTCAGTATGATACGATTAATTTCCGTTCCTATACAGAGAATAAACATCAAAAGGTCGATGATTACCCATATGGGGGTGGAGCTGGCATGGTTTTATCACCACAGCCCTTGTTCGATGCTGTAGAAGATTTAAAAACGAAAAGTAAATCTTCTTCTCGTGTGATTCTGATGTGCCCACAGGGGGAACCCTATACACAGCAAAAAGCGGAAGAATTATCTCAGGAAGATCATTTAATCATGATATGCGGTCATTATGAAGGGTATGATGAACGGATTCGCTCTCATTTAGTCACCGATGAAATTTCCATAGGAGATTATGTTTTAACCGGTGGTGAGCTGGGTGCAATGGTCGTGACAGATAGTGTCGTTAGATTATTACCAGGTGTACTTGGTAATGACCATTCAGCTGTACAGGATTCCTTTTCTACAGGATTACTGGAGCATCCACACTACACTCGTCCCCGTGATTTTCGAGGATTAAAAGTGCCGGAAGTGATTTTGTCTGGTGATCATAAAAAAATTGATGAATGGCGACAAAAAGAATCCTTAAGAAGAACCTATGAACGAAGACCAGATTTAATTGAGAATGCCTCTTTAACAGAGAAAGAGAAACAATGGCTGAAAGAGTGGAAGATGGACAAATAATCTTGCATTGAATGGGTCTCTATGATATATTAATTGTTGTGCTTAAGAGTTTGCTTGAGCAGATAAAAACGATACTCCGCTGTCGACAATTTTAGGCAAGAGTGTTAGTTGGAAGGAGTGAAGACTTGTGCAAAACATTATTGAACAAGTTACAAAAGATCAATTACGAACAGACCATCCGGATTTTCGTCCTGGTGATACGGTAAAGGTTCACGTGAAGGTAGTTGAAGGTAACCGTGAACGTATTCAGGTGTTTGAAGGTGTTGTACTTAAGCGCCGTGGAGGCGGTATAAGTGAAACCTTCACCGTACGTAAAATCTCTTATGGTGTAGGTATTGAGCGTACGTTCCCAGTACATTCACCACGTATTGATAAGATTGAAGTATCCCGCCGTGGTAAAGTTCGTCGTGCGAAGCTTTATTACCTACGCGAATTACGTGGTAAAGCAGCCCGTATTAAAGAAATTCGATAAACCAATTAAAGCAGTGTATGCTTTAGGTTACATGGAAAAGGAGCTTGCATGGTCAGGCTCCTTTTTCTATTATATAAACATATTGTGTTTTAGATTACTTGTTGAACATACTGAAGTTTTTACTTTAGACGATGTAAAAATAATAAATCGAAATAAAATAGGTAATTTTTGCTGCACACAAGCTCGGAGGTAATGATATGGCTGCAAAAAATAGGGAATGGCTAAGCTGGATAAAAGTGATTGTAATATCAGCAATTCTTGCATTAGGAATTCGAACATTTTTGTTTACGCCAATTATTGTAGATGGTCCTTCCATGCTTCCTACACTGGAAAACGGTGATCATCTCATTGTAAATAAATTAAATTATACGATTGGTCAGCCAGAACGTTTTGATATTGTCGTGTTTCACGCTACACAAAAGCGTGATTATATTAAACGAGTCATCGGCTTACCAGGTGAACATATATCCTATCAAAATGAAATTTTATATGTAGATGGTACACCCGTTGCAGAACCATTTATACGAGAAAGAGTGACCAGTTTACCAGCAGGAAGTCACTATACACATGACTTTACATTAGAGAACATGCCTGGAGGATATGAAAAAATACCAGAGGGTTATGTATTAGTCCTAGGTGATAACCGCACGAATTCTACAGATAGTCGAATGATTGGTTTAATTCCCATAGATCAAATTGTAGGAGAGGCACAATTGATTTATTGGCCATTACCCCATTTCGGATTGACAACATAAAGTAGGTGATAATATGACTATACAATGGTTTCCCGGACATATGGCAAAAGCAAAGAGAGAAGTAGAAGAAAAACTAAAGCTTGTGGATTTCGTTATTGAGCTTGTAGATGCGAGAGTTCCCCTTTCCTCACAAAATCCTATGTTACAGGGTGTATTAGGAGAAAAGGAAAAACTTGTATTACTAATGAAAAAAGATCTTGCTGACCCGGAAATAACAAAGGAATGGCAATCTTACTTAGACAGGAAGGGTATTCCTAATTTAACTGTAAATGTACAAGAGCAAAAGGATATACAGGAGTTAATCAAAAAGGCTAAGGGATTAGGTGAGAAAAAATTAGAACGTCTAATGCAAAAAGGAGTAAAACCAAGGCCAATCAGAGCTATGATTGTCGGTATTCCAAACGTTGGAAAGTCTACCCTTATTAACCGACTTGTAAACAAAAAAATAGCTCAAACAGGGGACCGGCCCGGAGTTACGAAAGCCCAGTCCTGGATTAAAGTGAAGAAAGATTTTGAACTACTTGATACACCAGGTATTTTATGGCCGAAGTTTGAAGACGAGGCAGTAGGATATAAATTAGCGGCAATAGGGACTATTAAGGATCAATTATTGCATTTGGATGACATAGCTGTATTTGTCCTTACATTTTTAAAGCAGCATTACCCAAATAAGCTTAGAGATCGATATGGTATTGATTTGGAAGAAGAAGATATTATCACATGGTTTGATGAAATTGGGAAGAAACGTGGCTGTTTAGCCAGTGGTGGTATGATTGATTATGAAAAAACAGCTGATGTTATTATTCGTGATTTGCGCATTGGCAAATTAGGGCTTATTTCGTTTGATCGTCCTGACTAAAATGAAAATCCCCTTTATATTACCCTTAGTAGTGCCGATATAGAGAATAAATAATGGAGGAGAAAGATGACGAAGAAAGAAACGATAAAGGAAATACGAGAAAAACTAGCAACAGATACCTATTCTCCCTCAGAATGGGAGGCGTATCAAAAAGATAATCGAAAAGGCGTACAGGACTTAGTGAGTAAACAAAAGAAAAAGGATAAAGAAAAGCAGCAGCAAAAAGACCAATTTGAGCACATGCTCATATGGGAGAAGAATTTGTGGAATAAGGGATATACATATATCGCAGGAATTGATGAAGCTGGAAGGGGACCCCTGGCAGGCCCCGTTGTAGCTGGTGCAGTTATAATTGATGAATCATTTTATATCGAAGGACTCGATGATTCAAAAAAATTACCTGAGTCGACCAGAGAAAGATTTTTTGATGAAATTAAAGAAAAGGCCGTCGGTTTTGGTATAGGAATTGTAGATTCTCAAACCATAGATCAAATCAATATCTATCAAGCAACGAAATTAGCAATGAAAAAAGCCGTGATGGACATAAAGAATGATCCACAATATTTATTAATCGATGCAGTAAAATTACCAGAGTTACCGGTCCATCAGGAATCCCTTGTTAAAGGGGATCAAAAATCGGTTTCCATTGCAGCTGCGAGTGTTTTAGCCAAGGTTACTCGAGACCGTATGATGAAGGATATTGATCGTGAATACCCTTCCTATCAATTTGCATCGAACATGGGGTATGGAACGAAAGTGCATCTGGAAGCACTAAAGCAAAACGGACCTACACCTTTTCACAGGAGATCATTTACTCCGGTTAAAGAAGCTATGAAGTCATAGAGACTTAGAGGGAGAGAGTTGGGGTGCAAAAGAACGGGATTACAAAAGCTTTACAAGCAGTCCGGATAAAATCGAATCAACATACAACACGATCGTTTAAAGAGGGGCAGATTGTAACGGGAAAAGTGCAAAAATTTCTGCCTCAGAATAAAGCTATGATACAAATGGGTGGACAGAGGCTTGTTGCACAATTGGAACATTTACTTAAGGCCAATAAACGTTACGTATTTCAGGTAAAACAAGCCTTCCCCTTTGTCAAACTTCAAGTTGTGAGTGACAAACCTGTAAAAAACCAAAAAGAATCAGCATCCATTTTATTACAGGAAATGGGTGTGAAAGGAACCAAAAATCAACATGCGTTCCTTTCTTTTCTATTGGATCATCAGCTGCCTTTTCAAAAACAACGATTAACACAGGCGTTTTCACTATTGGAGAGAGGTTCTTCGTTTGAAGAATCCAGGATGGTCTTATTGGAAATGATGCAAAGAAATCTCCCCATGACAAAAAAAGTTTTTGATATAACTTATGCTCGATTGTTCCGTCCTATATCTTTATCCAAAACAGCAAATACTTTGATACAGTCCCTGCCATCCACTCATTCAAACGAAACCATACAGCTCCAGAATATCTTACGATTATTCCAATCAAACGGAAGAGAGTTTACTACCAAAGACGTTGCTGCCTATAGTTTAACGGATATACAAAAGGGATCGTTTCAAACCTTTAATCTGCTAAAAAGGTCAGGACTTCTAGATAAGGATATAACTTTTAGTAAGTGGCAAAGTGATTGGTCAAGTTGGGTCAAAGAAAACAAAGTGAATTTAAATCAGGCATTTACCGACCTTCAACAAAAACATATATCCTTAAAAAACTCTCCTCTTCCTTTTGAATCTATGGATGAATTCTATCAAGCTATAAAGCAAGTATGGAATGAACCGACTGCTAAAGGTCATTCACAAATGCAGCGAGCCCTTTCTTTTTGGCTGCTTCAGGGTGCGGCAAACACTCCATTGTTTGCTGAATCAGAGAAAATTTCGATTAAGCTAAAAGGATTTACTACTCTTATGAGCAGTACTTCCGGTATGAATACTAATCTTCCTGCAGACAGTTATACATCATTGACAGACCTCCTGAAAATCGTAAACAGCCAGGCGGATGGAAAAGCGGCTTATAAACAGCCTATCCAACAGCTGTTACAGGTGTTTTCAGGAATGCAGCTACAGGCAAATGATCATAATGAATGGGCACAGTTTAGTGTACAACTACCAGGTGAAACATTTGGCTTACATGATGATTTTTTTATGGATTTTGAGGGCAAAAAGAAGGATAATAACGAGTTGAATACCGATTATTGTCGGGTCATGTTTTATTTACAGCTGCATCAATTAAATGAAACCGTGATTGATATGAATGTACAGAACAAACAAATTTCGCTAACGATATATAATCAAAATCCCAAAATCCTTCAACCCATCGTAAAATTATTGGAGCCTGCTTTAAGGGAGAATTTAGGTGAATTGCATTTTCCACTAACGTCTATTCAAATTAAGGATTTTGAGAAAAACACTGGTTATCAGGGTACGCCTCGAATGGCACCGGCCTATAATCAGGAGAAAGGATTGGATGTTAAAATATGAGCAAAACGCCCAAATTCAAACGGAAACAAGCGGTGGCCTTATCTTACCATGATAAACAAGCTACTGCTCCAAAAGTGACAGCTAATGGAAAAGGAAAAATGGCCGAAAAAATTTTATCTCAGGCAAAAGACCATGATGTACCTATACATGAAGATGAAAGTCTGGTTGAGCTTCTTTCTGCATTAAATATTAATGAAACGATTCCGGAAGATCTGTATCAAGTTGTAGCTGAAGTATTTGCATTTATTTATCGCGTAGATCGTCATGAGCAGGAGCATCATAAAATAGAATAATGCGGACAAGGATTGTTTAAAGGAGGAAACGTAAATGAAAATATTACGCAGATTGTTCATATTTCTGATATTAATTGGTGTTTTGGCCTATGGAATTTACCATTTTGGGACGAAGATAGCAGCAGAAAAAATGATGGAGTCTTATATGGACGACCTGTCAGCAAGCCCGGTATTGAATCAATTTGAGCAGCAAATCAGTGAGCATCCTCAACTGGAGCAGGCCATTCAGGATGGTGCAAATGTGGATGAAAGTGTACTTCCTTTTTCTACAAAAGAGGAAGCAACAAAGAATCTGGTTTCAAAGTTTAGTGTTGGTGAATTAATCGAAATGGGGAATATGGCTAAAGATGGGCTAAATGAGGATGAAAAACTTGAAATGGTTCAAGAGTTTGAAAGCAGGCTTTCAGAAGATGAACTCTTAGCCCTTAAATATATTGCATATAAAGAATTAAATCAATAAAAACACCGAAGCATTCCTTGTCCTGTGGGAAGTGTGAGACAGGTGAGACTCCGAACTGAAAAGGGGACGATTGTTTAGGCTCGACAGTATAAGCAGAATTCACGTGCCTGACATGTCATTCTGTCACGCTGTGGATTTTGCTTATGTCTGCTTGGACCTGGGAGTTGACACTTGCTAAAGCGCAGCGAGGAGGATTACCGGCGGATAGCGTAGTGTATTTCACCTTCAGCAGGGCAACAAACTATGCGAAAACAGCCTAGTAGTATATTAAAGGAGATAATTCATTCTTCGTTTGTTATTTTTATAGAATCGTCTTATAATAGAAAAGTGTGGACAAATTCCAACAATTTTGTATACAATGTACACGCAATTCGAATTTCAGATGGGAGGATGGAAGATGAACATTCACGAGTATCAAGCAAAAGAGATTTTTCGCCAATTTGGCGTTGCTGTACCCAATAGTCGTGTCGCCTTCTCAGTAGATGAAGCTGTTCAAGCGGCACAGGAATTAAGTTCAGGTGTAAGCGTTGTTAAGGCTCAAATCCACGCAGGTGGACGCGGAAAAGCAGGCGGTGTAAAAATTGCCAAGAGCCTTGATGATGTAAGTACATATGCTGAGGAGCTTCTTGGTAAAACATTAGTAACTCATCAGACAGGACCTGAAGGAAAAGAAGTGAAACGTCTTTTAATAGAAGAAGGATGCGATATCCAAAAAGAATATTATGTCGGGATTGTACTGGATCGTGCAACCTCTAGAGTTGTCATGATGGCTTCTGAAGAAGGTGGAACTGAGATTGAAGAAGTAGCAGCTAATACACCCGAAAAAATCTTCCAGGAGGTAATTGATCCTGTGACAGGTCTTATGCCATATCAGGCTAGAAGACTAGCGTTTAATATTAATATACCTAAAGAACTAGTTTCTAAAGCGGTTAAATTTATGATGGGGCTTTATGATGTATTTGTTAAAAAGGATTGTTCTATTGCAGAAATTAATCCACTCGTCACAACAGGTGATGGAGAAGTATTAGCCCTGGATGCAAAGCTAAATTTTGATGATAACGCTTTATTTCGTCAAAAAGATGTGCTGGAGTACCGTGACCTTGATGAAGAAGATCCAAAAGAAATTGAAGCATCCAAATATGATCTTAGTTATGTTGCATTAGATGGAAATATCGGTTGTATGGTAAATGGTGCCGGACTTGCCATGTCTACAATGGATATTATTAAACATTCAGGCGGGGAGCCTGCTAACTTCCTTGATGTTGGCGGAGGTGCTACAGCTGAGAAAGTTACCGAAGCTTTTAAGATTATTCTATCTGATGATCATGTAAAAGGAATTTTCGTCAATATCTTTGGTGGTATTATGAAATGTGATGTCATTGCTGAAGGTGTAGTTGAAGCGACGAAGCAGGTAGGTCTTGAGCTACCGTTAGTTGTTCGTCTGGAAGGTACAAATGTAGAGCAGGGTAAGAAAATTTTAGCTGATTCCGGCTTGAATATTACATCTGCAAACTCCATGGCTGATGGCGCACAAAAAATTGTTGAATTGGTTAAGTAATGTAGAAAGGTGGGAGAGAAATCATGAGTATTTATATAAATAAAGATACGAAGGTTATTGTTCAGGGTATCACTGGTTCTACAGCACTATTTCATACGAAGCAAATGCTTGAATATGGAACAAACATTGTAGGCGGAACTTCTCCTGGTAAAGGCGGCCAAACAGTAGAAGGTGTTAAGGTATTTAATACAGTACAAGAAGCAAAAGAACAAACTGGAGCTACTGCTTCTGTTATTTATGTACCGGCTCCATTTGCTGCAGATGCGATTTTGGAAGCTGTTGATGCCGAATTAGACTATGTTATTTGTATTACTGAACACATTCCAGTAATGGATATGGTCAAAGTAAAGAGACAAATGCAAGGTAAGAAGACACGCTTAATCGGACCAAACTGCCCAGGTGTGATTACGCCTGAAGAATGTAAGATTGGTATAATGCCTGGTTATATTCATAAAAAAGGTCATGTTGGAGTCGTTTCCCGTTCAGGTACCTTAACATATGAAGCCGTTCATCAATTATCTGAAGAAGGAATTGGTCAATCCACTGCAGTCGGAATCGGTGGTGATCCAGTAAATGGTACAAACTTTATTGATGTTTTAAAATCATTTAATGAAGATCCAGATACAGAAGCTGTTATTATGATTGGTGAAATTGGTGGTACAGCTGAAGAAGAAGCGGCTGAATGGATTAAGGAAAATATGACTAAACCAGTAGTGGGCTTTATTGGTGGTCGTACTGCACCTCCAGGAAAACGTATGGGTCATGCAGGTGCCATTATTTCTGGTGGGAAAGGAACCGCGGATGAGAAGATTCGCACTATGAATGAGTGTGGAATTAAAGTTGCGGAGACACCGGCTGTTATGGGAGAAACCTTAATCGAAGTACTTAGAGAAAAAGGGTTATATGAGAAGTGTAAAACTTACTAATTTTTAATGGACAGGGCTAATTCAGGATGATTGATTTTGGATTAGTCCTGGTTTTATAAAAGGAAGGATGTGTTTGTTTGGTATCAGAAAAAGAATTAAAGCTTAGTCATTTGCTACGAGTTCGCGGGCTTGGTCGTACGAGAATCCGCTATTTATTAGAAAGTAATGCTCCGTTGTCGTCAGTTTATAAGTTTTCCCTCAATGAACTCCAGGCATTACTCAAACTTCCCCCTTCAAAGGCTCAGGTCGCTTATCATGATCTTCACTCCTCCCGATTAAAGAAAGCTGTAGAAAAAGACCTTAAATGTTATCCGATAATCTCCATAGAGAACCCCTTCTATCCCACTTCCCTTAAAATGATTCCAGACCCTCCTTTGTTACTATTTGCCAAAGGTAATATAAACTATTTAAATCATGAGCCGAAACTGAGTGTTGTTGGTACAAGAGCCTATTCCCATGAAGCAAAAGCCAAAACGAATCATCTATTAAAGCCTATTATAGAAAAGGATTGGTTAATCGTTAGCGGAATGGCGAAAGGGATTGACTCATTTGCCCATAAGGCTGCCATAGCTTCACAAGGGAAAACCATCGCAGTCTTAGGCTTTGGCTTTCAGCATATCTATCCAAAAGAAAACATACATTTAATGAATACATTAGAACAGGAGCATTTGCTTTTATCAGAATATCCCCCTGGTCAATCTCCGAAGCCGTGGCATTTTCCAGAGCGTAATCGGATTATTAGCGGACTTTCGTTTGGAAGCCTTGTAGTTGAAGCAAAGGAAAGAAGCGGGACATTTATTACAGCTGAGCAGGCATTGGAACAGGGGAGAGAAGTGTTTGTAGTACCCGGTTCCATCCTGCTTCCACAAACGAAAGGCTGTCATCGACTCATTCAGGAAGGTGCCCACCTCATTCATGATGCAGAGGATTTAATAGAGGCGAGAAAAGATTATGAAAAAAGGAGTATGAGTCCGGAAATTAGTACAAAAAATCCGGGTCTTATGTAAAAAATGGTTTGACAAATGTAACAATTGTATTTAATAATAAGGAAGATTTCAAAAAACGATTTTGTAATCTTTTAATTAGGAATATTTCATGAAAACGTTACCCTATAATAGACCAAAACATATAAAAAAGAAAAAGAGAAAAACCTCTTAGGAGGATGAATATGGCTGATTATTTAGTAATTGTCGAATCACCGGCAAAAGCAAAAACAATTGAACGATATTTAGGAAAAAAATATAAAGTGAAAGCATCCATGGGACACGTTCGTGATTTACCAAAGAGTCAAACGGGCGTTGATGTGGATGATAATTATAAACCGAAGTATATTACTATTCGTGGAAAAGGCCCTGTATTAAAAGAATTAAAAACCGCAGCTAAAAAGGCGAAAAAAGTTTTTTTAGCAGCCGACCCTGATCGGGAAGGAGAAGCCATAGCCTGGCATTTAGCTCATAGTTTAGATGTTGATGAGGATTCAAAATGCCGTGTTGTATTTAACGAGATTACCAAAGAGGCTGTAAAAGAATCTTTTAAACATCCACGTCATATTGATATGGATTTAGTAGATGCGCAGCAGGCTCGTAGAATCTTAGACCGTTTAGTGGGATATAATATTAGTCCCTTGTTATGGCAAAAAGTAAAGAAAGGTCTAAGCGCCGGCCGTGTTCAGTCAGTGGCTGTACGTCTGGTCATAGAGCGGGAACAGGAAATCCAAAATTTCCAGCCGGAAGAATATTGGACGATTGAAACGGATTTTTCAAAAGGAAAAAATACTTTCCAGGGTTCTTTTTATGGAGTGAATGGAAATAAACAAAAGCTTGGTTCAAAAGAAGAAGTTAATCAGATTTTGAATAAAATCGATGGAGACCAATTTAAGATTGATAAAGTCAATAAACGAGAAAGAAAACGGAATCCTGCTCCACCGTTTACTACATCATCTTTACAGCAGGAAGCTGCTCGTAAGTTGAATTTTCGGGCGAAAAAAACGATGATGCTGGCTCAACAGTTGTACGAGGGAATTGATTTAGGTAAGAAAGAGGGAACAGTCGGTCTTATAACCTATATGAGAACGGACTCAACCCGTATTTCCAATACAGCCAAACAGGAAACTAGTCAATTCATCGAATCATCTTATGGAAAAGACTACTTAGGCTTCTATAAAAAAAAGAAAGATGCAGAAGGGGCACAGGATGCCCACGAAGCGATTAGACCTACATCTGTAAATCGAACACCACAATCACTTAAGTCTGTTTTAAAACGTGATCAACTGCGTCTTTATCGGTTAATCTGGGAACGATTCTTAGCCAGTCAGATGGCACCAGCTATTATGGACACTGTAACGGCTCATCTTATCAATAATGAAGTTGAATTTCGTGCAAGTGGATCGCAAATAAAGTTCAAAGGGTTTATGAAAGTGTATGTCGAAGGACAAGATGACAAAAAGAAAGAAGAGAATAAGCTGCTCCCACCACTTGAAGAGGGAGAAACAGTAAAAGCACATGAAATTACCCCGAACCAGCATTTTACTCAGCCACCCCCACGTTATACGGAGGCACGGTTAGTAAAAACGCTTGAAGAACTTGGAATTGGTAGACCATCAACTTATGCGCCAACTTTAGATACAATTCAACGAAGGAATTATGTGACCTTAGATAATCGCCGCTTTGTTCCGACAGAGCTTGGGGAAATCGTTATAAACATTCTTAAAGAATATTTCCCCGAAATTATTGATATAGAGTTTACGGCTAATATGGAAAATGACCTGGATAATATTGAAGAAGGAAAAACCGAATGGATTAACATTATCGATCAATTCTATCAGGGATTTGAAAAACGACTCAAAACAGCAGAAGAGGAAATGGAAAAAATCGAGATCAAAGATGAGCCTGCTGGAGAAGATTGTGAGAAGTGTGGACACCCGATGGTATATAAAATGGGGCGCTATGGAAAATTTATGGCCTGCTCGAACTTTCCGGAATGTCGCAACACTAAACCAATTCTAAAGGAAATTGGAGTAAAGTGTCCGAATTGTAAGGATGGGAACATCGTTGAAAGAAAATCAAAAAAGAATCGTACATTTTATGGATGTGACAATTATCCAGAATGCGAGTTTATTTCCTGGGATAAACCTATTGCAAGACCATGTCCAAAATGTGAAGGGCTATTAGTTGAAAAGAAAAAGAAGAAAGCTTCTCAAGTTCAATGTACACAGTGTGATTATAAAGAAGAGAAACAAGAATAACCTGAGCCAAATGATAAGTAAAATGCCTGATAAATTCCTCCATTGTTATATTTTTAGACAATGGGGGATTTTTAAATTCTTCTTCATTGACAGGGAACAATCATAAAGCTATAATTACCTTTTGGTAAGGTTATTTACTTGACACAGGATACATATTCAATTTTATACAATGAGGGAAAACCCAATAGCATATCAGGGACAATTCAGAATTTTGTTACAATTTAGTCAAATTTATTGCATCCTATCCTCAAGATATGTTAAGATTTAAACGCTTCAGGTAGGAAAGACCTTTGCTTACCTGCCTAAGCAGTTATTTGCTCCACTCGGAATGTCTGAAATCAGGTGAGGTGGGGAATCATGAATTTTGACTATTTACGTGAGGCTTTTGTTGAATATTTACAGGTTGAAAAGAATGCCTCGCCTTATACGGTTAAATTTTATCAAGATGATCTTGATACCTTTTTTTTGTTTTTAAAGGAAGAAGGTATTGATCATGTTAAAGATGTCGATTATGCAGTTATAAGAGTCTTTTTAACAAATCAATATCAAAAAAATCTTTCCAGAAGAAGTGTATCAAGAAAACTTTCAAGCTTGCGTACGTTTTATCGTTTTTTAGAAAGAGAGGAAAAGGTTGAATCAAATCCATTTTTACAAGTGTCTCAACCTAAAATGTCAAAATCAATTCCAGATTTTCTATATGAAGAAGAAATCGAAAAATTGTTTCATATCAGTGATTTAAGCACTCCACTTGGTCAAAGGAATCAAGCCATTCTTGAGCTGCTCTATGCTACAGGGATGCGGGTAAGTGAGTGTGCCAATGTAAAGCTTGCACATTTAGACTTTATGATTGGAACGGTGTTAGTAAGAGGAAAGGGAAATAAAGAACGCTATATTCCTTTTGGTCGTTATGCACAAGACGCCCTGGAACGTTACATCCAGGATGGAAGAAGGAAGCTATTAAAGCATACAACTGATTATAGTGAGTCATTGTTTTTAAATGCACGTGGTACCACATTATCAACTCGAGGATTTCGATTGGTATTAAATAAAATAGTAAAGGATGCTGCACTTACCGTTCATGTCCATCCGCATAAATTGAGACACACTTTTGCAACCCATTTACTTAATGCCGGGGCTGATTTGAGATCTGTTCAGGAATTACTTGGACATAAAAATCTGTCGGCAACGCAGATCTATACACATGTGTCAAAGGATCATCTGCGTAATATTTATAAAAATTCGCACCCTCGAGCTTGAAGTTTACAAATAGAGGAGGACCCTGAATTGTCAAACGAAATTCATGCTACCACTATTTTTGCTGTACGACATAATGGTCAATGTGCTATGAGTGGTGACGGACAGGTTACATTGGGGAATCAAGTGGTCATGAAGCACACTGCAAGAAAAGTTCGTCGTTTATTTAACGGCAATGTATTGGCTGGCTTTGCAGGTTCTGTTGCAGATGCTTTTACACTTTTTGAGAAGTTTGAAAGCTATCTTGATAAATATAATGGTAATCTGGCCAGAGCTTCAGTAGAGTTGGCCAAAGAGTGGAGAAGTGATAAGGTGCTTCGAAAGCTTGAAGCCATGTTAATTGTAATGGATAAAGAAGGGATGTTTTTAGTTTCTGGAACGGGTGAAGTCATTGAGCCTGATGATGATATGTTGGCGATTGGATCTGGCGGAAATTATGCACTTAGTGCAGGTCGAGCTTTAAAACGATACTCACAGGAAAAGACTGCACCTGAAATAGCGCAGGCCGCATTAGAGATAGCCGGAGAAATATGTGTCTTTACAAATGACCAGATTGTGTTAGAAGTGTTAGAATAAGGAGGTTGGCCTATGACTGAGATGAACCTCACCCCAAGACAAATTGTTGAAAAGCTTGATCAATTTATTATTGGGCAAAATCAGGCGAAAAGAGCTGTAGCTGTTGCTTTACGGAATCGATTTCGCCGTTTGCAAATGGATGAAAAATTAAGAGATGAAATTGTTCCCAAAAATATCTTAATGATTGGTCCAACAGGTGTTGGGAAAACAGAAATAGCAAGACGATTAGCTAAATTAGTAGGTGCCCCTTTTGTTAAAGTAGAGGCAACGAAATTTACAGAAGTTGGCTATGTTGGCCGTGACGTTGAATCGATGGTCCGGGATTTAGTGGAAATATCCATCCGAATCGTTAAAGAAGAAAAAATGAAACAGGTAAAGGGAAAAGCTGAGGAATCAGCTAATAAGAGACTTGTAAAACTATTGGTACCAGAAAAGAAAAAAAATCAATCCATGAAAAATCCTTTTGAAATGCTGTTTTCCAATCAGCAAAATGAGGAACCGTCTCAAGATGATGAAAAGCAAACAGAGATTGAACAAAAGCGCAATCGAATCAGACATCAGCTTGATTTAGGTGAGTTAGAAGATAACATGGTGACAGTGGAAGTTGATGAACAGCAATCCTCTATGTTTGATATGCTTCAGGGTTCAGGTATGGAACAGTTCGGAATGAACATGCAGGATGCTTTTGGGCAGTTTATGCCTAAAAAGAAAAAGAAAAGAAGATTACCTGTAAGAGAAGCAAGGAAAATCCTAACCCATGATGAAGCCCAAAAGCTGATTGATATGGATGAGGTATCTCAAGAGGCAATCGAAAAGACGGAACAATCAGGGATCATTTTTATTGATGAGATTGATAAAGTTTCTGGAAGTAACGAATCTCAGGCAAATGTTTCAAGAGAAGGTGTCCAGCGTGATATCCTTCCTATTGTTGAGGGCTCTACAATTACAACAAAATATGGCCCCGTAAAGACGGACCATATCTTATTTATAGCAGCAGGAGCTTTTCATATGTCGAAACCTTCTGATTTAATACCTGAGCTTCAAGGACGCTTTCCAACAAGGGTCGAATTACAAAAGCTGAATGTAGAAGACTTTATCAACATTTTAACAGAGCCATCCAATGCATTAATTAAACAATATTCAGCATTATTAAAAACAGAAGGTATAAATGTTGAATTTTCTGACGATGCTGTTAATAGAATCGCGGAAATTGCTTTTGAAGTCAATCAGGATACCGATAATATCGGAGCAAGGAGACTTCATACCATTCTGGAAAAGCTTTTAGAGGATTTATCCTTTGAAGCGCCAGATATTAATATGCAACAGGTTGATATTACCAAAGAGTACGTCAATGAGAAGCTTGGATCGATTGTAAAAAATAAAGACTTATCCCAATACATCTTATAGGGAACCGTCAAGAATTAGGAGGATGAAAATGGAGTTATTAGAAAGAGCAAGAATGATTAATTCGATGTTACAAAAGACTACAGGGAAAACGGTAAACTTTAGCGACATGTCAGCAACATTACGAGATGCAATTAGTGCAAATGTTTTCGTACTAAGCCGCCGAGGAAAATTATTAGGGTTTTCCATCAAACAGGAAATTGAAAATGAACGTATGAAAGATATGTTAGAGGAAAGACGTTTTCCTGAAGAATACACAGAAAACTTATTTGCAATTTCCAGAACAACACCAAACTTAGATATTAATAGTGAATATACAGCATTTCCTGTAGAAAACAAAGATTTATTCCAAAATGGTTTAACTACAATTGTACCAATTATCGGTGGTGGTGAACGTCTGGGAACATTAATCCTAAGCAGATTACAAGATCATTTTAACGAAGATGATTTGTTATTAGCTGAATATGGAGCAACAGTTGTAGGTATGGAAATTCTTCATCAGAAAGCTGAAGAAATTGAAGAAGAAGCCAGAAGTAAAGCAGTCGTACAAATGGCTATTAGTTCATTATCCTATAGTGAATTAGAAGCAATTGAACACATTTTTGACGAACTAGGGGGTAAAGAAGGACTATTAGTTGCAAGTAAGATTGCTGACCGTGTAGGAATCACCCGTTCTGTTATTGTAAACGCCCTTCGTAAACTGGAGAGTGCTGGAGTCATTGAATCCAGGTCACTTGGAATGAAGGGTACGTACATTAAAGTATTAAATGATAAGTTTTTAGTTGAGCTACGAAAACTTACTACATGATAGGTAAAAAAGACTGACTCTCCTGTGCTGAACCCTAAAAGTTAGACCAAAATATTTAAGCAGCTAGTTGACTGGTATGCAGACGGTATTCCACCGGGCTCATGCCAGTCAATTTTGCTTTTATCCGTTCATTGTTATAGTAAAAAATATAATCAGTTACTGCTTGCTTAAGCTCTTCAAATGATTTATAAACTTTACCGTAATACATTTCCTGTTTCATTAGCCCAAAGAAATTCTCCATTGGTGAATTATCTAGACAGTTTCCTTTTC
>NZ_FOHJ01000012.1 GCF_900111405.1 Salinibacillus kushneri | reverse complement strand
GTGCAGCTGACGGATACTAATCAATCGAGGACTTAACTTATACGAAAAGCAGAGGCGACTGATCAGGTCCGACCGCATAAGCAGAATGCACGGAGTGACACGGATTTTGTCACGGAGTGGATTGTGCTTATGACGGCTTGGACCTAGGAGCCGGAGCTAGACAGCGAAAAACGCACTGATCATTCCGATTGCCTTTCTTATCTAGTTTTGAAGGTGCTATATAAGCATTACATAAGAATCAAAGTCCAGTGGCGATGGCGGAGAGGTCACACCTGTTCCCATTCCGAACACAGTAGTTAAGCTCTCCAGCGCCGATGGTAGTTGGGGTCCTTCCCCTGCGAGAGTAGGACGCTGCTGGGCGATTTAAAACTATTCCACCGTAGCTCAGTGGTAGAGCAATCGGCTGTTAACCGATCGGTCGTAGGTTCGAATCCTACCGGTGGAGCCATGCTGCTTCCATAGCTCAGTCGGTAGAGCGCTTCCATGGTAAGGAAGAGGTCGCCGGTTCAAGTCCGGCTGGAAGCTCTTTGGAAACATAGTATTCGATAAGAATAACTTGTATTTAGAGTGGCCCGTTGGTCAAGTGGTTAAGACATCGCCCTTTCACGGCGGTATCACGGGTTCGAATCCCGTACGGGTCATCGTTTTTTAAGGATAGTTGCTAATACATCATTAGCAAGATCCTTTGTCGGAGGATTAGCTCAGCTGGGAGAGCACCTGCCTTACAAGCAGGGGGTCGGTGGTTCGAGCCCGCCATCCTCCACCATTACTTCTTTAATTATGCCGGCCTAGCTCAACTGGCAGAGCAACTGACTTGTAATCAGTAGGTTGGGGGTTCAAGTCCTCTGGCCGGCACCATTTTAACTCTATTGTTTGGAGGGGTAGCGAAGTCTGGCTAAACGCGGCGGACTGTAAATCCGCTCCCTTTGGGTTCACAGGTTCGAATCCTGTCCCCTCCACCATATTGGGCCATAGCCAAGCGGTAAGGCATCGGGTTTTGATCCCGTGATGCGCTGGTTCGAATCCAGCTGGCCCAGCCATGAGCCATTAGCTCAGTTGGTAGAGCATCTGACTTTTAATCAGAGGGTCGGAGGTTCGAATCCTCCATGGCTCATCTTTTTAATTTGCGGAAGTAGTTCAGTGGTAGAACACCACCTTGCCAAGGTGGGGGTCGCGGGTTCGAATCCCGTCTTCCGCTCCAGAAGAATGAAGGGGCCTTAGCTCAGCCGGGAGAGCGCCTGCTTTGCACGCAGGAGGTCAGCGGTTCGATCCCGCTAGGCTCCACCAAACAGAATATAAATGTATAAACACTGTCTCGATTTATCGCAGACGGTTTTTTTATGTTTATAATTATGAATATAAATCCTCTTTAAAAGTAAAATCCTCGTATTTTTCTGCAAGTGAAACAAAATTTCAGACACTTTTGTTTAAAGCGTATATATATACAAAAATTTGTCAGGTTGAAACACTACCTTCTTTATATCTACAATATAGATATTAAAGGAGGCAAAAAGCATGAACAGACAAATATCACTTATTGGAGTTCCTATGGATTTAGGTCAAAATCGACGTGGGGTTGATATGGGACCTAGTGCGATACGGTATGCCGGTGTGGTAGAGCGTTTAAAGAAATTAAATTATGCTATAGAAGATTTGGGAGATATAGAAATTCCAAATCCAGGGAAACGTCCTGAAGACAAGGGTCTTAAAAATTTACATGAAGTATCTGAAGGAAATATTCGACTTACCGAAATTGTAGATGAAACAGTAGAAAAAGGCCATTTTCCATTAGTCCTGGGTGGGGACCATAGTATAGCCATTGGTTCTCTGGCGGGTATTGCAAAACATGCGGAAAGCCTCGGTGTTATTTGGTATGATGCACATGGTGATTTGAATACGGGCGAAACATCTCCATCCGGAAACATTCATGGTATGCCGCTTGCTGTAAGTTTAGGGTTAGGAGATGAAAAGCTCACGCAAATTGGCCATTATGCTCCGAAAATACGTCCGGAAAACATTGTTATTGTTGGAGCCAGATCTTTGGATGATGGAGAAAAAGAACTCATAAAAGAAAAAGGGATAAACGTATACACGATGCATGAAGTGGATCGACTCGGAATGACCAAAGTTATGAATGATACCATTCAGTATTTGAAGGATCGTACAGACCATGTTCACTTAAGTTTAGATTTAGATGGGTTAGATCCTCAGGATGCACCGGGAGTAGGAACACCAGTTGTCGGAGGACTTAGCTTCCGTGAGAGCCACTTAGCCATGGAAATGTTAGCTGAAGCTGATATTATAACTTCAGCTGAATTTGTGGAAGTTAATCCAATATTAGATGAGAAAAACAAAACGGCTTCTGTGGCAGTTGATTTAATGGGTTCTCTTTTTGGAGAAAAATTGTTATAATTATATTTACATAACAAATTCCACAGCAACTTGTCTTAGGAACAAGTTGCTGAATTTTTTATTTATAAACCTTTTTTCCTCATTTATAATCATTATAAAGCGAACAACACGATAGACATAAAAATTTTAAAAAAAGTGAAACCTGATTTGTCTGGTGTTCGTACATATAAAGAACCCGCAGATCTTAGCGGAGGTACAAAGGATGGAAACGATAATTAAACAAAAAATTCGCCAAGTAAAAAAAGGTGATCAATCAGCATTTGAGGAAATTGTAAACTATTATCAGAACAAAGTGATTCAGATATGCTTTCGAATGTTGGGGAATATTCATGAAGCAGAAGACATTGCACAGGAAGCTTTTGTAAGAGCTTTTACCAATATCCACTCCTTTGATGAAAATAGAAAATTTTCTACCTGGCTGTATCGAATCGCTACGAATTTATCAATTGATCGAATACGGAAAAAGAAACCAGATTATTATTTAGATTCTGAAGTCAAAGGGACAGAAGGATTAACGATGTATTCACAGCTTTCTATGGATGAACCCTTACCAGAAGAAGTAGTAGAAAGTATGGAGTTAAACAAGTATATTCAAAAACAAATTTTATCCTTACCTGCAAAATATCGGTCGGTTATTACACTTCGTTATGTAGATGATTTATCTCTTCAGGAAATAAGCGAAGTGCTCGAAATTCCAATGGGGACGGTTAAAACTCGAATACATCGTGGCAGAGAAGCTTTACGAAAAAAGCTTCACGATTTGTAAAGGAGTGAAAGCATGAGCTGTTCAAAGCGCTACATGGAGTTGATGCATAAATATCTCGATCATGAAATCATGAAGGATGAAGAGGAAGAGTTAAAACATCATCTAATGGAATGTGAAACCTGTCAATCTCACTTTCATGAACTGAAACGAACGGAAACGTTACTAGAAAGCCCTACTCATGTGCAAGCTCCAGCTAACTTTGCGCAACAAGTAATGAAGAAGCTTCCACAGGAGAAAAAAAGGGTCAGTTATAAAAAATGGCTAAAAGCACATCCCATTTTTACTGCGGCAGCTATCTTTTTTATATTAATGTTTTCCAGTGTAGTATCCTTATGGAATCAGGATGAGCAACTAACGGTTTCCAAGCAGGAAGGTCTTGTTATAGAAGATGATACTGTAATTATTCCAGAGGGACAGACAATTAGTGGGGATCTTGTTGTGAAAAACGGAAATGTTAAAATTGAAGGGATACTTCAAGGAGATCTTGTTTTAATAAATGGTGAATTAAAGAATCGAAAAGCTTTATTAGCCTCTGCTGGAGAGGTAACAGGACAGATTGAAGAAGTCAATCAGGTATTTGAATGGGTTTGGTATCATATAAAAGAAGTCTCACATGATGTTTTCTCCTTTTAGAGAATAAAGATTTTAAGAAAAGCGGCAGCGACCGGATATGTCTGACCACAAAATAGGCCTCAACTAGATGAACGATTGCACAAAGGGCTATTATGTTTAGGAATAGGACAAAGATTGAACGTAAAACCGCTAATATAGCGGTTTTTTTCTTGCACATTAGGTTGTAGCAAATAACTATTATATCTTAAAATGGTCTCTTAGGTTTAAAGGGTTATAGCGATAGGGAATTATGGTATAATAAAGGAAGTTTAGAATTTGGCTCAGGATTACTGATAGTACTATAATGTTACATCGGTTTAAATGAGCTTTATACAGAAACAATCACAGGGGACCGCCCGATTGAAGGTTTTGCTTGATTCATATGAAAAACAACGGTAGAAGGAAGTGTGCACATGCTTGATGGGGGATTTGATTTCGTAGAACTTTTACGAATTATTATAGATGTTACCCTCGTATGGTTCGTTTTATATAAATTATTTATGCTCATTAGAGGAACCAAGGCTGTACAGCTTTTAAAAGGGATATTTGTCATTTTAGCCATTTTTTTTGCCAGTTCTATTTTAGGATTAAAGACGGTGCAATGGTTAATGTGGCAAACCATGATGTGGGGTCCTTTAGCGATTATTATTCTCTTCCAGCCTGAATTAAGAAGAGCATTAGAACAATTAGGTCGAGGGAAGTTTTTCTCAAGGAACACTCAATCTGAGGAAGAGGAGCTGAAGGATTCAATTGAATCCATTATTAAGTCCTGTAAATATATGGGAAAACGTCGGATTGGTGCCCTTATTTCTATTGAAAGAGAAACAGGCATGAACGATTATGTGGAGACAGGGATTAAGGTTCATGCTAATCTTACCAGTGAACTTTTAACCAACATTTTTATTCCGAATACCCCATTACACGATGGTGCTGTTATTATTAAGAGAGATGAAATAATTGCAGCTGCGTGTTACCTGCCGTTGTCAGAGAGTCCTTTTATTTCCAAGGAATTAGGGACACGCCATCGGGCTGCATTAGGGATTAGTGAGGTAACCGATGCTTTAACAATCATTGTGTCTGAAGAAACAGGTGCTATTTCGTGTACCAAAAATGGAGAATTGCATCGTGATTTAGAAGAAAATGCATTAAGAGAGATTTTGACGAGTGAATTAAATCCCGAGTTTGCCCAATCATCGAAAAGTTGGCACTGGAGGGGGAAGAAAAATGGATAAATGGTTAAAAGCCCCTTGGTTTATTCGCATTGTATCGTTACTTCTAGCCGTTGCATTATATATATCCGTTAGTTTAAACGATAACGAAGCAAGTGGATTAGAGGACACCTTGTTCCCAAGTGGATCCAATGACACGGTAACCATGAGTAACATCCCTTTGCAAGTTCGTATTGATGAAGAAAAATATGTTGTACGAGGCGTTCCTCAAACAGTGAGTGTAGCTATTGAGGGGTCTAAAAGTATTGTTACGACAACTGAGAGAGTAAGATCTTTTGATGTATACCTTGATTTAGAAAACCTTGAACCGGGTAAACACGATGTTCGGGTTCAGCATGAAGGCTTTAATAATAATCTGTCTGTAAATATTGAGCCTCAAACGATTGAGGTCGTGATTGAGGAAAGAGCAACTAAGGAATATACAGCCGAAGTTGACGTTATTAATCAGAATCAATTAGATGATGGAATGATTTTAGGTGAACCAGTCATCGAACCAGAAAAGATAAAGGTAACGGGAGGCAAATCAGAGATTGATCAAATTGCCATGGTAAAAGCCATTGTAGATTTGAACGAAATAGATGGAGACGAAATTAATGTTGATGATGCCCCTGTGAAGGTCTATGACCAACAAGGAAATGAGTTAAATGTTTATGCGGATCCATCTGCCTTACACGTTGAAATTCCAGTCGAAGTGGGGCAAAAAGAGGTTCCATTATCGATTCAAACGGAAGGAGAGCTTCCTGATGGGTTAAGCTTACAATCGCTTTCAGCCGAACCTGAGGCTGTCACTGTTTTTGGACAAGAGTCCTTATTAAACAGCTTAGAAGAAATATCAAATCTGTCTGTTGATTTATCTTCTGTTAAAA
The DNA here is from genome assembly GCF_900111405.1 of Salinibacillus kushneri. Lineage (GTDB taxonomy): Bacteria > Bacillota > Bacilli > Bacillales > Alkalibacillaceae > Salinibacillus > Salinibacillus kushneri. Next base: position 79,677 of record NZ_FOHJ01000012.1, on the reverse strand, counting down.
AGGATGGTAAAGTTGAAATTCCGGTTCCGACTCCTCCGGGATTAACAAAAGTAGAACCGTCCACTGTACAAGCTAATATAGATGTTGAGGAGACAGTAGAAAAAACCTTAGAGGATATCCCGATTGAAGTAAATGGATTGGAAGATGGCCGAGATATCAGTTTTATTGAACCAGAAAACGAAACGATTGATATAACCGTATTTGGAACTGAGAAGCAGCTTCAGGAAATTACAGCAGAGAATTTCACAGCTTCCATTGATGTACAAGGCTTTTATGAAGGTGAATTTGATGCTGAAATCCAAATTAGTAACCCTGAAGATTATGAGTTTACATCCAATTTTAACCATGCACGAGTTCGAATTGAATAAATAGAATGTAAAGAACTAATAGGTCTGGCTAAAAGGCCTTGCTGAAATAGGACAAAAGGTAATCTTCAGTTAATATTTTCATTACCTTGTCTCTTGCGCAGAACAGGCCTTTGCGCTTGGAATTAAGGACGAAGGAGCGATTATTCATGGGAAAATATTTTGGTACGGACGGTGTCAGAGGCATAGCAAACAAAGAATTAACACCTGAGTTAGCTTTTAAAGTTGGCCGTTATGGTGGTTACGTATTAACAAAAACAAGTGACAGCCGGCCAAAAGTACTAATTGGTCGTGACACCCGTATCTCTGGTCATATGCTGGAAGGAGCTCTTATAGCTGGATTGCTATCTATTGGGGCCGAAGTGATGCGTATTGGCGTAATCTCGACTCCTGGTGTTGCCTATTTATCTAAAGCGTTAGAAGCACATGCTGGAGTAATGATTTCAGCTTCACATAATCCTGTTGAAGATAATGGAATTAAATTTTTCGGGTCAGACGGATTTAAATTAACTGATCAACAAGAAGCGGAAATTGAAGAGTTAATGGATCGTGATGAAGATGATTTGCCTCGACCCATTGGAGTAAATATTGGTCAAGTTAATGATTACTTAGAAGGTGGTCAGAAATATCTGCAGAATTTAAAGAAAACCATTGATTTTGATTTTGAAGGTATCAATATCGCCTTAGATTGTGCGCATGGAGCTACATCATCATTAGCTCCCCATTTGTTTGCTGATTTAGAAGCCGAAATTACAACCATTGGTACGTCACCAGATGGATTAAATATAAATGATGGAGTAGGTTCAACTCATCCAGAAACGTTGCGTGAAGTCGTTTTAGAAAAAGAAGCCGATGTTGGTCTTGCCTTTGATGGAGATGGGGATCGACTGATTGCGATTGATGAGAAAGGAAATATAGTGGATGGCGACAAAATCATGTATATTTGTGGAAAATACTTAAAAGATACTGGTCGTTTGAAACAAGACACGGTCGTATCCACTGTGATGAGTAATATCGGACTTTATAAAGCTCTTGAAAAAAATGGTACCTCAAGTGTGAAGACAGCCGTTGGAGACCGCTATGTCATGGAAGAAATGAGAAAAAATGATTACAATCTCGGAGGAGAGCAATCAGGGCATATCATTTTTCTTGATTATACGACAACAGGTGATGGAATGCTGTCTGCTCTTCAATTAGTAAATGTGATGAAGGATACCGGTAAACCATTATCTGAATTAGCGGCTGAAATGGAAAAGTTCCCACAGGAGTTAAAAAATATTAAAGTAATTGATAAACATCAAATTCATACCAATACCCAAATTCAGGATGAAATTAAAAAAGTAGAAGGAATTTTAGGCGACGACGGACGTGTACTAGTTCGTCCATCGGGTACAGAGCCTCTTGTCAGGGTTATGGTAGAAGCACCAACCAAAGAAGAGTGCGGAATATATGTAGAGCAAGTATCAAAAGTTATTCAACAACAATTAGGAATGAAAGAAGAGTAAGATTATGCGCAGGTATCACATTGGCAGATACCTGCGCATAATCTTATTTTAGATAATGTTTAAGTCTAAAATAGAATTTTTTATTGACGAAGTATTTCCTTTTTCGATAAAATAATGGTGCATCTTTGGTATTATTTTCGTTCCAGGATGCTAGTCTGGAAAGGAAAAGGAGGATTATTCATTAATTAGTTAACCAAAAGCGCCAGGACTATTTCCATTTAAGCGAAAGAAGGATTTGCTATTCTTTTTTTGAGTACACTAAGAGAAAAGACGATGCACATTCTTTCTTTCCAAACGCGGAGATAGTTGACGAGGAGGAGGTTTATCGAGTGTTCGGCGGATGCCTTCCGGTTGCAAGCATCTCAACCGTTACGTTTTAAACGAAAAACAAAGGGGTGACTCTTTGTACAAACGTTTAAAATAAGATGCAGAGAGTAAATTTATCACGAGAAAGGGGCAAACATCGCCCCTATTTTAAGAAATAGTACTTTGTTTGTCCCTTTCCAAAGGGAGGAAACAAAATTATGTGTGGAATTGTAGGATATATCGGACAGCAGGATACAAAGGAAGTACTATTAAATGGATTGGAAAAACTTGAGTACCGTGGCTACGACTCTGCAGGTATATCAGTTTTAAATGATAAAGGCGTTCATCTTTTTAAAGTAAAAGGAAGAATTGCCGCATTACGTGATGAAGTGGACGAAAGCGTTGATGCAACAATGGGAATCGGCCATACTCGTTGGGCAACACACGGTGCGCCAAGTGTGGAAAATGCTCACCCACATCAAAGTGTGTCTGGTCGTTTTACCCTTGTGCATAATGGTGTTATAGAAAATTATGTTGCTTTACGTAATGAATACTTGCATGATGTTGAGTTAAAGAGTGAAACCGATACAGAAGTCATTGTTCAACTAGTAGAAAAATTAAATGATCAGTATCATGATGTGGCTAAAGCTTTCCGTGAAGCCGTGCGCTTGCTTGATGGATCCTATGCTATTGCCTTAATGGATGAACAGAATTCAGATCAAATTTATGTGGCCAAAAATAAAAGCCCACTATTAGTTGGTTTAGGTAATGATGGCTTTAATGTTGTATCCAGTGACTCTCTAGCTATGCTCCAAGTAACCAATCGTTTTGTAGAGCTTATGGATAAAGAAGTGGTCATGGTAAGACGTGATAAAGTACAAATTCTCGATTTAGATGGAAATGAAGTGGAAAGAGAACCATTTACAGCAGAAGTGGATGCCAGTGATATGGAGAAAGGCACGTATCCACACTTTATGCTGAAAGAAATTGATGAACAGCCACTTGTTATCCGTAAAATCGTTCAGGAATATCGTAATGAACAGGATCAAATCAAATTAGACACTGACATTCGTCAAGCTATGCTGGATACAGACCGCGTTTATATTATTGCAGCAGGAACGAGTTATCATGCCGGATTAGTTGGAAAGCAAATGATTGAAAAGTTAGCAAACGTTCCCGTTGAAGTTCATGTGGCTAGTGAGTTTTCCTATAACATGCCGTTATTAAGTGAAAAGCCACTCTTCATCTTTATTTCTCAAAGTGGAGAAACAGCTGATAGTCGTTCGGTACTAGTCCAGGTTAAAAAAATGGGCCATCCAGCGTTAACCGTTACGAATGTTCCAGGGTCAACCCTTTCTCGTGAATCGGATTATACCTTGCATCTTCATGCAGGTCCTGAAATTGCGGTTGCATCAACCAAAGCTTATACAGCCCAAATTTCCGTACTGGCTATTCTCGCTGTGGATACGGCGAGAGCAAAAGGCATCGAACTGGATTTTGATCCATTACAGGAGCTTGCCATTGTTTCCTCTGCTATGGAAACCTTGTGTGATCAAAAGGAAGAAATTGAAAAGATTGCTTCTGACTTTCTTGAAACCACTCGTAATGCCTTCTTTATTGGACGTGGAATTGATTATTATGTCAGCCAGGAAGGCGCATTAAAACTTAAAGAAATTTCCTATATTCAAGCAGAAGGTTTTGCTGGTGGTGAGTTGAAGCACGGAACAATTGCCCTGATTGAAGACGGAACCCCTGTATTTGCCCTTGCAACACAGGAAAATGTCAATTACTCGATCCGTGCCAATGTTCAGGAGGTTGTTGCCCGTGGTGCTAATGCCTGCATTATTAGTATGGAAGGCTTGGATCAGGAGAATGATACGTTTGTTGTGCCAAAAGTACACGAACTCCTTGCACCACTGGTTTCAGTCGTTCCAATGCAGCTGATTGCTTACTATGCAGCTCTTCATCGTGATTGCGACGTGGATAAACCACGGAACTTGGCGAAGAGTGTGACAGTGGAGTAAGGTTTATAATAGTTTAGTGTTCACTGTAATAAAGTGCAATGAAGTTAGTAAATAACAAAAAATGGTAAATAAATTTTCTGCAAAAGGGAAGAGTTTAAATTAACTTCTTCCCTTTTTTAGGCTCTAAAATATATGTTGGGGTGCTAGTAATTTTCTGACAACTTTTTATGGCATAAGAAAACACGGAATCTCCTCATTTTGTTAGACTTTGTTTAGACCAATAAACAACGACAAAAAGGAGATGCGTGTAATTGCTTTCTAAGACGTCTTTACCAGGATTAGAAGAGTTTATCATGACCAAGGCATTCGAGAAAGATGGATACTATCAACTTCATGTGGAACTAGAGCAATACACCTCACTCATGTCCGTGACGACGAATCCTCCACGTATTTTATAAGCATTATGAAAACCTGACGGACAAGCAGTTATGGTACTTAAATGACTACATAGAGAAATCAGATGAGCTAGGATAAATGGAATTAGTTGCTAATAAAGGCTACATGAAGGCATGTGGGAATAGAGGAGTCAGAAATTCATAAAATTTCAAGAATATGCTAACAATTCAATGTTGGATAAATGAATTTCACATCTACATCATTCTATAGGGTCAAAGTGAAGTGGGTATTGAGGATACGTCACTACACAAGAAAAGAGGATAAGGTGATTTTGGCTATTGACAGGTTTTATAAATTAGTATATATTATTATTATCCTAATAATGGATAGATGTCTGTTTTTTAATTTCTTAAATAGTGGACTTTAGCATTCTTTTAATATTTTTATAGTATATTGATTGGATGAAAAAGTAACCTAAAAATGGTATATTTAATAATCTAATATGTTCAATTAGGTATATTCCGATTGATTATTAGTATGAAAAAATTATAAACATAAAAAGGTAGCACTTCAAAAAACTTTGTTGAAGGAGTTAGTTGGAGTGAAACCGACAATTTTCAAGATTCAATGATTTTAGAATCATCATTGAATTTTTTAAGTTGTCGGTTTTTTTATTGAGTGGATACAAATTTTATTCAACCGTAAAGAAGTAAAAAATATATAATATAGACCTTTTTAAAATAATTATCGGTTTAACTTATATAGAATGGAGAATGCTTTGTGTTATTTTCTTTGAATTTGTCATTATTGTTAACATTATTTTTTATTATGCTTATGGTTTCTGGACTAAGTGGACTATTATTTTTACATCCGCGAGTACCTTTGAGGTATGTTCGAATTCATGTTGGTATTGTAGCTTTACCTCCACTGGTTTCCTTATTGGCTCTCATTAATACTAATGTGAATGAAGTTGTTGGGCCTTTGTATCTAGATAACTTAGCTTGGTTAATGGCTTTCTTTGTTCTTTTAATAGGCTTAGTCATTCAGCGTTTTTCTGTACGTTACTTAATGGGAGATCAATCTTATCGTAAGTATTTTATGCTTTTTACACTCACTACCAGTGGTGCCTCGATTGCGTGGTTAAGTGGTGATCTTCGCTTGATGGTTATATCTTGGGGAGCAACTCTCGTTTGTTTAACCTTACTTATAAGGTTAAATAGTGAATGGAAAGTAGCCAGAGAAGCTGCTAAGGTTTCTGGTCGCCTATTTATATTAAGTTGGTTTTCATTATTTATTGCGGTAATTTGGCTTTTTCAAGTAACAGGTCAATGGCAGTTCTCATTAGCCCTAACAAATGAAAGTTTTACTCAACTTGGAGCATGGGGAAGAACAGGGATTAATTTATTGATTATATTAGCCGTGCTAATTCCGGCTGCCCAATGGCCTTTCCAAAGGTGGCTGATTGAGTCGGTTGTTGCTCCTACTCCTGTTTCTGCGATTATGCATGCTGGTTTAGTAAATGCAGGTGGGATTATGCTAACTCGGTTTTCACCTCTTTTTAATGGAGGTGTAGCTTCGATTATGTTACTTATTCTTGCAAGTGTTTCTGTTTTGATTGGATCTGGAATTAGTTTAGTTCAAGTTGACTATAAACGTCAGTTAGTAGGCTCTACAATTGGCCAAATGGGATTTATGCTCATTCAGTGTGCACTAGGTGCGTATATGGCAGCCATTATTCATCTAATTTTACACGGTTTGTTTAAAGCTACGCTGTTTTTAAAGGCTGGTTCAGAAGTACGTCGTTTTGAAGCGTTGAATGGTGTTAACAAAAGGTCATCCTATTTATGGATCTTGGCAGGCCGGACTTTAGGATTACTTGGAGGGTTTGCTTTTTGGTTCATGGCTCCAGGAGAGGGCTATCAATTGATAAGTGCGCTAATCTTAGGATGGTCATTGTCCGTTTCTTGGACACAGCTTGTAGCATTTGGAAAGGGAGGAATTGGCCGAATCGTTGGCTTATCATTTTTAGGAGGAGCAGCCATCATTTATTTTATCATTCATAACCTTTTCAATATGTTGTTGCAGAAAACTGTTTTTCAAAGTGTGCAGCCTCCAATGATAGTTGTCATTCTTATCGTATGTATCCTACTGTTTGGTTGTACTATGGGTGCATGGGTTGCTCGGAATCGTTCTTCTGCTTTCTTTGCAGTACTCTATCTATGGTTAGTGCGATTAGGTGAAGCAAAACCAAAGTCAATAGAAAGCCATCCAAACTACCTTAAACAATATTTATCTCAAGGAGGTAATCAGTCATGAGCGGAACATCTTTATTAACGAAAGAAAAAGCAATAGAAGAGGATGCAAATATTGATCTTAATGAAAGGGATATTGACGTTTTAGTTGAATCAGCTAGCCGAGTGATTGCACCACTTTGGCCAATCTCTTCATTTGCAGCACGTAATCCGTGGATGGGACTTGAAAATCAATCCTTTGAGCAGGTTGCAGGATGGTTAAAAAATACTTATGATATTGATATATACCCTAGTGTTTCTATGATTCTGGCGGCAAAGCGTAAAGGAGAGATTGAAGAAACTTATGTAAAAAAGGGTCTACAGCGTTGGCTTGATTCATATTCCTTTGATATCCCACGGGACAGGGCAGAGCGATTTTGCCTTGCTGCACTAAAATTAGATTCATTACCTTCTAATCTTTTATCTTCAAATAAGCTGGAGAAATTGGTAGAGGAATTTAGTGGATTGAATACGAATAGTATTGAAGTTACTTCAACGGAACCAATAAGTTCGCATATAGAAAATCAAGATGGTGAACGGTTAGTCCATATTCTCGATTATCATGTCATTAAGTGGTGTAAATTATATCTTGATGACTATCAGGCAGGTTGGTCAATGCCAAATCGTGAGGAAGGTTTCTATCGTGCATGGCGTTGTCTCATTCAATATGATCCAGCACTTAGTAAAAAAGAGCGTAAAAGCCTAAAAAATTGGCCACAAGAGGCGCATATGGCTTTGAAGGAAGCATTATCATTACTAGAAATCCCTAAATCAGAGATACAGTCATACCTTGAAAGTCACTTGTTGTCCCTACCTGGGTGGGCAGGAATAATCCTTTGGCGAACCCAACAATCGAGTAATGAACATGCGCTTCTAACAGAATATTTAGCAGTTCGAATTTCCATGGAGTGGGCGCTAGTTAAGCCTTATTTACCTTTGACTAATCAACAATCTAAGAAAAAAGTTTCGATTACGCCACTTTTAGCATCTTGGCTCCATTGGGGAGACCTTACAGTCGAGGAATGGTCTCAGATGTCAGTTGCTGAACAAAACGAATATTTGTCATTTGCCTACAGTTTTGATGAGAAGCTTCGCAGGAAACTTTGGTTAGAAGCCTGGGAACAAACATACACAGATCGATTAAGTCAGAAGATAGTCTCTAACAAACGTGAAACCAACAATAAAGAATCTCCATTAGCTCAATTAGCATTCTGTATTGATGTACGATCAGAACCTTTTCGTCGTCACCTTGAAAAAGAGGGACCGTTTGAAACGATAGGAGTTGCCGGTTTCTTTAGCTTACCGATTGCAACGACTAAACTAGGGAGTAAGCAAAGCCATTCTTCTTTACCGGTTATGCTAAAGCCTAAACACAAAATAAATGAGTCGGCAAGTGAAAGCAAACTTAAATCATACCAACAACGAAAGCAGGCAGTTAACTCCTTAAGTTATACATTTAAAATGATGAAACAGAACGTACTTGCGAGCTTGCTTTTACCAGAGCTAAGTGGACCTTGGCTTACTTTGCAAATGATAGCACGTAGCTTTGTGCCAAGTAGAACCGATTCTTCCATACGAAAGCTCCGTGAAAGTTGGGTGCGCAAACCAGATACAAAACTCTCACTGCACCATGTTCAAAAAAAAGAAGAAGAATTATCTATTGGTTTTTCTAAAGAAGAAAAAGTGAACTATGCGCGCCAAGCTATAAAAATGATGGGAATAACAGAGAGGTTTGCACCATTAGTGGTAATATGCGGACATGGTAGTCAAAGTATAAATAATCCTTATTCCTCTTCGCTTGACTGTGGTGCCTGCGGTGGAGCGTCAAGTGAATTCAATGCAAGGGTTTTAGCTACATTATGTAATCTTCCAGAGGTAAGAGAGGGGCTTTCTTCTGAAGGAATTGAAGTCCCTGAGGAGACTGTTTTCGTGGCCGCTGAACATAACACAACGGTTGATGAACTACATTGGCTTTATGTTCCTGAACTTTCTGAAGCTGCACAAGAAGCATTTGATCGTATCGAATCTATTATGCCGAAAGTGAGCCAGAATGCGAATAAAGAACGTCTAACCCATTTACCTAATTTCAAATTGAAACTTAAAAATCCAAAGGCTGAGGCACACCGTTTTGCTGAGGATTGGAGTGAGGTACGCCCGGAATGGGGATTAGCTCGTAATGTCGCTTTTATTATAGGTCAGCGTGAACTAACTCAGGATTGTGACTTGGAAGGTAGAGTCTTCCTTCATAACTATGATTGGAAGCAAGATGAAAGTGGTGATCTCTTAGCTGATATTATTTCAGGACCAGGAACTGTGACCCAATGGATTAATCTACAATATTACGCTTCAACGGTAGCACCTCATTACTATGGTAGTGGAAATAAAGCAACTCAAACCGTTACATCAGGTCTAGGTGTTATGCAGGGAAATGCAAGTGACTTGTTAGCCGGACTCCCTTGGCAATCTGTTATGAAATCAGATTACGAGGCTTATCATTCACCTCTTCGTTTGCTGATTGTCATTCAAGCACCTAAAGAATATGTAGAACGGTTAATTAATAATGATTACTCATTTCGAGAGAAAGTTCAAAATGGGTGGGTTCGACTTGCTCGGGTAGATTCAGATGGACTTTGGGAAAATTGGTAACTGTTTTTCATTATTAAATCAGTATTTATAAAGAATGATACTTTATATTTATAATAAATTGAACTAGAAAAAATCGCTTTGTCAATATAACATAAGCATGTATCTTGTTAAGGTTAACGACCGACGGCTCAACTTTACTTAATGGGTAAAAATCGTTTAGAGACTTAACAAGGCATTTGAATCTACATTTTTTGATAGGAGATGTATTATATATGAAATTATCTAAAGGTTCTTATGAATCCGAGATTAGTAAGGCCATTACTCATTGGGAAAAGGAGTTTCTTGGGCGTGGGTCTATATCAGTTAAGACAGATATATTAAGGAATATGATCATTGTAAATCTAAAAGGTATTTTAACACCAGCTGAGTATACCGTTTGTAAAACAAAAGAAGGAATGTTAACCATTAAGAAAACTCGTTCGGAATTAGTTGAATCAGGTATAGAAGATCTTAAGGATATTATTTTAACAATAACTGGAGAAAAAGTGAAAAGTTTCCATACTGATATAAGCTCTCGTACAGGTGAACGAGTGATGGTATTTCTTTTATATAATGATTTGGAGAAAAATCTTTAGGGAGGGTGTATCAGAGAATCGACACTATTATCAAGTGATTAAAATAGAGGGTCAGAGCAAAGAGTATACCCATCTCCCATTAAGAGACGATTACGGTAAAAGTAATCGTCTTTTTCATACTCAAAGGCAAAAAGCTCTAGAAGAAAACGAAACCAACCTGTATCCTGTTGATATTTTTGGTCCTTGACTGGATTATCTTTAGTTTTCTCAAATTACTTTAATTCTCGTTATACAATCATTTGAAATATAAGTCTATTAATATTCTTTATATGCTTTATAATCGTTTTTAAGCACTTCATGGAAACAAATGAAAGGAGATCTAAATGTATAAATCTAAGAAATATCACCGAGCTTTTGGCGTATATGGAATTTATGTAGAAGGCAATAAACTTTTGGTTATAAACAAAAATGGTGGGCCGTATAAAAATCGTTATGACCTCCCTGGTGGTAGTTTAGAGAGTGGAGAGAGTTTATCGGTAGCAATCCAAAGGGAGTTCAAGGAGGAAACTGGAAAGCCTTTGAATGGATTGAATCTAAAAAGCTTGGGGTAGATGCAGTATGTTATAAGCAGTGGGAAGTTAAAAATTATTGAGGCAAACTTGCCTTAGAGGAGGATTCTATGAGAACGATTACTCTTTCAAATGGAAAAGCCGTAGAAGTAGAATGTTTAAGCTGTGCTTTGACAAATGGATATATCGAGCCAGACGGTGGTGTGGTAGTAGAAACAGAGTATTTTCATGCACATCAAGATGTTGCATATCCCATAAAAGGTTTAATTATTTTAGCATCTAAGCGTCATATTAAGTGTTTTGATGAACTAACAGCAGAAGAACGAATGGATTACATAAATATCTTGTCCAAGATCAGGGGGGCCCAAAGAAAAGTCTTAGGGATTGAACATGTGTATTATTTTTATAATGAGGATACGACCCACCATTTTCATACTTGGATGGTTCCACGCTATGAATGGATGTACAAGTTTGGGAGGTCAGTAGAATCTGTTAGACCTGTATTGCCTCATACGAAAAATGAATCGAATAATGAAGAAAATATGAAAGAAGTAATGGAAGCGATTAGTACATTAGCAGAGGAACTAAATAAATAAGGGATGTGTGTTTAAGATGATTAAAGCTGTTATCTTCGACTTAGATGGCACCTTGCTAAATAGGGATGCTTCTTTACAAAAGTTTTTAGAGAACCAATATAATAGATTGCATGATTATCTTGGTCATATTTCGAAAGGAAATTATGTATCAAGATTTATAAAGTTGGATTGTCACGGGTTTGTCTGGAAAGATAAAGTGTACCAGCAAATGGTGAATGAATTCAATATTCGTGAAATATCTTGGGAGAGGTTACTACAGGATTATATAACAGAGTTTCACAATAGTTGTATTCCTTTTACCAATCTAATCAGTACGTTAGAAAGGTTCATAAATAATTCAATTCGATTAGGGATGATTACAAATGGAAAAGGTCAGTTCCAAATGGACAATATAAGGGCTTTAGGGATCGAAAGCTATTTTGATACAATCCTTATTTCTGAATGGGAAGGGATGAAAAAACCTAATCCCGAAATATTCCAAAAGGCATTAACACAAATGAATGTTTCGCCGAATGAGAGTATGTACGTAGGCGATCATCCTGAAAATGATGTTAAAGGAGCAAAGAATACGGGGATGTGGGGAGTATGGAAAAAAGATACACAATCGAATAATGTTAACGCTGATTTCATTATTGAGGAATTAAATGAAATACCATTCCTTATCCAAGACATAAATAAACGTAGAAACTAAAGGGCTACTGATTGTCGGAATTTGTTAAAATCTATGTAATCCTCATGTGTATTTATTAAGAATGACAAAGAATGATAATCATTATGAACGTTTATGGAAAGGTTGATTCGTTTGCAGACAAATTTATATTTTGTTAGACATGCTCATTCTACATATACACCAGACGAGTTAGGCAGACCTTTGTCTGAACGTGGGTTTCTTGATGCAAATACTGTAACTGAATTGCTTAAAAAAGAAGCGATTGATTATGTCTATTCAAGCCCATACAAACGTGCAATCCAAACAGTTGAAGGAGTTGCAAAATACATAGATAAAGAGATTATTTTAGTAGAGGGTTTTAAAGAACGGATCTTGGCGGAAAAGCCTGTAGAAGATTTTATAGAAGCCATTACAAAGGTTTGGAACGACTATGATTTTTCATGGAAAGGCGGAGAATCGAATAGGATCGCTCAAAAAAGAGGTGTCAATACTACTTACCAAGTATTAGAAGGCAATACAGGTAAGAATGTAGTAATCGGTACTCATGGTAATATAATGGTTTTAATTCTGAACTATTTTGATAATCAATATGGTTTTGATTTTTGGAAGCAACTCGAAATGCCAGATATATATAAACTATCATTTAACGGAAAGAAACTCATAGATGTCCAAAGAATATGGGGGAATCCTAATTATGAGGATTATTGGGTGGTAAATATTGAAGATTAATGTTCTTATCCTGATACTTTTATTCATTACAATTTTATTATTTGGCTGTAGCAATGGCACGGTTGAAACGGAAAGGTTAACAATTCTAGGCAATGAAAGTAAGGTTATATATTCACAATTAGTCCATGAAGACTTTGACGGATTATCAACTCAGGTCTGCATAGAAAATAACCAAAACGATATGGCCCCGTTTTTAATCACTTTTGAAATAAAAGACAAATTAACTTCTATTGTAGATGAGAGTTCTAGTGTATTAGAAATCGATAGTCGTAACATTACGAATTTGTCACCTGATGAAGATACTTTTTGTATAGGTAACACCTTAATGTTGAAAAAAGAAGTCAGCCAGGATGATTTAAGAAAGATGGTTAATGACAGGGATCTTAACGTTTCAGTAAAAGAGTTAAATGGTGAGATTATCTCCTCATATGCCTTGCAAAAATTTGTTATTGGGAAACAAGACGGATCAGTAGTAAAACCAGAAGATTAAGGGGAGAGTTTGATGAGTAGAATTTATTTTTTACACGGATTTATGGGAACAGGTAGCTCGCATTTTTCAAACCAAATTGCTTCGTTAAATGAGGAAAATTATGATCTTATTTTACTTGATTTACCTGGTCACGGTAGTTCAAAGGTGGTAGCTAGTGATAGTTATTTTGAAAATGCTCTTGAATGGGTAATTACCCAAATAAAGCAACAGGGGGAAGGATATATTTTAGGTCTCTCTTTAGGGGCTTCATTAGCCATACATGTTGCTAAGAGAGAGCCAAGTTTAGTAAAAGGGATTATTTTAACGGGTTATTCACCATTTATCCCCGAAGAGTTAAAAGGTATTATGGAAAATCAATATAATTTCTTTTTAAACATTGAAGAGAATGATAAAAACATTGCAACTCATTTTAAAAATGTACATGGTGAAAAATGGTATGATACGTTGAAAAAGGTTCTTTATACTATGACATTTGATTACCCTTCCATTAAAGATGAAGAATTGAGAAATATAAAAGTTCCATCATTGGTTTTAAATGGTAGCGAGGATTATTACGAAGTTGAAGCAGCCACATACATAAAAAGTAAAAATAAAGAAATTAAAATTGGGTTAATTCCCAATGCTGGGCATACAGCAAACATAGACGAACCAGAAGTTTATAATCTATTAGTTAAAGAATTTATAAATAATAATTAAAACTAGGCAACATATGGAACCTCTTATAAAACTAAACCTTATAACGATTACAACAATAAATCAAAAATTTTTGATTTATTGTTGTGTATCCTGCAAGATTCATTTATACTTAATACATCAAAATATTTTGATGTATTAGGAAAGGTTGATGATTGTGATTCCATTAATGGATGACTTACAACATACGTTTCAACATTACGAAAAAACTTTCAAAGCCTTGGCTGATGAAAAGAGATTGCATTTACTCAATTTATTAGCTACTTCTCCTAATGATTCTATTTGCGTTTGTGATTTAGCTGAAGATATGGATATGGCCCAGTCTAAGCTTTCTTATCATCTAAAAATATTATTAAAGGCAAATCTAATCATTCAAGAAAAGAAAGGAACCTGGAGTTATTATTCTTTGAATCATAAAGAAATAAATAATGTTCTATCAGAAGAGCTTTGTTGTTTATTTCGTAAATCAAATCATGAAATACCTACTAATAGCTGCTCATGTAACAGCTAATAACTTAAGGGGGAGAATCACATGTCTGAAAAATCACCTGTCATTATCATTGGAGCTGGACCAGTGGGGCTTGCTGCAGCAGCACATTTATATGAATATAATGAGCCATTTTTAATCCTTGAAAAAGGAAGTGACGCTGGGAATCATATACTGGAATGGGAGCATATTCAGTTGTTTTCACCTTGGGAATTTAACATCGATCAGGCATCAAAAAGACTACTAGAACAAACGAATTGGGTTGAACCAGATCCTAGTCACTTACCCAATGGTAAAGAATTAGTGGATGAATATTTAAAACCTTTATCAAATACCAAAGAAATAAAAGACCATATTTTATTTAATGCTGAGGTTGTAGATGTAACGAAAAAGATTGCAGATAAAATGAAATCTCACTCGAGAGAACTTCAACCATTTGTACTTTATGTTAAAATGAACAAATCTATTAGGAAATTTGAAGCTAAGGCAGTCATAGACGCAACAGGAACTTGGAGTAATCCGAATCCTCCATTTGCAGACGGAGTTTGGAGAACGGAAAAGTTAAAAGAAAGCATTCATACTGATATTCCAGACGTCCTTAATGAACAAGAAAAGTATAAAAATAAACATATTGCTGTTATAGGTAGTGGGCATTCAGCATTAAATTCTTTAAACAGTCTCATGGATCTCAAAACTAAATACCCGAAGACTGAAATTTCATGGGTTGTTCGCAAACAAAACATAGAAGAAGCTTTTGGCGGTGAAGAGGATGATGAATTAGAAGCAAGAGGTGAATTAGGTGCTAAAACGCATCAATTCGTTAATCAAGGTCTGGCTAAAGCATATCCAAACTTTTTTGTTGAAGACATCGATGAACAAAATGGCTCTTTTGCTATTCAAAGCAGTAATGGTGTCATAATAAATGAAGTTGATGAAATAATTGTGAATACAGGGGCCAGACCAGATTTTTCTTTTTTATCTGAGGTGAGACTTGGTATAGACCCTGCTGTTCAAAGTACACCAGAACTTGCGCCATTAATTGATCCTAACTTTCATAGTTGTGGAACTGTGCGGCCGCATGGTGAAAAAGAATTAAGACACCCTGAGCAAAGCTTTTATATTGTAGGGGTGAAAAGCTACGGAAGGGCACCAACTTTCTTAATGACAACAGGTTATGAGCAAGTGCGTTCCATAGCTGCCTATATTGCAGGAGATACGGAAGAAGCTACTAAAGTGAAATTAAAACTTCCTGAAACTGGCGTGTGTCAAGTTCATTCCAAGCCAAAACCATTAGAGGTAATAGGAGCTGACTCTCAAGAAAAATGTGGTGGGATGTCCTGTGACTGTTCATAAATTTTGGTCCATAAACGACTTTAAAAGGAGATGTTTTTATATGTGTGGGATTTGTAAGTAAACATAAGGTAAGAGACTCAAAATTACCAGTTTACCGTAAAAAATTACTAGATGTCATGGAGAAAGATTTATGGAATGATGACAACGTTCTCGCGTTTTTTTATGGTGGATCAATCGGAAATGAAAATACAGATGATTATTCTGACGTTGACCTTAGGATAATTGTCAGACCCGAAATGATAATGGAATACATTTCTAACAAGAATACTCGTCAAAGAAACTGGGGGAACGTTCTTTATTTTGAAGACATAAATCCATGTTCAACTTATACTGTTGCCCATTATGATTGCTTTATAAAAGTAGATACCTTTTATTATACGCCAGATGATATTCAATCTTCTGTTTGGTTGAAAAATATAAAGATTATAAAAGACACTGATGGAATAATGGCTGATATATTAGAGCAGTCCATGGGTCTTACTTATCAACCATCAATAGATGAATTTGAGTTGTGGCAATCGAACATGAAACGTATAGAAGAGTTATGCGAAAAGAGTATTATTATGCTTTAAACTGTATTGATAAACTACGGTTATCCATGTCAACTGCCTGGTATATGAATTCAGGAATTCAACCAAATACGTTTGGTGATTGGGCTAAATACGAAGGGGAAAGAAGTAAGTTAGAGGATTGGCAGAAATCCCTGCTTGAAAGCTGGGAATGTGGAAGAAATACCATACAAATAATAAATGTGCTGAAAAGTATCGTTTTTGAGTTTAAAAAAGTTCATCGTTCACTTTGTGATAAACTCGAAATTAAATATGACTCAGAATGGGTTAACAAAGTTGTAAATATGGTGTTATAAACTTAACCCATTCATTTATGGATTCATATAAAACCGTCCAGGTCAGATTATCAACTGGACGGTTTTTTGAGATTATAAGGGAAAAGTAAACACTCTTATTGTAACGAGCTACGCGCTTTATGGTTTTCATTAACTTGATTACACTATTCAGGATTTTTTCTACTCTTATTCACGATCAGTCCGGGCTCCTTAGTTAAAGTGAAAAAAGCAATAAAACCAATCAATGATGTGGTAAACAAGATTATTCCCATTGGTACGGCTGTTGACTCATCAAGCCCAACAAGCGGAGAGACAAATGAGCCTAATAATAACGGAAGCATTCCCAGTACCGCGCTGGCACTACCAGCTCTATGTTCCTGATGCTCCATAGCAAGGGTAAAGGAGCTGGTTAGAATCATTCCCATGGATGTCATGTAAATAAAAATCGGGATGACCAGGCTGAATAGTGGCCCCTCAATAATGGACATGGTCAAAATCATTGTCGTTGCACTTAAAGCAATAATGACAGCTGCGCGCAGTAATTTTCGTTCATGAATGATACCCCCTAAACGGCCAATGATAAAACTTCCCGATATAATCGCCAGTCCATTGATGCCGAATAGAACACCATAGACTTGTGGTGATACGCCATAAATCCCCTGGTAAACGAAAGGGGTTCCAGATACATAAGCAAAGCTTCCTCCATGAACAAATCCTACAACCAATGCGTAGCCAATAAAAGAACGATCCTTCATTAAACTGCCCATTGTTTGTAAGGTATTGCCAATTGAGCCTGGAATGCGGCGTTCTCTTGGTAATGTTTCCTTTAGCTTGATAGCTACCGTTAAGACGATTAAAATGCCGATAATACCTAAAAAGAAGAAGATTGTTTTCCAACTGGCAAAGGGTATAGCTAATATAGTTCCACCCGCCATAGGTGCAACCATGGGTGCGACTGCATTAATGACCATCAGTAGAGCAAAAAATTTTGTCAGTTCTCTTCCGCTGAACACATCACGTACTACTGCACGAGAAAGCACAATCCCAGCTGATGCGGTAAAGCCCTGAAGAAAACGGGCAATAACTAAGGTTGTGATATTCGGTGACAGAGCACAAAGAAAAGAGGATAAGGCAAATAAAGAAATTGATAGTAATAATGGCTTTCTTCTTCCCTGAGAATCACTAATGGGTCCAATAATCATTTGGCCAATGGCAAGACCAATTAAACAAGTCGTTAAACTGAGCTGTACAAGCGAGGCACTGGTATCCAAGTCATTGGCAATGCCTGGAAAGCTTGGAAGATACATATCAATGTTAAGGGGTCCTAATATGCCAAGCATGCCAAGTAAAAATGCTAGGGCCAGACGCTCTTTTCCTGTTGGATTATGAATTTCAAACACTCTCCCTGTTCCTAATCTGATTTTAATAGATTCTATTTTACGTAAATTTTTCTTTTTATAGTATGGATTAAAATATCATTAGTATATGACCATAATTGTATGATGTCTAGTAAAAGGTGTACGTTTAATATGAAAGCCCTGTTACTCTGTCTGAATTTCATATTTTCGATTCTGATACCATGACAGAAATATTTTTGACGTTTCTACTGAGACATCTTTCATTTCTTCGTGATGAATCGGTTTTGTTCGATTAATGGTACGAATTGTCGCTAGGCCGAATTTTTTCTGAAGAAGGGTCTGTTCCACTTCTGCCTCCACAATCTTTTGCCGATTCGTGATAAATAGTGTCCTATTTAATCCGTTTAGTTCAAATTGAATAAATTCTTTGTTCATTACATAACGGGTGTTTCGGTAATGTAAGATTCGTAATAAATAAGTTATAACCAAAAGTATAAGTGATAGATACCACCATTGTGGTATAAGCCAAAGAAGAAGGACAGTACTGATAATCCAGAACCATGGGATTCTCAACATGCGCATAAACAAGGCACTTCCAGGTAAATGATCTGTTGTCTGACTAATTTGAAAGTCTGGCAAAAGCTCTTGAATAAGACTGTATGTACGTTTAATAGGCAGAAATGGATAAAGCGTACTGATTTCCTCCGATGAATCGGCATTTATATTTTCTGCACTAATCAGCTTTACTTCAGCCAGCCCCAGTATTCTTTTTAGGAATGTTTGTGTCATTTGGATGGCCTGTACGTCTTCCTTACGAATGGAAAATGATCTCTCGTTTAGTAACCCGCTGTGAATATAAATACGTTCTGGATCAGATGCAATTTCATATTTTCCATATTTTAAAAAAGTACGAATCATACCAAATGTAATGGCAATGATAACAAAAAGCGTGACAGCTGTCCCTATTATAAGCCATGAACTGGTTAAAAAAGCCCAAATACCATCCAAATTGTCATCTAAATGAATAACATTGTTAAATTCATGATAAGTAGAAACCAAAATCGGAATCAATGCCAAAAAGCTAAAGGATAGAAAGGAAGCCTTAAGTACATCTTTTCGTGTTGGGGTGAATTGCACGTTTCGATTACTCTCTCTCCCCCTTTCAGAGCGGATAGGTTCTTGAAAGTCATATTCCTCCCCTGATAGGTAAGCATTGCTTTTATATGGATCTAATTGATGCTCAATCGACTCGGCTTCCTTTTTATTTATGGCTTCAAATTTCAGGGTAGCCTCTTCGTTCGTAGAGCTGGTTTCCAAAGACAAAGAGGTCAGATGAAACATCCGATAAAAGAACGGAGAATTGAACTGAATATTTTGTACTTGTTTAAGCGGTATACTCCGATTCTTTTTCTTGAACAGCCCCTGGTAGAAATGAATAGACCGATCCTTGATTCCGTACTTTGTGTTCCACCATTCTATGACAAGATAAATGAAACGGAAAACGAGAAACATGAGAAAAGCAATTTTGGCGAATTTTATAAAAGTAGAATCATCGTTAAAATTTAAGACAAATAAGTAGATGAGGATAAACAAACTGTTTTTTAGTGTCTTCATAAAAGAATACATGATTTTAAAGGGATGCATTCGTTTTAATGTCATCGTTTGTCACTTCCTTAATCTTCGCATGTTGAGCAATTTTAGAGCGTAGGGCGAATGCCTCCCGTTTGGAAAGCGCCGGAATAGAGTGCGAAGAACGCATGGTTCCAATGTTTAAGGTATACAATTTATACTTTCGAAGCAGAGGACCCTGCTCAGCCTCTACAAACTGGACTTTTGTCATAGGAATGATCGAATGTTTTTGCTTGAATATACCATGCTTGAGTTGAATAAACTCTTCATTTACACCGAAGCGCCATTGTTTTTGCAGATATATGGGTCTAATCAAAATGGACCAGATGGCAGATAAAGGAGTTAGTGCAGCAAGAATCCATAGAATGATGATTACCCATTGATACCAGTTAAATAGAATACCTGCAGTCAGAAGTCCTATCACTATAAGAAGTCCAATGCTTTCTTCAATAATGTGGCTTAACCGCCAAACCTTTATAGCATCCTTTGAAATAGTATTTTCTGGTTCGCTAATTGAATCCATTAGATCATCACCCTTTAGTTGTTATATGGCTAAATCTATTTTAAGACTACGTTCATTTGTTTCCAAAAGTTTCATGATTGATAAAACTTTTGTTCAATAAGGATACTGGATGTTAAAGGATAAAAATAAAAAAATCCACTTCACAACTAAAGTGGATTTAATTCATATTCATAATAATGGAAATGAATGATTTAGAAATCGTACGTAATACCCATTTTGACAAAACAGGTGTCTAATCCTTAAAAATCATATTTAGCTTCTTCAGCCTCACGCATTTTTGTGTAAGTTTCTGTTAATACCATCGTATCTTCTACAAGTCGATCTAAACGCATTAGGACATCATCATTGGTAATTTCTTTTCGGTAAAAATCTTTTTCTTCAATGAATGCATATCTTTGCACGATTTGTGCTTTCATGTAGGTTAAAATAGGCTTTAGCTGCTGTTCTGGAATTAAGTAATGCTTGGATGAACCAGCTGTAACAATGATACTGACCACTTTATCAAGAAAGGCCTGCTGTGGTAGTAAATCAAATACATTTTTTAAAGTAGCAGGGATAGATGCCTGAAAAATTGGGGTTCCAATAATAATGGCATCTGCATCCATGATGGTTTGGGTTACATATTTTGTATCGCCTTCATATTCTAAATAATTTCGTCCATCACTAAATGGAATCTGATAATCAGCTAAATCAATAAGTGTAACTTCTGCATCGGGATAGTTATCAGAAATAGATTGTATCGTGTAATTCATAGCTGTTCTTGTTTTGGATCCAACGATGGAGCCTGACAATCCCACGACTTTCATGGCTTTACCTCCTAGTCTTTTGCCGTGTATTTTTTAATGGCTGGTATAATTTCTGTTCCGATAATTTCCAGGTTCTTTTGTAATTTGTCAAACGGCATACCGCCAAAGTCAATTTGAGCAATATAGCGTTGATGACCAAATTGTTCATGCTGATAAAGGATTTTCTCGATAATTTCCTGTGGACTGCCAACATTCATGATATTACGTCGATCTGCTCCTTGTGCAAAAAGCTGCTTGGAAAATCCTTGTCCGTTGGTTTTCTTCATACCCTCATTAATATGTGGATATAAATCTTTAAGTGCTTGCTGTGTGGTTTCAGCTGCATAGAAGAAACCGGCTGTTGCTACAGGTAGATTGGATGGGTCATGTCCGCTGCGACGTGCCGCCTCACGATAGGCATCCACCGTTCGCTTAAATACAGATACAGGTCCTCCTAAATGGGCCATAAACATTGGCACACCTGCAATGCCTGCTTTGATTGCACTAGCTGGGGTACCGCCAACTGCACGCCAAATCGGTAAAGAACCATTTTGCGGACGTGGGATTACCTGTGCATTTTCTAAAGGTGCACGGAATTTTCCACGCCAATTAACGTTTTCCTCTTCATTAATTTTAAGCAGCAAATCAAACTTTTCCTCATATAAATCTTCATAATCACTTACATCATAACCTAATAATTTAAATAAACCAATTCTTGAGGCTCGTCCAGCAACGATTTCAGTACGTCCCTTTGAGATCAGGTCAATAGTGGAAAAGTCTTCGTATACTCGTACAGGATCTGATGTACTAATAATCGTAGAGGAGCTGCCGATTTTTATTTTCTCGGTTGCTTGAGCAATAGCAGATAATACGACGGAATGAGCCTGTGTAGCAAAGTATTCCTGATGGCTTTCTCCTACACTAAAAAAGTCGACTCCTGCTTGTTCTGCTGATTTGGCATATTCAATAATTTCGTGAATACGCTGTTCTGCTGATATCCTTTCCCCTTTTAAAGGATTAGGTAAATGATCTCCTAACGTATAAATCCCGAATTCTAAACCCTTATTTGGATTCATGCGATATTGTTCCATATATTTCACCTTCTTTTCTTCCATGTTAGATTTCTTAAACTGGTTTACATTATCTTTCCTAAAAACCAATACACTGTTATTATAGATGATAAGCGTGTATAATATAAGTACACACTTTTAAGTAAGATAGTATACTTAAGGATACTATTGGAGGGAAAATAATTGACGAAAATAGAACCTGAACTGTGTAAAGTGGAGGATGCTCTAGGGATATTAGTAGGAAAATGGAAGCCGATTATATTACTTCATTTACTGAAAGAGGGTACACAACGGTTTAGTGAATTGAGACGAAATGTGCCGGAGATTACACAAAAAATGCTTACTAAACAACTTCGAGAATTAGAAGAAGAAGATATTGTAGAGAGGGTTGTTTATCCCCAGGTCCCACCAAAAGTGGAGTACTCCATTACGGAATATGGGAGGAGCCTTCAGCCGATTTTGGAAGCTATGCATGAATGGGGAAAAAATCATACTTTGCATAAAAGAGAAAAAATGCAAAAAGAACTAGTAAAAGAAGCGAAGTAGACTCACTCAGGGGAAATCACAAGTAAAGGGCTGTTCTCCTTTCATTATATAACGATGAAGCAGCCAATAGGATACTATGACATTAGCATAGTATCCATGACCTCCTCAATTTGTCTTTTCCATTTCTCTCTTCCATAAACCACAAATCGGTATTCCTGTCCGGACTGATCTGTTACCAATAGACCATTTTTAATAGGAAGACCAAGAAATTTATTATTGTAGAACCCCACATTGTTGATTTTCTCAAGTTTAATCTCGACATCACCAGTTTGGATGTTGGCCCTATGTGCTTTATGAAGTAGATGCTCTCTTGTTAAATATAATTTTCCACCTACCCCTTCTTTTCCTTTCCATAAGTTGGCCATTCCTTCTTTTATAATCGTTGAGTTATCCCTCATATTTTCATATCACCTCGTAAGTAATGAAAGTCTGTTATTATATTATTTAAAATATTCAGAAATATAAACCCCCTTATTTTTTATGGTAAGAAGATTGGAATAAAAAGCGGGAATTTGCAACTATTTGTAGAAATATATATTTACAGGAACTTTCGGGTGCTATTTTGTTTTCGAATTCATAAGATGTTGAAAAACGCCTGAATTTTAACACCTCACGTTATGAATCTCATTGTTTTTCTAATAAAGTTTCAAGGAAGGGCAATAGGGCGAACGATCGATAATATCTTTTCTTTGATTTAAGTGAATCTCACTTATCCTTTATCCAGACTCAGGTTGGTTGACATAATAAAGGAGGATAAATATGGATAATAGAGAATATCGAAAAGCTATGGGGAAGTTTGCTACAGGCATTACGGTTATAACAGGTGAATTTGAAGGGGCTGTACAAGGAATGACTGTGAATGCATTTATGTCTGTTTCGCTGAATCCGAGGCTAATCACCATCTCTATTGATGAGCGGGCATCCATGTATGAGAAATTACAAAATCATAATCGATTTGGGGTTAGTGTATTATCTGAGGAACAAAAGCCTTTTTCGATGATTTTCGCAAAACAGATAGAAAAGGATAGAGAAATTCCCTATGAATATAGAGATGGTGTACCTGTCATTAAGGATTCTCTTGTCTCTTTATCCTGTAGTATACAGAATAAAGTAAAAGCAGGAGATCACATGCTATTTATTGCCGAAGTGACGGATGTACAAGTAAAAGAAGGATCTCCAATTCTATTTTATAATAGTGAATATCGAAATATTAAAGAAAAATAGCTATTTTCTGTTTACAGGGCTGATGAATGACAGTCCTATTTTTTATACAAGGAGAAGTGAAGAAATTGTTACTATATGGCCTAGATGTAAAGGGGAAGCTACACGATAAACATACCCGATGTGAGCATTACCACGAGGAAAGAGATATTATCGCCATTAAATTTAAATGCTGTAATACCTATTATCCATGCTACAAGTGTCATCAGGAAGAAGCCGATCATCCCATTAAACTCTGGAGTAAGGATGAGTTTAGTCAGAAGGCCATTTTGTGCGGAGCATGTGGATATGAATTAACCATTCGTGACTATGTAAATGGGCACTCGTCCTGTCCAAAATGTAAAGCTTCCTTCAATCCTGGCTGTAAGTATCATAATCATTTGTATTTTGAAACAAATAAAAAGAGATAATGCTAAATATATCATAAGGTGTCGGGTATTGCTACAGCATTATTCAATTTGAGTGAAAAGTCACTAGCAGACCTGGAAGTGGAAAAATTATAAACGGTAAAGGAAAGTCATGCTCAAGTGAACCATCACTTTTTGTAACAGGAAATCGAAACATGATGAAAGCAGAATACCTCAGAATATCCGATGATGTGGCAGCATATGCTGTCGATTGTGAGAAGTCTCGAACCCCATCAGGATTTGCGGTTATTAATTCGAGAGATTGCAGGTATTTTTTCAAACACTGACCAGATTCGGGGGGGATACGCCAAAAGCTATAGCACGGAAATCGAAAAAAGAGTTGAAGATACTAATAAAGATTCATTTCTGGATAATAATGGAACAAGGTTAATGGATCTTTATTATTGCAAAAATAAATTATCCTTAGTCCTTTTTCTGACTGCTGGAACGTAAATATGTTATGCAATGGAACAAGTGGCTAAGATAATTCGTAATGATAGAAAAATGAATTTGAGGGATGGTTATGCAAAATAATCCGATCATAGAAATACCGCCAACTAAAACCGTTAAGGTATTAAATACAATCGTTTTTCTTATTATCGTAGGGAACCTTACATATGCAGGGATTGTGTTTCAAAGTTTACCTGAAGAGATTCCGATACATTTTAATATATCTGGGGAAACAGATAATTGGGGCAACAAAGGCACCATCTTTCTTTTGCCTCTTCTTTTTAAAGTCATTTTTCTCCTTCTTTATTTTTTACAAAGGTCTCCATATATGTTTAATTACCCTATAAAAGTAACAGAGGTAAATGCGAAACATTTATACCAATTAGGCAGGCTCGCTTTAGCAGTAATGAATGTGGAAGTAGCTTTGATTATGGCCTTTTTAACCTGGGGTATCATTCAGACTGCACAAGGGAATCCGGTGTTAAGTTTATGGTCAACTCTAATCCTAATTATACTTCCCCTTGTTACAATCCTGATTTTTATAATTAGGATGTTAAAATATAAGTGAAAGGAGCTGATGATTGTGAGTCAAACCTTATTTTCATTTCAAATATCAACCGATGAAAAGCAAAGCTTTACAAACTTAGATCGTCATTTACAGGATGCCTTGGCAAATAGCGGTGTTAAAGACGGAATAATGGTAGTATACTGTCCTCATACAACAGGCGGGATTACGATTAATGAAAATGCTGATCCTGATGTGAAAAGAGACTTGAAGCTTGGCTTAAATGAAACATTTCCTAATAAACCGGAGTATGTACATATGGAAGGGAACTCTGATGGTCACATGAAATCATCTGTGGTTGGAGCAAGTGAAACGTTAATCATTGCAGATGGACGCCTTGTTTTTGGAACCTGGCAAAGTGTTTATTTTTGTGAGTTTGATGGTCCAAGAACAAGAACGGTGCATGTAAAAATAATAGAGGGATAAACGAAAGGTGTACAGGCTTATAGTAAAGGCTTGTACACCTTTTTAGCGCTATTCTCCCTGCCATTCCTTTCGGGTTTGGACCGAATACCTGCTTTTAATCGAAAGATAGGCTGTAACAAGGGAAAAGGCAATCAGTATACTACCAATCAGGGCATTCTGATTAACAGATGTTTGCTCGATAATAATTCCTCCTAGAAAAGATCCGAATGCAACACCAAAATGAAGAGAAGAATTGCTTAAACTTTGTTGGGTATCGGATGTTTCTGGTGATGTTTCAATTAAATAGCTTTGCATCGCAGGAGAGATAGCCCAGCTAAGAACCCCCCAAATGACAACGCCAGCAAATAAAAGGGGAATGTTAAATGTCATATATGGAATCGAATAAACGATAATCCCAAAGATAATCAATGAAAAAACGATGGTTTGTTTAGTTCCAAACAAGTCTCCAAGTGTGCCACCAATTCCTCCTCCACTAACAGCTGCAAATCCAAAGGCAAAATAAATAACACTAATCCAGGTACCATCTAAACTGGTTGATGCTTGTAAAAAGGGCTTTAAGTAAGCATAAAGAGCTGTATGACCAGTCATATAAAGAAAAGTGGTAGCATGAGCAAATACAATCTTGGGACTTTGTAACGTTTTAAGCTGATCCTTAATGGGGACAGGTGGTGTTGGTGTAACCTTTTCCATTAAAAAGTAAACGCCAAGCATTGAAATTAGTGTCAGAATGGTAATGACAACAAAGGGAGCTCTCCAGCCCAATGTATTACCAATCAAAATTCCAAAGGGTACCCCCAATACGATGGCACCACTTACTCCCATGGAAACTAAACCAATGGCTCTTGCTCGATATTTACGTTCTACTAAGCCTGGGGACATCACCAGACATAATATAATTAATAATGCGCCACTTGTTGCTGAAATGACACGACCCAGAAATACAATACTATAAGTAGAACTGAATACGGTTATCACATTACCGATGAGGAAGATGAACAAGGAAATCATCATCAGTTTTTTTCGTTCCATCTTAGCTGTCATTACTAATAAAATCGGCGACATTATGGCAAAGATAAGCGAGAAAATCGTTATTAAAAATCCAGCCTGTCCAAGAGTAATATTTAAATCATTGGCAATTAAGTCTAAAATCCCGCCAATAATGAGTTCAACCATTCCAATTACAAAGGCAATCATCATTAATAAGTAAACCCGTTTATCCATAGTATGTCTTCCCTTCTTTGAAGCTCTGGCCTCTATCGTAAACCTGTAAAAAGAGAAAAACAAGATGATTAAGAATGAATTAAAGAAAATTGTCAGTTAGACAAATAATAATTATTCTAGAATTCTCTATTTGTCCCAGGGTCTAATTAATTCCTTCCTCAGTACATGGTGGTATAAATGGAATTTGGTTGTAAATGCTATAATAGGTTATATAGTGAAATAAGATTCCAGGTGATACATATGATAGAGCGACTTCAGAGGCCGTGGCTGCTTGTTTTAACAATTGGACTTGGGACATTGCTTAACCCATTAAATTCATCAATGATTTCGGTAGCCTTAACTCGCTTGCAGTTTGAATTTGAATTAACATTTGCTGATGCATCGTGGCTGATCTCCATTTTTTATTTAGCGAGTGCTGTTGGTCAGCCCGTTATGGGAAAATTAAGTGATATGTTTGGTCCGAAGCGATTATTTATAACAGGTCTGGTACTCGTAGCGGGCGCTTGTTTATTAGCACCATTTTCGCCTAATTTTATATCTTTACTAGGCTGTCGTGCTTTACAGGCGATTGGAAGCTCTACTCTTTTTCCAAGTGGGATGAGCATGGTACGGTCAAATATTACAGAAAAACAGGGGCAGGCTCTTGCAGCCCTATCTATATTTGCCAATGTTTCTGCAGCATTTGGACCATCCATTGGCGGCTTTTTAGTAGCAGGATGGGATTGGCCGGCCATTTTCCTGGTTAATTTCCCATTTATTATTCTTTCTTTTGTAATGGCGTTATTGATTCTGCCAAATACGGGCAAAGTAAAATTAGATTTCAAACGAATAGATTTTATCGGGATTTTCTTTTTTGTGGTTTCAGTCGTTGGATTGATTTTGTTTTTACTTTCCATAGAGCAAACCATGAATTTTTGGGCGCTGTTGATTTTTCTGGTAGCAGGCATGACATTTTATCGATATGAAAATCGACATCATGCCCCATTTATTGATCTTGCTACACTTAAGAAGAACCCAACTGTAACATGGGTTTACTTGCAATTTATGACTATTAATTTGGTCTATTATTGTTATTTCTTTGGTTTTCCGACTTTTCTGCAGCAGGCGAGTGGGTATAGCGAAGAGCAAACTGGATTAATTATGCTTGCTTTGGCAGGTTTTAGCGTTATTATTTCGCCATTGGCCGGAAGCCTGATCGATCATTTTGGTTCCAAAACGCCTATGATAATCGGGGCTCTTTTACTTTTAGCAGGAACAGGAATGCTCCTTACGTATAATCAAAATTCCTCATTATTATGGCTTATGGTTATAATGGCTGTATTAGGAATGAGTAATGGATTTAATAATATTTCGGCGCAGACCGCTTTATTTGAAAATGTATCAAGAGAGGAAACGGGCTCTGCTTCAGGACTCTTTCAAACAAGTCGTTATTTAGGAGCGATTTTGTCGGGAAGTCTGCTTGGTGTAACCTTTAATCAATATGTGGACACAGAGCACTTGCACCTTGTTGCAATCATTTGTTTTGTTTTTTGCTTAGTGATTGTGGGGTTATCCTTTAAACTTCCAGGAGAAAGAGGTTTCCAGGAGGCAGGTCACCTTGACAGTTAGAGAAAAAATCCTATATAATTATTTTGAATTCGAGATATTAAAATCAAAGGGTTGATTGAGATGGACTCAACGAACAAATTTTATCAGGAAAGTGCGTTGTCTCTCAAATTATTTATCGTCTTAACACGCGCTTTACAATCGGTAGAAAAACAAGTAATTAATGATATTAAGAGCCACGGGGTTAATTTAACGGAGTTTTCTGTCCTTGAGTTGCTTTTTAATAAAGGAGAGCAGCCGATTCAAAAAATTGGACACAAAGTACTGCTTGCAAGTAGCAGTATAACGTATGTTGTCGATAAATTAGAGAAGAAAAATTTAATAAGAAGACGTGCTTGTCCCAGTGATCGTCGTGTAACTTATGCTGGCATTACAGACGATGGGAAGCAGTTAATGGAAGAAATTTTTCCGAAGCATGTCGAGGCTATGAATGAAATTATGGGTGGACTCAATGATGATGAGAAACAGATCATGATTGACTACTTAAAGAAATTAGGCTACCATGCTGCGGAATTAGAAGCAGAGTAAATAAATGATTTCTATCGTAAGAAGGGCTTTTTGACTTCTACCAAACCTGGGATGTTGATGAAGCCCTTCATTTTTCTTTAGAGTAAATCTCCAATTCATAATAAAGTAAATAGAAATAAATTGATAAATAAAGCTAATAAGGTACTCTTAGATAAAAACAACCCTCGTGATAGCCTTTGTGAAAGTATAAAGGAACTTGTGAAAGGAATGAGAAAATGGAGCAGCAGTTTTTTAATGAAAAGGCCGTTTATGTTGGAGAGGTTAATATTAAGGTAACCAGCCTTGAACAATCCATTCCATTTTATAAGGACATATTAGGTTTCAGGATGTTAGAGCAAACAAAAGACAAAGTGGTTTTAACAGCTGATGGAAAAACGCCTCTAGTAACACTTGAACAACCAGAAGGTATTCAGCCTAAACAGGGCCGAACTGCAGGTTTATATCATTTTGCGCTATTATTACCGGCACGAGCCGATTTATCTTCTTTCTTAACACATATCCTGCAATCAAAATACCGCTTTGGTCTAGGTGCCGCAGATCACTATGTCAGTGAAGCCCTCTATCTGTCTGACCCAGATGGTAACGGAATAGAAGTTTATCATGACCGGCCATCCTCAGGGTGGAATTGGTCTAATGGACAAGTTGATATGGCAACCGTCGAGCTTGACGCAAAAGGGTTATTAGCAGAAACTAGTCAAAAATGGACTGGACTTCCTCGTGAGACCATTATGGGTCACATTCATTTACATGTAACGGATCTTAAGTCTACAAAAGCTTTTTATGTTAAAGGTCTCGGATTTGATATCGTTACATCCCTTCCTGGTGCACTATTTACTTCCACAGCCAGCTATCATCACCATATTGGTCTTAATGTATGGAATGGTACAGGGGCGAAAATTCCGGACAAAAATCAAGTAGGGTTAAATTGGTTCACGTTAATCTTTCCAAATAACAACAAAAGAAACGAAACGGTTATTCATTTGCAAAAGCAGGGGATAAAGGTTGAAAAAGAAGGCGAGGCCAACATCATAGAAGATCCATCAGGGAATGTTATTCGTTTAATGATAAGATAATCCCTGTCTGTTATTGATCCTTTCCGGCAATCCCATACAAAACAGCTTCATAATATCCTCTAGTAAAGGTAACATTTTCTGATAAACCTCTTCTTTCTGCATGTATTTGTTCATCATTTCGAGCTAAACGCTTCATTCGATAATGCGGGGTTCATAAATCCTTTATCGTGTCCCTTATTTATAAAATCCGGCAAGAGGGCATTGAAAGTGGGTAGTGAAGGATGGAGCCTCCCGGTTGATTTATTCCCTCAGGCATCACAAAACCGTTGTGGACAATAAAATGATAGAATTGAAAAAAGTTGTTGTTATTAGTCTTTTTACACGTCAGAGCTACTTAAGATATTTTGACGTAGTAAAAATAAAGGAGATTGATAGAAAAATGGATGAGCATGTTACCGTGCTTAATTTTGATCAAATTTACAGACAACAACGATTTCTTCAAAATCCACAATATGATTGGCTTAATCTTGATGAAATTCCGCATACTAATCTACTTTGCGAGAAAGATTCCTTATTAGAGATTAATGAAAAGATTAAACCGTCGATTCAACACAATAAAATAACCTTATTAGGAAGTGGAAATTACCATTATGTAGCTTATTTGCTCCTGGCTAAAATCGAGCAGCCGTTTACGCTGGTATTGTTTGATCATCATACGGACATGTATCCGAGCCCAAGTGAATCATTGATATCATGTGGCTCATGGGTACGCACAGCCCTTAAAGCCTTGCCTCAGCTCAACAAGGTAATCATGATTGGTGTGGGTGAAGATTGGTCCTTACACATCCCTGAATCAATCCGGGAAAAGGTTGTTGCTTTTTCCGAGAATGACATCAGGAACAATTTTCGCGGGGTTATTCATCAGATTCAACAAAAGGTGGAAACGGAAAATGTGTATCTAAGTATCGATAAGGATGTACTTAATATGGACGAATCAGTAACCGCCTGGGATCATGGATCAATGACATTGAACCAGCTTACTCAAATGGTAAACGGGCTCAGGAAAGATTACATTGTTCGGGGAATTGATATTTGTGGTGAATATCCTCTCTCACCAGCCACGATGTATCAAAAACAAACAAGAGATATTCTTAAGAAGAATGAATTGGCCAATCAGCAAATCATTGAGCAGTCCATTGGATAGAGCAGCTGTTCATCCAAAGGACTGCTTTTTATTTTTCTTAATATTGGCAACAGAGGGTAATTCTCTTATACTTAAACTATTAGGTGCTGAAAGAGGAGTGCGATAGATGAACATTGTCATAGCTACAGATTCATTTAAAGGAAGTGCGTCAACTTTCGAAGTCAATCGATTTATAGAAAAGGGAGTAAGACGCGTGAAACCTAATGCCCAAATTACCAAGCTCCCTCTTGCGGATGGGGGAGAAGGAACGGTGGAGGCATTAATCCACATTCAGGATGGACAATACATAGAAAACGAAGTAACAGATCCACTAGGAAGGAAAGTAAAAGCTAAATTTGGACTCATTGATGAGGATACAGCAGTCATTGAAATGGCAGAAGCGTCTGGGTTACCGCTTATCACAGCGGAAGAGAAAGACCCCTTTCAAACGACAACTTATGGAACAGGTGAATTGATAAAAGCAGCTTTAGATTATAACGTGAAAGAAATTCTGATTGGACTTGGCGGAAGTGCAACCAATGATGGTGGTGTCGGTATGGCACAGGCATTAGGCGCATCTTTTAAAGATAGCAAAAATGAGGAAATTGGTTTTGGGGCAGGAGAATTGGGACGAATAAGAAGTATTGATATATCCAGGATGGACAATCGGTTAAACCAAACGAAAGTGACAGTTTTATCTGATGTCACCAATCCACTTTGTGGTGAAAATGGTGCTTCATACGTTTACGGACCCCAAAAAGGGGCATCCAGGGAAGACGTAAAACGTTTAGATCAGCTTCTCAAGCATTATGGTGAAAAACTACAGGAGCATCTTCAGGGAGATATCATGGAGAAAAGAGGAGCTGGAGCAGCCGGTGGTTTAGGGGCAGGACTTATCGCTTTTGGCGGTGCAGACATTCATTCCGGTGTTGAAAAAATATTAGACATCATACAGCTGGAAGAATACGTAAAACATGCAGATTTAGTCATTACTGGTGAGGGAAGAATGGATTTTCAATCTGTTCAAGGGAAGGCCCCTGTTGGAGTAGCTAAAGTAGCGAAGCGGTTTGGATTGGCTGTTATTGCCATTGTGGCAAGTGAAGGGGAAAGAATTTCTGAAGTATATGACCACGGTATTGATTTAGTGATTGATATTATTAATCAACCGATGCGTTTGGAAGAGGCTATGAAAAGGGTTAGCAAGCTTACAGAAAATGCCGGTGAGAAGGCTATGCGTGCCTTTTGCTTGCCCCATTAGGAAAAGTCCGCATGTATACCAGTTCGAAACGCATAGAATATAGCAGGTGTAGGTTGTGAGTGTTACTGAAAGGAGAGATAAAGCTTATATGGAAATAACTCCCTTAAAGGATAAACTGGGTCGCCCATTTCAGGATCTTCGTATTTCTGTAACGGATCGTTGTAATTTCCGCTGTCGATATTGTATGCCACGGGAGATTTTTGGACCTGACTTTTCATTTTTGCCTAGAGAACACTTATTGACTTTTGAGGAAATTGAACGGCTGGCCAAAATCTTTGTTCAGTTAGGTGTCAGGAAAATACGTCTAACTGGTGGAGAGCCATTGCTTAGAAAGGATTTACATCTATTAATTAACAAGCTGGCCAATATTGAGGGATTAGACGATATAGCATTAACGACAAATGCTTATATGTTGGAAAAACAAGCAGAGAAGCTTCAGGAGGCTGGACTGCATCGAGTAAACGTAAGCCTGGATGCACTAGAGGATGAAACTTTTCAATCGATTAATGATGTAGGGGCAACGACAAATCGTGTGCTAAAAGGAATTCAAAAAGCTAAGGAAACAGGCTTGGAAGTTAAAGTGAATATGGTCGTTAAAAAGGGAATGAATGATCATGATGTCATCCCCATGGCCAAGTATTTTAAAGAGCAAGGTATTACACTTCGTTACATTGAGTTTATGGATGTCGGTCAAACTAATGGATGGGATTTTAGCCAAGTTGTCACGAAGAAAGAGCTTTTTCAACAGTTAAATGAACATTTTGAACTGCAACCAGTTGAGCCTGCATACATGGGTGAAGTCGCAAAGAGATATCGTTACGCTGATACAGATACAGAAGTTGGATTTATTACTTCTGTATCGGAGTCCTTTTGTTCTAGCTGTACGAGAGGAAGACTCTCTGCGGATGGAAAGTTTTTCACCTGTTTATTTGCAACAGATGGTTTAGACTTAAAAGAAGTTATCAGGTCAGGTGCAACCGATGCCGAAATTATTTCATCTTTTTCCCCAACATGGAGAAACCGTACCGATCGTTATTCTGATGAACGAACAGAGGAAAGTGTAAAAAACAGACCTAAAATTGAAATGTCCTATATTGGGGGATAAATATTTATAAAAGACTGTCCTTCTCCTTTTAAAAAGTTTCGCAAAATTTATCGACAACCTCCAGCCTCCTTTGATAGGCTATAGGAGGGAGAAAACGATTTCTATATTATGTTAAAAAAGATACATCAAAAGATAAAGGATAGGGAGTTTATATATGAAAAAGTTAGTCATTTTAGGCGGCGGCTATGGAGGAATAAAAATCATCCATCAACTCTTAACGAGTGGATTTCCGCATGATGTCGAAATTACTTTAATTGACCGCAATCCGTATCATTCCTTAAAAACTGAATTCTATGCGATTGCAGCAGGAACAACAGCAGACAAAGATGTAAGGATTGACTTTCCTAATCACGAACAAATTCAAAAAGTGTTTGGAGAAGTAAAGGAAATTGATGTGGAGAATCAGGTTATAAAAATGGAGGATCATTCAGTTCCGTATGACTATTTGGCAATTGGCCTGGGATGCGAGGATAATTATCATGGAATTGAAGGTGCAGCTGAATACACGGAAAGCGTACAGACAATTGCTAAAGCAAGAAAAGCCGGTGCAGCGATAGGAAACCTTGATGCACACTCCAAAGTAACCATAGTTGGTGCTGGCTTAAGTGGAATTGAGGTAGCATCTGAAGTGAGAGAGAGTCGACCAGACCTAACCGTAAGATTATTGGATCGGGGTGCTTCCGTTTTAAAAGCCTTTGATCGTAAAATTCAAAACTATGTGGAAGAATGGTTTGCCAAAAATGATGTAGAAGTTGTTCATCATGCAAATGTGGAATATGTAAAAAAAGGTCAGGTCTGTAATAACGGTTCATGCTTTGATAGTGATGTTACCATTTGGACTGCAGGAGTTAAGCCCAATCACTTAATAGAAGATATCCCATTTGAAAAAGATGAACAAGGAAAAATTAAATTAAATCAATACTTTCAAGTGCCCAATCAAACAAACGTCTATGTAGTCGGAGATTGTGCCTCCTCTGTTCATTCCCCAAGTGCGCAGCTTGCTGGTCAGCAAGGTGAAAAAATAGGTGAGGTTTTAGCGAATAAATTACAAGGTACAACACCTGATGTTCCATCTGAAATAAAACTAAAAGGAAAATTAGGCTCTTTAGGGAAATCAGATGGATTTGGAAATATGTTTAATCAGCCATTTACAGGATTTCTTCCTCGTTTAGCCAAAACAGGGGTCCTATGGTTAAGCAAACGACATTAAAAAAAGCCCTGTCACTGTCGAATCTTTTACGGCAATGACGGGGCTTTTTAATGTCTAACATGATTAAATAAGCGTTTCATCCGTACATTATATTATCCTTTGTTATTTTGTTATCACATAGATCCTATAAAAAAATTGAAAAAAACGTGAAAAAAGTTTGACGTTTTTGTGAACAAAGTGAATAATATATAGTATAAGGGGGTTGGAAAGATGAACACCAATCTAAAAATATTGAACGCTGTGAAATTTGCTGGCGGATTGATATTATTAGCAGGAATCATTCTATTTGCTATCGGACTTTTTGAAAGCCGTTACAGTATTCTCGTATCAATCGGAACGGGAACTATTATAGGTGCTGTGTTTATTTTTCTAATGGGTGTATTCTTAGTAATAACTGAAGAATTAGTGGAGAAAAAAACAAATAGGGTAAGAAAAACTGAACAATAATGATAAAAAGGAGAGCGTTCGTGACGCTCTCCTTTTCGTATTATACATATCCCCAAGCGAGGGCTAGTAATGAGCCGAATATGGTGAGTAATGCAATGATAATCCCATAATAAATATTTGTATAAATTGCTCCTCGATCCTTCGTTTCTCCAGCATGCATAAATACAACTAATTGAAGAGCAGCTTGAGTAAATGCTGTAATAAGAAGTATAGTTAAGCCGACTGTAAAGGAAAAGTCCAGGAAGTAAACCAAAAGAGCTACAATCGTTAGGATGAGCGAGCTTACAAAACCAAGTAATTGTTTTCGTGGAAATAATTCCTTCATCTTACATCATTCCTTTCAGGTAGACGAAGCTGAAGATAAAGATCCAGACCACGTCCAGAAAGTGCCAGTACAGGGAAAAGATAAATGATTTATTGGTTGTTTCTGGTGTTAAACCTCGTTTTTTAATTTGAATCAAAATGAATAATCCCCAAAACAGACCAAAGGTTACATGGGCCCCGTGGGTGCCTAATGTCGTAAGCAAAATGGATGTGAAGCCGCTGGTTTGTAACGCGGCACCTTCATGGACGTAATGGGTAAATTCATAGATTTCAAGTCCAATAAAAGCAAGACCTAATAGAAGCGTAACAGTAAAGAATACCTGCATCGCTTTTTGTCTGCCTAATCGCATGGCATGCACACCCAAACCGATGGTGAAGCTGCTTGTTAATAGAATGAATGTTTCCAGCATAACAGGGGAGATCGTAAAAATCTCCTCTCCTGCTGGCCCACCTCCTGTACGATTTTCGAGCAGGAAGTAGGAGGCAAAGAGCGTTGCAAACAGCATAATTTCAGCACCAATAAAGATCCAAAATCCTAGTATATTCAAATTGTTTTGTTCTGTACTGTATTCAAGAGGCTGCGTTTGATCGTTATTCATGAGTTAGCCCCCCCTAATTTTTCTTCAGTCTCCTTAATGTGGTCTACAGACAGGTGGTGACCATGATCCTTTTCCAGTGAACGGTGACCCATACAAGCAAAGATACCAATTGCTGAGATAATGGCCAGAATCCATACGCTAAAGACCATCGCAAAACCGAACACGAAGAAGAGTGCGCTCATAATAAACGGAACGCCACTGTTATTTGGCATGTGAATTTCCTGGTAGTCGCCTTTAAACAGCTTTTGATTGTTTTTCTTATGATTCCAGAATGCATCGCGAGAGTTAACATCTGGTGTAATCGCAAAGTTATATTCTGGAACCGGACTATGTGTAGCCCATTCTAAAGAACGTGCATCCCATGGATCTGCAGGGATATCTCTGGATGCGTATCGTGTACTGTAATAGATGTTGTAAACAATTAGCACAAATCCTACTGCAAGCATAATGGCTCCGAAAAAGGCAATCATGTTCCAAATGCCGAATCCAGTTGCTTCAGAATAGGTAAACATGCGTCGTGCCTGCCCATCAAGTCCTGAAATAAACATTGGGAAGAAGGCTACACATGTACCAATACCAATCAACCATGCTGCCCATTTTCCAATTCTTTCGTTAAGCATAAAGCCAAACATTTTCGGCCACCAGTACGTAAGACCAGCAAGCATGGCAAATACAACTCCTGGAATGATCACTAAGTGGAAGTGAGCAACAAGGAACATCGTATTATGATACTGATAGTCTGCTGCTGACATCGCAAGCATAACACCTGTTACACCACCGATGGTAAAGATCGGGATAAATAACAGGGAGTAAAGCATCGGAGTTGTAATCCGAATCTTTCCTTTCCATAAGGTAAATAACCAGTTAAAGATTTTAATTCCTGTTGGTACGGCAATTGCCATCGTTGTGATGGAGAAAATACTGTTGACTAGTGCACCTTGACCCATGGTAAAGAAGTGGTGAACCCAGACTAAGAAGGATAATAGGCAAATAATTACCATGGACCAAACCATAGATCTGTAACCATATAGATTTCGTCTTGCAAAGGTTGGGATTACCTCACTATAAACACCAAATGCAGGCAGAATTAAGATATAAACTTCAGGATGTCCCCAAACCCAGAAAAGGTTAGCCCAAAGCATATCCATACCACCATTACCGGTTGTAAAGAAGTGGGTAGCAAATAAACGATCCATGGTACCCATTGCAAGAGCCACGGTTAACACTGGAAAAGCGAACACAATAATAATGTTTGTAATTAGCGCTGACCAGGTAAACATTGGCATTTTCATAAGTGTCATGCCAGGTGCTCTCATTTTAAGAATTGTAGCAATAAAGTTAATTCCGGTCATCAGTGTACCAAGACCTGCAATCTGAATGGCAATCATATAATAGTTCGTTCCAACAGATTTACTGAACTCATTACCGGCTAGTGGGAAATATGAAGTCCAGCCAGCGTCAGGTGAACCTCCAATGACAAATGAGATATTAAACAGCATAGCTCCCATGAAAAAGAGCCAGAAGCTTAGCGCGTTTAGTCTTGGAAACGCAACATCTCTTGCACCAATCTGTAAAGGTACAATATAGTTCATTAAAGCTATGATAAACGGCATCGCCATAAAGATAATCATGACAACTCCGTGTGTTGAGAAGATTTCGTTGTAATGCTGGGAATCGAGTAGCGTGTTTTCAGGTACAGCAAGCTGGGCACGCATCATAATTGCATCGACTCCACCACGGAACAACATAAGTAATGCGGATATCAAATACATAATCCCAATGCGTTTATGGTCCACAGTTGTTATCCATTCACGCCAAAGATATCCCCATTTTTTAAAATAGGTTAGACCTACTATAATCGCAATGACAGTTAGACCAATTGCTACCATCGATGCATATATGGCAGGACTAGGATGAGGTATTGCAAAACGTTCAAAGAACTCCATCCTAATTTCTCCTTTCAGTAAATATCATAAATGTCTTTCATCAATAGGTGATAATACTTGTAATATATGAAAATCAAACGTTATTCCATGTTCATCTCTTCATGGTCTCCCTCTTCCATTGAGGATCCGTGTTTCATAGGAGGAGGCATAAAATCTAAATGTGTTCCATTAAACGTTAACTGACCTAAGTGACCTGGTTCCAATAATTCATCAAAACGTTCTTCTGTTATAGGATCAGCTGTTTCTTTCACCTCATCTACCCATTCATCAAAATCATCTTGTGATACGGCTTTAACATTAAATGTATTTTTCGCAAATCCTTTACCACTGAAGTTTGCGTTTCGTCCCATATATTCACCGGGAACATCAGCCGCCAAGTGCAAGGTAGTAATCATGTCAGCCATGGCGTATTTTTGTCCGCCTAATTGAGGTATCCAAAAGCTGGTGATTGGACCATAGGAATAAAGTCTGAATTCCAGTGGGCGATCAGTTGGGATATATAAATAATTGACCGTTTCAATATCCTGCTCTGGATAACTAAAATGCCATTTCCAATTGGAAGATGACGCATAGATTACCAGCGGTTCTTTTTCTTCATATCCTGTAGGTGCTGATTCTACAGCATAGTTACTTTGAACCGATACAATGGAGAGAAATGTCACAATTAAAATAGGAACAGCGACAATAATCGTTTCTACAATCGGGTTTCCCTCAATGTGAGGTGGTTCATAATCATCTGGTTGTTTGGAAGCACGATATTTCACGAGTATATATATCAAAATCGCAAACACGACAACAACAATGACAGACATAATACCAATGGATAATTTGATAACATCAGCTTGTGTTTCAGCTTGAGGTCCTTTAGGATCTAAAACGAGCAAATCACAGCCTGACAATATCGAAAAAGCAGTAAATACAATCGTTAGGAAAGCCCATTTCATTTTCATGAAGCTACCCCTTTCTATTTAAACTGAATCAATGGACTTGATTTTTTAGTAGGTGTGATAGGAATCACTATCTCTATACTGTTAATGTTATTTTAGCCGTATGGTGTTTCTCAAGAAAAAGTGATTCATTTCACAAAAAGTTCATAAGAAATCAACGAAATTGTGACGAATTTGATGAAAATGTGACAAAGGCATTTTAAATATTCTGATTGTAGCTCCGCTTCGTGAAAAATCTGTAAATACGAAAATTTCAAAACGAACTATTATTAAAATAAAAAAAGCATACCGGCTTCTTCCGGTATACTTAAGATAAGGCTGTGTTAAATTTTATTGTTGATTTTTCCACCAATTGATCGGAGTGGAAGTGCGCGAGACTCTTGCGGGAAGAGCGACATACGGGAGACCATGCAGACCTATGCCGAGGAGACTTCCGGACAGCCCGCGGAAAACGAGCACACTGGAACGGAAATCAACACCTATGGTCAACAGAGCCTAAGATAAAGACAAAGCTTTGAGCTATTTATTGATTTTGCTCCAATTCTTCAACGAGTAAAGATAACTCTTCCCAACGTTCCATGGCTTCTTCTAACTCTTTTTCCACCTGCTGTTGATCTTCAAACAGACGCTGGGCTTTTTCTACATCGCTTCCAGCCTGCTCAATTTCAGTTTGTACTTCTTCTATTCGCTCTTCTAGTTCGGTAATACGATCTTCTATTGTTTCCCATTCTTTTTGTTCTTTATAGGATAACTTTTTCTTTTTCTGTTTCTTAGGCTTCGATACCTGGGTTTCTTTTACTTCTTCTTTCTTCATTTTTTCTTCTTGTTGCTTCTCTTCCTTCTTTAAGTCCATATATTCTGAGTAGCTTCCATAGAATACACGAACTTGTCCGTTTCCTTCAAATGACAGTAAACGATTAACTGATCGGTCAAGAAAGTAACGGTCATGGGATACAGTAATGACAACTCCAGGAAATTCATCTAAATAGTTTTCCAAAATCGACAAGGTTTGAATATCCAGATCATTGGTAGGCTCGTCCAGGAACAATACATTTGGCTCACTCATGAGTATACTTAATAAATATAGTCGTCTCTGCTCTCCGCCGGAAAGTCGGTAAATATAGGTCCATTGCATATTTCTTGGGAATAAAAATCGTTCAAGCATTTGTTCAGCTGTTATAAAGTCTCCATTTGATGTTTGGATTACTTCAGCGCTTTGCTTAATATATTCGATAACTCGCAGGTTTTCATCCAAGTCTATATTTTCTTGTGTATAGTAGCCAATCTTTACCGTTTTACCAATATCAATATCACCCTCATCTGGTTGTATGCGTCCTGCCATCATGTTTAGAAGTGTAGTTTTTCCGCTGCCGTTTGCTCCAATAATACCGATTCGGTCATTTGGTGTAATGAGGAAGCTAAAATCCTTTAATAAAGCTTTGTCTTTAAACCCCTTTGAAACAGATTCTAATTCGATGACTTGTTTTCCAAGTCTTGATGTACGCAATTCTATATCAAATGAATGATTGGTTTGATGAGACTCTTGATTTTTAAGTTCTTCTATTCTTTGCTTTCGGGCCTTCTGTTTTGTTGAGCGCGCCTTGGCACCTCGACGTAACCAGGCCAACTCCCGTCTGAGTGTATTTTGTCGTTTTTGTTCATTAAGCTCTGCTTGCTCTTCTCTCTCAGCCTTTTTTTCCAGAAAGACCTCATAGTTTCCTTCATATTGGTATAATTTCCCCTGATCGAGTTCAAAAATCTGGTTTGTTACGCGATTTAGAAAATAACGATCGTGGGTAACGAGAATTAAAGCACCTTCGTATTGGGCTAAATATTCCTCAAGCCATTCAATCGTTTCATTATCCAAGTGGTTTGTAGGTTCGTCCATAATCAGGATATCAGCAGGCTGAATGAGGGATTTGGCAATCGCAGCTCGTTTCTTTTGTCCACCTGATAAATCATGTACCGACTGAGAAAACGTAGTGATTCCCAGGCGTGTTAATATGGTTTTGGCTACAGCATTCGCATCCCATGCATTTCGTTCATCCATTTTTTGCTGGGCGATAAGAAGCTGTTCCTGCTTTTCCGGGTTATCCGGCTGGGCGTTTAATTCGGCTAAAGCCCGTTCGTACTGTCGCATGGTTTGCATGATTTGAGAATCACCAGCGTAAATATATTCCAATACGGTTTCCGAACCGTTAAAAACTGGATTTTGGGGCAGGTATTCAATATGAAAATCCTTGGCATGGTCAATACGCCCCTCTTCCGCTGAATCAAGACCGGCAATCACTTTTAACATCGTAGATTTTCCGGTACCATTGACGCCAATTAACCCAATGCGATTATTTTCCTCTATTGTGAATGAAATATGGTTAAATAAGGTTTTTTCTCCATATGTTTTGGTCAGGTTTTCTACATTTAGTAAACTCATTGTAATCATTCCTTTTGGGTGACAGGTACCACCCGAATTATGTCGAATGTAAAATTGGTTTGTGTTTTTAAACTAACATGAATATTATATCAGATAAAGCTTCTCCTTTATTGAATTTGCACGGGTTGTTCCTTTACGAATTTGAATTCAAAGTCTGTTCCCATATTATCAGTCAGATTTGAACGGTATTCATAAGGAATGCCCATTCCTTTCTTCAAAACATATTCTTCTTTGTAGCGGTTATCCGGGTATCCTTCTATTCCATTAATAAAGGAGGTTACATGAATTTCATCTTTTGGTTTACCCGTAATTTCAGAAACCATCTTATATGTTTCTTCATTAACCTTCACTTCTTGTTCCCATGTATTTCCGACCTTTACATCATAGGGGAGAATCATACGGGTAGGCGCAATGCCAAAGGGGAAAGGAAACAAGTTCCCTGCTGAATTTGTTGCTGGATCATAAATCTGATACACTCTGCCATCTCTAACAAGATAATTAATAAAAAAGGATGGGGACTGTGAACGTGAAGGATCATCTACTTTAATGTAATGCTCAAAGATAGCTTCTTTGGTTTCCGGATCAGTCACGTAATCAACTTGTACAGCACCATGTGTATATTCGTAAAGTCCTCCAAAGAGGAAGCCTTCACTCTCTTCTACGTTAAACCAATTTTGATATTGATTGTTTTTCACTTTTGTAAGGGCATAGTAAACTAATGATAACTCATTTTCATTCAGTTGAGCACCTGGGTTGTCCAGCTTTTGTTTGTCAGGAAAGCCAAGCTCGGATAATTCCTTTTTCACTTCCTTTTTAGTAGCCTTTTCCAGTGATTGAAATGTTTCGAAAGCCTTATTAAGAGAGACAGGTTCTAATAAATTTGGTTCAATTTGGATATAAAAATGCTCCGGTCTTTCCACATGGGTATAGGCTGGCACCTGTAGAGCTGAAGGTTCTGTTTCTTCGTCGACTTCACGCTGTGACTGTCTATTATTTAGAGATTCCGGCGAATTGTTATCTTTTTTCTCTTTGGTAGTAGAATTCGTAAAGAATGGATGATCCTCACAAGCAACAGTGATTAAGCATAGAAGAACCAAACTACCAATTAATAAAGCTTTCTTATAATCCTTCACCATATTAACTCCTCCGTAAGTTATCCATAATATAGACGAAAAATAAAGGGACGATATGTTATACTATTCACCGTTATCATTTGTATGTCAGTAAGATTCGTTTGGGAGAAGTGAATATGGAAAATCTATCTCGTTTTAGGACATTTCTGCATAAAAATAAAGGGACGATTGGGTTACTTATTCTTTGCATTACCTTAATCTGGGGCTATGCGTGGATTCTAATGAAGGAAGCCTTAAACTATATGGGGCCATTTACGTTTTCGGCTTTTCGTTTTGGAACCGGTACCCTCACCATGCTGGTTGTTTTATCCGTGATGAAAATAGGATTGCCTCCAAAAGATAAATGGGGACACCTACTAGTGGCAGGAATTCTGCAAACAAGTATTGTTTTTTTATTTGTTATGTATGGTTTACGATTTGTTGATGCTGGTAAATCTTCCGTTCTGTTATACTCCATGCCTATTTGGAGTAGTTTACTAGCTACTAAGTTTTTACAAGAAAGAATACCCCGGATGAAAATGATTGGACTTGGTATAGGTTTACTGGGCTTGTTAACGATCCTTGGCTGGGATATTTGGATGAACCAAAATTCCCGCATTATTTTTGGTGAGTTATTGATTGTTGTAGCAGCCATATCATGGGGAGCCTCCAATGTCTATTACCGCTTAAAACTTCTTGACGTTTCTCAGCTTCAAGTCAATACATATCAAATGCTTTTTGGTACACTGGGGATTATCATTGCAAGCTTCATGGTGGAAGGAGGAGACCCTGTTCATCTTACTGGGGAGAGCATCTATTATGTATTATTCACAGGTGTCCTTGCTTCTGCTCTATGCTTTACGGTCTGGTTTTTCCTGCTGAGTATAATTGACATGGTAACAGCGACGATTTCCACCTTACTTGTTCCTGTTTTTGGCATGTTTTTCGGCTGGCTTCTACTTGATGAGCACTTAACCCCCAGTATTATCATTGGATCTTTCCTCATTCTGATTGGAATTTTTATAGCAAATATAGCTAAGAAGAAGGCTTAACCTTTTCCCGTATCCAAACGGTGCGGGAAATTATAATTTGTTCATTTTTTTAAAATTAGGGGGAAATAGTGTAATAAAATATAAAATAGCTTCTATTTTTTTGTGGTTTTATTTGTCTAATCACCTCAAATCAGCCTTTTCCATAATTGCAGGTGAAAACAAGGGAGACCATAATAACCTTATATCAATTCATATTTGAATAGAGAGGAGAAGACAAAATGGCAGATTTTAAGTACGAGATTATTCAATCTATTTCTGTACTATCAGAGTCAGAAAAAGGATGGACGAAGGAATTAAATTTGATTAGCTGGAATGGAAGAGACCCAAAATATGATCTGCGTGATTGGGCACCAAACCGTGAAAGAATGGGGAAGGGAGTAACTTTATCTAATGAAGAAGTGGAGAAATTAAAAACGATATTAAATGAAAAAGTAAATCAGACATTTGCTGCTTCTGCTTCGTCAAAAGAATAAGGTTAGAGAAAGAAAAAGAACCCCTTAATTAATAGAGATTAAGGGGTTCCTTTTCGTAAAAATATAGTTATTCATGATTGCACATTTTTGGATAGTACTCGTTATGAGGATTTCACTTCTTGTGGTTAGGTTATGGCGGAGAAGGTGGGATTCGAACCCACGCGACGGTTGCCCGTCCTAATGCATTTCGAGTGCATCCCCTTCAGCCGGACTTGGGTACTTCTCCACGCAAAAGATGCTGGTGAGAGGATTCGAACCTCCGACCCCTTCATTACGAGGGAGTTTGTGCACCAGACAACGAGATTTATTTTACATGAAAAACGTTGATTTGACAATACATTAATTTTATTTCGCACCAACGGAAAACAATAGAAATTAAAAAGTTCGCCGTCATTCTGCCGTCAATTTGTCGGCAGATTTTTCTTTTCTAAAGCCGAGTCCAATTTTGTTGCTGCAACTTCATCTGCTTGTTTTAATGCGTGTCCGTATATGTTCATGGTTGTTCTTATATCTGAATGGCCCAGGCGCGCTGAAATAATTTTTGCATGGATACCTTCATTGATCAATAAAGTTGCAGACGTATGTCTTAGGGCATGAATGTTCACATATTTTAACTTATGACGTTTGATAAATCGCTCCCACCACCTTTGCATAGATGTAGGATTATATGGCTTTCCGGTTTCATCACATACCAGGAAGTTATGCTTTCCATCTTCCCACAATTGATTTGCTGCAAGTCTTTCCTTCTTGCGGATTCGTTCTAAACGTTTGATGGGCTCTAGTAAGGTTTGAGAAAATACAATATTCCGTTTTCTGGCGACACCATTTCCCTTTTTGATTTCATGTACCTGCAATCCCTTTTCCTTCGAAAATGTAACAGCCTGACGGACTTTAATAACGCGATTTTCATAGTCTATGTGTTTAAACTCGAGTCCAAACAACTCAGAACGTCTCATGCCTGTAGTAATGGCTAATTTCACAATAATCTGCCAATGCAAGACATGGTCCTCTGACTCTAAACATTCTAACAAGCGGGCGGCTTCTTCAATATCGTAGACTTCCACTT
Source organism: Salinibacillus kushneri (assembly GCF_900111405.1). Taxonomy (GTDB): domain Bacteria; phylum Bacillota; class Bacilli; order Bacillales; family Alkalibacillaceae; genus Salinibacillus; species Salinibacillus kushneri. The sequence goes on along the minus strand of NZ_FOHJ01000012.1, from coordinate 34,758 downwards.
CTTTTGTATCTAATTTTGGTTTGTCTATTTTTTTGGTTGGGTTTTCCTTAATTAATCCGAGTTTCACAGCAAAATTAAAAATCCCATTTAGAATTCGATAATGATAATAAATTGTGGACTTTGAGAGTTTTCCCTTTTTCACCTTCATTTCACCATTTTCGTCTTTAACTTTATCTAATCGCATACCATCTTCCTGAAGGTTGTCCAAAAAATCAATAATGTGCTTAGGCCTAATTTGATCCAATCGCAAGGATTGAAAAGCTGGAAGAATCCTAATGTCTAAGTATCGCAGGTGAGTTGACAATGTAGTATGAGATAAATGTTTTTCAGCATGTTTTGGTAACCATTCCTTCTTGACAAAATCTACGAACATCATCTTCTCCGGTTCGTAATAACCTTCACCGGTAACTTCAGCCACGAAACGAGCAAGCTGTGTGTCAGCGTCCCTTTGACTCTTTGCCTTTACCGTTCTGTACTTTCGATTTCTTTTCCTCTTACCGGTTTTTAAATCAACATAAGTTCCCAAATCAACTTCTAATTGCCATTTGCCATTTTTTCTAGGTCTAGCATAACCTTTTGCCATTATGAAATCCCCTCCATAATCAGCTTGTTTTGATACATTTCCATCCGTCTAACTGCAAATTCATATTCTACATTAAACAGATTCATAATTTGGTAGATATTAACTTCTACTAAATCAAGAAGCATAAAAGTAGGTACACAAAAATGATAAGCAAAACGTTCTGCTTGCCATTCTTGCAGCTGACGAAAAGGTATTGGCATGCTTGATTGATGTCCTGCATGTCTTAATACATGGCCTATTTCGTGAGCAAATTCCTGCCATTGCTGTGTTTTGGTCAGATATTTATTCAAGAAAATTATATATTTCCCACCTTTATGAACTACTTCGCTGGCAAATTCCCAGTACTTAACTGGTAGTTTTAAAGAATTTGAAATAACGTCTATACATAAGCAACCAGGTTCTGCAATGGATAGAGAATTTAAAAATTGTTTTACAAAAGTTTCGGTTTGATTAAGTATTATCATTAAATCCCTCTCACTTGACGAGAACACTTGTTCTGTTGATGGTTGAAAAAAAACCCCAAATCATGGGGTTTTCTATTATTTTAATTCAATGTTTTTTGTTACAGTGCCAAAAATACCCTCTTGTGCTTCTACTTTAAGGTTGTTTGAATCAGCTATTTCTGGAGCAACATCAAATGCAACATTTCCAGTCATTTCTGATCCGGGATTTAGTTGTTCTAAAAAGAAACTGTTTTTGATAGACCCGTCCTCAGCTTGATTTGCTGATGTACTTGCCATTGAATCAGCTTCAAATGTTTTATCACCCTGTTTTAATTTAAAAAATGAACCATCAATTGTAACTGCTTCATCACCATTGTTTTTGACAGTGATGTTGAGAATAACATATTTACCATTTGCTTCTTCAGGTAGTGAAGAAGGACCTACCTGTTCAGTTGTTGATTTTTCGTTAATGGTGTATGTCATTGCACCAACTTTAACTTCTTCTCCAATTCCAGGAAGTTTTTTAGTATCTTCTTCCTTGTTATTCTCTCCACTATCATTATTAGTATCTTCACTTGTATTAGCAGTCTCATTGGAAGTGTCGTTAGAAGAAGTTTCGGTTTCATCTCCTCCACTAGTTGAAGCTACTGCAATGATAATGATGGCAATCAACCAAACCCACCATTTTTTATAGAATGGTTTTTTGACTTTTTCAGCCATGTTTATTTCCCCCTTAAAAGATATTTCTTAATTTATGAAAATCTAAAGTTGCAAACTTAATCATCATCTTCTTCTTTAAAAGCTTCCCAAATCCTTCGAAGACGTCTTAGGTCCTCTTCCTTTGATTTTGGCAGTTCTTTATACCAGCGTTCTAAGTCTGGATCATTGATAAACGCTTCAAACGATTCTTCCTCGGTCATTTCAGGGTTGTCTGATCTACCTAAAATATAATCTGTTGTTACTTCTAGAGCGGTTGCTATCTTATCTAATTCGTGGTCTTTGATAGGCCTCTCACCTAATTCTATCCTGTTCATCACACTGGGATTAAGGTCTACTCTTCTAGATAGTTCTCTTTGATTCCACCCCTTATTTTCTCTTAATTTAATTATTCGTTTTCCTACCCTCATATCTAGACACCACTTTCTATATTAGCAATACTATTTTAACACGTTTCCGGAACGGAAAAAATAAAATTTCTAAAATAACAATATAAACTATTGACGTTTCTAAAATAGCAATGTAATATATAATTAAAATGTTGCTAAAACAGCAATGTAAGGGGTGAGCAAGTGCAAACATTAAACTTGTTTTACATCAAGAATCGACGAAAAGAGTTAGGAATTACTCTTCAAGAAATGGCTGATGAATTAGGTTTCAAAAACAGTTCAACATATCTGAAATATGAGACTGGAGCATATTCATTTAAAGCCGATCAGTTACCTGTATTGGCTGATGCGTTAAATTGCAATATTTCGGATTTTTTTAACCAAAACGTTTCTAAAATAGCAATAAATAAAAAGGAGGTGATCTAACTGCCTACCATCGGTTAATTGCTTATAAAAAAGCTATGCACCAACAAATACGCAAGGAGGTTGTTTAATGAATCAGCTAATTTTCAAACGAATTGGTTATGCAAAAGTACAAGTTGGAAACAAAATTCTAAATCGTCCTGATTCGATTAAAGTAATTAGAGCTTTTAAACATCGTTGGTCTCAGTTTCAAGTCGGTAACGAAATTACCGTTGATTTCAATAATCGTTTGCAATGTGATCTTTACAAAGATTTAAAGGAGGTTGCCTAATGAATCATTTAACAAAGATGTTTGATGGGTGCGAATTAAGAATTGTCGAGTTTGAAAACGAACCTTGGTTTGTTGCTAAGGATGTTTGCAATATTTTAGAAATTAAAAATACAACTCAAGCTGTCGCCAAACTAGATGATGATGAACGGTCTATGTTCAACATAGGGCGTCAAGGAAACACTAACGTAGTCAACGAGTTTGGTCTTTACAACTTAGTCTTAGGAAGTCGCAAATCAGAAGCTAATCAATTTAAAAGATGGATTACTCATGAAGTTATTCCAGCAATCAGAAAAAACGGATTCTATGAATTGGAACAACCCAAAAGCCAGTTAGAAATCTTGCAAGGTACTGTAAATGAATTGGTTAGCCAAGATAAAAGAATTACCAACCTGGAAGAAACCATGCGCATTGATGGTGCCCAAGAACATGCTTTGAATAAAAAAGGAAAACAAGTCGTCGTTGAAGCGTTAGGTGGCAAGGGTTCACCAGCCTACAAACAATTGGCTTTTAAGGCATTTTCGCAATTTTGGAGAGATTTTAAAAATCATTTTGAAATCCCTCGATATGGAGACCTTCCAAAGAAAAAATTTGAAGATGGGCTGCGATTCATCAGAATGTGGCAACCATCCACGAGCTTAAAAATAGAAATCGATGAAACCAATAATCAACAAACGATTAATGAGGTGATATAAATGCAAAACCAAACCATGAACACAAAAGAATGCGCTGAGTACATCGGTGTTTGTGTAAACACTCTTAGAAAGTATGTCCACCAACATGATTTACCTGTTTTGAAATTCCCAGGTAGAAGTAAGTGGGTTTTCCGCAAGGACCTGGTTGATGAATGGATTGAGCGTAAATCTAAGCCACAAATCATCAATGGACCTAATCAGAATGATAACTATGGAAAGCTCCGTTTATTGGAGCCTTAACCCTACTTTTCAATCCTATCAATTTAATTACCTATTAATGGTAGAAGGGAGGTAGAAATAAATGGATAAAGGTAGTCGAGCTGCTAATACTCTTAAGCAATCTCGAAAAAGCGTAAGCAAAACCCAACAGCAACTATCTATGGAAACTTACTTATCCCGTGAAGCTGTTTGTAAGCAGGAAAACGGAGAGTACAAGGTTCAGCCGGAAATGGCACAGCATTTTATTGATCAATATAACCAACCGTGGATAGCCTTGGAAGCAGCAAATGAATATATCGGCTGGGGTGTTACTCGGTTAGATGGACGAGCTGCAGACTTACATAGAAGTTCCGTTAAGGATAAAGCATCAGAAGAATTAGAAGAGGCGTTAAGAGCCATCAAGCGTGTCAAAACATCATTACACCCTGATTACGTTGAGAGTTTTCAAGTTCAAGATATTAAGCAATCTGTTCAAGAAATGATGGATGTTGTGACAGCTGGAGTCAATTGGATTGCAGTTGTATGTGAAGAGTACAAATTAGATTGGTCAAAAGAGTGGGATGAACACCATAGAAAGTTAAGGGCAAAAGATTATGTAAGGAGCTGATGATATGAATTTTGAAGAGCAGTTTTTACCAGAAGATGTTGAGCGGGCAAGGAAAGAACGTGCATGCGGTATCTATTTAATCGAACGTATGAAGTTGGAGTTTGAATATGGAAACTTTGAATCCGTTGAGCATTTTTATCAGGACTTGAGAAAGACGTTAAACACTTTAAATTATATGCGCAATAACAAAGTCATTAGCGATCGTGAAAAGCACCAGGTGATGGTGAAAGGGATTCCGTTAAATCCAATTACTGTTGAACAGTTTTTGAGGATGAAGAACCAGAGGAAGAACCATGAGTAATAAAGCAGTTGACCGTTGGATGTGGTTCTTTTTCATATTGATGTTCATTGTTTGGCAAGTTGTCATTCGTCTAAAAACATAAAAAATCAGCAAGCTAAAAAGCTTACTGATTTTAAAGGAATAAATAGCGCTGATTCAAATTTACCACAACTGAATACAAACGGCAAGGGTTTGACCCCTTGCGTCATGCCTAGAAATGATGAATCACCTCTAAATACCGTCTAGTAAAAATGATTGAGGTCCATCCATTCTCCCTGCCATACATTCCTGGGCATGACGGGTGAGGTCAAGTCACCTAATACATAGTGAAAGGAGGACAAGTCTATGACTCTAGAACAATTGCAAAAACATGCTCAAGCAGCAAAGGAAGCGAATGATTTAGGGATTTCGGCTATGTGGGGTAATGAAGTACTGGTTAAGCCTTATGTATTTTTAGACATCTTACAAACCCACAATTTAGCCCGTTCTGTTAGCCAAATTGATAATAATCAGGTTCAAGTCAAAACAAGCATCAATGGACTTAATTACTTCACAGTTGTTAGGAAAGACATCTATACAAAGATGTTCGAAAAAACGGCATAAAAAAGGCCCACCAATAAGGTGAGCGCCTTTTCTAAAATCATTTGGTTTAATTATACCACAAATTAAGGAGGAATAAACACATGAGCAAGCAATTAAATCTCTTGGAATTGCACCTTACGAATTTCAAGGGTATCAGGAACTTTGATTTAGTCGCTAATGGTGAGGATATCAACGTATATGGCGACAACGAAGCTGGAAAGACCACAATCTTTGATGCGTTTGTATGGCTCTTATTTAACAAGGATAGCCGTAACAAGAAGGATTTTGAAATTAAAACCCTAGTGAACGGAAAGCCACTCAACAAACTTAATCATGAAGTGGAAGCAAAATTCCTGGTTGATGGAGCAGAATTGTCTCTTAAGAAAGTGTACAAGGAAAAGTGGACGAAAAAACGGAGTAATCCGACTCCTGATTTTACAGGACACACTACTGACTATTTCATCGATGGTGTACCAAGCAAAAAGAAGGATTTCACGGACAAGGTTGCATCAATCGTAGACGAGGATATTTTCAAACTGTTAACTAATCCAAGCTACTTTAATGAGCAGCTGCACTGGAAAGACCGTCGCAATCTTTTATTAGAGATTGCTGGAGACGTAACAGATGAAGATGTGATTGCTTCAAATAAGGACTTGGAGGAACTGGCAGACATTCTAAGTGGACGTAGTATTGAGGACCATAGAAAAGTGATTGCTGCTAAACGGAAAGAAATCAACCAGGAACTTGATCGTATTCCAGTTCGCATTGATGAAATTAACCGTAATCTTCCTGATGTGAATGAGCTAAACAAGGAAGATATTAACCGTCAATTAGAGGATATTAACAGTCAAATTGAAGCTAAACAGCAGCGGATAAATGACATTCGCAACGGTAGTGAGGTCAACAATATTCGGAAGCAAATCAGTGATATTGACCTGAAGATTAATAACGTAAAGAACGAACACGAAAATGATGGAAAGCAGGAGCTTTATAAGCTTCAATCTCGACTTCAGGAAGAACAGTCAAACCTTAATATCCTTAAATCCAAGGTTGATAGTCAACAGCAACGAAAAGACATGAATGAGCGCAATATTAAGGACTTGCAAACCCAAATGCAGGACCTTCGTGAACAGTGGAATGAGCAAAATGATAAACAATTTGACCATGAGTCCAGCTGCACTTGCCCAACGTGTAAACAGGAGCTTCCAGAAGAACAGATTGAGGAAGCAAAGGCTAATTTCAATCGAAACAAATCGGAGCTTTTAGAAAAGATTAATCAAAAAGGCCAGGACTTAAAAACAAAGGTTGAGGCTATTCAGCAAGATAATGAATCCATTGAAAAAGAAATCGCAAAACTGAATAGCCAAATCGACGAGAAGAAAAAGTCAATTTCCTCCTTAGAGGCCAAAAAAGATAATCTTGATTCTAATGTCAAACCATTATCTGAAAATGTTACTTACCAACAACTTATGAACGATAGACAAGCTTTAGAACAAAAAATCGAGGAAATTGAAAAGTCAGTTGAAGTATCTGTCCAGCAAGTGCAGGAAGAAATCAGTGCCTTAAAAGAGAAACAGAGTGCTCTACAAATTGATCTAAGCAAGGTTGAGCAATCAGAGCAATCTTTAAAGCGTATTGGAGAGCTTGAGAATCAGGAACAAGAGCTATCGAAAGAATTTGAACAACTAGAGAAAGAGCTCTATCTCACAGAAGAATTCATTCGCACCAAAGTTAATCTCCTGGAAGAGAAAATCAATAACAAGTTCCAGTATGCGAGATTCAATCTGTTCAAAAAATACAACAATGGTGGATTAGAAGAGATTTGCGAGACCACATACAAAGGCGTGCCATACAGTGGCGGTTTAAATAATGCAGCTCAAATCAATGTGGGATTAGATATTATCAATACCCTTTCTAAGCATTATGGGGTGGAGGTACCAATTTTCGTGGACAATGCGGAGAGTGTAACTAAGTTGATTGATATTGATTCCCAGCTTATTAGCTTAGTAGTTTCAGAGAATGATAAGCAGTTGCGAATTGAAAATAATGCAAAAGCAGAGGTGGCCTAATTGGAAAAACTCACTCTAAATGAATGGTTAGAAGAAGGAAGCAAGTTATTCGGTGAAAACAAATTAAAATGGAAATTTAAATGTCCTGCATGTGGTCATTTAGCAAGTATTGAAGATTTTGTCGAACATGACGCTGATCCAAATGACGCTTACCAAAAATGTATCGGTCGTGTAAACGGAAAGGGAACCAAAAACCAAACGGATTTAGGCCATGGGTGTAATTGGGCTGCTTATGGATTATTTGGAACCCTCGATAAAGGTCGCACAGTTATTTCTGAAGACGGAGATGAAGTATCAGTATTTGATTTTGCACTATCTGAGGAGGCGGTTTAATTGAGTAAAAACGAATTAGCGCTAGTTAAGAAAGACACTGTAGATGTTGTTGCAAATAAAGTGAAGCAGTTCCAGGAGAATGGTGAACTCCATTTTCCTGCGAACTACAGCCCAGAAAACGCTATGAAATCAGCGTGGCTTAAATTACAGGAAGTTAAGGATAAGAACGGTAAGCCAGCACTGGAAGCCTGCACGAAAGATAGTATCGCAAATTCTCTGTTAAACATGGTTGTGCAAGGTCTTAACCCAGCTAAAAATCAAGGGTACTTCATTGTGTACGGAAACAAACTAATTTTCCAACGTTCCTATTTTGGGACAATGGCAGTCACTAAGCGAGTTGCTGAGGCTAAAAGTATAAATGCCAATGTGATTTATGAAGGTGATGAGGTCTCTTATGACATGGTGAATGGCCGTATTCAGAATCTGCAGCACAAACAAAAGTTTGGAAACATCAACAAAGACAAAATCGAAGGTGCTTATTGCATTATTGAGCTTAGTGAAGAGGAAGTTTATACAGAGCTCATGACTATGGATGAGATCCGACAGGCATGGCAACAGTCTCAAATGTGGAGGAAGGACCAAAAAAGAGAAAGAGAAGGCTCCACACACGATAACTTCAGGCAAGAAATGGCCAAAAAGACCGTTATTAATCGAGCTTGTAAGAAATTCATTAACTCCAGTGATGATGGAAGCCTATTAATCAATCATTTCAATCAAACAGATGAAGCAGCTGAAGAGGCTAAAGCCCAGCAAGAAATCAATGAAAATGCAAATTCAGAGTACATCGACATTGAGGCTTCTGAAGTAAATGAGCAACAAGAAGAACCAAAACAAGAGGCGGAACCTGAGCCTGAACCAGCACAAGAAGAACAAACATCAGTTGATGAAGTCATGAACGATATGGAAGAAAAAGAAGCTGTAGCAGAAGGGCCGTCTTTCTGATGATTGATATAAAGACATTAGCTTCCAGCTCGAAGGGGAACTGCTACCACATCACAGATGGCCAAACTCCCCTTCTTCTCGAAGCTGGAATTAATTTCAGGGAGATAAGAAAGGCGCTGAAATTCAATACTAGCAGTCTGGCAGGTTGTTTAGTCACGCATGAACACGGAGATCACACAAAAGGAATTAAGGACGTTGTGAAGGCCGGAATCAATGTTTATATGTCTCCAGGTACGAAAGAGGCCTTAAATATTGAACATCACAGAATAAAGCCTGTAGAAGCCAAGAAACAGTTTCAGATAGGTACTGTATTACCTTTTGACGTCGAACATGACGTGAATGAACCATATGGATTTCTGTTGGCCAATCAAGCTGTTGAGAAACTCCTATTTGCTACGGACACATTCTACATCCGTTATAAGTTCAAAGGGCTCACACATTTGCTGCTGGAGTGTAATTACAGCAAGGATATTTTGGACGAAAAAATCCTGGAGGGGTTAGTACCCCAGATGATGAGAAAACGTCTCATACGCTCTCATTTTAGCTTAGAAAACGTGAAAGAATTTTTGAGAGTAAACGATTTAACCAAGGTGGAAGAGATCCATTTGATTCATTTATCGGATAGTAACAGCGATGAGGAACGATTTAAACGTGAAATACAAGAACTTACTGGAAAACTGGTTTACATCGAATGATTGGGGGTGGTTTTAGTGGTTAGGCCAATTAAGGAAGGTTTAGATTATTTTCCATTAGATGTAGATATTGATCAGGACGACAAAATTGTATTAATTGAAGCCACTCACGGACTTGAAGGTTTCGGTGTAGTTATTAAATTGTTAATGAAAATCTATGATAACAGTTACTTCTATCAATGGGGAGAAAAGGAACAGTTACTTTTCTCAAGGAAAGTTAATGTCGACATAAATAAAGTTAATGTAATCCTAAACGATTGCTTAAAGTGGGGATTGTTTTCAACAGACCTATATGAAAAGTACGAAGTCCTTACATCTAAGGGGATTCAGCGTCGTTACCTGGAAGCATCTTCTCGCAGAAAGAAGGTCTTCATTCATGAAAAATATCTACTTTTGAGCCAATCAGAAGTTAATGTATACAAAAACCTAGTTATTGAACGCATTAACCAAGACTCACCACAAGTAAATGATAGCAAAAGTACACAAAGGAAAGTAAAGCAAAGCAAAGGAAAGGAAAGTAAAGCAGTAAAGAACGAAAATACGACTGCCATTGTCGTTATCGATAAATATCTGCAATTAAAAGGACAAATGCACCCAAGCCCTAAAGATCAACAAGCTGCCGAGCTTATTGAAAAAGAGGGTGTACCGCCTGAACAAGCTGAGTCTGCTTTAGTCCAATGCTTTGAGGACTTTGAAGCCAATAAACGCCATCAAAACGAAAAGATTAATAGCCTGAAATATTGCGTTGGTTATATCCTAGATCGCTACTACGAGGATAAGGACGGTGAAAACAATGACAACAGACTTCACGGACGTAGGAACAGCTATGCAAAAGGTCATAGCAAGGGCAAAAGCTATGAGCAAGTCTTACGAGAAGCAGAACTCGGAAAACAGGCCGCGACAGGACGTTGAGTGTCCTGACTGTAATGATACCGGGATGTTGCTGGAAAGGGTTGAAGAAGAGCTTGAAAATGGCAAGGTTATTTACCGAGATTTCGGACGGCCCTGCCACTGTAAAGAAAAAAGGGCATTACAAAATCGATTTAAAAACGCCCTTATCCCTAATGAGTTTCAAAATGCCAGATTCGATAATTATGAGCAACAAAGTGAAGTGCAGAAAGAGATGTTTGAGGCAACAAAAGAATACTTACAGTCCTTTCCTGACATCATTCAAGGGAAGCCAGAAGATAACAGCCTTGGATTTATCGCTGTTTTGGGAGAAACACGAATTCGGAGTCTAGATGCAGAAGCACGTTATCAAGCAAAGGCTGAACACAATAATTTCGGATTGGGAAAAACACATCTGCAAATGGCTGCTGCTAAATGGATAATGAACAAGATAAAAATCCGAGATGAGATTGCACCAGGTCAAAAGTCCAAATATACAAGAGGTTGCCGAGTGCTGTGTGTATCGGATGTATCGTTCATGGACGATCTTATTAACGCCAAAATGATGAACGACGAGGGATTGACGCTCTCCAAATTAACGAACAGCGCCATAAATGTTGATGTATTGGTTTGGGACGACCTAGGGAAAGCCAAATGGTCAGAAGCTAAAGAAAGCCTTTATTACAAAATCATCAATGAGCGGTACCGAAATCAAAGACCCATTATATTTAGCTCCAATGAAGACACAGGAACGTTATCAGAAAAGATTGGCTATGCTGCATCTAGTAGATTGCTAGGAATGTGCGGGGAGCGATTGTACGAGGTTGAAGGTGATGATTATCGATTAAGACAGGGAAAGAAGGTGTTTTAACTTGAAATTAGGCCAAAAAGTTAAGTTTTCTAAATCACTTTCAAAAAATCAAGGATATGGTGTCAATTACCAATATATGACTGAAGAACAAAAGCGTGAATTAGAAGAGTATGGATACATCAAATTGGAACGATTTTTAGAACGTGAACACAAGGAAAAGGAAGGTTTTGTTTGCGGAAAAAGAAACATCGTTACCACTGCCTGGTTAGAGGAAATTGAAAACCCGTATAGCGAATGGGATCTTGTTCAAACAGACGATGTTTTTGAAACAGTCTATGTTATTGCTTGTGATATGCGCGGGTTATATCGAGTTAGAGAAGATGACTTGGAGGTGATTGAATAATGTGCCCACTATGTAAGGGAAGAGGCGTGATGTGGAATGAGATTGTATCTGGATGTACTCAAGTTGTGCAATGCCCGAACTGCGAACCAAAGTCCAGAGAAGAAATTGACCGAGGATTAGCTACATTCACGAAGAGGTTACATAAGGCTATCGCAGAGCAAAGGATGAAAGAGAATGGCAAGTTACATCCCCAAGCTTCAGGCGAATGAGGAAGTCATTTGGTTTAACGATGATTTAGAACAGTGTATGCCAAAGTCAAAGGTTGATGAGGTCAAGAAGTTATGGAATCAGGGCTTACCTGCTGAGTTCATAGCAACAAAGGTAAAAGCAGATGAGTGGGAAGTGCTTTTCTGTGTGATTCATTTATTTAGAAATGGGTACAAGATTAGGCCATTTAAGTAAAGGAGGGGTAGAGTTGGCCAAAACCAGAACCAAAGGTGAATGCTATCGTCCTATCGTCACTGTAGATAAGACTAAAAATGGAAAGCCAACGGTGCTGAAGGTAAGCGGTGAGCGCTACATCATGGACGGGAAAACGAGGTCTATTAGCAAGAAGAATTGGAGTGGCAGGAAGAATTATTAGGAGGGATAAAGATGTCTGAGTGGTTAAGTACAGGAGAAATGATAGATCGTTTGAAAGTTGGGGAAGTTGCGGAAGCAGAGGAAGGCTATACGGTGATAAGAAATAACAATGGGTCAATCACATACTTAAACAAAGAACCAAAATATGGTCAATATTTAGCAATAAATTTAACCACCCATCGCTTGAAATGGCGCATCCTACCAAACTATGTCTCTTTCAGTGACGCAATGAAAGCTGTTGAAGAAGGTAAAAATGCTTATTGCGAATTCCAAGATGAGACAATCAAATTTGAAAGCTATAACAATAAATTGGGTTCAATATGTAAGGATAACGCTTGTACTGCTGGTGGCGGAGCGGAAATAAAACTAGCTTGGATAAATGCCGGAAAATGGACAATCGAGGAGGAAGCTGAATGACTGAAAAACTACCTGTTTACGAAGCAAGTGGTCATCATACAAAAGTGCTTAATGATATCCATAAAGAACGAGTAAGGCAAAATCGGCAGTGGGGAATTCAGAGGCATCCACACGGCTATTGGTACGCCATTCTCGGAGAAGAATTCGGGGAAGTAGGACAAGCTATCCAAAAAGGAAGTGTGGCTCACAAAACAACTGATGCAGATGATCTTTACGAAGAACTGATTCATGTCGCAGCGGTAGCAGCTGCTTTTGCTGAGCAAGTTAAAGAAGAGAGTGATAGTTAGTGTTTTTAGTTATCGAAGTAGACAGAGGTTACTCATTTGGGATTGATTGGCATAAAGAGATTAAAGGTGTGCGTCTGGGATTCATTGCGATTCATGTATTTAACACTAGGTTCGAATACTTTGTGAAGACTATGAAGGAGGAACGAGAGAATGCAATGCGCTAGATGTAACAGAAACCTAAAGGACAAGAAAAGCATTGAACGAGGTTTTGGTCCTGTTTGCTACAAAAAGCACCAAGAGGAAGAAAAGGAATTCCTCAAAAAACAAGTGACATTGGATGAAGCTTTAAAGGAGGCTAACTGATGAACGAAGATATTGAAATGAATTTAGGTAAAGACTATGAAAATTTTGTTTTAGAGTCTGAGAATGAAAGATTGAGAGGGATGGTTGATCAGTACCAGAAGCGGGAGAAGAACCATTTTGTTAATTATGTGCTGTTTGTATTTCTATTTTTCCTACTGGTTATCGGTCTGGGGATGATGATGTGATTGAATTTACCGTATTAGGAGATGCACAAGCTCAGGGCAGACCAAGAGCAGGACGTACCAGGAGCGGAAAAGTTAGAATGTATGATCCTCAATCATCAAGAACATACAAACAATACGTGAAGCTGGTTGCTTCTCAACATGCACCAAAAAAATTAATTCTGGGTCCTGTGAGTGTTTCTATTAAAATTTACAGGCAAATCCCCAAGTGCATGTCAAAAAAGCTGAGAAAGCTCTCTTTGGACGAAATATACAGACCAACAAAGAAGCCGGATTGTTCAAATATAGCCAAAGGCATAGAGGATGCTCTAAACGGTGTAATTTACAAGGATGACAGCCAGATTGTGGAGCTGCAAGTTTCTAAATATTACAGCGAAAAGCCAAGGGTAGAAATCACAATTAAAGAGATGGACCAGGAGGTGTCATGATGGGTGAATCCATAATAGAAGTATCCCCACAAGCAGAGGAATTTCAATTGTGCTTTCCTAACGATTGGAAGAAGGCTACAGGACATAGAGTAAAAGTTAACGACTTCCAATTCAGTGCTGTTCCAGTCACGGATAAAATCATTGTTTCAGAAATTAGTTCAGGAGCAAGGTTTTTTGAAACTCCTATCCCTAAAGAGGTTAAAGACTTTGAATCTACCATGACATTTTTAGAAATATCGATAGGGGCAAGGATTCTTATGATAATTAAAAAATTAGGGGAAGAAGTTATGCAAAAGGAAGTCAGACGTTTAACAGAGTTTGCTGTTAAAGAATGCGGAGAACAACCACCAATCACCAAAGTCGATACAGAATGGCTCAAAGAAGATATAAGTGACACCCTGCATTAAGAAACATATTTAAAAGAAAGGAGAAATCACATGCTTGAGTCCATTCATGGACCAGTTAAGACTTATTATTTAACACCCGAAGAATTGGCAGAACGGCAAAAAGGCAGAGCTGTGAATCTGTTTCATCGCAAGAAAGCGAAGCGTCAGCAAAGGCAAGTGGATTATAGGTGGCCGAAAGCTAGGAGGGGTTTAAGTGAAATGTAATATTAAAGATTGTTATTGGAATCTTTGGCATAAGAATGGTCCATTTAATGACGATCTTTCAAAACAATGCGTCAGCGAAGATTTATCAGCACACTATGATGAAAAAGATGATTTTCAAATGAAGCCAAACACTAAGGAGTGTCCAGGTTATCTATCGTATCTTGAATTTTGTGGTGTTAGTAAGACGGATTAATTTAAATCACACATAAAAAAAGCCAGAAGCGTGGCTCCCGACTTTACTCATCCTAAATCTATTATAACATGGGGGCCTGCTTCGTGCGATTAGAAGATGTTAATGTAGATACAAGTTCAAAGAAAATGGAAATCGATATAGAAGGAAATCAGCCGTTTTGTGTTGTATATTGTAATGGGAAGGCTAAGAAAACGTATTTGCCTGATCATGGAGAGACGAAAGTGATTACTCACCAAGGGAACGTGAAGAGATTGAAGTTTGATGAGGGGGAAGAGTTTTGAAGCTACTGAATGTGTTCAACAATGATATAACCAAAAAGATCATCTCAGTATCAATGTTTATAATGATTTTTATTATAGTTTATTTACTTCCTTTGTTATTGTTAATTATCGTAAAAATGCTTACAAACGTAACGATTTTTGAGCATATGTTCTTGTTAATTTCTGGACTGATACCAATTATTTTTTTAGCGCTTCCAAATTTAATTAGTATTATTGAAAATAAATTATGGAAAAAGGAAAAACTGAAAATCTTTGATTATCAATCTATGTATGAGGAAATATTTAATGTTGATAATAACGGTGAAAAGAAGGACCCATTTAAAAATCTTAAGCAATTGAAGGCGAACATTTTAACTTACTGTAATAATAGCTTGGATGAATTAAGGTTATTAAAGTCATATTTAAATACAATAAAGGAAGATAAACTACCTGAAAAAACATTGACAATTTTTATCACTATTTTTATAGGATTAATGTTATTTACGTTGAGAAGTGATATTGATTTGTTAGGAATTTTTAATATCAGTGATTCTCTTCAAAATGTTAGTAAAGAAGCATTAAAAGGGTATAATGGTTTACTAGTTGTTACAACAACCATTTCTTTAATAGGTATAACAGTACAAGATACTTATAAAGGCAATAGAAAAATAAATCTTTTATTAGAGGTTATTGAAATTTGTTATGAAGAGTTTATAGATGAGAAAAATAAATAGTTCGTTTCGTTCTACCAGCCCACTGGAGGACACTGATTGAGTTAGCTGTTAACGCAGCTGCTTGATTGGTGTCCTTTTTATTTTTATTGGAGGTGTCGATATGTTTTGGATGAGTTTATATATCTTTATTGGAGCTGCAGTAGCTGTTTGGCATGATAGCACGGAATACATCTATGAGGATGACACCGAAGAAACGATTTACATGATTATTTTGCTCTTTATCACAATGTTGTGGCCTATATATCTAATTTGGAAGTTGGTGAGAAAGCTTTGAAATATATCTATCAGTGGACAGTTAGCGAATACCGGAAAGATAGACACAGAGGTCCTGTATCACCTATTAAGAGAAGCAAGTATGCTCAGCAATTATTCAATATCGGGGCGGGGTGGAAAGATGAACAAAAAGCAGATTGAGAATCTAATTTACGAGTACCATTGGCGTAAAAAAGAGTTAGATCGATTAGAAAATATGCTTTGGGGTGGATATAGTAAAGGTCCATCTGCTGGATTAGTCGCTCAATACGGAATAGAAGCTGTGCTTCCAAAGCCAAATACATCTATTAAGAGTCAAGCAGAATTAAAGGATATGGATGCCAGGGAAAAGCGTTTGTATGAACGATGGAAAGCGTATGAGAAGAACGTTACTGCAATCGAAATGATGGAAGATTACTTAGAAGATGAGCAACAAGTTATTATTCTGGATTGCATGATGGAGGGAATGAGTTATAGATCTATAGCAGACCATTTAAGTGTTAATCGAAATAAAATAAGAGAAATGAAAGAGGATATGTTAAGCCAAATATGCCAAAAATGCCACTTCTTGCAGGATTTGTTTTCTGAAAAATCTGTAGTATAAAATGGAAGGCAGGACGGAGAGTTGATGATATTTGCTTACTAGATACCCGGCCATCGGTCCTCCTTCTGCTGCGGCCGGGTGGTTATTGTTAAACATTTATAAACAAATGTATAATTAATATGATAATTATTATGTTATAAAGTCATTTATTTTTGGTCATACTATAAATGAGGAGAGGGACAAGTGTCCCTCAGTAATTTTCTTAGGTTAGTTGACCCATATGTGTATATAAATTAAAAGCAAAACGCATACGGGCCAACTAATCGTCAATTTTAAAAGCGGTGTTACAAGTGTCATATTATACTCCTCCTTCCTTGTGCTAATTTTTAGAGGCCTCATATTTTATTATTGACATTTTAAATAATTTTCATTCTGACAACATCCTAAATATGGATGTTTTTTTATTTTTGAAAGGATTGTGTTTCCTTTTGTCGAAACGGTTCGATAAAGGGAGGAGTTTAAAAATGACACTATTAATTGGTTATAGAGGAGAGTTCTTAACAATTCTAATGTCGGATGATAGGGTAACTTACCATGGTGACAAAGTTCATTTTGAAGATGGTAATAACAAATTAATAGAATTGCCGAATATGGGATGGTCAGTTGCATCAGGACTTACAGATTTTATTGATGCGTATAAACTAAAATTAGCCAAAAGTGATATAAGAAGTGTTGAGGATATTGTTAACTCATTCTCTTCGTCGATAAAAACGGCGATTAGTGAGAAGCCATTTTTAAAAAGTGATATAGATAATAGTGAGATCTTAGCTACTTGGTTTGGCACTGAAAGAGATATAAACACGCTTGCTTTTCATATGGGGTTACTTAATAAACATAAAGTTAATGATAATGGTATGGCAGTCTTACAGAGAAATAACATATATATTGGTTTTCCTTATGGATTTAACCACGATAAAATCGAGGAATATAGAAGAAAATATGCTACTTTCAAAGATGAATTAAACCTGTCTAAAATACTTAATTTTTTATTACAGGCTTTTTATGAAATCTCTTCACAATCAGATTACGCAAATACTCATTGCGACATTGGAATTCATATGTTCGATTCTGACGGTATTTATAAAATAAGGATTTCTGGGGAATCAAAAGATTTATTACGTTCTGATGATATTACAAAACATTATGAAATTGTTGATATTATAAAAGCTGATTCCGATTTACATTAATTTGATCGTATTATCATAAGCACTCAATGCGGTGCTTTTTCTTTTGCTCAAAACCAACACAATAAACAGCTGGAGGTGGGTGATGATGTAGATGGCCGACAAGCATAAGCAAGCTGAAAAGGATTATATCAAAGGCATGAAATATAAGGATATTGCTGAAAAACACGGTGCCTCAATTAATACAGTTAAGTCATGGAAACGTCGTTATGGCTGGACTAGAGAAAAGGGTGCACCCAAACAAAAAAGTGTGCACACAAAAAAAGTAGGTGCTCCAAAAGGAAATAAAAACGCATTAGGAAACTCAGGTGGACCGGGTGGACCTGTCGGAAATAATAAGGCAGAGACACACGGTTTTTTTCGTACCATCTTTCCCGATGATAAAGAGACATTGGAAATTGTAGATGCCATTCAACAGAAGTCACCAGTGGATATGCTGTGGGAAAACATCGTGATTAAATACACTGCCATAGCAAGGGCTCAAAAGATTATGTACGTGGAAGATAAAGATGAATTGATCAAACATCTTAAGAAAAAGAAAGATGGAGATACGTTCACAGAAAAAGAATGGGAGTTTCAATATGCATGGGATCGTTATGCTAGTTTTATGACAGCTCAGGCACGGGCCATGAGTGAACTCAGAGGTTTGATTAAGGACTTTTTGCAATTGTCTGGCCAAGACGATTACAGAAGAGCTCAACTTGAAAAGATGCAGCATGATATGAACGTTAAACAGCGTGAACTTGATCTAAAACAAAAAGAAATAGAACAGCGTAATGCTCCACCAGAGAAACCGGATATTAGCGAATACATCAACGCCATGAAAGGTGAAGTAAAGGACGTGTTCAGCGATGAAGAATAAGCGGAATGCGGTCTTTAAGTGGAAACCTTTCTCAAAGAAACAGAAAAAGTTAATTATGTGGTGGATGAAAGAAAGTCCTTATTACGATTATGACGGCGTAATTGCTCAAGGTTCCATACGTAGTGGTAAAACCGTTGCAATGGTGGACTCATTTGTTATGTGGTCACTGGAAACCTTTGATGGTGAGAACTTCATTATGGCTGGTAAGACTATGGGGGCTTTGAAACGTAACGTCTTAGAACCTATGTTTAAGATATTGAATGCTAAAGGGATTCCTTATAACTACATTCGTTCTGATGATCCACGAGTTGAAATTGGCAACAATACCTATTATTTATTTGGTGGTAACAATGAACAGTCTCAAGATACCGTTCAAGGTTTAACAGCTGCAGGTGCTTTTTTAGATGAAGTTGCCTTAATGCCTGAATCATTTGTTACTCAGGTAGAAGGTCGTTGTTCTGTTGATGGAGCCAAGTATTTTTATAACTGTAACCCTAAAGGCCCTTATCATTGGTTCAAAGAGAATTACATTGATAAAGCGAAAGAAAAGCTACTTTTGGACTTACACTTCAAATTAGATGACAACTTATCTCTTAGTGAGCGAGTAAAAGAACGACTCAAACGAATAAAGACAGGTGTTTTCTATAAGCGAGATATCGAAGGTCTTTGGGTAGTTGCTGAAGGTATTATTTATGAGATGTTCGATCATGACAAGCATGTTGTTAAAAAGAATGACAAACTGCCGGCTATACGGAAGTATTGGGTGGCATGCGACTATGGTACTTCTAACGCAACCACGTTTATTCTTCATGGACTTGGAGCTGATGGAAGACTTTATATTCTTGATGAGTACTACCATTCAGGAGCAAAAGAACGGAAAAAGTCCCCGTCAAAATATGCAAAGGATTTTAAAGAATGGATAAGCAAACACAAAATCATGCCGGAACGTATTTTTATAGATCCATCCGCAGAAGGTTTTATATTAGAGCTTTATGCTGTGCTATCACCTCGTCTAAAAAGTCGTATTCAAGCATCGGATAACGAGGTTAAGCGTGGTATTGAGCTTGTGTCATCCATTATTGATAATGATTTATTACGAGTGCATGAACGCTGCGCGAATGTTCTAAAAGAAATCACAGCATATGCCTGGGATGAGAAAGCAGCAGAACGAGGAGAAGATAAGCCGATTAAAGCGAACGATCATTGTATGGACCCTATTCGTTACACAGCGAACGGTACAAGGATGATTTGGCAAGGAAAAGGAATCGCTTAAAGCAAAGGATGTGATGAAATGCCATTACCAGCAGATAATACGAAATTACCGTTTGAAGGCTGGGAAGATGTCTTCCAAAAATATAGTGAATATGCAGCATGGTATTCAGGTGATACAGAATGCTTGAAACGATATTACAGTACATCGGAAGGGAAAGACCGGTTCTGGGCCAATGACCGGAAGGATAAAGTTTTATTGCCTATTGTTAATGAAATAGCCAGGTTATCAGCTGACCTGCTATTCAGCGAGGCTCCAGAGATTAACTTTCAAAATGATGAGACAAAAAAACGCATGGATGAGATTTTAGAACAAAACTTCTTTCAAACAAAAGCTCTCGAAGCTGCTGAAACCCAATCGCCAATGGGCGGAATTTATTTAAAAATAAATTATGACGCTGATAACTATGACTTTCCATTGTTCTCGATTGCTCAACCGGATAATGTCATCCCGGAATTTAGGAATGGATTTTTGGTTGCAGCTGACTTTTTTAAAGACGTCACACCAGCTAAACAATTGGAATCTGCTACACGTTACTGGTTTGTTGAGAGGCGGGAACGAGGGAAGATATTTAACGGCTTATACAGAGGCTCAACTGATAAATTAGGAAAGCGAATAAATTTAGAAACATTAAATTTCACGCAGGATTTAGAAGAAGAAGTCAACACCGGCATTGATGATATTCTCGTTCGCTATGTGCCCAATATGTTGCCTAACCCTCTATGGCGTGGCTCCCAAATTGGTCAGAGTGATATCGCTCAAGCAATAACCTTAATTGAGACATTGTGTGAGACATACTCGGATTGGCGTAGAGAACTAGAGTTAGCAAAGGCACGGATTGTTGTGCCTGAACAATGGTTAGAGCGTTCTGACGATGGTACTTTCAAATTTGATAAGGACCAAGAATTGTTCACAACATTACAAATTGACCCCCTATCTACAAAAGGAGCAAGCGGCTATACAATTGCGCAATTCCAGATTCGTTCAGAACAATACCAGGAGACAGCCCAGAACTTAATTGAACAAATTATCTTTGCAGCTGGATACTCTCCTCAATCATTTGGTTTAAAAGGTGACGGTGGATCCATGACAGCTACTGAAATCAAATCACGTCAAGACCGTACTTATAAGACATTATCGAAAAAACAGCAATACTGGAAGGTGGCTTTAGAAGACATTTTTCATCTCATGCTTGAAGTGGATAATAAACACTTAGGAAACCAAACTACGGTCGAACGTCCAAAGGTTGTCATGTCTGATAGCTTAGAGACGGACATTAAATCATTAGCTGAAACTATAAATCTCCTTAACCGTGCTGATGCTATAACAAATGAAATGAAAGTTAAATGGCTGCACTCGGATTTGAGTGAGGAAGAACAACAGGAAGAAATTGAACGATTGAATCAGGCGCAAGGTTTAAACGCTCCAAATCCAATGCAGGTCGGAATGAGTTAGGTGATAAACAATGGCGATATCTCCCAATAGTCAAGAAAAGAAAGCTGTAGAAATTGGCCGTATTTATGCTGATGCAGAAAATCGCATCTTACGCCAGATAGCTAGACGTTTAGCTCAAGGTATTGATGAACATGGATGGCGTGAGAAAAAAATAACCCAATTCCGAAACATCCGCCAATCTATTGAAAAAGAAATCGAGAATTTAGATGAACTAACAGAAAAAGAGCTTAGAAAAATTCTTACAGAAGCATATGGGGGTGGGATGAAGTCGGCTGATGCAGATATTCGGGCTTTGGTGCAAGAAGGACTTGATGATACGAATATCACCTTAAGCTCTAACGCATCTGTATCCGGTGGGTTTGGAGCCGTTAACCAACAGGCGGTAGAGGCTCTTGCGGCTGAAACAGTCGACCTTCTTAAACGTTCTCATGTTCAAATTTTACGAAATACAGAGGATCAGTATCGCAATGTTGTATCCCAAAATATTGGTGATGCGGTTATTGGAGCCGAAACGAGAAGACAAGCTACCCAACGTATGTTAAACGAGTTTGCTGATAAAGGTATTTCAAACTTTGTTGACAAAGCTGGTAACCATTGGGAAATGCAATCCTATACTGAAATGGCCACAAGGGCTTCATTAGGAAGAGCGGCAATAAACGGTCATATGAATAGTATGCAAGATAACGGAATGGATTTAGCTATAGTCTCTGATCATCCAGATGAATGTCCGGATTGTAAACCTTGGGAAAGACAAATCTTATCTATTAGCGGAGAAGATACTCGTTATCCTTCCGTGAGTGATGCTGAGGCAGATGGTCTTTTTCATCCTGGTTGTGGTCATACGCTAAATGCTTATGTGGAAGGTTTAACCAAAGTCGAAACACCTGAGTCTGATGGTGCTGGATATGAAGTAAAAAAACAGCAGCGTTACAATGAGCGTCAAATCCGTAGATGGAAGAGAAGGGAGTCTGTGGCTATGGATGAGGCGGAACAAAAGAAAGCAAAAGCGAAAATCCGAGAATGGCAAGCGAGAAATCGTAAACTTGTTGAAAATAATAACTTGCGTCGTAAATATGAGCGTGAGCAAATTAAGAGGGCGAGGTGATTAAATGAAAATCCTAATTAAACACATCGACATCGCTTATCAGGATATCACAACTTTTGACGACTCAGAACCAGAATTAACCCCTGTTGATGTTGACATCCACTATGAGATGTATAAAGGTCAGAACACCATGCCTGGTAAGATGACCCTGGCATTTAGTGAATACGAATCTATGAATCATTATGAGTTAGTTCATCATGTTCAACAGGAACTACAGCAACACCTACAAGCGTTTGAACATGATAAACAATAGGTAATCCAGCATAAGTTTTGGGCGCACGTCTCATATCAACAAAACCGGTTTTTTCATGACAAAATTTAACTGAACAAATAGACCCGAGTAATATTTTACTGGGTTTTTTCTTTGCTCTTTTAACAATTCCTATATGCCTATTAATCTCAACCGTAACGGAGTACATTACATGTTTCATATACCCTTTTTTATAGTTTTTAGGGACAAAGAAAGGGAATTCAGACATGAGTTATCACACCCTTTCTATTAGTCTATCAAATATTAAAGTAGGTGTATGGCTTTGTTCAATATTTGCAACCCCTATCGTGAGACTCGTTAGGGGTTTTATTATGCAAAAATTTTGCCCAGGAGGCAGAAAAGGAGTGAGTCCAGGTGACTATAAACAACGAAAGAACGTTTTATAAAAATCTATTACCTTTGAATCTACAATTCTTTGCCGAAGGTGGCGAAGGAGGCCAGGGCGGAGAAGCTGGCTCTGGAGAAGGAGGTAGTGGAGAGGGTGGTCAAGGTTCTGGATCCGGAGAAGGCGGAACTAGCCAAGGCTCAGGTGGCCAAGGTCAAACCGGATTTAGCAAAGAATATGTGGAAGATTTGCGCAAAGAAGCAGCAAATTATCGAACCAAGCTCCGTAACCTGGAAGGTAAGACGGAAGCTCAAAAGAAAGATGCAGTCAAGGAAACACTATCAGCTGCTGGTCTGGATTACGATGAGAATAAGTCCCTGGAGGACAACATTCAACGTGTGACAGACTTCAAAAACTCAGCTGAAAAACGTGCAAATGACCGTCTGATTCAAGCAGAGGCAACTCTATTAGCTGGTGATTTAGGTGTCAATAGTAAAGCTGTTGGTGACATTTTGAAGTTGATGGATAAGTCGAATGTAAAAGTAAATGAAGATGGAAAAGTTGAAGGTTTAAAAGATTCTATGGAAGAGTTCATAAAAGAACGTCCTTATTATCAAACCGAAAAAAAGTCATCCAAAGGTGGCGTAGATTTTTCAAGAGGTTCACAAGGAAACATGAGTATGAACGACCTAATTCGCAGAAAAGCAGGATACTAAGAAAGGGGAATTAATTTATGCCAATTATTGATCGTAACGGAGCAGAAACTTTAATTAATGAGGAGTTATCACGTGAAATTATTCAAGGAGTAACGCAACAATCTTCAGTGATGCAGCTGGGAACACGAGCTCCTAATATGTCTACAAAACAGCGAAAGGTACCTGTTTTATCTCAGTTACCTACTGCGTATTTTGTTGATGGTGACACAGGTAAAAAACAAACAACTCAACAAGCATGGGATAAAAAATATTTTGTAGCAGAGGAATTAGCGGTTATTGTGCCAATTCCAGAAGCTGTGTTAGATGACAGCGACTATGATATCTGGGGTGAAGTTCGTCCACGAATTGAAGAAGCTATGGGACTAACTTTTGATAAAGCTGTGCTTTATGGGACGAACGCACCTGCGGAATGGCCAACTGATTTGTTGGCAGGGGCAACTTCAGCAGGTAATACGGTAGCTTTAGGTACTGGATCTGATTTATATGATGATCTATTAGGTGAGGATGGAACCATCTCACTTATTGAAGAAGATGGATTCATGGCAAATGGACATGTTGGTGCTATGAATATGCGCGGAAAGCTGCGTGGACTTCGTGATGCTGATGGTCAGCCATTATTTAAGTCAACAATTCAAGAAAACACGCGTTACCAGTTAGATGGTGAACAAATCATCTTTCCTCGTAATGGTGCAATTGATTCAGCTCAATCACTTTTATTCTCTGGGGACTTTAGTCAGTTGGTATACGCTATGCGTCAGGACATTACGTTTAAGCTGTTAGATCAAGCTGTTATTCAAGATTCTGACGGTTCTATTCTTTATAACTTAGCACAACAAGACATGGTTGCCTTGCGCGCGGTTATGCGTCTGGCTTGGCAGATTCCTAACCCAATTAACCGTCTGAATACTGATAGTGCTACACGCTATCCATTTGCAGCACTAACACCAGCAGAAACGACAGCATAATACTTATAACAGAGCAGGACTACGGTCTTGCTCTTTAATTTTATGAATAGGAGGTCATTTTTTGAAAGTAAAAATGAATGTTCAAACAACCTTTCAAGGAAAGGTGTTAAAAAAGGGCGAAGAATATGACGTTCAAAAGAAATTCGCAAAGCGATGGTCAGAGCGACGATTAGCTGTGATTACCGATACAAATCAAGAAGATGATGATCAACGTTTAGAAGAATTAAATATTACACCTTCAGGTAGTGGATGGTATGAGTTGCCGAATGGTGAGAAAATCCAGGGTAAAGATAAGGCGATTGAAGCAGCTGAAGAGTTAATTAAAGAAACAGCTGAAGAGAATGATGGAGGAGAAGAGGTGACGGATGATGAAAGTCAAGATGAACACTGAGACCGTCTATAAGGGGAAAAGGCGTATTCCTGGCGAAACCTATGATGTGGATACGTTTGTAGGGAAACAGTGGATTAAGAAAAAAGTTGCTACTGAAGTGAAAGGTCCAGCTAAAAAGACTTCTAAGGAGTCTAAGAAGTAGGTGATCTTGTATGATCTATGCAACGGAACAAGATTATAAAGACTTTACAGGTCAAACCGCCCCGAGCAACTTTGCTCGTTTAGCGGACAAGGTAAGCAAAATAGTTGACCGATTAACACTCAATCGCATTGATCAAGATGATAACAACCATATCGAAGCAGCTAAAAAAGCTGTTTGTGCTCAAATAGAATTTGAATTGTCTATTGATGATAACCTTGCGAATATGGACAATGTAAGTTCATTTACCGTCGGCTCATTTTCCATGAACTTTGGCGGGGATGGTCAAACCTTTAAAAAGCTATGTCAAGAAGCCTACACTTATTTGTTTGACCAAGGTCTGTTATATAGGGGGGTGTCTTCCTAATGATGAAGATACCTCCTTTTTTATTGCCTCACAAAGCAACCGTCGAACCTTATTTAGGTGACGGAGCTTATGGTCCGCAATACGGTCCTGGTGTGGATTATAAATGCCGGATTGAATACAATCGTCAGCTTGTTCGTGATACTGAAGGTCGGGAAGTCACGTCAAATACGCAAGGTACTTTTGAGTATAAGGGTGAAAAAATCCCTCCTGAGTCTAAAGTTACTTGGATTGACGAAAACAACCAGGTCATTGATGAATTTATCGTAATATCAGCCCCTCCTCAAACTGCTTTAAAAAACGTATCGCATATTGAGGTACGGATGTAATGGCAAGTTATAAATGGCGTGGAAATGAAGTGGTGAAGAAGGCGCAAAAAGCACGTGAACGTGGAGTAACTGAAGCTACCGAATTTGTTCTGGACGAATCAAACAAACGCGTACCACATGACGAAGGCCCTTTGCAAAACTCAGGTACTACTCATGTAACAAAAGGCGGGCGTGAAGCTTCTGTCAGTTATAACACACCTTATGCTGTACGACAGCATGAAGCAACTCACTATAATCATCCTAACGGACGTGAGGCGAAGTATTTAGAGAACGCCGTAAAACAAAATCGAAAACAAGTTCAAAAGCATATTGAGAAATCAATTAAACGAGCGTTGGAGGGGTAGATAAGGTGCTGGAAACAGAAATAGCTGTTTATTTGGATAACCTAGGGATATTAACATTCGATGAAACAGGCTTAAGTGGGAATACTTTTATAAACACCATACCTTCTCAAACTGACGAAGTGATTGGAATCTATTTAAAAGGTGGTTCTGAACCGGATATCTGGAATGACTATCGTTCACCAGGTATGCAGTTTATTGTCAGAGGAACAGAAGACCCACGGTGGGCGAATCAAAAATCAGAAGAAATTTATGAAACACTTAACGGATTAAGTTCCATCCAGTTAGGTGTTTTTTATTTAGTCAGTTGTTTTGGAGAACAAAGCAGTGCTGTTCACATTGGCCAAGACAGTAACGGACGGCATGAATATAGTATCAATTTTCAATTAGAAATAACGAAGGAGGCTTCATAATATGCCAAAGCGTAAAGTTTTAGCTCGTGATTGGACATTAGAAGTTCAAACCGAAACAGATGAAACAAGTGGAGAGGCTATTTATGTTCCTATATTAGGGCTAAATACACTAACATTTAGTAGTGAAAAAGAGGATGCTGACACCACATCCTTTGATAGTAATGGTCACAATGAACATTTACCAGCTTCACGTGGTAACTCGTTAACTGCAGAAGGGTTATATTTAGTTGATCCTGAAACAGGTGAGAGAGATCCAGGTCAAGAAGCCGTCGAAGATTTAGCTGATCAAGTAGGACCGGACGGTTTAGGTAATTTTAAGTTAACAGACCCGGGCGGTAATGTTCGTGAATTTAGTGCCTCAGCTAACCTTAGTGATCAAGGTGGCGGAAATACGGACCCTACCTCTTGGGGGGCTGAATTAACCGTTAGTGGTGCAATAACAAAAACAACAGCAGTATAGGAGGAAGTAGAACATGGGTATGAAAGATTTTGATGCATATTTTTCAGAAACGAAAAAGGAACCTAAACAGTTTAAAGTAAAAGGTGAAGTTTTTACCCTTCCTGAATCATTGCCAGCTGTCATTATGTTTAAAGTGATGCGTATGCAGAGCCATAAAGGGGCAGATGGTGACGTCTCCACTCAAGAAGCTATGGATATGATGGAGCATGTATTTGGGAAAGAAACAAATGAACGTTTACTTGAAACAGGAATTGGGTTTGATGAATATCAGGAAATATTAAAATGGGCAATGAATGAGTTGAGTGGAATGGGGGAGCAGAAATCAACAGAGGGACAGGCTCAGAAGCACATACCAACAACAACGAAATCAGTGACATCTTAGGGCAATGGCCTTATATTGAGGCAGATTTTCAGCGGGAATATCGCATTGATTTAACAACGGATATCCATGATATGACTGCACGAAGGTTCTTCTCTCTGTTGAAAGGATTAAGCTCAGACGCAATGTTACGTGTGATGTTGCGTGAGGAAAATCAAGTTATAGAAAACCCAGAAGCAGCTGTAAGAGCAGTAGAGAGAGTTTGGGGTTAAAGAGGGCTATGTTTGGCTCTCTTTTTTTATTTGTTAAAGAAGGGAGGGTGACACATGGCTCTCAAAGTTGGAGAACTATATGCATCACTTGGGTTGGATGACAAAAACTTCGAAAAAACAATGAAACAGAGTGAAAGTAAGTTTTCATCATTTGGAAAGAATTTAGGAAAAATAGCTGGAGCGGCTGCTGTAGGTTTAGGTTCAGCAGTGGCGGGCGCGGGTGCAGCCATGGGTGGTTTGGTTGCTCATGCAACATCAGCAAGTGCTGAAATTAATAAATTCTCGCAAACGGCTGGAATGAGCATGGAGGCATTTCAAGAATGGGATTATGTTGCTAAGAACTTTGGATTCAGTATGGAACAGGCTGCCGGAGATATCGCTATGTTTTCAGAAAGAGCAATGGACGCTGCAAAAGGAACTGGCGAAGGTGCTGAATTATTTAAAGAATTAGGCGTTGCAGTAACCGATAATAATGGCCAATTAAAATCTCAGGAGCAATTATTTAATGAGACCATCGGAGCCCTTCAAGGGATGGAGAATGTCACAAAGCGTAATGCTTTGGCTACAGCTATTCTCGGAACAACCGGCGAGGAATTAGCACCTGTGTTAAACATGACAAACAAAGAGCTTGAAAACATGAAAGGAAATGCCAACGTTATTAGTGAGGACCAAATCAAACAAGCTGAAAAATTCAGGTTGGGTTGGCAGCAATTAAAAAATCAATTTTCGACTGTGGGTACTCAAATCGGTGTTGAATTAATGCCTATGTTTCAATATCTATTTGAATGGATCAACGAAAATATGCCAATGATCCAGGAGGTTATTCAAGTAGCTTTCGATATTATTAGGTCTGTGATTAGTAGTGTCGTGACAGCTGTACAAACTGTCATCACGTGGTTCCAGACATGGTTTACTACAAATCAAGAAACTATGCAAAGCATTTGGGAAACGATTCAAACCGTGCTTACGCAAGTTAAAGAATTTATTATGACCACCTGGAATAACATTAAGCAATTCTGGCAGCAAAATGGCCAACAAATTATGCAGGCAGTCCAAAATGCCTTTTCTTTGATTCAGTCTATCATTCAAACGATTATGCCAGCTGTGCTTTTTATTATCAAAACAGTTTGGGAGAACATTAAAGGCGTAATCAACGGAGCACTAAAGGTGATTATGGGAATCATCGAAGTATTTACAGGTATTTTTACCGGTGACATATCTAAAATGTGGGAAGGTATAAAAAGTCTCTTCTCAGGAGCACTTCAAGCGATTTGGAATCTTTTTAACTTGATGATTGTAGGAAAGGTAGTAGCCCTCATAAAATCATTCGCAAAGATTGGAATTAGCTTGATAAAGAGATTTATCACAAACATTGTCAGTTTCTTCAAAGGATTGGCAAACCAAATAGGCAATATCATTCCTCGCATGTGGAATGCCGCAATCAATCAGTTTAAAGTAGCGAAAACACGAGGACATAATATAGTTAACTCCTTAAAAAATGCCGTAACGTCTTCATTTAAAGCGTTAAAAAGACAAGTGAAATCCATATGGAATTCTATAAAAGACGCTATTATTAAACCTATTAAGAACGCTTTAAATTTATTGAAAAATTTAGGAGGTTCTTTTTTATCGGCAGGTAAGGGTCTAATTAATCAAATGGTAAAAGGGATAAAGAATGCAGCTGGAAAAGCAATTGATGCCGTGAAAAACATTGCGGATAAGGTGCGTAATTTTCTTCCTTTCAGCCCGGCTAAAGAAGGGCCATTATCGGACCTTGACAAACTCGATTTTGGCGGTCCTATTAAGGACTCAATTAAACGATCGTCTAGAGGGGTTCAAAACCAATTATCAAGAATGTTGCAACCTCCTGAAGTTGGAAACCTAATGATGGAAAACGGAACTCAAAACATGAATAAAATTGATAATATTAGTTCTGGTCGACCAAATATAGGACAAAAACAACAAATGCCACAAACATCCAATATATCATTAGTTCTCGGAGGTCAAGAATTCGAAGCTCACGTAGATGACATCACAAAAACTCAGGAACAGAAAAAGTACCGTTTGAAAAAGAAAAGGGGGTGAGGGCGGATGCTATTTAATAATATTGATGTTAATTCTTATATGGATATTAAGGAAATTAATGGACGTGGACTTACAAACTATGAGCTCTCAATTATTGAATCTTCTTTTCGAGATGGAGGTATTGTTCAACGGAAAAGAAGATCCCCCAGAACCTTGGATATAAGTTATCAAGTAATAGGTTCGACTCGTTCAGAAATTAGACAAAATATAGATGAATTAAATGGTATTTTTAACGTAAATCACGATGTACCTATTGTCTTTCCGGATGAATCAGATAAAACGTACTTTGGTCAACCAGAGTCTAACAGCGAAGGGCAGGAATTGTTTTTTATGCATGAAGGTTCATTTAGAATCGTTTGCCCTGACCCAGATAAGATAGGACAACAAAAGCAAAGAACCGTAGATGGCAACTCATTCACATATAGAGGTACATCTCCCACTTTTCCAATCATTACAGTTGATTTTTCAGAATCAGCAAGCTCATTTGAAGTCAGTAATCAAGATGGGGAGAGGGTAAAAGTTAATTATGATTTCCAGAACGGGGATGTATTAGAACTTAATTTCTCGACTCAGAAAATTTCTATTAATGGGAATGTCCAAATGACCGCATTAGCTTGGACTATAAGTAAATGGTTTTCAATCAAACCAGGTGAAAACACTTTAACATCTACCCAACCAGCTGACATGACCTATAAAGTGAGGTGGCAGTGATGATTTATGTTTTTGATCAAGATGATAATCTATTAACCTCACTTAGCAATGATAGTGATGAGACATGTCCGTATGAATCACCTTATTTAGATGATTTGCTAAATGAAACAACTGAATTTGAGTTCACAGTGCCTACTAGTCACTTTGATAGTCAATATATCAAAGGTGAAAATCAAGTTGCGGTTCAAGATATAGATGGTGTTTGGCGTTTATTTGTAATCAAAGAACTTGATGAAAACCTTGATGAAATAACCGCCATTTGTATTAGTGGTATGAATGAAATAACTGAAACACGGATTGAAGATAAGCGTCCTCAAGATGCTACAGCTGAAGCTGCTTTATCAATAGCATTAGAAAGAACAAGATATCAACCGGGGATAGTTGCTGAATTAGGAGTGAAAAGTACTAATTTTTATCGGATCAGTGCTGCTAAATCTGTCGAGAAAATTACTAATACTTGGGGTGGTGAAGTTCGAGATCGAGTTGAATTTGATGAATCAGGTATTACAGGTCGATACATTGATTTATTAACACGTCGTGGAGCAGACACTGGTCATCGTTTTGAAGTGGGTATGGATATTGAAAGTGTAGAAGTCACCATTCAATCTTATCCCATTACTGCCCTATATGGTTATGGTAAATCACTAGAGACCGACAACGGTGGTTATACACGCCATATTAATATTGCTGATGTTGAATGGAGTACAGCAAATGGTGATCCAGTTGATAAGCCAATAGGTCAAACATGGGTTGGTGATCCAGATGCTTTAGCAAGATGGGGAAGGTTAAAAGATGGTGAACGAATCCACCGCGAAGGTGAGTTCGTTGATTCTCAAGAAGAAGACCCAGCACGCTTATTAGAGAAAACATGGACGAAACTTCAAGGCTCTACTGAACCTAATATTAATACCAAAATGACCGTTAGAACATTAGAACATATATCAGGCTATGAGCATAAAAAGGTACGTTTAGGTGATACCACACATGCCTTTATTGAAGAGTTAGATATTGTAACGGAGCAACGTGTTATTCGTCACCGTTACAACATTGATGACTTTTCCGATGCCGAAGTTGAAATTGGAGACCCAATCTTAACAGACAATGAATCTGAACGTCTTGAACAAGTTGAAAGTAAATTAACCGAAAAAGAAGGCTTGTGGGATAAAAGTAGTGAGATAACAGATGAAAGCTTTCCTGATGAAGTTCCACCTGTACCAAGTAATTTTACAGCTAATGGATTATTTAAGATTATTCAACTCATGTGGGACTATAATCCATCATCTTATATTGCAGCTTACGAAGTTTATGCGTCACAAGTAAAAGACTTTGTTCCTGACAGTTCTAATTTAGTTTGGAGAGGAAAGTCAGGGGGATATAATCATGAAGCGAATACTGATGAACAATGGTATTACCGATTAAGAGCAGTAAATACTCATGGTACTCCAAGTGATTATACGGAAGAATTTACTGCTACTACAGCGAGAGTACAAGATATTGATATTGCAATAGGTGCAGTTAATGCTGAAAAGTTAGCAGATTTAGCAGTAACTGCTGAAAAGTTAGCTGATGCTTCTGTTAAAGAAACCAAAATTGCAAACTTAGCGGTAGGAAACGCAGCTATTCAAAACCAAGCGGTTACTAATGCAAAGATAGCTAATTTAGCGGTATCTACTGCTCAACTACAAGATGCAGTAGTAACTAATGCTAAAATCGCAGATTTAGCCGTGGATGGGGCGAAAATAGCAAAAGCGACTATCACTGATGCGCATATTAATGAACTTAGTGCTAATAAAATAACTTCAGGTTATTTATCCACTGAACGTTTAGTTGTTGGGGATTTCACTAACTTATGTCCCGAACCTACTTTCTCCCGTTTCGGAGACGAGTGGACGGGAAGTGTAGTAGGAATAAGTAGTGGTTCTTCGACAGACCCTACACAGCAAATAGGAGAACAAACCGGAAGAAACGCTTATACTAAAAAATGGTTTCCGGTAATAGAGGGAGAACAGGTATTAGTTAATTATCAAGCATGGTCTAATGAAAGTAGCCAAACGTTCGGGGTTGGGTTGCAAGTTAAATTCAAGGACGGTAGTACGCAACATCTAATGGGTACGTCTATAAGCCCTAGTATGGAAAAGAACGCTAAAAGAACCGCGACGATTACAATACCTACTGACGCTGTAGAGGCTCGTACGTGGACGTTGATAAATGCTAGTAGTAACTTTGGCCATTGGTACTTCACGAATGTCGAAGTCAGAAAAATGATAGGAAGCGCCTTAATCAATGATTTAACCGCCGATAAAATATCCACAGGAACACTTAAAGGGGTGAGTTTGGTAAGTACAAACGGAGCCAACTCCGTAGAAATTTCAGACGGTGCTATAAAGTCTAAAATTGACGGTCGAGATATGATAAATATCTCTAACTACGAGGCATACTTCTATGATAGTGGTTCTGACTACGGATTAAGGGGTACTATGGGCGCTGCATGGAAGTCAGAGGATACCTCAAAAAGAGGTTTTGGAATTGTCAATTTCGGTGATTATTTTTCCATAGCGGAATCAGAAACTCAAAACCATCATATGAACTTTTATAATGTTGACCTAAAGAACCGATCCTCTATTTTAGCTGGCTCCCCAAGAAAAGACGGATACTGGGACGGCGTTTTACGTTTGCGTTCAACTTATACGGCTAATTGGGGCGGGGTTTTCAATAATAACGTTCCTTCTATCGATATTTTAAACTACGATTCTACTAACTACGACTGGGGTGGAGTTCACGTATATACAGGACGTAGTAGCGATTCCCCTGGTGAGGATAACGAACGTTTCGGCTTTGAAGTTTGGCAGTATACAGGGGAATTAAGTGGAACCGCTGAACAATTACTTAAAATAGACAGAGCGGATGGGTCCACTTTTACAGGAGTGTATACAGACGAAGCCTACCTCCCTATAGACACATGGATAGATACTAACGGTGATTATGTGCACGCGGTAGGTCTTCGCGTTGACGGTAATGTCGAGAGCGAAAGAGGCGCACTTAATAACAATGGTGTTATATTTATAGATCGTTGGGAAATCCCTTTTACCTCGGGATCTAACCACGGGGATTACACCTTCAGCAGTGCACAAAACATCTTCGCCGTATTCGTGCAAATAGAAGGCGCGTGGAGTAACCATATGTTAGCAAGAGCCGAGAATGTTAGCAATACAGGGTTTCGAATGTACGTAAGAAATATTACAGGGGACACCGGTGCTGATAATAGAACCTATAATGTTAACGTTATGATAGTCTATGAGCCAGCAAATTAATTAAAAGGAGGCTATTGCTTGATAAAAAGACGGGAAGTAGCTAACGTCAACTATATGGAAGGGCTTGACGTGTCAATAGGAAATAACGCGGTAACTATAAGCCCGGGAATGATACAAAATAAAGATAACCCTAGCTACTTTGAAAAAACAACTTTTAATTTAGAACCGGACGAGTCATTACCGGTTCTTTATGACCTTTATATATTAACCGATGAGAATACATTCTTTTTTAGCTTGGAAAAGACATATTTGGATGATGAATTCCCTCCATCATATACAGGAGAATATAAATTATTTCATATGTTTATAAGTATTGAAGTAAAACCTGATGGAAGTAAAGAAGGACATGTTACCCGAATAGTAAAACCAAAGCCAGCAAAAAGGCATAAGAGAGATTTACAAGAAAAGGATGATTAATTATCAAGCTAGAGCCAAAAGAGAAAAATATAGGTGTAAAGAACAAGGCGAAGAAACAAAAAAATCAAAAAGGAAAGGGAGAACTCGCTAATTATGAAGAGTTAGTAAAGCGTATAGAGCAACTAGAAGAAGCTATATATGGTAAACAGTCAAACCTTTCTATGTAAATAAAATAAGGGGTGTTTTAAAGTGTTTAAGATCAAAAACGTTTATTTAAAGGAAGCAGCGGAACTTCTTTTTAACTTGACTTTGAAAGGCAAGCAATCAAGGCATAGAACAAAGCTTGTCAATATAATGTCTGACCGTTTAAAAGAAGTGGAAGAACAACGCGTTAAATTAGCAAAAGAGTATAGTTACGTAGACGAAAAAGGTAATCCGAAGGAAGAAAATGGCCGGTTTCAAATTGAAGACCATGTAGGTTTTCAAAACGAAGTAGAAGAGTTATTTAACGAACACTTAGTTGTAGAAGGGGAAGACAATAGAATTATGCTACAAACTGTAGCTGACGCTTTGTTAAAAACTGACGAAGAGTTTAGTGGTCAGGAAGCACAGGTTTACGACTATTTATGTCAGCAGTTTGAAGACGCCAAGTAAGGCGTATTTTTTATGCGTACATTTAATTTACAGAAATCGAACAAACTTATAACTTGTAGTTAATATGGATATGCTACATTAAAATAACCTTCTAACAAGTTGAGGTGAATCCATGTTTAAAAGAATTTTAAATTTCTTTCAAACAGATCCGGAAATTGAATTCGATGACTTAGAAGAAGTGGAGTATGGCGAAGAGTTAGATGGAAGATTTGGTGAAGAAGTAGTATATGAAGATGGCTATAACGATTTCATTTAATGAATT
>NZ_FOHJ01000001.1 GCF_900111405.1 Salinibacillus kushneri | reverse complement strand
TATTACGGTAAAGTTTATAAATCATTTGAAGAGCTTAAGCAAGCAGTAACTGATTATATTTTTTACTATAACAATGAACGGATAAAAGCAAAATTGACTGGCATGAGCCCGGTGGAATACCGTCTGCATACCAGTCAACTAGCTGCTTAAATATTTTGGTCTAACTTTTAGGGTTCAGCACATAAATCAAGGTCTTTTTCAATAGAGGGAATGTTTCCATACTAAAAGGCTTTTTAAAAGAGTGTTGTTTTATAAAAGTGAACTTGTTGATAGCGTGCTATACCAGTAGGTGAATGGCATGGAGACTTCGGCGCAAGAAGTGAGACAGGTGGGACCCTGCAGCGCAGCGAGGAGACTCACCGCTCACCCGCTGAAAGCATAGTGTATTTCACCCACGGCAGGCAGAGCAACAAAAACGATGCGGAAAACAGCCTACAAAAAAGAGACTGATTATAAGGAATCTGAGTTTACATTCCTTATGAAATCAGTTTACTTCCCGAGAATTTTATTTATTCGCTTTCTCTCGTAAAAATGTTTGTATGTCTATGATAAGAATTCCTAGTTGTAAAGCTTCTAAGATCATTGATACCCACTCAGGATCCAGTTCCTCTCTAGGTTCTACCATAGATATCCCCCTTTTTTTGTCGTTTTTTCATTATAGTGAATAAATAGTTCCTTTTAAAATACGAAATTTTAAGAGAATGAAAGATAATAGAAGGAAAGCAATGGCAATTCGTTCTATATAAAGAATACGAGGGATTTCAAATTTTTATAAAAATAGGATTTTTCGGTAAAATCCTACAAAGAATGGAAAATATGTCGACAGATGAAACAGAAAAACAATAACCGAGGTGATAATTATGACAAAAGTGATGGTAACGGGTGGGTGTGGTTTTATAGGATCGCATATAGTGGACAAGCTTTTGAACGAAGGGTACCAGGTGGTGGTAGTCGATAATTTATCCAGTGGGCAATTAATGAATGTTCAGTATAATCAAGTGACATTTTTTAACTGTGATATAAGCAGCCGGAGCTTTGAACAGGTCATTTTCGCAACCCGGCCTGATTTCATTATTCATCAGGCAGATCCCGTTCGTCCGGATCGAATTGGGTATACAGAGGACCATTTTCTAGGATCCATCAATGTCATTAGGATTGCGGCAAAATATAGAGTGAAAAAACTGATTTTTGCATCATCAGGTGAAATATATGGTGAACCCAGGTACTTGCCAATCGACAGTAAGCATATGACTGATCCCCACACTACAGAGGGGATTTCTAAACTGACAAATGAGCTATATTTAAAGCACCTTGCTAATGTCCATCAGCTAAATTATACCATTTTGCGCTATAGCCATGTGTATGGACCCAGAGAACATGTAAAGCCCAATCCTGGTGTAGTCAATGTTTTTCTGGACAAGCTGGCAAAAAATCAGGCTTGTCCTGTTTATGGAGATGGGGAGCAGACACGGGATTTTGTTTTTGTTGAGGATGTAGCTCGGGCCAATCTTCTTGCTATTAAAAAGGGGAGTCAGACCACATTAAACATCTCATCGGGAATATCCACTTCTACTCATCAATTATTACAGGTCATTCAGAACGCGAGTGGAAGGAATTTGACCACTATGTATAAACACGAACGTCACGAAGAGATAAAACATCTCCTTTTTGACTATCAGGAGGCGAAAAGAGAATTGGGGTGGGAACCGGAGTATGACCTTGAAAAGGGGATTCAAACCACGTTAGCTTCTTATCAGCACAAGATTAGTTTACCTTAGATGGATTAAGAGAACTTTAGTGCTTTAAAGGATGTGGGGACAGTCCCCATACAAAATTCGGGTGGTGCCTGTCACCATCCGAAAGGCACCACCTGAGTCATTCCTCCTTCAAAGCCCTAAGCAAGTCCTCATCTGTTGCATAACTCCCCTTCAACCCGAGTTCATCGGCGATTTGTGCAACATAGGGCTGCTCTAAATAGGCTTGCTCAAGGATTTCCTTTTGTGCGAAAATGTCCCGACTCGGTCCCTCTATCAGAACCTTTCCCTGATTAAACACAATCGTACGCTCAAAAACCTCGGCAGCAAAATCCATGTCATGGAGAATGCATAAGACAAGCTTTCCCTGATTGCGCAGTTCAAAAATAATCTCCTTTAATGTTTCTTTTCCGGCATAATCCTGTCCCATTGTGGGTTCATCAAATATTACTATATTCGGGTCCATGGAAAGAATAGACGCGATGGCAATCAATTTTCTCTCTGATAAACTTAAATCATAAGGATTCGTTTCGAGATATTTTTCCAAATGGACCTTTTCAAGCGCTTCAATAGACTTTTCTTTTGCCTTTTGTTCATCCTGCCCAATGTTCAAGGGGCCAAACATGACTTCACCGATCACGGTATTCTTAAAAATTTGATCATTTGGATTCTGGAACACTAGACCAATTTCTTTTGCTAAGCTTGCCACCGTATAATCCTTTGTATTCTTTCCATTAAGCAAAATTTCGCCTTCTGTAGGACGTAATAAACCTTTTAGTAATTTTACAAAGGTTGATTTTCCAGCACCATTTTGTCCAACGATAGCGGTTGTTTCTCCATCTAACTTCAAATGGATTCCCTTTAGCACATCGATTTCGGGTGTATAGGAAAAGGATAGATTTGTAACCTCAATGGAATTCATCTTTTATCCCCCATTTCCCGGGACAGTTCCTTAAGTGTAACTGGATACAGCCCGTTTTCTTTATTTTGAATACCCAGGGATTGACTAATTCTCGTTACAGCTGGGGCAATTATTCCATAATCCTGCAAATCTTCTCGGGAGAACAGCTTAGCTGGTGTGTCAAAATCTATCAGTTTCCCTTCATGTATGAGTAGAATTCTATCTGTATAGCCGGCCATTTTATCTATTTTATGCTCGGCCATAATGATCGTTATCCCTTCTTTTGTAAGGTTTTCGATAACTTTAAAAACTTCTTCCGTTCCTTGAGGGTCCAATTGTGATGTGGGTTCATCCAGAATGAGAATACTTGGTTTCAAGGCGATGACACTTGCAATCGCAACCCTCTGCATTTGTCCCCCGGATAAATCAAAGGGATTTTTGTCTTTAATCTCGGTAATGTCGAGTAATTCAAGGCTTTCTTCGATTCGATTAACAATGATCTCTCTGTCTATCCCCATATTTTCTAAGCCAAAAGCTATTTCTTCATATACTGTGTATTTTGATCCTGTCATTTGAGAAAAAGGATTTTCGAATACTAATCCCACATGTGGGGAAATTTCACCAATTTCATGTTGCCGTACTTCAAGTCCATTTACCAGAACCTTGCCACCGTAGGCTCCTTTAAAGAAATGAGGGACAAGTCCAGCCAGGGCAAAGCAGAGTGTTGACTTCCCAGCTGTATTTTTTCCTATTAATCCGATAAATTCTCCTTGTTCAACATCAAATGTCATGTCATTTAACACAAGCTTGTCAGTGTCCGGGTATTTATATTTTACGTTTTCGACTTTTATGATAGCCATGTTAGAATCCTCCAAACGATTGCAGCAGCCAAGGTCAGCCATAAGATAACCTGGATAGCCGTTTGATAACGATATTCTTTTGAAATGTTTAAAAAAGACCTCTTTTGATTAGAACTAAATCCTCTTACTTCAAGTGCTATAGCACGTTCGCGGGTAATGTTTATCGAATTTAATACAACCGGACCGATTAAAGGAAAAAAAGCCTTCATTCTTACGAGTAGGCTGCCTTCTGTTTCCATCCCCCTTGAACGCTGAGCATCGGTTATTTTTGCCATGGTTGTACGCATTTGAGGAATAAGCTGGAGGACGGATAAAAGTACGTATCCTATCTTGGGTGACAATCCTTTTTTGATCATCGCTTCAACTAATTCATCATGTTTGGTTGTAAGAATTAAAATACCAAATGACATAATCATGTTCATGACACGTAATGTTAGTAATGCAGCGTAACTTAATCCTTCCTTATAAAATGTTACAAAACCGATGGAAAAGAGTATGGTTTGATTTTGCGGGTGGAAGAACCCCTGAACAATAATAATTGATAGAATTAAGATTATGCTCAGACCTAATATGGGAACAATTTTACGAAAGACTTTTCCTAAAATAAGCAGGAGTAGCGTAATAATCGCAACAGAAAGAACAAACGCTATTTCAGGAATAAGGTATGTGATGGCAATACTCACCATCACATACAACACTTTCGTTAATGGAGCCGTATTGTGTAGTATGGAATTTTTTTCTACATAGAGTGTCATTGTGCTCATGAATATCATCCTCTATAGTTCTTCGATTTTGTCACTTCCACGGAAAATGGTATTAAAATTATTTGGTAAACCTCTAAATATGAAGTAACTGATAATGACGGTTGCGATTTTGTCTGGAACATCGACAACGAAACTGTCACCAAAAGAGGCTAACCATACTGGGAAGTTATGGGACACTAAGAAGGCGTAAAAGGCATCTCCCCATATATTACCAGTCTGGCCACCCCAGAAGGTAATGTTTAAAGGAGTAGAGATAATCGCAGCCACAATCCCTACCACCAAACCAATCACAATGGCTGTCTTTACATTCTTTAACCAGCCTTTATAAGCCATAATCCCGACTACCAGACCTATGGCACCACTCGTTACGGCGTATACTGTAGATATAGGATCTACGGTTATCCCATAAATAATATTGTTAATAATTCCGGATAAAGCGCCAATAATAGGTCCAGCCAGCATACTCGCCAGAACGGTACCGATAGAGTCGAGCCATAGGGGTAACTTTAACAATCCTGCAAACAGCTTTCCTAAGTAGTTAATCCCAATGGCTGCCGGGATTAGTGCAATAGCGGCTGTTGAGAGTTTAAATGTCCAGATACTCGTTTTACTCATTTCCTGTTCCTCCTTTAGAATTTAAGATTTATTGTGAATAGAAGCAATCGCTTCTAATGCCACCAGAATTTGATTTTGTTCACCCTGTGCCGGAAGACTTTCCCCTCCGACAAGATCATTAATACCTGACTGAAGATTACCCTTTGACGGAACGACTACATTTAAAATGGATGCGGTTTGAAGTCCTCGCAATGCGCCTAAAACATACAATGTAGATGTTTCCATATCTGAACCTAGTACGCCTTTATCAGACCAGTAATCATCAATGTGCTCCTCATGGTCGGTGTAAAAACTATCATGACTGCGTATGATACCAGTATGATAGGGGATGTTTTTTCTAGTAGACACATCACTTATCGCAGAAACTAGATTATGGGTTGCGATAGCGGGAAAACTAGATTCAATATAAGCATTAGATGTACCCTCGTCACGAATCGCTCCAGTAGCTATAAGTAAATCACCTAAATGGATATCGTCCTGTAGTGCACCGCTACTTCCAATACGTATGAGTGTGGTTACCCCAATGCTGGATAATTCCTCGACCGCAATACCAGTTGAAGGTCCTCCGATTCCTGTGGAAACAACTAGAATAGGAATGTTCTTATAGTAGCCCATGATGCTTTTATACTCG
The DNA here is from genome assembly GCF_900111405.1 of Salinibacillus kushneri. Classification (GTDB taxonomy): domain Bacteria; phylum Bacillota; class Bacilli; order Bacillales; family Alkalibacillaceae; genus Salinibacillus; species Salinibacillus kushneri. The sequence continues at coordinate 525,280 of NZ_FOHJ01000001.1, read as the reverse complement.
CGATTATAAGCGAGTTCTTCAACGTCATTGAGGTACTGTGTTACTTTATCTACTCTTTTTGGATCACCTGGAAGCAATGCATATTTTGCTTTGATTTTCTTCGTTAACTGAATATGTGGCTGAATCTCAGTGGGCATGTCCTATCTCCCTTTCTATTCGAGCATACTTTTGGCCTTTTCGTCATTTAGAAGTTGAATATTTGAAACGATGATGCCGTTATCCCTTAATTTGATAATCTTTTTTCCGGCTAACTCTTTCAGGACGCGGTTAATACTTCTTAGCGTAACGGCAAGATGTTCACTCATCTGATTTTTGCTTATCCTCACGATATATTGATTGCGCTGATAGGGAACCATTTCCTTTAATATATAGTCACATAAGCGATATTTTAGCGGGTATAAGCTATCTACACCGGACTTCATGGCCAGGTTGTATAAATATTTGGCAAGACTCCGATTGAAGTAATAACTCATATGGTTGTCAATACGCATCCACTCAAGAAAGTCGTTTCCATCAATTCCAATCAGGGTCAAGTCAGTTAGCGCTTTCACATTTGAAACAGAAAGATATTGATCAAAGATTTCGATTTCACCAATAAAATCACCTTTTTGATAGATCGCCTGTGAATAGGTTCTACCATTTTCGGACATCACATAGATTTTAGCTGTCCCCTCAACAATGATGTAAAAGCGATGAATGGCATCCCCCTGATGAATTACCATTTCTTCCTGCTTAAAATGATAGACCGACATTTTCTTCAGGAATCGATAGGGACATTCTTTCACCATTTCGTATAGATGGTCATATTCTTCAATCAGCTTGATTAGATTTTCCATCCCATCAACTTCTTTCTATTATTTTAACGTGCAAGATGAATAGAGAATAGGACATCTGTCCGGTTTGGATATATGATTTAAAGAAATTTCAGTTAAATCATATCTTATTTTTGGATAAATGTCTTGGTTTTCTGGGAGAAATTCCGCTTCTTTCTTTTAATACCGGTTCATTTGATGGGGAAACGGGTGATAGGAGGTAGGGTGGCGACAAAATTCGGGTGGTGCCTGTCACCACCCGAATGTTTCCGTTTATAAAAGCTCAATTATCTATCTTCCTGCTTAATAGATGTATAGAAGGATTAATTATTCTTAAAATAGGTTGAATTAATTTTAAATCTGGATTAAAAATTTTTGAAATGGGTCTGATATAGCAATTCGCCGCTCAATTCCCTAAATATATGTTTAAATATCATTTCATAGGATCAAGTATAAAATTCCAAGCGCAATCCAGCCAGCCCAAACTAGGCCCGTTCCACCCCAAGAGGCACAATCACCATCCCAGCAAACAACAGCCCCCACTTGCTTTACCGCTTTAAAGCAAGTGGGGACTGTCCCAAAACAAAAAAACAGCGGAGCTCTACACTCCGCTGTTCGACAAAATTCGGGTGGTGACAGGCACCACTAATAAAGCTCATACCTCACACCGCGATAAACCCAGGCACCTGTTGGAAACTCTGACACTACAGCTTCAAATACGACCTCTGCTTCTTGATCATCTGTCACTTCAACAATATGACTACGATTCCCTTTATCAACATGTCCAAATCCAATCAGACGGTTGCCGGTATCATCGAGATATTTCGCACTGCCTACAATGTTCGTAAACAATTCCTCACCGCGTTCTTTACCATATGACCAGACAATTTCGGCCGTCTTTTCTTTCTCATTAATACGGTATTGCGTTCCTGCACTGAAGTCCTTCGATAGATCCTCATTACCACGCGTTACAACCGTATTATTATCATAGATTAACAAATCAATCGTATCCGGATTGTTATCAAAGTCAGGCATGATTGTCGCATCGTGCTGCCCGCCTGTGTATTTGAAATCCTCGCCAATACCTTCTACGAGTAAGTCTTCATATTTACCTGTCCAACCCTCAGAATCAGATAAAATCCATTTAATCTCATTCGTCTCATAATCGATTTTCATCACCGTATCCTGGTTACGCCCGGAAATGATAATACTATTATCGCTCTCATCATACACAACAGAATTTTGATGGAACCAGTCTGTTAATCCATCTTTTTTCGGAGTTGAATCATATTCTCTGTATAGTTCTTCTGGAACGATATCTTTCAAATCAATCAAATTCATCACTTCACCGGTTTCCCTGTCAATCTCAATCATGGTGTCTTCGATATAACTGCCTTGTCCATCATTAACCGTTAAAAGCAGATTCCCGCTCGGCAGCTCAGCGACATCATGGTGGATAAGCGTTGATTCCATACCTTCTGACTCAGCTTGGGCAGCTTCTTCACTGATTTTAAAGGCATTAACCAGCTTTCCAATAAAATTGGTTTCAAACAAACGGTTATAAGCATTGCCACCGTTGCTATCTTTACCCAAATAAAGTAGATTTCCATTCTTTAATTCTTTCAAAACATGGCTGTTATAGCCGGCCCCATACCAGCGGATATCCCCATTAGTGTCAAAACCATACGGATGTTTCGTACTTGGAATCGCAAAGGTTAAAGTCGTTTCACCCAAATCCATCTTTTCTTTTTTGGCCTCTTTTACTGAAATGGTTGGGATGTTGTCAGGCAGTGGCTCGGTTTTTAAATTCAATTTTTGTTCCGAAGTTTCACCTGATTCCGTGGTTACAGTAAGCTGAACCGTGTTTTCGGCATCCGGATAGAGTCCTAAAATCGGTATTTCATGATTGGTTTTGTAGCCTTCAAACGTATTGGAAATATCAGCATCCTCCGTTTTGCCTTCAACAGTTATAGAAACCTGAGCTGGTTCTTCTGTCTTAAAAATGGCGAGGGCTGATAAAGGTGACCGATTATATGGATCAACCTTCACATATGGATCTGCAAAGGTGCTTCCTTCACTTTCCTGAAAAATTTCTTCTTCAAGTTGATTCTGCTCTTCTAATAAACTACTCGCGATAGTAGGTGAATAATCATATTCCTCCGCCGTTAAAGGCTGGTTTGCTGGATTCGTATCCATGCGATTCATCACAAAAAACACAATCCCTGCTAAAATTACTATACTAACGAAAATGGTTAGAACTTTTTTCATAGTTTCCTCCTATTATATAGACAATTTCAAATCAATTATACCATCTTGTAAAAGGGAGAAATAGTTTAAAGTTAGAAGCCGAACCCATTTAATAAAAGAGGCAGAAACTCCTTTATTGGATAAATCCCTGCAATCGTGAATGCACAATGCACTTTATATTTAACTACACATTTGATAAACGACAAAATTCGGGTGGTGACAGGCACCTTAACAATCCTGTTACAAAAAGTAAACCTTTTTTCATGGCGGTTTTCTATAAAAATAGTAACATTCAAAGAAATGATACGAATCTATAAAGGATGAAATACCCAAAAATTTAACTAGTTCGAAAGCAAGAGGAAGGCTTCAGCATGGGTTTGATTCTATCCTCATGTTTAGAGAGCATTTATCCCTTTAATATGAGATGATTGGCCAATGTACACACAAGCTATTCTTGTTATAATACAAAAACGACAAAGACAAAAACCACTAAAAGTTCTATTTTTTAGCACATATAATATGATATTTTGTTAGTTTTAGTTAGATATTAAATAATTATTTGTATGAAATTGACGAATGGAGTGGTACTTTATGGAAAGAAACTATGCAATTGATTATTTTAAATTCTTTGCAATGTTTTTTATTGTTTGTATTCATACTTCTCCATTCGATGGGTCTACGTTTTTGGGTATCAATGGAGCACATATAAGTTTTTTAATTGACACTTTTGCAAGGTTTGGAGTACCTTTTTTCTTTATGGTATCAGGGTACTTATTAGGCCAGAAACTATTAACAACAAACAATAACAAAGTATATTTTCGAAAGTATCTAAAAAAACTTGTCAAGTTGTTTTTATATTGGTATTTATTTTACGTATTATACGGGCTTGCTATAACAGTATTGAAAGCAGTCGTGAATGGTGTGAATATAAAAACGGAAGTATTAAGTTATTTAACCTCCTACTTTGGCATAGAAGAAACTATTAGATTCATTCTATACGGTGATGGGGCGCCGTCATCATATCAGTTATGGTATTTGCCTGCTCTCATTTGGTGTGTATTAATTGTTTATGTGTTCGCAAAATTAAATAAGTTAAACATCTTACTCTGTATTAGTCTATGTTTAAATATTATTGGACTTTTTGGACAAACCTACTCTGGAATATATAATTTAGTAATTTTTGATGTAAATGTTCCTACAAGAGATGGTCTGTTTTTTGGCTTGTTATACACAACGTTAGGGTGTAGTTTTGCCTATCATTATAATTGGATCAAACAGAAGCTTAGCCATATAAAATCATTAACGCTAATTATCCTATTCCTCATATTTTCATTAACTCAATTGATAGAAAGACGTATAGCAATCGTTTACTGGCCTGATGAAATTAGAGGAGAAGATTTTTATGTTTCTACGATTTTTTTAAGTATAGTACTTTTTTTATTTGTTATGAAAAACAATTATATTGGAAGGAATTCAGTATTATCGAAGATAGGAAAAAATGCTGTAGGAATATATGTGTCCCATACAGTCTTTATTAATCTTACGAATCTATTCTTTGATTATTTAGATATTAACATTAGAGAGTATTTTATTTTTCATTTACTATTTACACCATTAGTCTTTATTACAGCCTATTTATTTTATAATACCTTACAAATCATTAAGCAAAAGGTAAGGGTGTATTTTAAAAACATGAATACAAAAAGCATAAATAATTTTGATTAGAGTGCCTGTGGTCACACCCAATATGAGGGACAATGGATAGTTCGACAATTTCAGTTCTGACCATGGCAACCGAATATTTGTAATTTTTATTGGGTTGTAAAACTTCTGAGCTATACAACGAATCTCTACGATCGTGATTTCTATGCCAAGCGCCAGCCTTAATGCCATCACAGGCTATCACCCCCGTTCTCATTGTAAAACAGTGGAATAGCTTAATTATTTGATTAATATCTCAATGGGGTTGCCTGACTAAAGCTAATAAACTGTATAAGAAGTATTACCTTGGTGTCATATTGTGAAATCTCCTTGGATTCTAGAAAAACGGAAACGTAATATTTTTAATTTTCTGTTGACACCTGAATTTCTCTCCTATACAATTACATTAATCTTTTTCTGAAAAATAAAGATGAAAAGCGCAAGTTCACCCAGACTGGCATAAATGCTTCTTGAAGTGGCTGTCTATGCCACATAGAGGATTAACTTATGTCACGGAGTTAGGAACTGTAGCTAAAATCCTGAAGATTATACTAAAAAAATAACTAGTTTAACAATTTAATAAAATGAAAATCTCTTATCAAGAGAGGCTGAGGGACAGGTCCGATGACGCCCGGCAACCGTTCTTACCATTGTAAGAAAAGGTGCTACTTCCTGCAAAACAGTTACTTGTTTTGAAAGATGAGAGAGGTCGAGTATATATTTGTGTATAAGCCTCTCCATTTATAGGAGAGGCTTTTTGTATATTACATAACTAAAAAAACAAAAGGGGAGTAAGAAAATGAAAAAAGTATTTGTCATTTTTTCAGCAGTTCTTTTCGTAGTTATTATTTCAGGTTGTGGAGCAAGTGAAGATACAAGCACTTTGAGCGAGGATACATTGAAAGTTGGGGTAACAGCTGGTCCGCATGAAGAGATTATGGAAGTTGTAAAGGAAGTGGCAGCAGAAGATGGTTTAGAAATTCAAATTGAAGTAATTAGTGACTATATTACACCAAACACTGCCTTAGCTGAAGGAGACTTAGACGTAAACAGCTACCAACATAAACCATTTTTAGATCAAATGGTAGAAGATCGTGACCTTGATCTTGTTGAGGTTGCTAAGACGGTTAACTTTCCTATGGGGATTTATTCCGAAAAGATTTCCGAAATTAGTGAATTAAAGGAAGGCGACAAAGTCGGATTACCAAACGACCCTACAAATGGTGCACGTGCTTTAATGTTGTTTGAGCAAGCTGGATTGATTACCTTACCAGAAGAAGTTGGTGCGAATGCTTCTGTAAAAGATATCGAGGAAAATAAACTAGGTTTAGAATTTGTTGAATTGGAAGCAGCGCAAATTCCAAAACAGCTTAGTGAACTTGCAGCCGCTGCGATAAATACCAATTACGCAATGGAAGCAGGTTATGTTCCAACAGAGGATGCGATTGTTATCGAACCAAAAGATTCCCCATGGGTTAATCTTATCGCTGTACGTAGTGAAAACCAAGATGATCCGGTCATTGACACGTTAATTAATGCTTACCATTCTGATAAAGTGAAGCAATTTATTGAAGAGGAATTTGCTGGTTCAGTTGTAGCCTCTTGGTAACATAAGGTATGGAGCTGCTCAATGCGGCTTTTTCTTTTTACACGTTATGACAGAATATTGATGATTTTAAGACCTAAGGAAAAACGGTGGTGTATCACGAGAGGCGAATATCAAGTTTTTAAAAGTAAGAAGAAAGGAGATTTTACATGATAAAGATTGACCACCTTTCAAAAACATTTAAAACAAAAAACGGGTCTGTGGAGGCCTTGAAAGATGTCTCCCTTGAGGTGAAAAAGGGGGGAATTTTTGGGGTGATTGGTTATAGTGGTGCTGGTAAAAGTACATTGATTCGAAATGTGAATCTATTAGAGAAACCGACATCAGGTACGGTAAGTATTGATGGCACAGATATAACTTCCCTATCTGCTGGGGAATTGTTAAAAGCAAGACGGAAGATTGGAATGATCTTTCAAGGATTTAATCTATTAAAAACAGCAACTGTTTATGATAATGTTGCGATTCCGTTAAAGCTTACAGGGGTGCCAAAGAAAGATATTAAAGAGCGGGTAAACCGTTTTTTAAGTATTGTCGGGTTAAGTGATAAGGCGGACACTTATCCAGCACAATTATCAGGTGGACAAAAGCAGAGAGTGGCGATTGCACGAGCGCTCTCCCATGAACCAGAAGTCTTATTAAGTGATGAAGGAACGAGTGCACTTGACCCCGATACAACCGACGCTATTCTTGATTTGTTATTAAGAATCAACAAAGAGTTGGGCATTACGATTCTGTTGATTACTCATGAAATGCATGTTATTCAACGGGTTTGTGATAGTGTTGCGGTAATGGAAAATGGAGAGGTGGTAGAAAAAGGGAAAACTATTGATGTCTTTACGTCACCAAAACATGGGACAACGAAAAAATTTGTGAATGGTATTTTTAACCATCAATTGTCCGATGAAATGATTGAATCATTAAAAGAAACAGGCAAAATTTATTCGTTGAAATTTACAGGAGATTCAAGCGAAGAACCAGCTTTAGCTATTATTACCAAACGATTTGATATTTTCCCAAATATTTTATCAGGAAATATTACGCAATTAAAAGAAGATCCGTTTGGTAGTTTACTTGTCCATTTTAAGGGAGCAGATAATGAAATTAAAGAGGCCATTAACTACTTACAAGAGAAAGGTATTCAAACAGAAGAGGTGATGACGTATGAGCAAAGTAAACGCATTTCTTGAGGAGTGGGGATCATATTTATGGGTTGCCCTCATCGAAACCTTTCAAATGGTTTCCATCTCTTTAGTGATATCTATTTTGATTGGGCTACCATTGGGGATTTTACTCGTGTTAACGCGACCAGGCAAGAGTCTGGAAAATCACTTTTTAAATAGGTTTCTTAACATTATTATAAATGTAATTCGGTCTATTCCATTTATTATTTTACTTTTCTTTATGCTTCCGTTTACAAAATTTGTGGTCGGAACCACAATTGGGGTAAAAGGAGTTATTGTTCCACTCGTTGTCTTTACGGCACCATATATTGCCCGCTTAATGGAAACGTCTTTACTAGAGGTGGATCGTGGTGTCGTGGAAGCTTATGAGGCAATGGGCATTAAGACCAAAGATATTATTTGGAATGTGATGGTTCGAGAAGCAAGACCTTCGATTATATTAGGGTTAACTATTGCGACAATTGGCTTAATTGGTGCAACAGCAATGGCTGGTTTAGTCGGTGCAGGTGGACTTGGGGATTTAGCCTACCGATTTGGACATTTGCGCTATGAACCTTCTGTTATGTATACCACCGTGGCCGTATTGATTATTTTAGTTCAGGGGCTTCAATCACTAGGGAACGTCGTTGCGGCAAAACTCAAAAAAGATTAGGGGGGTTCTATGTCAAATGAGGCTGTAAAAAGCAAATTATCACCAACCTATCATTATAAGGACTTAGAAAAGCAGGCCCAAAAGAAGCTCACCCATGAAGTGTTTACGTACATTCAAAGTGGATCGGGTAATGAGGAAACGTTACGGGCAAATGAAGAGGCATTCAAAAAATATAAACTTGTTCCAGAGTTTTTACATGATGTATCAAAATGTGATTTATCCATTTCGGTACTTGGGCAAACCTTTCAAACGCCATTTCTACTAGCTCCAGTAGGTCATTTAGGAGCGGCCCATCCAGAAGGCGAATTAGCGGTAGCAAGAGCAGCTAAAGGATATCAAGTCCCCTATGTAGCTAGTACCGTTTCCACGTATACATTGGAAGAAATTGCGGATGCACTTGGAGATACACCGAGATGGTTTCAGCTATATTGGAGTAAGGATTCAGAGCTAACGGTAAGTTTCGTGCAGCGAGCGGAGAAAGCGGGCTACTCTGCAATTGTAATCACCATTGATACCCCAGCATTAGGTTTTCGGGAGGCTAATTTGACGAATCAATTTTTCCCTGTACGAGAAGGATATGGTTTGGCAAATTACTTCCAAGACCCAATTTTCCGCAGTCGTTTAAATGAATCACCAGAGGAAAACTGGGATGCTGCAATCGATGAGTTAGTGAAAATTACCTTTCACCCAAAACTAACGTGGAATGATCTAGCCTTTTTGCGCAAACATACCAATCTACCAATTATTTTAAAAGGTGTACTCCACCCGAAAGATTCAATACGGGCTATAGAATACATGGTAGATGGTGTTATTGTTTCGAATCACGGTGGAAGGCAATTGGATGGTGCAGTAGCTTCTCTAGATGCACTCCCGAAAGTCGTAGAAGCTGTAAATGGCAAGATTCCGGTCTTATTTGATAGTGGGATTCGCCGTGGACCTGATGTTGTGAAGGTCATTTCTTTAGGTGCTGATGCCGTATTAATTGGACGTCCATATGTATACGGATTAGCCCACAATGGCCAAGACGGAGTAGAGGAATTGTTCAACCACCTGTTAACCGATATTGATACCACTCTCGCAACCGCTGGCAAAAGCTCGATTCGTACCTGTCAATTGCCGGGCTTCGTAAATATACGTTGAACCAATGACCCTTTATGATATGTACAGGGTTATTTCGGTAAAACACTATTTCCGAGGATTGGTTAACTACTGATCCATAAAAGGAGATGTAAGAATAATAGGGTATACTAAGTGCAGGAGTAGCTTCCAAGATAATAGCATTAAACGTTTACAATACAAAAACCATCGGGTGATAGTTACATCCGATGGTTTTGTTTAGATTATCTTCCTGGTAATACTTAAAATAATAGCTAAAAGGCATCTTACAGCTTACCAATCCTAATGGCTGCCTCTTCTAATCGTTCTGCATCTGCTAGTAAACCGAGGCGTATGTATCCTTCGCCATAATTTCCAAAACCAACTCCTGGCGCAGCAACAACGTGTGCTTGTTCAAGAAGTAAATTAGCGTATTCTTCGGAAGTATAGCCTGCTGGAACGCGTATCCACACGAAAAAGGTTCCATTTGGCGCTTCTACCTCGATGCCCACCTCTTGTAGTTTTTTAATGAACCGATCCCTTCTTTCTTGATACGTTTGCACAAGTTCACGTACAGACTGTTGATCCCCAGTTAAGGCCTCAATTGCAGCATATTGGATGCCTCCAAATAAGCTCATGAACATATGGTCTTGCAACAGATTAATGCTTTGAATCACGGATTGATTTCCAACTGCAAAGGCTACTCGCCATCCTGCCATATTATAGGTCTTCGATAACGTATACATTTCAACCCCAACATCTTTCGCCCCTTCTGATTGGAGAAAGCTTTGCGGTTTTTTTCCATCAAAACCGAGCGCCCCATACGCGAAGTCATGCACGATACAAAGGTTATGTTTTTTCGCCACGTCCACCGTTTCATCAAAGAACTCCTGTGATGCAGTAGCTGTCGTCGGATTATTAGGATAGTTTAAGAACATTAATTTCGCTTGATCTTTTATATCTTCTGGAATACCTGTATAGTCAGGTAAGAAGTTGTTTTTTTCTAGTAAAGGCATAAATACAGATTCAGCATTTGCTAGAGCAATGCCAGACATATAATCAGGATAACCAGGGTCTGGCAGAAGTGCAATATCTCCTGGGTTTAATAAGCAAGGGCTAATTTCTGCCAGTCCAGCTTTGGAACCAAAAAGGATGGCAACTTCTTTTTTCGCATCGACTTCTACTCCGTATTCCCGTTTATAGAAGGTGGAAACTGCTTCTTTTAAAAGCTCATAACCTTGGAAAGGCGAATATTGGTGTGTAAACGGATCTTCCGCCGCTTGCTGTAGTGCTTTAATGATTGAAGGTGGTGTCGGTAAATCTGGATTTCCTTGGCCTAAATTAATGATATCGTGCCCTTGCTGTTGCTTTTCTTTTACTTTTTTTACAAGTCCTTCAAAGAATTGTGTAGGTAATCTTTTTAGCATCTCTGATTGCTGAAAGGTTCTCAATCTTCTCATCTCCCAGAACGTAACGAATAGAATTATTTACTAATCATATCTATTCCAATAATTTTTGTAAAGTTTAAATTGGCAAAAGATTTTGTCATCAGATTGACAGGATGTGTATCAAGTGGGATAATAATCCATAATTTCGTATCTTCATAAAAACTCTTATAAAGAGAAGGTGGAGGGACTGGCCCGATGAAACCCGGCAACCGGTACATGATTGTACACGGTGCTAAATCCTTCAACGTTAGTTGGGAGATAAGAGGAAAAGTGCTAAGGATACGCTCTTCCTCTAATTGGGAGAGTTTTTTTTATGCTGTAAACTTAAAAGTCCAAAGGATAAGAAAAAGGAGTAATGAGTAATGAATCCATTACATGTACGGGGAGCACCGAATTTTTATCAATGTGAGGAAGGAATATTAGAACAGTTAACGATGAAATTAGCCGAGCATAAATTAGAGAAGCCAGCCATTATCCATGGGGAGAAATCCTGGTATGCTGCTAAAGATTATATATCATTGGATAACACCGTTGTTCGTGTTCCCTATAAGGGAGATTGTACTCATGAAGAAGTGGAAAGAGTTGCAACAGAATTAAGGAAAAGCCAAGCTGATGTGGTGATTGGTGTTGGAGGGGGAAAGGTGTTGGATTTAGCCAAAGCAACAGGAGATAAATTAGATCTTCCCGTCGTATTGATTCCGACGCTGGCATCCAATTGCTCTCCCTGGACCCCGCTAAGTGTATTTTATGACGAGTATGGAAACTTTTTACATTATATTATTTTTTCCAAAGCAGCTCACATGGTACTCCTGGAACCGCGCATTATTGCTGCCTCTCCATTTAAATATTTGCGAGCTGGCATTGGGGATACGATTGCGAAGTGGTATGAAGCAGATGCATTAACGGCGAAAATGGAGCAAAAGCCGTTAGCATTGGATATTGCACTTCATGCGGCTAAGCTCTGTAGGGATGTGTTGCTGGATAAAGGATCAGAAGCCATGGAAAGTGTGCGAAATCATCAAGTCACACCAGCTTTAATTAAAGTGGCAGAAACCATCGTTATGGCAGGAGGAATGGTTGGTGGTTACGGCGATGCGTACGGTAGAATTGCTGGAGCACATGCCATTCACAACGGGCTAACAACCATTCCGGAAACTCATAAAATTCTCCATGGGGATAAAGTCGCTTATGGTATTCTTGTTCAATTAGCACTAGAAAACAAGTTGGATGAAGTGGCAAAACTCTTTCCGTTCTATAAGAAGTTACAGCTACCAACGACACTTGAGGAACTAGGTGTTCACGAAAATGTGGAAGAAGCAATGAGAGCGATATCTGCAAAAGCTACCATTCCTGAGGAGTCTATCCATCTTATGAATGTACCGACAACAGAGCATGATGTCCTACAAAGTATCCAGCGATTAGAAAAGTATGTAAAAAACAATATAAGACCTGTTTCATAGGAGATAGGAGGATAAAATCATGACATTAAATGTTGCGTTAATTCAAATGGATATTGCTTATGGAAATCCACAGGTAAACGGTGAAAAAGTGAAAACAAAGGTTGGGCAAGCGGCGACAAATGAAGCGGATGTTGTGGTGTTACCCGAACTGTGGACGACTGGCTATGATCTGCAGCGCCTCGATACCATTGCGGATACAGAAGGAAGAGACAGTTTGGACTTGTTAGCTGATTTAGCAAAAGCGTATAACGTTCATGTGGTGGGTGGATCGATTGCCAATCAGTCCGAGAAGCAACCATTGGAAGTGAAAAACACAATGCTGGTCGTCAATGCAGCTGGAGAAAAGGTGAAAGCATACAGCAAGGCTCACTTGTTCCGACTAATGGACGAAGAAAAGTATTTAGTAGAAGGTAACGAGAATGGCTGGTTTTCACTAGCAGGTGTACCATCTGCAGGATTAATTTGTTACGATATTCGCTTTCCTGAGTGGGTGCGTATGCATGCGCTGGGGGAAATGAAAGTGTTATACGTCGTTGCAGAGTGGCCTAAACCACGTATCGATCATTGGCGTGCTTTGTTAATTAGTCGCGCAATTGAAAATCAATGCTATGTGGTCGCCTGTAATCGTGTCGGAGCTGACCCCAATAATACCTTTGGCGGTCATTCCATCGTAGTCGGCCCATGGGGAGAGATTTTGGCCGAAGCCGGTGAAGAAGAAACCATTTTATACAGCGAAATTGACATAGACCAAGTAGATAAAGTACGAACAACCATTCCTATTTTTAGCGACCGTCGAAGTGAGCTTTACTAAGGGTCTCATCCCTGGTATATTTTGTGTTAACGTTCTAAAGGAAAGAGAAGAACGAGATTTTAGTGTTATCAAATGCCAAATTTAAAGAAGGCTAAAATAGCTTTGCTAATGGCAATAGAGGAATTGGAACAGGTGAAGGGGATATATCTATTCCTGATTTAGAGAAAAACGTGTCGGAGAAGTGGCTACAGGGGAAAGCAACGCTGCGGAAGTATATAAATTACATGTTAGTCATTCAGGAAATTTAAAAAGAAAAACCCGACATTATTGAATTATCAGAAGAAAAAAGATTATGTCCATTGTATCTTATTGATTTAGTTCTTGTTAATGAAGATATAGACATTCCTTGATTCTTTAGCGTTTCTATACGCGCTCTTTCAAATGTGGTAATGTTTGTAGCTCATATAACAGTACTCCGTGTTTATGTTTGTGTGGTTACCTACATTGTACACGAAGCTGTTATTTCATGTTTTATTTTAGCCATAATTTTTACGTGTTGCACTAAAATATTACAATCCATCATGTAAAAAAGAAAACTCTCTGTAGAAAATTACAGAGAGCTTAATATCATTATTTATCTAGTGATTCATGATTACTATGGTGAATATAAGAATATCAATTTTTACAATAGTAATGGAACTAAAAAGGACATGATCACTAATATTAACCCTCCACCTAGTCGTGAAGACATTTGGGCAAATGCCATAAGATTCATTCTTTCGCTAGCACCTAGAACAGCAACGTCACCTGATCCTATTCCAGCAAATAATATGGTTGCAACGACAACTGTAAAGTATGATAAGTCGGTAAATACACTAAGCAATTCCTCCAAATTAATTAATGCGATACTCACTGCAACTAAAATGGCAGGAATCATGGTTTTGTTAATAAACATATACCAGTCTCTAGCTGCATTCTCTACTCTTTTTGGAACAATATTAAAAATCTTTAATAAAGCTGTAGTTAGAATCATCCAGGCATATGAGTGGATGATTGGTACCAACATTCCAATGATACTGGCAAATCCATAAACGGTTCCTGCAACAATTAATCCTACACCAAGGTTTATAAAAGTTGAATATCCGTACCCGGTACTACTTATGGACAATTGGGCGATTTGTCCATTTGTAAAGGACAGTATGAATTAATGATTTAGATTTAGTGTTGAAAGAGGTTTTGGAATATCTGTACCCTGTACCACGTATGAGTGAAGATTCAGTAAATACTCATTTAATTAATGAACTGGATATCCCTGTTACAGTGCTGGGAGGCAAAGATTTAGTGGTAGCTGCAAGTCCTGATGGCATATTAGTTAGTGACAAAGCATCCAGTCCAAAAGTAAAGGGTCTTATAAAGGATTTCGATCAGCCACCGATGTATGAAGAACGGATTTGGGGATGGTCAAGAACATTGGACTATACGAAATACGATGATGAACAAGAGATGGTAACCCAAACGGATTTGTATAGAAGAAGGAAAGAATTCCAGCTACCATTACCATAATTTAAGAGATGAAGTATGGACCATTGTAAAAGGCGAAGGAGAATTAGCCTTAGATAACCAAATCACTAGAGTAAAAGCTGGAGACGTTATTCATCTACCTGCTGGAAAAAAACATGGTGTACGAGCTATCTCAGAACTGGAATTTATAGAAGTTCAGACAGGCGCAGGAATTAGTGCTGAAGACTTTAACCGCATATATTTTGAGTGGAATGACGTCATTGCCCATTTTCAAAAATCAAAGGCAACAGTTATTTCATAGGTGATCCTTATGAAAACTGTTGCTTTTTATATTTCTGATTACGGATTTGGCCATGCTTCCAGAAGTATTGCAATAATACGGGAGTTGTCTCAGCAATATGGCGAAGATTTGAGAATGATTATTTGCAATTCTTTTGCTATGGACTTCCTAAAAGAGTCCTTAACTAGTTATAATGTTGAGTTTAGAAAAGTGAACACAGATGTAGGATATGTTCTTCAAAATAACAGTATGAAGCCGGATGCTAATGAGATTAATCATCAGTACCAGGCTTTTATGAATGATTGGGAAGAGACATTAAGAGTTGAGAAGGGTTTTTTAAAACAAAATCATGTAGATCTAGTGATTTCCGATATATCACCATTACCCTTTATACCAGCAAAAGAATTAAACATTCCATCAATAGGTGTTTCAAATTTCACCTGGTATACGGCATACAAAGATTAATAGATGAGGATAAATTATCTCATTATTATCATTCTTATCAAAGTATGGACGATTTTATCTCATTGGCCGTAAGTGACGAACCAGATTGGGGAAAGAGCAGAAGTACTGGATTTATCGCCAGACAAACAGACCCTGAACAAGTTGATCAAATTATAAATACAGTTAATCCAAACCGAGATAAAACGATTGTGTATTTTGGCTTAGGTATGAAGATAGATATAGAAAAACTGGACAAACTCCCTATATGGAATAGTGAGGATTGTGTTTTCCTGGTTTCTAGTAATATGAAAATCAACAAGCAGAATGTTTTTAAAGTTCCTCTCAACTATACTGAATCTCAAAATTACATTGCAGCTTCGGATATTGTGATTTCTAAAGCAGGGTGGAGTAAGGTAAGTGAAGCAGTAGTGAATAGAAAGTCATTGCTGGTACTTGATCGGAATGAATTGAATGAGGATCGGAATACTATAGAGTTTTTGAAGGGGATTAATCATGTAAGGTTGGTTAGTTGGGGAGAGCTTTTGGGTGTGGAGGTTGATTCGGGTTTGATTCAGGAATTAAGGATGCAGGATATTGGTCAGTGGGGGAATGAGGTTCAGAGAGTGACAAGGGATATAATCAAAGTAATAAATCATTAAATTCTGAAAGCAAAGGGTTTGGATTGCTGGCTTTTTGTTTATGGTATTCTTTGATAGTTATATTCTGCTAGTAATTAATGGCCAATTGTCTAGTGAAGAGGGTAGCATTAAATTGTGGGTACCTATCTGTCTCCTGAAAATCGCCATCAAGTAGAGCCAGCCTTGCCATGTTTTTGAGCCAATAATATTATGAGTATATTATTCTAATCAAATTAGTTATGTTTCACATTAGGATCTTGACAAGGAGCCTTTGTGGTAATGGTTTTTGCAAGAAACGGCAGCTAGGAGCTTGCCTGACCTGTATGCCTACCATTACCACCTCTCCTTGTAAAGATCGTTTTCTGAAGTTTTAAAAAGGGTCAAAAGGTCAAAAGTCCTGGATCTTTAAATGGCAGAGGTGGCTTAAAATCGTTTCATAAGCGGTCCAAATTTGTAGCAGAGGTGGTTCATTTTGAGGGTAATATTCATCTCCTGTGGGATCCCATTTTCAAGCCTTAGGGCTATTGAAAAAGTGTTCATTTTTATCTAGCGAAAACTGTCTACTTTATTTAGCAGTTACAATAGGTTGGATTAGGTTGGAGTAGGGTGAATGACACGGTGTCCCTATGTGTTAATGTGATATTATCCATACTCGGCTAATGTTGTAGACCTTTATATTCTATTTATCAGCCATACATGTTATCATTCTAAAGAAGTTTTTGAACAAATCTATCGTATGTTTATTTATAGTAAGGCCTAGGGATGAATCTGAGTTGCCACCAATAGTTTTTACCGAAAAAGATAAAAAAAGCGGCAAGTTCATATCAATTAAGTTAATTAATCGCAAGCATCTAATGAACTGGATGCTACAGGAATACAAAGGTCCTTGGCTTGTATAAACTTTGCTTATTATTCTAGATTGTAAATTCATATGAAAGGATAGACGAAATTTGGATAGTAAAAAGTATCAAATGAGTGAACAAGCATTTTTGGATGCTTGGGAGAATGTTGGCTGTCCGAATAATATTTATGGTACAAAGAATTGTTATGAATTCTTAAATAATTTAATAATAAAAACAGATGGATTGGTTATAGTAGACCATTTTTCTCTAACTGACTATGATAATGTCAGTTCAATTGAATATCATGAACCTTATGTAAAAATCATCTGGCGAGATTTTGTTAAAGAAAGACCACCAAGAGGATTTGAAGGTATGGTGCAAGATATCTTTGGTGCGGATTATTTGTATTCTCTAAGTAATATACAACAGCTAAAATTTATAAAGTCAAACAATCATTTAATGGTTTTAGTTATGCCTACTGTAATAAAGTTGAAGGACGCTAAAAAATTCTTGGGGATAAATAAATTAAAAGAGGATCAATTTAGAATACAAGATAATGATCAAGAATTACATACTGAAATAAAGTTTATTCAAAACAATTATGTACATGAATGTCTACTATATAACCTTCCATTTTTCAGTTTCTTATTAAAGCCTAAGCAGGGAGATGTTCATAGATCACGTTCTCAAAAGCTATTATTACTTTCTACACTGATGCATGCTAAGGAACGCATTTTAACTGTACAATCTAAATTAGATAAATTATATGAAAATGAACATGATGAAATAAGAAGCTCAGGGAATATACTTAGGACAATATTAGAGTCATTACTTAAATATTATTGTTTGTTTTATGAATACAGCCTTCCTAAAAAACACTATGAAAAAAATTTTTTAGGAGATCTAAAAAGACATTTGAAAAAATTTAATGATCCATTGAATGATGTTTTAGAGCAGAGAATTATTAATTTAGCAAATGACTTTTCACATGATAATGGAAATATTCCTTTGCTTGAGGATGTATATGAGCTAAATCAACACGTAAATTATTTGGTTGAGTACTTTAATAAAAAATCAGTACTAAAGAATAACTTGTTAAGTTAAGAGCTGAAAGAGGTAAAGATAAATGGCATTCACATATATTGTCCTCTGAGGGTCGGAGGATAATTGATAAGATTGAGACACTTCAATTGTCATACAGAATATTTCAAGTAAATCAAATAGAATTAAGTAAGTTACTTGATGAATACGCTTCTAATTCAGATTTAGCATTAAGTTTGTCTTCTAATAGAGAGAAGTTAGATGATTTATTCAGGGAGATTACAAGATTACTCCATAATTTTTTAGCTGCAGCAAAAACCTTAGTAGATCATACAAGAGTTTTTTATAATGAAGAATATAAAGGAACTGAATTTGAGAAAGATTATAATAGTAAAATAAAGGGAAACTTTATAGATATTCCTATTTCAAAATTTGTACAAGACTTAAGGAATTATATTTTGCATAAAACTCTACCGATTGCAGGTGCTACATTGTCATTCAACATGGGTGCTGGAATATCTCATTCAATAACGTTAGATGCAAAAAGCTTAAAGGAATGGGATAAGTGGACATCAAAGTCAAAAGAATATTTAGAATCAATTCCGGAAGACCGTATAATTTTAAAGGATGTTGTAGACGGATATGCAAATCAAGTTACGGAGTTTTATAGTTGGTTTGGTGATAAACAAAAAGAGATCCATAGTAAGGATATTGAGGAACTACATAAACTTCAAGCAAAACAAAAAGAGCTGTATAAAAAAGCAGGCTGGGATGATATGCTCATCTAACGAAGAAAGTAAATTTAAGTATCCCTACCCGACACCCCTTATGAATCCAGCCACGCTAAACAGTGTAATCTGCATTTTGTTTCAGGCAAAACCTTCCGCATTTGTCAGTCATCCCACTAATCGAATAACACCATTTTATTTTCTATTATTGTACAAAAGAAAGGGATAATTTAGTAGATTAATAGTGAAAAAAGTCAAAATAAATAAGCCTTTCTTATCTTCTTCAGATAACGATATCTTAAGGAGTACTGAGCGCAGGTACCCGGTATTACTTATGGATAATAGGTGTTTTGTCTGTTTGAGAAGGGCAGTACTGAGGGATTAGTTGGTAAGCACAGAAAAGAATTTCCTAGCTTATGAAAAGGCTGGAAGTGCTTGATTTATTAACAGAGGAAAGTAAAAAATGTAATTCTAATAAAACAGATAGATTTAATTTAACAGAATTGCATTTTTATGGTAGAATTAAATTGCGAAAATTGAGACAATACCTCTGCAAAAATTTAGTGGATTGAACACAATTTTGTTCATGAAGCGCTATCAGTCGGGGGCTTTTATCCGTTTACCGTAACGGTCCCTAATCTAAGGTCCTATAAGTTCATAGTAGTATAAGAATTTCATCATAAATGATCTGAGCAGAGGACTTTTGGCTAGAGGATGCTAGAGAGAGCGATACTTGTCTCAAAAATACCTTCCCAATAATATTAACGAGCAGAGGGGCCTTTTGGCCAATTTAATATTAAAAGGAGGGGCAACGTTGGAGGAATCTCGTTGTAAAAATCGTAAGTATCGCCGAAAAAACAGAGATAGAAAAAGTTCTAGTTATAAGCGAGTGAAAAATTTATTCATAGAGAACTTTGTTCCTGAATTTGCCGCTTTACTAGCTAAAACTATTATTCTGTTTATTCGATTATTGTTTCTAAAAGAAGTCTTCCATTTGGGAATAGATTCAATAAAAAATATTCTCTCTAGCTTCTTTTACAATCAAAAAAGAATGCGAGGTAGCCAATGTTAATTTCACAACCACATTCTCTATTTGAACTACACAATAAAAGAAGATTAGCCAGTCTACTTAAGACAGATGTTGAAAATTTTAACCGAATTGAAGAAAGATATACGGTCTACCCTTTTAAGAAAAAGGTAGGCAAAAAAGTAAGAACGCTTTTTAATACGGATCAACATTATAAGTCACTTTTAAGACGGTTAAATAAAATGTTATGTAAAACTAATATCCCTGATTATGTATATGCGGGCATACCCAAGAGAGACTTTCTAGATAATGCCTTAATACATAGACAGAAACCATATATTCAAACTGCTGATATTCAGAACTTTTTTCCAAGTACTCGGGATAGTTATGTTTATGGTCTGCTTTTACATAAGTTTCATACTAGCCCTGATGTGGCTAAGATTATTACTCAATTAACAACGTATCCCCTTGATAGTAAAACTGCACTACGTCATATACCTCAAGGTTTTCCTACAAGTACAATACTATCCTTTCTATCATATTTTGATTTGTTTAATGGGATATACAATTTATGTAAGCAAAATGATATTCATTTTACTTTATTTGTAGATGACATGACATTTTCAAGCCATAAGAGAATTCCAAAGTCCTTTTTAAGACATATTAACTCAATTGTTAAAAAGTACGATTTACAACTTCATCCTAGTAAGATCCATCGAATGAACCCCTATAACTATAAAACTGTTACAGGCGTTGTGATTGATCCGTGCACTGGCTTACTTAAAGCTCCAAATAAACTACAGAGAAAAATGTTTAATAATTTTAAGGCTATTCATAATTATTCCATTAATACATTTAATGACTACATTCAGTTTAAACAACTTGTTCTTAAACTGGAAGGACAATTAAAGTCGATTAATAGAATTGAACCCAATAGGCAAATGCCATATATAACTACTGTAGTAAAAGATATAAAGCGTAATTTTATAACTCACTCAGTTAAGGGATCATCTAGGGATGTTTTAAAGAGTGAATATGAATTTTTCGTGAAATAGTTAAATCAAATGAAATATTTATAAGTCCACATGTGATAGTTAAATCTATTTTCTGTCAAAGGTGGGTCTAAAAGATAACAATGGTTGGATTATGCGTTAGTTGCGCTATCCGTAACCGGTACCCCTTATGGACAATTATCAGGGTTTGTCCGTGAATAGAAGGACATTGAGTGATTTTGTAGGGGCTATTTGAGGTGTATGTGGTTTGATGAGGTATCTGATATTGGTACCTAGGTACGATTTACACCCTCGCCAGGAGCGCAGCAAGCTCCTTTCTTTCTTCCTCAATATCCCTTCGTCCTTTTTCAGCCACAGGTTCTTTTTCCTTCTCCACATCAAACCATTCCGGCAGTACTTCCTTTTTCCGTGATACTCGCGGTTTAGACCTCTGCTTTTGATAAGTCCGTTCCTCTCCCTCTGCTTCCTCAACACTGGTAATCCCTTTTATCTCCCAGCTTTTTAAAATACTCTTCACATACCCCCAGTTCGCCTTATTCCGCTCTAAGGCTCTTTTTATAGCATGGATAACCAGTTCATCACCAACAGACCGAGCCCATTCCTGGATATCATGTTGAATATAGGCAGGCAGTTCACCTGCATTTTCCTCAAAGAAAATTACGGATGCCGATTTTGCGTTTGTTGTTGCAGGATTGGTTTGGTTTTCTTTCGTCTTTCTTTCTTTTATTAATGGGTCCGCACTGTGGTTCTCACTTTGGTCCGTACTCTGGTCCATCGTGTGGTCGGCATTGAGGTTCGTACTGTGGTCCATAATGGCCAGCAGGCTGACCATTTGATACTCCGGAGCCTGATTTCCTCCCCGGGATCGAACGTGAATGTACCCTTTGTCCACCAATTCCTTTCGCGCCCGCTTAAACGCACTATCCTTTAACCCGGATTTCGTTTTTAAAACCGTAGCAGCGACCGTAAATGTTTTCCTCCATCTAGTCAGATTGTTAATGTGCATTAACGCATGCCAAAGACTTACGGCAGAATTTGAGACAGGATTGGTTACGCCTAACGTATAAAAAGCATTAATCTCTTGAATATAATTCATTATGGATCGTCCTTTCGTTTCTATCATTTTTGGATGGGAATTGATTTTGAATAGCAGATTGATAACGGAGCATACAGATCGCCGTTCGCTGGATTTGTCTTTCGAGCAGGTAAAAAGATTCCTTTAGAGGAAGTTCATCCCCGTTTCTAAATCGGATAATTGATGGATGGATTTTTTTCGAAGCCGTGCGATTGGAGATGAGCGAGTCAATGTGGGGATAAAAAATCCATTGGCAGTTGAAGTCATTAGGTGAGTGAGTCGGAAAAGTATAAATTTGCTGGTCGGGATAAATAGGAATGGGGACCTTGTGACGGAAGCTGGTTTGATACATAATGTACTGCCTCCTCCCATCATAAGATGACCCAGCCTCGAGACAGGCCCGCTTAATAAGCTGCAAGGGGGATTTTCTTACATAAAGTTCGCGGCCTTCTTCTAATACGGTGGTGTCATAGTCGAAATGTCTGGCGGGCAGTAAGGTGATGGTGGAGGGGGTAATGCGGTAGTTGCTCACAATTTCAGTCATTGGGGACACTCCTTTTGTGGGGATATTGAGGTTGAACAAATCGAAACTCGAGGCTGGTGCGGAGGATAAGAGGGGAGAATGGGGTTAATTCATGTTCTTCTTAATCTCATCAAGTAATTCCCATGGGATATGCAGATGGTAGGATAGCTTAATTAGGGCTTTGAGAGAAGGCATCTTTTTGCCACGCTCAATATCACTGAGGTAATTCTCATTAAGACGTGCCAATTGAGCTATATTCCGTTTGGTTCTTCCAGTATCATACCGTTTCATCCGAAGATATCGGCCTAATCCTTTCGTGATGTTATCATTTCTTTCTAGATAATCCAGGAATTCCCAGGAGATATGTAAGGTTTTAGATAGATGAATTAGGTTGAATACGTAAGGCATCGTTTCGCCCCGTTTCATTCTCCCTAAACTTTTGTCATGAATCCATGCTTGATAAGCTATCTCTTCTATGGAATAATCATTGATTTCCTTTTCCATTTCAATTCTCTTCCTATGTAGAAATCTACCAATCACCAACTTTAATTCCTGATCTGTCAAAACTATCTCCCTTTTTTCTAAATTATCTATTGGGAGATAGAGACTAGACACAGCATGTTGGTGATGTTTTTACAGTGTTTGGAATTAAGGTGGAGTTTTTTTGCGGGACATAGGGACAGGTGCAGTGTCCCGGAATACAAGTGGTACTATAATATAGGAAAAAGATTAGAGTTTGATTGTCAGTTTTCTGTCCCGATTGGACAATCTGTTTTCATGAGAAGTGTCTTGGATATGGGTGTAGAAAGTGGGCACTAGCCACTGCATATGGGTTTCTACTGAAGTTTATTATTTGCTAAATATTAAGCCGGACTATTTACATATACTTAAGGACTTAACATAAACGTTATTTTAAATATGAAAAGTAATCATTATTAGGCTCATCTATATCTAGGTGGTGAGCCATTTTATTTCATTTTATGGAATTGGTTAAAGAAGAAAAGGGAAATTGGCGACTCTTCTAAAATTCTTAAGCATTCCAAGTAATCTACATCATCATGAATTAAAGTTGTCCGTTTTACTCCACGAGTAGTAATATGTAAGTTCGCACCAGGAAACCAAATTCTCTTCTGTCTTGGCAATCATAAAACCCCTCCATGTTTTTTCTTATGTCTATGGATATTCTGGATAGAACTTTTTGAAAACTATACCGGTGTACCACTTATGGACAAATGGCAGGGTTTCTCTTACAGAAGGACAATAGTGAGTGGAGGTTAGGGTTTAGATCTTGCTGATCGTATAAATCTAAAGAAATTTCCATCCCTTTCAGTAAATTACCCAAACACCCCCTCTTAGAATAATCTAAGAGGGGGTGTTTCTTATGTAGAGTCCTCGTTCTTGCTTTAATTCGATTGTATCATTGTCGAAATGCCTGGCGAGTAGTAAGGCCATGGTGTTGGTGTTGATGAGGTAATCAAAACCAAAATATAACAAAAATTATTAAGTATAACAAATGATTGTAATAAAACGTTTGTTTTTATTTGTAACATATGTTAAAGTTCTAATTAGTAGTTGTTAACTAACTTTGTAGTTTTTTAGTTCTTAAATAGTAAATGGACTTATCATGTAAGCGCAAACAAAAGATTTGTTAATAATTTAGGGGGAGGAACATGAATATGTCAATCTATCAACAGCTTTTAGAAAGAGACAAGGAACAACAACCAATTAAAGTGGGGATTATTGGAGCTGGGCAAATGGGCTTTGGTTTGATCTCGCAAATATCAAGAATTCCTGGAATGGTTGTAGGCGGGATTTGTGATGTAAATGAAGAAAATGCTAACAGAGCCAAAAATTTTTATTTATCTCAAGAAAAAAGAAAGATAAATACAGTTATATCGAGTGACTATCGTGAAGTCATTCAGTCACCAAATGTGGAAGTGGTGGTTGATGCAACGGGTGTTCCAGAAGTAGGTGCAAATATTTCGTTAGAAGCCCTTCGATCTCAAAAACACCTTGTGTTATTAAATGTAGAAGTAGATATTACAATTGGATCTGCGATGAATCAACTATTTAGGTCAGCTGGATTAGTTTACTCAGGTTCTG
This sequence comes from Salinibacillus kushneri, assembly GCF_900111405.1. Lineage (GTDB taxonomy): Bacteria > Bacillota > Bacilli > Bacillales > Alkalibacillaceae > Salinibacillus > Salinibacillus kushneri. The sequence continues at coordinate 501,092 of NZ_FOHJ01000001.1, read as the reverse complement.
CTGGGGATGAGCCAGCCGCAATTGTAGAATTATATGAATTTGCTAAAACAATGGGACTAGAAGTCGTTGTGGCAGGAAAAGGGAAAAATAATCCACTTAAGCCAACAGCAAATCCGGACACATGTGCTGATGAAGCGAATCAAAAGAATATGAGTGCTCATATGTTAGCCGCTTTCCAAGATGGGACGAAAACTATGGCTGAAATGAATTTATTAAGTAATGCGATTGGTCTAGTACCTGACAAAGTTGGAATGCACGGAGTTGAGGCGAATTTAGATAATGTTGCTGATATTTTGAACACAAAAGAGAATGGAGGGGTATTAAATAAAACAGGTGTTGTTGATTATGTAAACGGTTTAGCTCCAGGTGTGTTTGTCATTGTAAAAAGTGAGCTAGAGCCTGTAGACGAAGAACTTCGTTATCTATTAAAGGTTGATGAAAACCATGGACCACACTATACCTTATACAGACCTTATCACCTTGCTAGTTTAGAAACGCCAATCACGATTGCAAAAGCAGTTCTGCAACACGATACATCTATTCATCCGTTAGGAGCACCCATTTCAGAAACAGTAACTGTGGCGAAAAGAGATATCAAAGCTGGTGAGCAAGTTGACGGTATTGGCGGTTACTCTGTTAGAGGAGTATTAGAAACACATGAAGAAATGAATGTGAATGGTCATATTCCAATTGGGCTAATTAGTGGAAATGTAGTTGCGAAAAAAGATGTTAAAGAAGGTCAATTTTTAACCGAAGATGATGTTGAATTAGATCCAACTACAACGGTTTGGAAACTAAGGTCATTGCAAAATCAATTGTTTCCAGATAATAAAAATAAGGAATTAAGTTTATCTAAATAGTCATTTAATAAGAGAAGGGGGAGGGCGTGATGGGGCTCGTCCTAATCGCATGCGGACTTCTTATTACGCAGTATGCTTTAACATTTATTCAAGTACGACATTATAAGAATTCGATGGAAGCGATGATTGGAAAATATAAAGGAACAAAAGGGATTCACCTATTCTCAGGAAAAGCACAAAGAAAATTAGGTGCGGGATCCATTGCAATGATTGTCGTGGATGAAAACTACATTATTAAAGAATGCCAAGCGGTGCATGGTGTTAGTATCCTCTCAACTTTTAAGGAAATAAAACAGTACAAAGGTAGTCATGTTGGCGAATTGCTTGATAGCTTACATGCATCCATTCAAGCTACAGGCAAATACAAGCGTAAGAGGGTTCCTGCTTTAAGCGTGGCACTTCATCAAGCTGCTGAAAATGCTCTAATATCTATTTCGAAAAAAAGTCAGGACTAATCAAACTTTAGAGAATAGGTGAGAGGTCTTCTCTACTATTAATGGATGATTTAGATAATAAAAAGGGAAATAGAACGGGAAAATAGCTTCCTTTTGTATAAAAAAATATTTTAAAACAGAAGGAAGTTAATGTTTTAAATAAAGTTGAATGAGAAATGCAAAAGGGGTGTAAATCAATGGAATGGATTCAGTGGTTTGGAGAACACTTTATTGGAATGTTTAATGCTGGTGGGGAACAGTTTATGAGCTTATTTACAGGAATTGTTCCGACCCTCTTAGTATTATTAACATTCACTTATGCACTGATTAAATTTATTGGTGAAGAAAGAGTGACAAAGGCAATTAAGTTTGCATCGAAGTATACAATTTTAAGATATACGGTAATGCCGATCTTATCGATTTTACTTCTAACAAATCCAATGGCATATACGTTTGGACGATTTGTTGAAGAGAAACAAAAACCTGCTTTTTTTGACTCCTTAGTATCGTTTTTACATCCGGTTACCGCTTTATTTCCATATGCGAACGCCGGCGAACTATTTGTTTATTTAGGGATTGCGAACGGGTTAGAGCAAGCAGGTTATGCAACCTCTGAAATAGCAGTTAGATTTTTCCTAGTTGGTATAGTAGTTATGTTTTTAAGAGGGATTATTACGGAACAAATTACGAAATATTTGGCTGCGAGAATGTAAGCGTATACTATTTAGGAGGACTGATGGACAATGGCAAATAAGGCTGTTTTTGTAAATAAAGGCCCTGGTGGTTGGGGAACTGGTTTAAGAATTGAACCAAAAGGAAAGAAAGCAAAAGTTGTGTCGATTACTGGTGGTGGGATACACCCAGTTGCTGAAAAAATTGCAGAATTAACAGGTACTGAAGCGGTAGATGGGTTTAAAAACTCTATACCAGAAGATGAAATGATGTGTGTTGTGATTGACTGCGGAGGGACAGCAAGAATTGGCCTCTATCCAATGAAACGTATACCTACCGTTGATATATTATCATCATCCCCGTCCGGCCCTCTTGCTAAACATATTAAAGAAGATATTTTTGTATCAGGGGTAACGGAGAAACAAGTGGAATTATCTAGTGAAGAAAGTGATCAAGCTTTAGCGGAACAAGCGACTGCTGCAGAGCAAGCGGATGAATCAAGCTTTAACACAACAGATAAAGAAAAATTTAAAGAAGAATATCAACAAGTTAAAGATAAACACAAAGGTAATAACGATAATTTCTTAATGAGATTTTCAAAAGGAATCGGAAATGTAACAGGAACGTTCTATCAAGCAGGTCGTGATTCAGTTGATATGCTAATTAAAAATATCATTCCATTTATGGCATTTGTTAGTATGTTAATCGGTATCATTAATTACACTGGAATTGGTGATTTAATTGCTAACTCTTTATCACCACTAGCTAGTTCTCTTTGGGGATTAATTGTTATTGTATTCATTTGTACATTACCATTCTTATCTCCAGTATTAGGACCAGGTGCCGTTATTGCCCAAGTTATTGGTGTACTAATTGGTAGCCAAATTGGAATGGGGAATATTCCACCACAATTTGCTTTACCAGCATTATTCGCAATCAATGGTCAAGTAGGGGCGGATTTCATTCCAGTTGGTTTATCATTAGGGGAAGCGGAACCAGATACGGTACAATATGGAGTGCCTGCTGTATTATACAGTCGTTTAATTACAGGTGTGTTAGCCGTAGTGATTGCCTACTTTGCTAGTTTTGGAATGTATTCATCATAAGATTAATAGGGGGGAGCATAAATGTATAAATCAACCATAAAAGAAATCGGTGCTTTAGTGCCAAGCTTTGAAGAAGAGAAAGTAGTTATTTTATTTGGGCCACAAGCACCAGATGAATTAAGAGAAATGTCAGTGATTCATGAAATAGAAGAGACTTCGGATCAACCTATTCAAGAAGGTGGTACTTTACGAATTGGAGATCAAACATATACCATTACCGCTGTTGGGTCAGCAGCAAATGATAACTTAAAGGAACTAGGACACATTTCCGTTTATTTTAAGGAGCCCGCAGATAATGTGTTACCTGGTGCGGTGTTTGTTAGTCCATCGCAATTTCCTACATTTAATGAAGGAAATACAATCGTATTTGAAACATAAAGTTCTCCATTTTGTTTCCGTATATGTATAGATTTAAATTATATTGATGGTTAAAATAATAGTTAGAATCATTTAGGTTCAAGCTTAATTAAGCTTGAACCTAAAACCTTAATAGCAATAATTTTTATTAGTAAATATAGAATGGATGAATTGAACATGTCATTTTTAAATGATAAAAGATTGATGGTTAAAATCGCGCATATGTATTATGAAGAAGGCGCAACACAATCAACTATTGCCAAGTCTATCGGGGTTAGTCGATCTTTAATATCAAAATACCTTACCAAAGCAAAAGAGACCGGTGTTGTGGAAATTATTATTCACGATGATGAAAGTCATCCTTTCCTGGCTTTGGAATCAAAAGTGGAACGTAGGTACGATTTAAGAGAAGTTGTATGTGTGAGCAGTAATGATCAGGAGACATCTAAGGGGCGATTGGGAATTGCTGCAAGTAAATATTTGCTGAGAATCCTAAAAGATGGTCAAACACTTGGAGTATCTTCAGGCACGACTTTAAATGAAGTCGCTAAATCAATGCAACCCAATCAACATTTTCCTGATTTATCGATTGTACCATTGGTAGGTGGTATGGGTGACGAACAAGTAGATATTCACTCTAATAATATTGTAGCCACTTTAGCGGATTGTTTGAATGCTAAATATAGTCTACTACATGCTCCGGTTTTAGTTGATTCTAAGGAAGCGAAAGACATTATTTTTAACCAGTCCACGATAAAAAATGTTTTTGATAAGGCAACGGAGTCCGATGTTGCCTTGGTAGGTATTGGTGGTACACCGGAACATTCCACCATGGTCAAGTCTTATTTACACCAAGGGAAACAAGAAGAGGTGGATTTCGAAAATGTTGTAGGCGATATATGTTATAACTTTATAGATCCCGATGGTAATACAGCTTTAAATGTTTGGAATGAAAAAGTCATCACATTGGCATTAGAGAAACTAAAGAATATACCACTTGTTATTGGTGTTGCGGGTGGAAGTGAAAAAATAGAGGCTATTAGAAGCTCTTTAATAGGTAATTTAATTGATGTTTTAATTACAGATGAGAATACGGCTAAAGCTCTGTTAGATTAGCTCTGGAGACGGAGTAGCTCGTCTATAGTTTCTCTCTCTACCTTCATTACAAAGAATTCGACATTCATTTCTTACAAATGAACGTCGAGTTCTTTTTATTGTAAGTATATTCCTTTTTTTATTTGTATAGCACATTTGATTTTGCTGTAAAAAACACTTACTCCCGGTTATCCATAGTGTTGTTTTAATTCACTTCAAAACATGAATGCAGCATTACTTCTTACTATCTTTTCTGCCAAACATGGATTACTTAAAATTTAAAAGATGATGGTAGTATTAATCCGTTGTATGAGTATGATATTTATATGATACGAGATAAAGCCAAACGTAAGCACGCTAACTGACTATGATGCTTATGGTCATTATGCTCACCAAGAAAGCACTTTACAACTTACGCCGTCTTTCAGTATTACTAAAAGGGTGTTAAGTATAGCGGTTGAACATGAGAATAAATTTAACGAACATGAACCTCAACCACATGTTCAAATGAGTAGATATTAAGAGATTATTATTTTATTAAAGGAAGGTATAAAATGAATAAATAAATACTCCCGCACATGTACCTGTTTTTCGGTATACTATTATTTGTTTTATCTGTAACCATTGTCCCAGGAACATTAATTCTTAGTTACTTTTCTTTTTTGGTTCCTTCCTTTTTATGATTACAGGCTTGGTATGGATTTTGATTCTATTATTTCGTCAAGAAGATAAATCTTTATTTATCTTAAGGGCTTGGTTCTTCAAGCCTTTTTAATACAGAAAAAATAGTCTGGTTTATAACAAAGAGTGATAAAATAATGATAACTTGAATGGAAACAAAGGGGAGGAATGGAAATGAGGATTGGTGTTGCAGGAGCAGGAGCAGTCGGCAGTTATTTTGGCGGAATGCTCCATAACGCGGGACATGATGTAACTTTTTTAGCTAGAGGATATCATCTGGCTGCGATGAAGACGGAAGGATTATTGATTGCGGGGGAGCATGGTCAATTCCGTGTTCCTGGAACGTTTACCGACCGTTTAAGTGATCTGGCAAAATCAGACTTGGTATTGTTGTGTGTCAAATCAAATGATACCGAAGAAGTCGCTAAACAACTGAGGAACATTTTAAAGAACAGTGCACTTATCATGACGATGCAAAATGGCGTTGAAAACGAAGAAATATTAGAGGATGTATTTGACAAGGAGCGATTGTTATCAGCAGCTACATATATTCAAGCCTCCGTAGAAGCTCCGGGCAGGATCCGTCAACAAGGAAGAGTCAAACTTGTAATAGGAGAATTAGATTCATCAGCAACGGATGACTGTGCAGTCATTATGGAAAAATTTAATCAGGCGGGTATTGATACTGTGCAATCCAGGCACATCCTTGAAAGGAAATGGCAAAAATTATTATGGAACGCTACCTTTAACCCGTTATCCGCTGCTGCAGTCGCTCGGGTTGGGCAAATCTTAGATGATAAGCAGTTAAACAAAACTGCATCAGCAATCTGCTCCGAGGTCATTAATGTCGCGATTCATAAAGGCATTTCTTTTGACCCCGAACCAACTCAAGCCAGGATTTTTTCTAATGCCGAGAAGGCGAGAAATCATCAAACATCCATGCTGCAGGACCGCCTCCGTGGAAAGAGGATGGAAGTGGAAGCCATGTGCGGATATATTGTCAGACAGGCCAATCTGCTAGATGTGTCTACTCCAGCCTTACAGTCCATTTATAGTGTTTTAAGTTTCATAGACCAAGCCAATAAGTCCCACATGAAGATGAAGTAGTTCTGATATCCGAGGAGAGATATTGAAAATAGCCTATCAATGAGCAGTCTAAATCTCGTAGTAAATAATAAAGTGACAGCAACGTTTGTAATTTTGTGACTGATTATGTTTAAAGGAGATGCGATTTAATTTTACTGGTGATGTCCATTAAAAAAGAAAGGGTTCAATTCCTTTATATTAGATAGACGGTTGATGGTGATAGAATTAATTGTGATTGGCTATCTGTAACATTTTCTTAGCAGTATAGGAATTACCTACGTCAATATCGGCCAATTCAAAGATGAATCCCTATATCATTTTTGAATCGTCAAATCCGCGTTAATTAATAATATTGATTTATTTTTGAATTATTAGAGTTGTTAGGCGGGTGGAATCACCATTAAATCCTTTTTCTTCTCAAGAAAACAAATATTACGAATGTTCATTAAACTGCGCTCAGCAGTTATTTTTTTGCCGTTTTTTAGAACTGTTATTATTTACTTTGGCATGCAAATTGCATCATTAATAAGCAAACGAAAAAAGAAGGTGTTTGTTTATGAGGGTCACGGTTATCGATGAAATTTAACAGATAGAACAGTCATTAAAATTTTTCAGAAAGTGCAGTCGCATGGATAAAACGGAAGAGCATCTGTCACAAATAACTATGGTAAAATTGATATCCTTGTAAATAGGAGCGGTACATCCTGGTGAGCGATTGTTGAAGAAATACATTGGTGATTTTGCGCTTAATTATGAAAACGCTATCAAAAAAACTGCACGATTATTAGCTGTAGAGGCTAGTGACTTAATTATGGGGAAAATTGTCAGTGTCGTGGCCGTACACTATGGTCGAATTAATTTCATATTGGAGGTGATTAAAAAATGGGAACCCAAACGATCCAAACTCAAAAGCTTGATACGACAATTAAGGAGAAGCCGGCGTTTATTGAAGAGATTTGGAAACAGAGAAATAAAACATGGAATCGCTCTAGAATTTTCATGCTTATTATAAGCCTGCTTGCCATTGGGCTGTCCATTTTTCATGTCTATACAGCCGGCTTTGGGACTTTATCATCTTGGCAGCAAAGAAGTGTCCATGTTATATGGGCGCTGCTATTAATATTTTTGTTATTTCCTTATAAAAAGGGCAAAAAGTTTGGTGTCATGGATGTTTTTATCGTGCTTTTGACCATAGTAACAGCCTTCTATATGATTACAGGGGCAGAAGCGATTCAAAGCAGACAGGGAAATATCAATAATAGTGACATTGCTTTTGGAACAATTTTTATTGTCCTCGTACTGGAAGCTACGAGGAGAACAAATGGTATTTTGATGTCTGCCATTGGTGTATTCTTCCTTGCCTACATCTTCTTAGGCAGATATTTTCCTGGGGCATTGGCACATCCAGGGGTAGGGTATGACAGGATGGTTGATCACATGTTCAACGGGACATTAGGAATATTCAGTGCCCCTATTTACGTAAGTTCAACAGTCCTTATCCTGTTTGTCATTTTCGGATCTTTTTTAATGAAATCCGGGGGCGGACAGTTTTTTACCGATTTTGCATTCGGCCTTTTCGGAAATAAAACTGGCGGTCCTGCGTTGTCATCGGTTGGTTCCAGTGCTCTTGTGGCGACAATTACGGGAAATGGGGCAGCAAATGCGAATAACTGGTGATGGAGATGACCTTGGCTCCTCTTCGTTTGGCTATTTCAATGCCATCAATAATTTCTTTCGTTTGTCCTGAACTGGAAATCGCAATCACAAGATCGTTTGATGAAAGAATCGAGGACGCAATAATCATTGCATGTGAATCCGTGTGCGTATCAACAGCAAATCCCATCCTGGACAGCCGTGCTTTAAACTCCTGTCCAGACAAGCCAGAACTGCCGATGCCGAAAATATGTATCCGACTAGCCTGTAACATCCATTCACAGGCTTTTTTGTATGACCCGATATTAGTAAGCGAATTGGTTGATTTAATAACGGATTCATAAATTTGATTCACTTTTGTAATAGCATCATCCGCTTCATAGTTTTCTTCCACTGCATCACGAAGCAAAATTTTAAAGTCGACAAAACTGACCGCATCAATTTTTTTGCAGAAGCGAGTAATGGCCGCTACCGATACATCAATTTTATCCGCTAGTTCCTGAATATGTATATTTAACAAATCCTTATTATGCTTTATCACATAATCTGCCACTTTTTTTTCGGTTTTGCTCAGAGTCTGGTATTTCAGCTGGATTTGATCTAAAATTGAGTGCATTGAGTTACCTCCATCCATATGTTGCTATGGTTTTATTATAAGGGAGAGGGTGGTGATTTGCACACGGAATGGTACCTGGTACGCTTTATAGACAAATGACGGGTTTTGTCTCTGCCAGAAGGATAATTTTAATCTGGCTAATTTGAGCATGATTTATAGAAGGGGATAAGTGCTGAGGGAGTTGCTGGGTTACAATCCCCCTCAACCGTCTTACCCCCGCTACTCACCATTGACCTAGACTACTCGTCACATTATCCCCCATTACGTTTAACACTTTGTCTAATTAATTTTTAATATTCTGATAATAAAATAAAACAAACGACTATTTTATAGAGGGAGGTTTTTGAATGAGCCAGAGTGCTAAGGAAGATAAGAGGTTTAAAATTGCTCATCGAGAAGCTTTGATAGGTTGTGGTTTGGCAGTATTCAACATTATCTGGTGGTATGGGTTTGCTTATGGTTTTGGATCAAAATCTCCGGATGAGTATACCTTTATTTTGGGGTTCCCCGCTTGGTTTTTCTATAGCTGTATTGTTGGATTTATCGTAATGGTTATATTGGTCTGGGGCGTTGTGAAATTTGCATTAGTCGAGGTGTCCTTTGGTGATGAGGAAGATGAAAGTGATGAGGTGAAATCTGCATGAATTGGGCTGTTATTATTCCATTACTTATTTTTGTCGCTATCGTATTTGTAATTGGTATCTGGTCCAATCGTAAAATGGCCAGTTCATCTTCCTTCCTAAGTGATTATTTTATTGGAAGCCGTGAGTTTGGTGGACTAATCTTAGCTATGACGATGGTCGCAACATATGGCAGTGCATCAAGCTTTTTAGGAGGACCAGGAGCGGCATACTCAATTGGACTTGGGTGGGTACTGCTTGCCATGACTCAAGTGGCTACTGGATATTTTGTATTACTCATATTAGGAAAAAAGTTTGCGATTGTTACCAGACATTATAAAGCCGTCACATTAATAGATTTTTTGGGAAAAAGGTATAAAAGTACATCTGTTGTTATGATTTCTGCCATTAGTATAATTATCTTTTTATTTTCGGCAATGGTAGCCCAGTGGGTTGGTGGAGCTTATTTAATTCAATCATTAACAGGTCTTTCCTACGTATCAGCACTATTTATCTTCTCCATTTCAGTATTAATATATGTAACTATTGGCGGGTTTAGAGCGGTTGCATTAACCGATACGATTCAAGGTATCGTGATGTTTTTTGGAACCCTTATTTTACTTATTGCAGTTGTCGTAGCTGGAGGTGGATTGAATAATATTTTTGCAGATTTAATGGCAGAAAACCCTAATTTAGTTACTCCATATGGACAAGATGGCCAGCTAACGAATCTCTATGTTTCTTCCTTTTGGATTCTGGTTGGAGTAGGGGTAGTTGCTTTGCCTCAGGTAGCTGTTAGGGCGATGTCTTACAAAAATTCAAAGTCCATGCATCGTGCTTTAATGATTGGAACGATTGTTGTTGGATTTATCATGTTGAATATGCATTTGATTGGTGTACTTGCCCGCCCGGTATTACCAGGTATCGAGGTTGCTGATCAGGTTATCCCAATGGTTGCGCTTGAAGTTCTGCCTCCTGTTCTTGCCGGTATTATTTTGGCCGCACCTCTAGCAGCGATGATGTCTACGGTTGATTCTCTTCTTTTATTAGTCAGTTCATCTGTTGTAAAAGATATTTATATCAATTATATAAAGCCGGATGCAAATAGAAATATGGTAAAGAAATTAAGTATGGGCGTAACAGGGATAATAGGAGTTATTGCTTTTCTGTTGTCGATTAATCCACCTGAGTTATTGATTTTCTTAAATCTATTTGCCTTTGGCGGTTTAGAGGCTGCCTTTATTTGGCCGCTTGTTTTAGGTCTATATTGGAAGTATGCCAATAAATATGGAGCGATTGCATCAATGGTGGCTGGAATTAGTTCCTACATTGGGATTCATTTTTATAATCAAGCTTACGGAGATTTATTGGGTGTAGATACGGTTACGATTCCTGTGTTTGTTTCGTTAATCGTTTTTGTTCTCTTTAGTCTGCTCTTTAAACAACAGCCATATTATTTTCCATTGAAAGAACAAACGGTTAATCATAACTCATAAAAGGGGAGTTTATATGAAGTTAGCAAAAAAAGAACGCTTGAAAAGAGACTATGAACATGTTGTCAAATTAACCCAGCAATTAGTGCGTATTCCCAGTGTTTATCGACCTGAGGATCCAAATAGTAACGAACAAAAGGTGGCCAGTTTTGTGGCTGGTTATTTAGAAAATCTGGGAATCGAGACTTATGTTGAAGAAGTTGAGCCTGGCAGACCAAATGTCATTGGAGTAATAGATTCTGGCAAGCCAGGAAAAACCCTATTATTTGAGGGTCATACCGATGTTGTTACGGAGGGGGATCATGCCAGCTGGAAGTATGATCCATTTGGTGCACAAATCGTTAATGGACGAATGTATGGCAGAGGTACAAATGACACAAAAGGCAATTTAGCTTGTATGATTACGGCTGTTCAGTCCTTACTTGAGGATCAGGAAGAGTTTACTGGGAAAATGATATTATGTATTCCAGTAGATGAGGAAGGCATGATGATAGGTATAAAGCACTTTATTAAAAAGGGCTGGGCTGATGATGTTGATGGAGCTATTATTTGTGAACCAGAGGAGAATCAAATCTGTATTGCCCAGAGGGGTGCACTTAGAATTAGAATCACTGTAAAAGGTAAGCAGGCACACGGTGCAATTTCCTGGAGCGGCATAAATCCAAATTGGCGTATGGCAAAAATTATTACAGCTCTTGAACAGTTGGAAATAGAAGAGCAAAAGATTCATGGTGAACATGAATTTCTAAAGGGGCCAAGCATTACACCCACTGTTCTAAAAGCACCCATTACAGGTGATGCACAAATTAATGTCATTCCCGAAAGTTGTATGACTACATTAGATATTCGAACGGTTCCTAACCAAGATCATAACGAACTCCTCACAAAGATACAAAATACATTTACTGAGTTAAAAGAACAGGATGAGAATTTTGAAGCGAGTTTAGATGTAATTGAAGATCGTCCTCCAACAGAGACAGACATAAAGAGCCCTGTTGTTCAAGCTGTTCATGCTTCAGTGAAGGAAGTATTAGGAAAAGGTCCTGTCTATAATGGAGTTCCCGGTGCTACAGATGGTACATTCCTTCACCTCCATGGTGTGCCTATTGTAACGATAGGTGCCGGAGATCGAAATATTCCACACCAAGTCAATGAATATGTTGAATTAAATGAGCTTGGTGAGACGACTGAAATTTATCGAAAAGCTGCTTTAAACTTTTTAAGAGGGATTAGTAAAAATGTATAAATTAGCCGTAATACCAGGAGATGGTGTCGGTAAGGAAGTGATGGAAGAGGCGTTAAAAGTCATTCGTGTAATCAATGATAGAGAGTCGATTACGCTTGATTATGAGATTTTTGATTGGGGCTCTGAATATTATTTAAAGTATGGCCGGATGATGCCTGACAATGGTCAGGCAATCTTACAAGAATATGATGCTATTCTCTTTGGGGCAATTGGAGATAGTAGAGTTCCTGATGAAGTAACCATTTGGGAATTCATTATGCCGATCCGAAAAAACTTTAAGCAATATGTCAATTTACGTCCGGTTAAGTTGCTCAAGGGAATAGAGAGCCCTCTCCGATTATCTGAAGAAATAGACTTTGTCATTTTCCGTGAAAATACAGAAGGTGAATATTCAGATGTGGGAGGACTTATGTTTCAAGGAGATCAACGTGAATTAGCTGTTCAAAATACGATTATGACAAGACAGGGGATAGCACAATTAACGGAGTATGTTATGAAGTATGCCAAGGCACATCATTATACCAAGGTCACAAATGCGACCAAGTCTAATGCAATTACTCATGTAATGGGATTTTGGGATCAAGTTGTTGAAGAAATTTTTGCGAATGAGGTTTTAGCGTATGAAAAGATTTATATTGATGCGTTAGCTGCATATTTTGTGGAACGACCGGAACGCTTTCAGGTGGTAATGGCGTCTAACTTATTTGGGGATATTTTATCAGACCTGGGTTCAGCCATTGTAGGTGGGTTGGGTATGGCACCATCTGGGAATATTAACCCGGAAAAAGAATTTCCATCTATGTTTGAACCTGTACACGGATCGGCGCCAGATATAGCGGGGAAGGGGATTGCCAACCCGCTTGCACAAATTTGGTCCGTAGCATTAATGCTAGATCACCTCGGACGGAAGGATTTACATGATCATGTAGTTTTCGCCATTGAACAATTATTACTGGAAAATAAGACCTTAACACCGGACATTGGAGGCAATGCTACGACAAAAGATGTTGGTAATGCCTTCATTAAAAAACTATATCGTTAATGGAGAGGATATCATGCTTTTTAAGGATAGCACTGTTGTCGTTGCTGGCGCCGGTGGTGGTATGGGCAAGGAAATTGTTGAGACCTTACTGGCTGAAGGGGCAAACGTAGTAGGCTGTGATATGAATGTTGATAAATTAGACAACCATCATAATCAATCAAATTTTCTATCGATAAAGGCAAATCTATTAGAAGAAAATGCTGTAGAAAAAGCGTTTCTCAAAGCGGTTGAAAAGTTTGATACCATTACGGGACTCGTCAATGCTGCAGGAATCGCCCAGTCTTCTACACCTATTGAGGATGTGAGTTTAGAGTCATGGCACAAAACGATAGACATTAACATGACGATGACCTTTTTAATGTGCAGAGAAGCTGTGAAATATATGAAAAAGGAACAACAAGGCAGTATAGTTAATATTGGATCCGTAGCCACTACGAGGCCGAGACCGGGACTTCAAGCCTATGTGGCCTCGAAAGGTGCAGTTGAATCATTTACGAAAGCTTTAGCGCTAGAATTGGCATCCTTTAAAATTAATGCTAATGTCCTGCACCCTGGACCGTGTGATACAGACATGCTTGAACAATTTGCTGCAGATGGAGCGAACATTGAAGAAGTGAAAGAGGATATCTTCAGACAAAGTGTTCCCCTTGGAAATTTGTTGACACCAGGGGATATTGCAAATTCAGTATCATTTTTATTATCTAAGGAAGCTAAAATGATTACGGGTAGTGTTCTCCATGTAGATGGAGGCCGAGGGATATAAGATGTAAATCAGAAGGGTGAGCCATATGGAAGAATTAAAAATGTACATTGATGGGAAATGGGTAGATTGTTCCAATGCGAAAAAAATTCATGTATTTGACCCTTCTACAGGGAAAATGATGGCTACAATCCCACGAGGAGTTAAAGAAGATGTCGATGCTGCGGTGAATGCAGCCAGAAAGGTATTTGAAAGTGAGAGATGGAGAAAGATTAAACCATTTGAACGCGGCAGAATCTTGTATTCAGTGGCGGAAAAATTACAAAATAATCGTGATCGGTTAGCAAGACTTGAGTCAAAAGATGTTGGAAAACCACTGACACAGGGTTATGCCGATATTGATGCAGCGATTCGTTATTTTGAATTTTATGGAGGGGCAGCTGATAAAGTAATGGGGGATACGATTCCCGTTGAAGATGGACTAATCGATTATGTTACAAGGGAACCCATTGGAGTTACGGCTCATATAATTCCTTGGAATTATCCCATACAAATCCTTTCCAGAAGTGTTGCAGCTGCTATTGCAACAGGTAATACGGTAGTAGTTAAGAGTGCAGAGGATACCCCCATGACAGCATGCAAAATGGCTGAATACTTTGACCAGCTTCATCTCCCGCCTGGTGTTTTTAACCATGTGACAGGTTATGGTACGGAAGCAGGGGCAAGCCTCTCTTCGCATCCTGGCATAAATCACCTTACATTCACAGGATCTGTTGCAACAGGCATTACTGTTTCGAAAGCTGCTAATGAAAATGTTGTTCCTACCACGCTGGAATTGGGAGGGAAATCTCCAAATATTGTTTTTGGAGATTGCGATTTAGAAAAAGCTGTTGATGGTGTTGTAAAAGCCATTATCCAAAATGCAGGTCAAACCTGCTCTGCTGGATCCAGATTACTAGTAGAAGAATCATTTAAAGAGGAATTTTTGAAGCATGTTGTAAATCGTTTTAAGCAACTCTCCATAGGTAGTGCTCTTGAAGATAAAGATATTGGCCCTATTTTAAATAGACGTCAATATGACCGAATTATAAATTATTTAGAATTAGCGAAAAAGGAAGGAGAAATTGTAGTAGGAGGGAAATCTGCTAATGTTGAGGGTGGCGGATTATACCTGGAACCTACAATAATTGATGGCGTATCCCCTAATAGTCGATTAGCTCAAGAGGAAATTTTTGGCCCGGTTTTAACAGTCTTTTCTTTTAAAGATACCGAGGAAGCGCTACAATTAGCAAACGGTACAGATTATGGTTTAGTGGCAGGTATATGGACGGAAACCATAAGTCGTGTTCATTATTTAGCCAGCAAGATTGAGGCAGGACAGATTTTTGTTAATAATTATGGTGCAGGCGGAGGCATACAAATGCCTTTTGGTGGATATAAAAAGAGTGGTTTCGGAAGGGAGAAAGGCTTTATTGCACTCTATAATTATACTAAAGTAAAAAATGTAGCGATAAAATATGATTAAAGAAAAATCATAGGGTCCAGCTATTATCCTGTAGCTATAACCCCATCATCATTGGTAAACTCACTTCCGAATACGACAATAAAAAGTCTAAGGGAGGATTAGTTGTTGTAAGATCCTCCCTTAGACTTTATTATGATTTTGGCAAAACGGTCCAGATGACTTCCGAAAGCTGATGAATCAAATAGTTTAAATCTTCCTCCGCAATGTTTAATGGGGGAGAGAGGGTTAAAATGTTATTATATCCTGCAACGGTTGTTCCATTTTTACTAATGATGATATTGCGATTTTTACATTCTTGAATGATTTGATTGACATCTTTTTCGTTAAGTGGCTTCTTAGACTTTTTATCCTCCACGAGTTCAATTCCTACGAGCAGTCCTTCACCGCGTACATTCCCGACATTTTTGTGTTCTTCAAGTGTAAGCAGACTGTTAATCAGATATTTTCCTTTTTCTTTTGAGCGTTCAACCAGCTGCTCTCTCTCGAAAATTTCAATGTTTTTTAAAGCAACTGCACAGGCTGCAGGGTTTCCTCCAAACGTGTTCACGTGTCTGAAAAAGTCATATTCCCCGCTTCCTTTAAAGGATTCATAAATATCCTTTCTTACAGCTGTTGCCGAAAGGGGGAGATAGGCGCTGGTAATTCCCTTTGCCATGGTGACAATGTCTGGTTTAACTCCGTATAGCTGGTGACCAAACTTCTCACCCATGCGTCCGAAACCGCAAATCACTTCATCCACAATGAAAAGGGCATCGTGCTTTTTACAAATTTCCTGCACACGTTTCATATAATCCCTTGGCGGCATGATGACACCGCCCCCTGTAATGATTGGCTCCATAATAACGGCCCCAATCGTCTCACTAAGCTCCCAGGTCATGATTTGATCAATCTCTTCCGCTCGCTGAATCGGTTCTTCATCACGATAGGTGTCTGGTGGGGCTACATGGAGAAAACCTGGTGAAAGGGGCTCATATTGGTATTTGCGCTGAGCTTGACCGGTTGCAGCAAGAGCTCCAAAAGAATTTCCATGATAGGATCTGTAACGTGAAACCACTTTATATTTTGCAGGGCTCCCATTGTGATAGTGATACTGTCGGGCAATCTTAAAAGCAGCCTCATTTGCTTCTGATCCGCTATTGGAGAAGAAAATTACATATTCATCATCGAGCCATTCATTGATTTTCTCCGCTAATTTAATAGCAGGTTCATGGGTTTGGACAAGTGGGATGTAAGCAAGCTTCTTTAATTGTTCATAAGCTGCTTGTGCCAGTTCTTCTCTGCCATAGCCGGCATTCACACACCAAAGACCCGCCATAGCATCTAAAAAACGACGGCCGTTATGGTCTACAATCCAGGATCCATTTGATTTTTCTGCTATCATTGTGCTTTCAGGATTGTATGGTTTCATGGAATGCCACACATACTGAGCATCCTTTGAGATTAATTGATTATCATGCTTAAGCATCTTAAATCCTCCTTTGAGCTACTTAGGTTAAAGGGTGAAATCTTCCTGAGAGTCCATCAACAATAAAGCGATGGTTCTTGGAAGATATAATCCAATAAGGGCGATAGAATAAATGACTATCCGTTAAAGAATATCTGGGTAAAGCCAAAAATTTTAATCTTTTCGCAGTCTGTCTTTGAAAATATTGAATCGCCTGTTTTTCAGCCTTCTCTCTGGTTAATACAGGTTGAATACGTTCCTTTTTACATAAAGTTTTCTTAAAAAACGTTGGCTTACTGTCGATAACAGATTCACGACCACTAATCATATCAATCGTACATCCGAGATACCCTTCTTTTACTAGGAAGGTTTTAACCTTTATATGATAGGAAACGAATTGATAAGGGTAAAAAACTTTCTGGTCTATGGTATAGTTGTTTTTTCTATCTAAACTGGTAATCTTCTGAAGTGCTTCCTTTGAACGGATAGAATGGGGTAATACGTTAAATTCCGTTGTCATTTGATACACCTCTATGATTTTAATGTAGTCAGCGATTGATTAGCCAAAAACTCGGAGATATTGTTAGATTCAGGAGATAGGTCGTGTGCAATCCTTTTTTCCATTTTGGAAGGAAGAGCCTTTTTCCCTTTGGAATCATCAATAGCCTCCTTCATTTTATCTGATGGTTTCTTTCCGAATTGGCTTCCAATAACCATTCCGATAAAGGAGACAATTAAACCTGCCAGGAATGGATGAACACCTGTAGCCCCTTCAAACTCCAATGTTGTCCATAAAATGTTAGTTGTTGCACCGCCAATCATGGCACAAATGGCGCCTACATGATTCGCCTTTTTAGAATAAACCGAGGCAACATATGGAACGAGAAAGCTGTTTCCTAGTACACCGAATGAAAAGATAACAAGGGCTGCAACAGCGGGTGGTTCATAAATCGCAATGGCTATTCCTACTAGACCACCGATTAAAATGCAGAGTCTTGAAACGAGAACCGCTTTCTTTTCACTGGCATTTGGGTTGATAAATCGCTGGTACACATCCCGTGATAAAATGGTACCGGCTTGCATTAAGAGAGAATCAGATGTTGACATAATGGCTGCCATGATAGCTGAGAGGAGTAATGCTGCCAAAAAGCCTGGAAAGAATTGATAGGTAAGCTCGGGAATAACCATTTCAGGATCACTTAGATTAGGGAGTAACACAATTCCAATTAGCCCTAATACATAGGGGATAAAGATAAAGAGCTGATTCCATGTAGCAGCCCACATAATAGCTCCTTTTACCGTTTTCGTGCTTTTCATGGACATATGACGGGTTACGACATGTGGCAGTCCCATATAGCCGACTAGATAAATGAGGATAGCTCCAATGACAACACCCCATTGTCCGTAATAAGCCAAATCTTTGCCCCATATACTTAAGTAGGTTGAGTCAATGGATGCCAGCTGGGCATTTAAGTCTGAGAAGGATATGTGATTGAAGGCTAAGATGGATATACCAAGTACGCCAATCACCATAATAATCCCTTGTATAAAATCGGTGTACACTACAGCTAAGTATCCTCCTGCAACGGTATAAATCACAATAACCCCAACCCCTATAATTAATGCCATTTCATAGGAAAAACCAGTTAATTGAGTTAAGGCTTTTCCGGCAGCAATAAATTGGGCAAAAACATAGGCTAAGATAAAGATAATAGAGATGATAGAGGCAATGACTCTCACCATTGGGCTTTCAAACCGTTTTTCTAAGTACTCAATTGGAGACAGAGCACTAAGCTTTTCAGACATTCGTCTCATTCGTTTTCCCAGTACGGAGAGATTAACAATGGCTCCTCCTGCATCTCCAATTGCATACCAAAGAGCATACCATCCATGCTGAAAAGCTAAAGCTGGTCCCCCCATAAACATATATCCACTCATGGAGCTGCTTTGCATAGTCATCGCAGTTGCGCAAGCCCCAACACCACGATTCCCCAGTAAATAGTGATCAGGTGATTGGGAAGCCCGACGTGTAAATAAAAGTCCAACTGTCATAAGCACTAACAAATAGATAATAAATACGATACCATCAGAGTCCATAAAACGTCCTCCTCCTTTTATTCATCCTGTTCTTCGAGTTCATCCTGTTTTTTGAAGACAAAGTAAAGAACAATGGCCGATCCGATAAATAATACCGGCCATGGAAAGAAAGCAAGCAGAGTCGAGGTTGGCAAATTAAACATCTCTTCACCTCCTTCAATAGGACCAAGAAACATTTATGACTTAATAATGGATAGTCATTTTAATAGGTCAAAGGCAGGGGGAGGTATGAATCCCCTCCCGGAAAGGTACTTAAAAACTTAAAACCACCTGCTTGTGACCATCTTCTTACGAGTATAAAAGTTAACACCATCTTTTCCGTTAGCGTGCAGGTCACCATAGAAAGAATTTTTCCAGCCTGAGAAAGGGAAAAATGCCATTGGAGCCGGAACATTAATATTCACACCAACCATTCCAGCATCAATGTTTTCTTTAAATTCTCTTACCGCTTTCCCGCTCCTGGTATAAATAACTGCTCCATTGGCAAAGTCTGAAGCATTGGTAATCTCAATGGCTTCCTCTAAACTTTTAGCACGAACGATACTTAATACTGGTGCAAAAATTTCATCACGCCAGATTTTCATATCTTTTTCAACATAATCAAAAATTGTCGCTCCAAGGAAATAGCCTTTATCGTGCTGACGCATTTCAACTCGGCCATCCCGTAGCAGTTTTGCATTTTCCTTTTCACCTTTGTCAATATAATCTACAACCCGATCACGATGGGAATCTCGAATTAAAGGTCCTAAAGATGTATAATCATCAAGACCATTTCCTGTTTTAATTTGATCGGTTTTGTCCAGTAATGCGTCTATAAAGCGATCTGACACATCTCCTACTGTAACAACAACAGAACAAGCCATGCACCGCTCGCCAGCACTTCCGAAGGCTGCTCCTATCACACCATCTACTGTTTTTTCAATATCACAGTCCGGCATAATAATAGAGTGATTTTTAGCTCCAGCTAAAGCTTGTACTCTTTTACCATGCGCTGCAGCTGTTTTATATACATGTTCTGCTACAGGCTGAGAACCAACGAAGGAAATGGCATCAATATTATCGTGTTCCAGTAGTCCATTTACCACATCGTGGGCTCCATTAACAATATTGAGTACGCCATCAGGTAAACCAGCTTCCTGTAATAGTTCAGCCAGTTTTCTAGCTAGTAATGGAGTACGTTCAGAAGGCTTTAATACAAATGTGTTGCCACACACAATGGCAAGAGGAAACATCCATAATGGAACCATCATAGGGAAATTAAAGGGGGTAATTCCTCCAACTACACCAATGGGATATCTATACATGGCCGATTCAATGTCATTTGCAATGTCCGGAAGCACCTCACCCTTCATCAATTCAGGAGCTCCAGCGGCAAATTCCACGCATTCTATACCCCGTTGAACTTCACCGTACGAATCCTGTAATGTTTTTCCATTTTCTTTCGTAATTATTTTGGCTAATTCATCATGATTTTTTTGCAGCAATTGCTGATAATGAAACATGATTCGTGCTCTTTTGGGAACCGGCGTCCGACTCCATTGCTTAAATGCTTTATTTGCAGCATTTACTGCAAGATCTAAGTCATCTTTACTTGAAATGGGGACTTCTGCAAGGATTTCACCTGTTGCAGGGTTCGGTACATTTTCATACTTTCCACTTATCGCTTCAATCCATTGACCTCCAACGAAATTTTTTAACTTGTCATATTTTTGTTGTGTTTGAACCAATTCAATTCCCTCCTTTGTAAATTTATTGTATATTCTAAAAATTTGCACATCATTAGACATGGTGTTAAAATTTGATTGTGATTATATAAACATTTTGCCCATTAAAGGAAGGCTGTGTTAAAGCTAATTGTTGATTTTCTGCCAAGTTGATGGGAGCGGAAGTGAGCGAGACTCCTGGGGGTGGAGCGGTATATCCCGCAGGCTAATGCCGAGGATGCTCCCGGACCACTCGCGG
Source organism: Salinibacillus kushneri (assembly GCF_900111405.1). Lineage (GTDB taxonomy): Bacteria > Bacillota > Bacilli > Bacillales > Alkalibacillaceae > Salinibacillus > Salinibacillus kushneri. The sequence goes on along the minus strand of NZ_FOHJ01000001.1, from coordinate 480,403 downwards.
AAAGTGTGCGCACTTGCGGAAATGAACACCTATGCATAACAGAGCCTAGAAGATAAGGGAGGTTTCACACAAACGTGAATAAAGCGGAGGTAACTGTGGAAGATGTGTTACATAGACCCTATTTTCAATCATCACGCGTTGTTGCTGGGCATGAAGGGTTAGATAACGTAATTAAATGGCCTCATATAGTAGAAATTGAAAAGTTTGGCCATTTACTTAATGGACAGGAATTTATCTTAACGACAGGAGTTAGCTGGGATCATAATCATGAAAATTGCCTCAACTATTTACAGCAGCTTATCGATCATGATGCTTCCGCCTTATGTGTTGAACTAGGAACTTATATAAAAAATATTCCCCCCAAGATGTGTCAGCTTGCAGACCAGCATCAATTTCCCATCATCACCTTTTCACATGAGGTTAAGTTCGTTGATATTACCAAAGATATACAAGAAATGGTCCTGGGTTATGAGCAAAAAATGTGGCTTACGTTAGAAGAAATATATAAAAGTTTGAATAAAGCATTATTAAATGGGAGGAAAATAGGGGATTTTTTAAGAATCCTTCATAAATATACGAACAAATCCGTAACGGTTGTGCTAAATGACGGACAAAGCTGGTTTTTCCCTCCAATTCGTAATGAAACGAAGAGAGAATGGTTAAATAATATAGCAAACGATAAGAAAAATGTCACCAGTCAGCCCCTCACAATTTTCCAGGAGGAGATAGGGAATTTATATGTATTAGAGTCAAAAGAGCAGGTTAATAGATTTGATAGTCTAGCGTTGGGGCGATGTGCAGCCTTTATCAATCAGTATATATGGAATCAATTTGAAAAAAGAGCTGTAAGAACCGTTCCATATAATTTATGGATTTTAGATGCTATTAAAGGAAAGCTATCCCATCAGGAAGTTGTTGAGGAACTTCTTCAGCTACATCCCTATATTCGATTAGGAGAAGCTATGATTGGTATTGTTCCGACTTCCAACGATAAAGGTAGTCAGGACAATGAGGAACATAAACAATCAGTAAACTATGTAATGATGAATGCGCGAGGCATTTTTACTCAAAGCGGCTTTTATTTTGTCACTGCGATGGACTTAAATGAACACTATCTTATCATTTTACTCATCAATCAGCACAAATCATCATCTTTATTTTACCGGTTAACGAAGTCAGTAAAACAACTAAAACGGATGAGTCGCATTGATAAAATAACCTCTATTAAATGGATCAGCTTCGGAAAAACCGTTGAAAACTATCATCATTTAAAGGAAAGCTACAAAACAGCTATATCTACACTAACCTTCCAAAATACATACTTGCCTTTAGAGAAGCCATATTATAAACAATTACATGTTTATCGAATCATCGATCAGCTTAAAAATACAAAAGAACTTCAAGAAATTATAGAAGATTATATTGGATCCCTAATACGCTATGATCAAGATCATAACGGTAATCTGCTTCTTACACTTCATTCCTATCTAAAAAATATGGGATCAAAAAAAGAAACTGCCGAAGAGCTATATATTGTCCGACAAACCCTTTATCACCGTCTAACGAAAATCAAGGAATTACTGGGCGATGATTTTATGCTCCCTGAAAACCGTATTATGATTGAATTCACCATTTATGCTTATCACTATCAGGGAAAGATGGAACAAACAGGTGATTTACCTTCCATTAATCCGTAGCAGCCTGGTCGATTCATTTAGTCTTGGTTATCTGGAATTATCCTCCAGTCTTTTGATAGAGACGAATACAAACAATCGATTCATAGTTAAGCCTGTTTAACTATCTAGTACCATTTATAAAAGTATACTACTATATTACGTTGGTGAATATTCTTGATCAACATCATGAATATGTAATAAAACTTGGTCTCTACCATGGTAAATGTGTTCATGCATCGATGCACGAGCACGTTCCATGTCTTTTTCTTTTATCGCCTTAAGAATGGTGTTGTGAACATTATAGGAATATCTCATTTGATCTTCATTAAACCAATAGAAAGAACGGAATATCAATGGTAAAACAACAACCTTTGATATATGTGAGTAAATATGCTGGTTTTGTGAAGCTTTTATAATGCATTCATGAAATCTTTGATTACGTTCTAATATGTCTTCAATGGTCGAATCACCAGTCTTAAAATGATGATGAATAACATTTCCATATTCTTCGTTGGCGCCCTCCATTTCCTCGAGATCAGAATCTGTTCTATGAATGGAGGCTTGTGCAGCAGCGTATCCCTCCAAAAGCTTCCTTAAGTCATATATTTGAAGAATATCTTTTTTTGTAAAATGACGAACTCGAACGCCCCTCTTTAAGGATACGATTAACCCTTCAGATTCTAATTTTTTAAGCGCCTCCCGAATTGGCGTCCGGCTTATTTGTATTTCTTTTGCCAGGTATTCTTCAGTGAGTCGCATTTTCGGGGGAAATTCTCCATGTAAAATTGCTTTTTTGATATATTGATAAGCATCCATTGTTAACACCTCTTTCTTATTGTATACAAATAAAATACTACTCACAATATCTTTTGCATATAAATGTTGATATAACAGTACAGAGCAAATGGGGTATTAAAAGTTTTTAAAAGGTATTGCCATTTTGTATACAAATTGATAAAATAAGACGGAAGTTTCAGAAAATTCAATATTATGCAGTTTTGGATAAAAGGTGAAGGAAATTATATCATTTTTAACCAAAAATAAGAAAGCGCTAACAAAATACTTTTTCTTTCAGTCAATCAATGAAATTGGGGATGTCTTACATTTATATGGTAAAAGGAGTGTTTAGCATGAGTCAAAGTTTAGAAGGAGTTAAAGTCTTAGAAATGGGAAGTTTAATTGCTGGTCCTTTTGCTGGTAGATTGATGGCGGAATTTGGTGCAGATGTCATAAAAATCGAGCCACCTGGAAAAGGTGATCCGTTACGTGATTGGCGGCATATTTATGAAGGAACATCACTTTGGTGGCGATTACAATCACGAAACAAGAAGTCGATTACGGTTAATCTTAAGAGTGAAGAAGGTCAAGAAATCATTAAAGCATTGGTAAAAGAATGTGATATCCTCATTGAAAACTTTCGACCAGGAACATTGGAAAAGTGGAATCTTGGCTATGACGAGTTGTCGGCTATCAATCCTGGCCTGGTTATGGTTCGGGTTTCCGGGTACGGTCAAACAGGTCCTTATAAAGATAAACCAGGTTTTGGTAGTGTTGGGGAATCCATTGGCGGGCTTCGCTATTTAACTGGATATCCTGATCAACCACCAACCCGAGTCGGCGTTAGCTTGGGAGATTCCTTAGCTGCTATGTATTCAGTGATAGGGGCAATGATGGCTCTTTATCATCGAGATATTCATGGCACAGGAAAAGGGCAAGTGATTGATGTTGCATTATATGAAGCCGTATTTAGTTTGATGGAAGGAGCACTACCTGAGTATGACAAAATGGGTGCTGTTCGAGAACGTACCGGTTCGTCCCTTCCAGGAATTGCACCGTCGAACACCTATTTATGTAAAGATGGGAAATATATTGTAATTGGTGGAAATGGTGATGCTATTTTTAAGCGATTGATGGAAGCTATTGGCCACCCAGAGTTGAGTGAAGATGAACGTTTCCAAAGCAATAGCGGCCGTGCTGCTCATGCGGATTACCTTGATGGATTAATTGAAGAATGGACGAAAACTTTAGATATCAAAACAGCTTTAGATATTCTGGATAAAGCAAGGGTGCCAGCTGGACCTATATATAGTATAGAAGACATCGTTAAGGACCCGCATTATTGGAATAGAGAAATGATTCAACCCTTTAAAATGAACAATGGAGAGAGTCTAAAAATACCAGGGATTGTACCAAAGATGAGTAAAACTCCTGGAGACATAAAATGGCTTGGTCCTGAACTTGGACAGCATACGGATGAAGTCATGGAAAAATGGCTTGCGTATGATGAGAATAAAATTCAAGAACTAAAAGAAAAAGGAATTATTTAATGGAGGTGATGGATTTGGAGAGTATTTCTATCCAGGAAGTTGCACCTCGAGATGGATTGCAAATTGAGGATCAGTTTGTACCAACAGAACAAAAAATTGATTTGATCAATCGGTTAAGTGATGCGGGTGTTGATAAAATTGAAGTCACCTCGTTTGTATCTCCTAAGGCAGTTCCTAATTTAAAAGATGCGGAAGAAGTCATGATGAGTATTAATCGCAAAAAAGACGTTACGTATACCGCATTAATTCCCAATGTACAGGGGGCAGAACGTGCGGCAATATGTAAGGCGGATGAGGTGAATCTAGTCGTTTCAGTAAGTGAAACCCATAATCAAAAAAATGTGCGGCGAACTGTAGACGAATCGTTTAGGGGTTTCAGTGATATTGCTAGCTATCTATCAGGTACTGATATTGCAGTCAATGGGACACTTGCAACCACATTTGGCTGTCCTTTCGAAGGCAATATTGATGAAGACCGCGTACTAAAGTTAGTTGATCACTATCTTGAGTTAGGAGTCATGGGTATTACATTAGCAGATACGACAGGGATGGCGAATCCGAAGCAAGTGTATAAACTTTGCAGAAAAGTGCTGGAACGATGGCCGAATTTACCACTGACCTTGCATTTCCACAACACTCGTGGGATGGGACTTGCAAATGTCATTGAAGGAATCCATGCTGGGGTGAGAAGATTTGATGCATCCCTTGGAGGTTTAGGTGGTTGCCCGTTTGCTCCAGGGGCAACTGGGAACATCTGTACTGAGGATCTTGTTCATATGCTTGCCTTTATGGATTATGAAATGAGGGTAGATTTAGATTGTCTAATTGGCGTTTCGAAATACTTAGAGACGATTTTAGGGCATGAGGTAGCTGGACAAGTGATTAAAGCGGGTAAAATCACTGATCTACATCCTGTATAAAACTTTCAGAAGAACTGTTGTCACTGGTTGAGGAGACTCTAAGGTATGGATGAGTCCTGCAGTTGAACATCATTACTTTTTTCATCGATAGCTTAAAAGTGAGACCTCGGATTAGGTTTCTTACAGCGGGGAAGCGGTTTGGGCATTGATAGATTATAGTTTCCGAGAATCATTTTCATGATAAATGTATTAGAATGGTTACACCAAAATGGTAATTGCTAATGAAATTGTATAACAAAATACTCCACCCGGGTATGAATAGAAAGCAATCCAGTAAACGTCATGAGTAATCGTATCCATGTCCAACTTTATATAAATCTATTCTTTAATCTATATGACAGGTTAAAATACACCTTTATAATTGTGAATATTTTGATTTATTAGGAGGGAGACAGTATGGATAAAAAAAAGGAACCTATTAATAATGGTAAGTTGTGGATTGGATTTGGAATTTTACTTGCCCTCATTACTCCGTGGTATTTCCCGGAAAGTTTTGGGGAAGTTTTGGTTTACGGAATTCCACTCTGGGCTTTGATTATTATTATTGGGTCAATCCTTTTGTCAGCTTTTTTGTCGTATGTCATTAAGTTTCATTGGATGTTAGAAGAAGAAAAAGAAGAAGCAAAAAAGAAAGGAGATAACTAATCTATGGATTTAGCATTTTCTGGTTGGGCGGGTGTTTTAATTCTGTTAGTCTATGGATTGATTATGCTTGGAGTTGGCCTTTTTACTTACTTAAAAAATAAAAATATACATCAAAGCATGGATGAGTATTATCTTGGTGGCAGGGGACTTGGCGTCATCGTACTATTTTTTACCCTTTTTGCGACCCAATATAGTGGAAATACTGTCGTTGGCTATCCACCTTCAGCTTATCGCCAAGGATATGAATATTTAGTATCTGTTCCTTTCTTCATTATGATTATAGTCGCCTACTTATTATTTGCTCCCAGATTATATTCCTTAGGGAAAAAATATCAATTGGTAACACCTGCTGAGTGGTTTGAAAAACGTTATCATTCCAAATCTATCACGATTTTAGCTTCTTTGCTTATGCTGTATGGGTTAGGGAATTATTTACTGGAACAATTGATTGCTATTGGACAAGGGGTATCCGGTTTAACAGGTGGAACCATTCCTTATCAGGTTGGCGTTGTTTTCTTTGTCATAATCATGCTGATTTATGGCTGGCTTGGTGGAATGAGATCCGTAGCTTATACGGATACAATGCAGGGGATAGCACTCTTATTCGGTGTTTTCATGTTATTAATTGGTTCCATTATTTATTTTGGCGGTTTACCTACTTCTGCCGATTATATGCAGGCTTATTCACCGGAAAAACTGGGTATCCCAGATGGACCGAGTGTGATAAATTGGTTTAGTTTACTGGTGTTAATTGGGATTGGAGCTTCTGTTTATCCACATGCTATTCAAAGGATTTTTTCGGCTGAAAGTGAGCGCACCTTAAAACGTTCTTTCAGCAGAATGGCCTGGATGCCTTTTTTAACTGCCGGGGTCGTTTTTATTATCGGAATTATCGGTATCAGTGCTTTTCCACAATTATCGACCGCTGAATCTGAGCAATTAGTAGGAATGATGGCCAGTGTTGTCGCAAACCAGAACATCATCTTCTACTGGTCAATGGTTTTGCTATTCGGTGGGGTTATAGCAGCGATTGTATCAACTGCCGATTCGGTGTTACTTACTTTTTCTTCGATTGTTTCAAATGATTTATACGGAAATTATATTAATCCCAAAACCTCACAATACAAAAAATTATTAGTGGGAAAATTAGTCGGTGTAGTGGCAGTTGGTATTCTCATTCTTATCGCATGGTTCCCGCCAGGCACTCTTTATCAAATTTTCGTATTAAAATTTGAACTATTGATTCAAATTGCTCCAGGTCTTATATTAGGATTATATTGGAAGCGTCTTCATCCAAAAGCAGTTTTTACAGGTATGCTTGCTGGTACTATTGTCGCTTCTTTGATGACTATATTAGGGCCCTCTTTCCTTGGTGTTGCCAGTGGATTATGGGGGCTACTGTTAAATGTCATAATCTGCCTGATTGGAAGCTTAATGATGAATGTTTCCATGGTACAAGAAAATGAAGCAAATCAACTTATTGAATTATAGGCGTTGACAGCGGGACAGCAGGGTTCCTTGTCCCACTACATGTTGCCAATGCTTTTTTACTTGGATTACTGTTAATATTGGAAAATCTAACGGACACGAATTATAGGTAGGAAAAGAGATGATTCATTTTGAGAAACTCTGCTGTTCAAGTAGAAAACGATCCTATACCTGGACATTGGAGGATGTTATTTTGGTTAGTCTTAGCACAAATTATGGTTGCAGTTATCGGACGGAGTCTTGGTCCACTTAGTGTACTGATTGAAGAAGATTTAAGTTTAACAAAAGCGCAAGTCGGCCTTTTGCCATCTGCCTTGTTTTTAGGACAGGCGATTTCTTCTATCCCGACTGGTTTCTTTGCTGACCGTTTCGGTTCTCGGCCACTTTTATTCATTTTTACGGCTTGTTTAGGAATTAGTTTTTTCCTGATGACGATTCAAAATGTGTATGGGCTTGTTTTACTGATCATTGTAATGGGCGGTATCGGTTACGGCGGAATGCACCCGACAACGAATCGGGGTATTATTTATTGGTATTCTCAAAACCAAAGAGGTACAGCGATGGGAATTAAACAAATGGGAATTACGTTCGGTTCAGCCTTATCTGCTATCTTACTGCTACCGCTAGCGGAGACGTACGGCTGGAGAATCGTTGTATCCATTGCCTGTTTTGGACTGATTGCTGCAGGAGTCATTGCCTTCCTGTTTTACAGGGATCCAGTAGAGGTAAAATCAGTAGAAAAGAAAAAGGATACATCCGAAAACACTTTCACGGCTATTAAAGCCATGATGAGACATAAACCATTATTATTAATTAGTATTAGTGCTATGGGAATAAACGGATCACAAATGACACTAAATACGTACTTAGTGCTTTTCACCCATCAACAGCTCGGTGTCAATTTAGTGTTAGCAGGTTTCTTACTAGTCATCTCGGAAGTTGGCGGCTCACTAGGTAGAATTGGTTGGGGACTGATTAGTGACCGTGTGTTTGGTGGTGAAAGGCTAAAAGTAATGGGGATTATTGTCATTATTACATTATGTGCTAGTACTATTGTTGCTTTTCTTCCAGTTGGAACCCCTTATTGGCTGCTAGTACCCTTATTCTTTCTTTTTGGATTGGCCGTCTCCGGTTTCAATGGTATATGGATGAATCTGGCCTCGGAGCTCGTTCCAAAAGAGCAAGCCGGTCTATCGAGTGGTTTCAGTATCTCATTTGGATCCTTAGGAGTTATCTTACTTCCACCCATCTTTGGTCTAATCATTGATCAAACGCATTCTTATACCTTTGGCTGGTTATTAATAGCTTTCATCATGGTTTTAGTGATGCTAGTACTCAAGCATTTGCATAAAATAAAAGATTGAAGATAGGAAGAATAAGAATGGCAAAAGGATAGAAATAGTATGTTTGTTATGAACTAGTTTATAAACCTCTCGAATAAATCCTAGGAAAAGCCAACATATAATAGAATGAAGGAGCCTGCTAAAAGTAAGTAGTTCCGATATCGTGGAGAAAAATCTAAAATAACATACTAAATCACACTTTGTTTATCAGCATAAATAACAATACAAATAGCAAACCAAAACGCTTGGATATGAAATGATATGCGCCCCTTTGGGTAGATAGATTAAAATCCAAGCGTTCTATTATTCCAATTATCTTACTCAACCAAAGCACCCGTTAATTCAAGTACATCTTTTCACGTTTTACCTATAATCATATTCAATTTTGGAATAGTCTATTCTTTTACTAGCTATTATTGTTGTTTTCATTACATTTTTCTAGGCCAAATAAAGTAAGTGATGGAAATCGCATTGTCAATCAATACTATGATTCCCCATAATTTTAGCGTTCGCCATAGTATCTCTGTTTTACTGCTATCCCCAATATAGAAAATTATAAACAGTAGGAGTGCTCCACCTATTATGTATGCCAAGATATGTTGGAGGGAGCCTTTCATACTGTGTTTTGCATAATCCATTCCAATTCTCCGTTTTGGCTTTGGGCCATCACGTTTCACATAATATAAAAAACGTTCATCTGCCCATTGAATCATAGATTTTCCATAAACAAGGGATATGGCTAGGTAGATAGGCGCTATGCTATGTGCCAATGTTATATCTGCTCCACGATATATATCAATGCTGGTGAATACCAGCAGAACAAGGTCGACAATTGGAGTCATAGCCAATAGAAAAAGACCTGCTTTTTTCTTGTTAAAAATATATCTTGTCACTAACCCTGCAATAATGAAAATCCAAAATCCAATTTCGCACGCTACAATTATCCATGCAATAAAATTCATGTTAAACCACCTTTATATAAAATTGTTCTCAACCAAATGGTCGGATGTATAACCTCAGTTATTTATGGCTTTTGCACTAACCTGCCGTTAGTTAAAGAACAATCCTTCACAAACTCTATATTTATTTTAACATAAAATTACAATTACCTACTTGGTTTGTAAAAAATTAACATATAGCACACCATTTAACATAGTTAATAGTACGTTGACAACAGCTATAGCCAATATGCTATTTGGGTTGTAATTTTGTATGCTAAATCAAGTGTTATTTTACATAATCGTTGATATATAAGGAAAAATAACAAATTAATCTTAGTCTGCTAATTAGAATGCTATTTTGTATGTTTCTCCACCGAAATGGAACTACCTATGCTAAAAGGGGTTTCTCATTACTTATTGATCAGACTCGGCCCATCCATATGTAATCGGGTAAACAGAACTTCTTAGCTCGTCAGCAAATTTTTCCTCTACATTTCTATATCTGGTACCAATCAATCCCAATCTTGCACTTCTGCCTTACTAAATCCATTTTTTACAGGTTGTACCATCCACCACTTTGCTTAAACTCTTTTCTTCTACTGTATTAGAATTCGATCACCCATTATATATTGAATTTTTAGAAAATTATGATAAGATACCAAAGAGAATATAATTTTCTAAAAGGATAAGGCTTGTTCATTTCATAAATTTTAAGATTGAAAGATTAAAAGGATTAAGGTTAGCTGTTTTGATGTATTACGGTGAATAATTCGTAAATGGAAATCATAAGAAAATATGTAAGCGATTACAACATTTTATTTTTAACTATTCATTTGCAATAGTAGGGAAGTTATTTAAGAGAATAAACGATTGTATTCCATTTTAGGTTGTTCATAAATAATAAGGAGGCTCCATTATTATGTCATTATTGGAATTAACGATTGGTGAACTACTGGAGAAGGAGGCCAAAGCTCATCCAGACCGTGAAGCCGTGGTGTACCCCGAGCGAAATCTAAGGTGGACGTATAACCAATTGGATGAGTTAGCTAATGAGGCAGCGAAAGGATTTTTGTCCTTAGGGATTGAGAAAGATGAGAATATTGCCATTTGGGCAGATAACAAACCCGAATGGATCTTATCGCAATTTGCATCTGGTAAAATGGGGGCCGTATTGGTAACCGTAAATACGAATTACCAGGCTGATGAACTGGATTACCTTCTCAAGCAATCTGACACAACCACCTTGATTTTAGCAGAATCCTATAAAGGCACTTCCTATATCGATATTCTTCATGAAATTTGTCCGGAATTAAAAGATAGTGAAAAAGGAGACCTGATGTCAAGCAGACTACCAAAATTAAAAAATATTATTGTGATTAGTGAAAAAAACTACGAGGGCTGTTATACCTGGAATGAAGTGATAGAAAAAGGGCAATCGGTTTCTGATGAAAGCCTTTTGCTGCAAAAGAATCGTTTACATTATGATGATGTGATTAATATGCAGTATACATCAGGCACGACTGGTTTTCCAAAAGGCGTTATGTTATCCCATTACAATATTGTGAATAATGGGAAACAAGTAGCGGAAAGAATGAATTTAACTGCTGAAGATCGTTTGTGTATTCCCGTTCCTCTTTTTCATTGTTTTGGGTGTGTAATGGGTACGTTAGCTTCTGTATCACAAGGGGCTACAATGGTCATGGTAGAGCAATTTGATGCAGAGACCGTTTTGAGAGCTGTCGATAAAGAAAAATGTACGGCATTGCACGGTGTACCAACCATGTTTATTGCTGAACTAAACCATCCTCAATTTAATCAATATCATTTGAGTCATTTACGTACTGGTATCATGGCAGGATCAAACTGTCCGATTGAGGTTATGCGTTCTGTCATGAACAAGATGGGAATTTCAGAAATCACCATTGCTTACGGTCAAACCGAATCCTCTCCTGTTATTACACAAACGAAAACAGATGATCCTATTGAATTTAAAGTAAGTACAGTCGGAAAAGCCCAACCGAATGTAGAAGTAAAAATTGTGGATCCTGCTACGAATGAAGAAGTACCTCCTCATACATCCGGTGAGCTTTGTGCAAGAGGATACCTTGTGATGAAGGGGTATTATAACAATGTGGAAGCTACGAAAAACACCATTGACAAAGAGGGCTGGCTTCATACGGGTGGTATAGCCATGATGGACGAAGAAGGCTATGTAAAAATTACAGGACGAATCAAAGACATCGTGATTCGTGGGGGTGAAAATATTTATCCCCGAGAAATTGAAGAGTTTTTATACACGCATCCAGACGTTCTGGATGTCCAGGTCATTGGAATCCCTGATGACACATATGGTGAAGAAGTAATGGCCTGGATCATTCCTAAAGAAGATGCAAAAGTAACAGAAGAAGAAATCATAGAATTCTGTAAAGGAAAAATCTCAAGACATAAAATCCCAAAATACATTAAATTCACAGAAGAATACCCCATGACAGCAAGTGGTAAAGTACAGAAATTTAAACTGCGTGAAAGAGCTTTGGAAGCTTAGGGTGCCTGTCACCACCCGAAAAATCTTGTTTCATAGATTGTTTCACGGATTAAAAATAGGCCTATCCCCGTTTAATGATGGGGATAGGCCAAAATATTTTGGGCAATTCGACAAAATTCGGGTGGTGACAGGCACCTGCTTTTATTCTTTTATAATTACCTCAACATCAAAAGAATCCAGTTCATTTAACATTTCATCAGAAATCGTTTCATCCGTAATAATCGTATCAATCTGTTCAGTTGTTGCAAAACTTGAAATAGAACTGCTCCCTATTTTGGAATGATCCAGAAGTGCAACAACTCTATCTGCCTTTTTAACCATTTGTTTCTTTAGCTCTACCTCATAAACGTTAAAATCAGTAAGACCTTCCTCGATTGTAAATCCGCTAGCTGATGTAAACATAATATCAATATTAATTTTATCTAGAATATCAGTACCAAGAGGGCCCTCTAAAGCCATTGATCCCATTCTTGCAATACCACCCATTAATATAACGTTTATATTTGGGTTCTCTTTTAATTCTATAGCTGTTGATAATCCGTTGGTTACAACAGTAAGTCTCATATCTGTACTTTTTAATTTGTGGGCTAATTCGAGAGCTGTTGTACTAGCGTCGAGTAAAATACTGCTTTTATAAGAAATCAGATTTATTGCTATATTTGTAATAGATTTTTTAGACTCAATATTTTTCATTGCTCTGTCAGAGAAGTTATTTTTTGGTGGAATACTTTCATTAAGCACCGCTCCCCCGTGTGTTCTCGTTAATAACCCCTCTTCTTCCATTATATTTAAATCTGAACGTAAGGTGGCTTCTGATACTTTTAAGGATTGAGCTAATTCTTTTACGGTTAAGCGTTTTTCTTTTTGGAGTTGGGTTAGAATTAAATTCCGCCTCTCCTCAGCGAAAATTTTACCCATATACTCACCTCGGCTATTTAACTTTATTTTTCACAAACTTGTTTCCGGTAAAGGCCCGAGTCAGAGTCAAACCGGAAGACACGAATAGGACATGATTACCTAATTTATCATATCACGAAGAAAAATGAAAATAAACAGAATAAATGATTTTTATTTTTATTAAATGGATATATGGAATGGATAGTAGATATGTCCTTATATATAAGTGATACACGCTGATTAACGTTCATATTTTGTCGTTTATTTTTAAAACGAAATCAAATGAGCATAAATGATTGAAATAAACGAAAGATTATAATAAAATGAGAATGTAAATGAATTTGTATATTACAAAAAGGGAAGGGAGAAATTTTTATGAAACTGGCAATTGGCAGTGACCACAATGCATTTGAATTAAAGGAAACCATAAAGGAACATTTAGTTAATACAGAGCATGAGGTAGTGGATTATGGATGTCACACTTCTGATGCAGTAGATTACCCTGATGTGGCGTTTGAAGTATCCCAGGCTGTTACTGAAGGAAAAGTAGACCGTGCCATTTTGATGTGCGGCACAGGTATTGGTGTATGTATTACAGCGAACAAATACCCTGGAATTCGTGCGGCGCTTGCTCATGATATCTATTCAGCTGAACGTGCACAACTAAGCAATAATGCACAAATTCTTACAATGGGTTCGCAAATTATTGGATCAGAAGTTGCGAAAAAAGTAGTGGATGCTTATTTAAATGTTGCATGGGCAGAAGGATCAAAACGTAAAGTAGATAAAATTGTAGAAAAAGAACAAGAATTTGTTAATCAAAATTACAAAGAGGCAGTTAAGGGCAGTAATTGTAGTGTTAACTGAGAGGTTAACTTAAAAGGAGCGTGCCTGATGCAAAATTTGATATTAGATTTTCTAAGAGTAACAGAGTCAGCTGCAATAGCATCAATGCCATGGATTGGCAGTGGTAATAAAATAGCAGCTGATGGGGCTGCTACTGACGCTATGCGCGAAGCATTAAACAACATGAAGATGGAGGCTACTGTTGTCATTGGAGAAGGGGAGATTGATGAGGCACCGATGCTCTACATTGGAGAGAGGGTGGGAGCTGGTGGATCACATAAAGTCGATATCGCAGTAGATCCCATTGAGGGAACGACCCCTACAGTAAACGGCCAAAGTAATGCGATAGCCGTCATAGCAGCAGCTCCTAAAGGAACATTATTATATGCCCCAGATATGTACATGAAAAAACTAGCAGTAGGCCCAAGAGCGAAAGGGAAAATTGATTTAAACGAGCCAATAGAAGAGAACATAGCTGCAGTTGCCAAAGCTAACAAGAAAGCGATTTCAGAGTTAAATGTTCTTATACAAGATCGATCAAGACATCATGATATCATTGATAGAATCCGAAATACAGGTGCAAAGGTTCATTTGTTTCATGATGGGGATGTTATTTATAGCACATCTACATGTATTGAAACCCTGGATATTGATTTATTTCTTGGGATTGGCGGTGCACCTGAAGGAGTCTTAGGGGCCGTTGCGGTTCGCTGTTTGGGTGGAGAAATGCAAGCGAAACTAATGCCACAAAATGATAATGAGTTTATCAGATGTAAGGAAATGGGGATAAATAATCCTAACGCTATTTTACATCATAATCAATTAGTCAGTACAGATGATTGCTTATTTGTGGCAACAGGTATAACAAACAATCTGCTTGTGGATGGGATTAAAACGGATGATAACAACTACATCACTCATTCGGCATTAATAAATGGCAACGAAAAAAAGATAAGATACGTAAAATGCACATCTCCCCTGTCACAAACAGTTAAAACTTTAGAATAGGAGGTTTTATTTATGGATTTTTACTTAGATACAGCCAATGTTGAAGAGATTAAGAGAATTAATAGACTAGGTCTAGTGGATGGAATAACGACAAATCCTTCTATCATTGCTAAGGAAAATAAAGATTTTAAAGAAACCATAAAAGAGATTTGTAGCATTGTAGATGGCCCAGTAAGTGCTGAAGTGATTGGTCAAACAGTAGATGAAATGGTGGAGGAAGCAAGAGATATTGCAACGTGGGCACCCAATGTTGTTGTAAAGATACCCATGACAGAAGAAGGTTTGGAAGCCGTTAATATTTTATCTGGAGAAGGAATTAAGACTAATGTTACATTGGTTTTCTCTGTAGCTCAAGGATTGATGGCGGCAAAAGCTGGTGCAACCTATGTTAGCCCATTTGTTGGAAGGGTTGATGATATCGGGGAAGATGGAATTGAACTTATTCAAAATCTTAAAGTCGTTTTAAAAAACTATAACTATGATGCGAAAATTATTACAGCAAGTGTGAGAACGATTGGGCATCTCGAAAAGGCGGCAAGAGCCGGTGCAGATATTGCGACTATACCAGGATCACTATTACCAAAACTATGGAAACATCCATTAACAGACAATGGTATTGAAAAATTCTTGGCAGATTGGGAGAAAGTTCCAAAGTAAAGCTTCGCCAATCTATTAGTACTAAAGGAGATTTGGCAGAGCATTTGAATTCTCCCGGTCCCGGTAATTTCTATTAAAGGTAATTTCCTACATCATATAAGAGAGGGGATGAGGAGCAATGACCAGCACTACCACAACTGCATCTATTGAACAATTATCCATAAATACAATTCGTACCTTATCCATTGATGCCATTGAGAAGGCTAATTCAGGGCATCCAGGTTTACCCATGGGTGCAGCACCAATGGCTTATAAGCTATGGACAGATTTTATGAGTCATAATCCAAAGCATTCCAAATGGTTTAATCGTGACCGTTTTGTGCTGTCTGCGGGTCATGGATCAATGCTATTATACAGTTTACTTCATTTATCAGGCTATGATGTAACGATGGAGGATTTAAAAAACTTCCGTCAATGGGGTTCCAGAACACCGGGACATCCTGAAGTTCATCATACGGATGGTGTAGAAACGACAACAGGCCCCCTTGGTCAAGGGATCGCTACTGCGGTTGGAATGGCAATGGCAGAAGCTCATTTAGGGACAATCTATAATAAAGAAAAGTTTAACGTAGTAGATCATTACACATTTGCCCTGGTAGGTGATGGGGATTTGATGGAGGGGATTTCCCATGAAACCGCATCACTGGCAGGACATTTAGGTTTAGGGAAATTAGTGGTCCTTTATGATTCGAATGATATCTCGCTTGACGGAGATTTGAACAGATCATTCTCTGAAAACGTTGGGGACCGCTTTCGCTCCTATGGATGGCAGGTTTTACGTGTAGAAGATGGGAATCATTTAAGTGATATACAAGAAGCCCTTAAGCAAGCCAAACATAATACAGATCAACCTACATTCATTGAGGTGAAAACCGTTATTGGCTATGGTTCTCCTAATAAATCCGGATCCTCTGCTTCACACGGTGCGCCGCTTGGTGAAGATGAAGTGAAATTGACAAAAGAGAATTACGACTGGACACATGAAAACTTCTATGTACCTGAGGAAGTTTATAATGATTTTAATGAGAAGGTCGTGAGTAAGGGTGAACAGGAGGAGGCTGAATGGAATCAATTAGTTGAGGATTATAAAAAAGTCTATCCTGAAGAAGGTAAGCAATTACAAGCGGCCATAGACGATGTATTACCCGATAATTGGGATGAGAATCTACCTGTTTATGAACCAGGCAGTGACTCACTGGCCACACGTGCCTCTTCTGGAGAGGTAATCAATGCACTGACGAAGACGATACCAAATATTTTTGGTGGCAGTGCTGATCTGGCTGGATCAAATAAAACGACCATTAAAGGACAGAGTGATTTTTCAAAAGACAACTTTGCCGGTAAGAATATATGGTTTGGTGTACGGGAATTTGCCATGGCAGCAGCTTTAAATGGGATGGCTTTGCACGGAGGATTAAAGGTGTTTGGTGGAACGTTCTTTGTTTTTAGTGATTATTTACGTCCCGCAGTAAGACTTTCTGCACTCATGAAATTACCGGTTACGTATGTGTGGACGCATGACTCTATTGCTGTAGGGGAAGATGGCCCAACCCATGAACCTGTAGAACATCTGGCTTCGTATCGCGCAATGCCAGGTGTATCACTCATTCGCCCAGCTGATGGTAATGAAACGCAGGCAGCTTGGAAATTAGCGATGGAATCAAAGGATACACCAACAGCATTGGTTTTAACCAGACAAAAGCTTCCAACTCTGGAAAGCACTAAAGAAAATGCTTATGAAGGTGTCAAAAAAGGAGCCTATGTTGTTAGTGATGCAGAAAAGCAAGTACCAGATGCCCAAATTCTTGCCACAGGTTCTGAAGTGCAATTAGCAGTAAAGGCGCAACAGGAGTTAAAAGAGAACAATATCGATGTTCGTGTTATTAGTATGCCATCCTGGGATCGGTTTGAAAAACAAAGTAAGGAATATCAAGACTCTGTCATCCTACCAAATGTTAAAGCACGCCTAGCCATTGAAATGGCCTCTCCATTTGGATGGGATCGTTTTGTAGGAGATGGAGGGAAAGTTTTGGGAATAAATACCTTTGGTGCATCGGGAAATGGCGACACCTTGATCGAAAAATATGGATTTACCGTAGAAAATGTAATGGAACATGTTGAAAGTTTATTAAACTAACACAACATGCATAAAGGACACGAAACGAAGAGGTATTCGTCTGGTTTCGTGTCCTGTCCTGTTAAAATATACATGAGCTCTTTTTTGATATATCTAACAGTCATATTTTTAATTGTTATTGTTTGTTTTCGTTTAAAATATATTTGAATTTAAAACAGTTAAAAACAATGATTTATATTGACATTATGAAAATAAATGATAATATGAACCCATAAAGATAAAAGAAAACGATTACAAATCACAAAAGTTCATTCAATGAAGTGAGTATTCTATGGAGTATAAAAATTTAATTGAGAGGGGCTAAAATAATGTCTAATCAGGAAAAGCTATCTATCGCAGGTTCAGGAATCATGGGACACTCTATTGCTTTAACCGCTGCCTGGGCTGGAATTGACGTAAAAGTATGGGGGACAGACGAAACGGATATAGAGCGAGCTAAAGTTGGAGTGGAAGCGAAACTGGATGTCTTAGTAGATTATGACATCTTTGATGAGAATAAAAAAGCACAAATTAAAAAGGCAATCACCTATACTGACTCATTAGAAGATTGTGTTTCGGAAGCCACATTCGTAATTGAAGCCATTCCGGAAAATCTGGAATTAAAGCAAAACTTCTTTAAACAAATAGATGAAATTTGTGATGAAAGCACAATTCTTGCCAGTAATACATCTGGACTTAGTGCAACTGAAATTGCTAGACATACAAACAATCCCAGTCGTACTGTTGTAACACATTTTTGGCTTCCTGCTCACTTAATGCCGTTAGTAGAAGTTGTACGTGGTGATCATACATCGGATGAAACAATAGAGCGTGCATTTACATTGCTTGAATCTATGAATAAAAAACCAATTTTTGTTAAAAAGGATGTATTAGGTCAGGTTGGTAACCGCTTACAGTACGCTATTTTTAGAGAAGCTCAATATATCCTTGAAAATGAAATCGCCTCCATGGAAGATATTGATGCCGCTATTCGTTATAGTCTTGGCCGTCGTTTTGGTGTGACAGGGCCATTTATGACGATGGATATGGGAGGCTTAGACACAAATTCTTCCATTACATCATACCTTTTCCAGGACTTAAGTGATAAAAAGGATATTTTCCCAACGATGGACAAATTAGTTGAAAATGGTCATTACGGTCCGAAAACGGGTAAAGGATTTTATGGTTGGTCACCTGAGCAGACAGCTAAAATGGAGCATGAGCGTGAGAAAGAACTTATTCACTGGATAAAGAAAGACATGGAAGAAACAAAGGAAGTTACCTACAGATAATTAAGAGAAATTTTAAAAAGTATTTATGACTAATGAGTATTAAGGGGAGAAGCGGAATAGAGCTGGAGGAGAGTTCAATAATTCTATCAACAAAATCTTATAATCTATTCCTTTCCTCTTTTACGAATTAGTCTTTCAAAAAAGAAAAAACATAATTCTAATAACCAGAGTTTACTATAAGTTTTAAGAATATTATGTAAAAATGAAGGAGGAATAAGATGGATTCTGCAGTTTGGCTAATCATTGCCGCTGCACTAGCTGTTGGTTTGCTCTTACTCCTTGTTATGAGAACAAAACTGCAGGCTTTTGTAGCTCTTATTTTGGTAAGTATACTGCTTGGACTCGGCGTTGGAATGTCTCCACAAGAAATTATAGCTACTTTTGAAAAGGGTATGGGAGACACAGTTGCATTTATTGCTATTGTCATTGGTTTAGGTGCTATGTTTGGTGAAATGCTCAGGGTTTCAGGAGGTGCTGAACAGTTAGCTTTAACGATGCTTAACAAATTTGGTGAAAAGAAATCACCTTGGGCACTTGGTGTAGCTGGTTTGATTATTTCTGTTCCAGTATTTCTTGATGTAGCACTTGTTATTCTTGTTCCTATTTTATATACATTAGCTAATAAGTCAAAAAAATCGCTATTATTCTACGGAATTCCATTGTTAGCTGGACTTCTTGTTACGCATGGTATGGTTCCACCTACACCAGGGCCAATTGCGGCAGCGTCCGTTTTAGAAGCTGATATAGGTTGGGTTATCTTATTCGGATTAATAGCTGGTATACCAGCTATGATTTTGGCAGGTCCTCTTTTTGGTAAATTTATTTCGAAAAGAATTCATATAAATGTTCCCGAAATGATGGATGAACAAGCTGCGGCACTAGCTGAATTAGAACCATCAACGGAAAATCAAAAAGAGCTGCCGGGATTTGGAACCGTTTTATCCCTTATATTATTACCTTTAGTTTTGATCTTATTTAATACCGTTTCGCCATTTATATTTGATGAAGGTTCAACAATTAGAACGATATTAACCTTTATTGGGGATCCATACATAGCCTTAACCATTACCACATTGTTAACATTCTATATTTTGGGTACTAAGAGAGGCTATACGAGAGATGAAATTCAGCAAATAACAACAAAATCACTTGAACCTGCAGGAATCATTATTCTAATCACTGGTGCTGGTGGAATATTTGGAGAAGTACTTGTTGCTTCTGGTATAGGTGATGTGCTAGCAAATACAATGCAGCAAGTAGATCTTCCAATCGTTGTATTTGCCTTCCTAACAGCAGCACTACTAAGGATTTCTATTGGTTCAGTAACTGTGGCAATGGTTACCACTTCCAGTATCGTTGGCCCAATTGTAAGTACAATGTCCGTTAGTGAACCGTTCATGGGAGTACTAGTAATAGCGGTTGCTTCAGGTTCAACCATTGCTTCCCATGTTAATGATTCTGGATTCTGGATGGTTAACCGTTATTTTGGAATGAGTGTAGCAGATACGCTTAAATCGTGGACAGCGATGAGTACGATTGTTGCGTTAGTAGGCTTTTTAGTAAGTTTGATAATAAGTTTCTTTGTTTAACCTCTCTCTATTATGAAGTTATAGAGAATTCTTAAAGCGTACACCAATTGTAAAATATCTATCCTTTAGTAAAAGGGCAGATAATATATAAATAACATCAAGGAGGAATAAAAATGGCTATTGATTTTGGATGTCAAGGATCAACGTGGGTACTGGATTATGATGAAGAAGCAGATATAATGGAACAAGTTATGGATGATGTGAAAAATGGTGGGCTTACAGGATTAGACGTTCAGATATCGCTATTAGGAAAATATACAAATTCACCTGAACGATTGAAAGAAGAACTTGACAAAAGAGGCCTCAAGTTAGCAGCATTAACCATCCCACACGCTTTTGTAGGTGGAGAATCTTCTCAGAAAGAAAGAGAATTAGAAGACTACTATTTCGAGTACTTAAAACATTTTCCTGGAGCTATTATGAATGTGCCTTCAAGAGTGGGAAAAAACCGTGATAATCTTTTACAAAGACAAAAAGAAATCATAAAAGGAGCAAATGAACTAGGAAAACGTGCTATTGAAGAGCATGGTATTACAACATCACTTCATCCTATTTCATATAAGACATCATACTGGAGATTTAAAGAAGATTATGACGTACTTTTTGATGGATTAGACCCTAGATATATGGGTTATACTCCGGATGCTGGACACATTATTTTTGGTGGTATGGATCCTGTAGAAATTTTTAAAGAAGCTCAGCCGCTAATTAAGCATGTTCATTATAAGGATGCTACCAAAAATTGTGAATGGATGAAGATGGGGCAAGGTGATATCGATTTCATCCAATGTACTCAAGTTCTAAAAGACAGCAATTACGATGGATGGATTATTTTGGAAGAAGAAACTGGCTCTGAACAATCTGACACTAGTCAAGTAATCGTAGAACTTGGAGATTACGTAAAGAATAATCTCACTTCCATCGTAAAATAGTGACCATAGACGTGATAGGAAAATCTTTTTAAATATCAGGGTTTATATTTACGTTGGCTTTATTCTAAAGAATGCTTAAATTACAAGAAGCCTTTGGATAAGAAGGAGTGTGGAGAATGAAAAAGCTTGTTAATGATCCTGAAAATGTGGTTGAAGAAATGATTGACGGATATGCGAAAGCCCATTCGGACTACATTAAACGTTTGGAAGCAAATGATCGTGCATTAGTAACAGCTAGACCAAAGGATGAAGGTAAAGTTAGTATTTTAGTTGGTGGTGGCTCAGGGCATGAACCAGCATTCATGGGGTATGTTGGTGAAGGGATGGCAGATGGAGTGGCTATTGGTAATATTTTTTCATCTCCACCTCCAGCGCCCATTTTAGAGGTGACAAAAGCAGTTGATAACGGCTCTGGTGTTGTTTACCTTTATGGAAATTATGCAGGTGATGTCATGAACTTCAGTATGGCAGCGGAAATGGCTGAGATGGAGGATATTGATGTTGAAATGGTGGTTGCATCAGATGATGTTGCCTCAGCTCCAAAGGAAGAAAAAGAAAAACGCCGTGGGATTGCAGGTGAATTCTTTGTTTATAAAATGGCAGGTGCAGCTGCTGATTTTGGATATAACTTAAAGGAGGTTGCTGAAATAGCTAGAAAGACTAATGAATATACACGATCAATGGGGGTAGGATTAAGCCCATGTTCATTGCCGCAAACAGGGGAACCAAGTTTTGAACTTAACGATAACGAAATTGAATATGGTTTGGGACACCATGGGGAACCAGGGATTAAAAAAGCGCCATTAGAATCAGCGGATCGTATTGCGGATCAACTCCTGGATGAGATTTATAAAGATATGACTTTAAAAGAGGGAGAAGATGTAGCCGTACTCGTTAATGGTTTGGGATCTACGCCACGCATGGAGCTATATACGATGTTTAGAAGAGTTGAACAGTCTTTAAAAGAAAAAGGAATTAATATCTATCGTTCCTATGTTGGTGATTATATTACATCATTAGAAATGGGTGGCTGCTCCATTACACTCACTAAGTTAGATGATAAGATGAAAAAAATGGTCGATTATCCTGTTGATTGCCCAATGTTCGTACAAAAATAAGGAGAATCCAAATGAGTATTAGAGAAGGTTTTATTTGAACGCTTCAGTTGCTTAGGGAATCGAAGAATAGCTGCACAAAATCTGGTACCACTTTTTGTTTTTTCTAAAGGGTTTATAAACAGGTTGAATGATACAGGAATGCTATGATCCTATTAGCAACTCCGATAAAATAATATAGCCAACGAAAAAGACATTGCAATCATAGCAATGTCTTTTTCTATGGAATATTTTACTTGTAAAAATATTATGAAGTCTTGCGTACCTTTTCATATATCAGTGGGAGAGATTCCCACTGATATAAACCTTTTTACAATTAATGGCTTTCTGGTGTTTGGTGATTGGCCATTTTTTCAAAAAAGTTAATAATGTAAGAATGATCCATTTTGCCATTTCCATTTGCAATTTGAGAACTGAAAATTTCTTTTACTAAGTTCGTAACAGGAAGGGGTACACCTATTGCATTTGCTGATGATTGTATGTTCCCTAAATCTTTATAATTCGTTTCAATCCGTCCGCCTGGTTCAAAATTCCTTTCAATGATTAGAGGCATTTTAGCATCCATAACGGCACTACCTGCTAGTCCATCACGAATGGCCTCAAAAAGTTTATTTAAATCAATACCGGCTTTACTTGCATAAACACTAGCTTCTGATAATGCGGCAAGATTGGTACTTACAATAATTTGGTTAGCTAGTTTGGCTGCAGAACCAGTTCCGTTCGCTCCAATAAGTACAATGTTATCTCCCATAGCCTTAAATAACGGGAACACCCTATTGAAGGTTTCTTCTTCTCCACCAGCCATAATGGCTAGTCTACCTTCAATTGCCATTGGTTCACCTCCGCTTACAGGTGCGTCAATAAAGGAAATGTCATACTCTTTTAGTTTACTTGCGAATTCTTTTGAATCCTCAGGCGCTACAGAACTCATATCAATAATAGTGTTCCCAGGTTTACTATTTTTAGCAAGACCATCTTCTGAGAATAATACTTCAGATACATGTTTTGCAGCAGGTAGCATTGTAATAATGATATCACTATTTTCCGCTACTTCTTTATTTGAGCTACATGCATGTCCGCCTTCCGTAGCTAATTCGTTAACAGCATCTGTATTTAAATCAAAAAGATAGGTTTCAAAATTATTTTTTATAATATGACTAGCCATCGGTTTTCCCATAATACCTAACCCAACAAATCCTACTCTCATTTATGAATACCCCCAATGTTAAAGTTATTTTCAAATTAATTTTATAATAAAATAAAACGAATGTATATAAAAATATTAATTGTTTTCAAATAGTTTCATATACTTTCTTATAAAACGTAATTATATTTATATATCTCCTGTTGTTGACAGATAAAGATTAATGAAAATCAGTTGAAGCAAAGTAGGTAAACACTTTTCAGGATTGTGTACATCAAAATATGAACCTTATGGGTTATAGCCATCTTTTTATAGCAAGGTTGTACAAATAGCAAACATTAATTAGAATCCTACATAACATAGTTAAGGACTGATAAAAAAGTATCTATTAAACGGCAAATTGAGGTTTCTCAGGTTCATAATCCTTTTAAGAATAGTAATTTCTTGAAGTTAACTTAATATAGAAATAATTGACGCAAATCAAACTAAAAGTTATAATTATATAAAACGAAAGTAATTAAAAGAATTTAAAAACAAACACTATTTGAAAGGTGCTGGAGGGACTAAAATGAAAAAGGTAATAAATAACCCCGAAAACGTTGTAAAGGAAATGATAGAAGGATTTATATTTGCAAATAGTGACAAATTTAGAAAGCTTGAAAATGTAAACGGAATCATAAATAAAGAAGGAAAGGATAAAGTAGCTATCGTTACTGGGGGTGGTAGTGGGCATGAACCATTATTTCTCGGTTTTGTAGGAGAAGGTCTAGCAGATGGTGCTGCGATTGGAAACGTTTTTGCTGCACCCAGCCCAAATACGGTACAGGAAGTTTCAAAAGCAGTTGATACAGGAAAAGGTGTTCTATTTATCTATGGCAACTATTCAGGGGATGTTTTAAATTTCGATATGGCTGCAGAATTTTTGGAAATGGAGGATATTGAAACACGTACGGTAACCGTTGCAGATGATGTAGCATCAGCACCATATGACAGAAAAAAAGATCGCCGAGGGATTGCTGGTGATGTTTTTGTTTTAAAAGTAGCAGGTGCTGCAGCAGAAAAAGGGCTTTCATTAGATGAAGTGACAAAAGTTGCTCAAAAAGCAAGCGATCAATCATTCTCAATGGGTGTTGCCTTATCACCTGGGACGATTCCGGATTCGGGTGATCCAACATTTACCCTTGCAGATGATGAAATCGAATTAGGTATGGGCATTCATGGTGAACCAGGAATGGAGAGGTCAAAATTAGTTCCTGCTGATGAATTAACAGAAAAGCTCATGGATAAGTTGCTAGCCGAAAGTCATATTGAAAAAGGCGATGAAGTCAGTGTACTCATTAACGGTCTTGGTTCAACAACATTATTAGAATTATTCATTGTGAATCGTAAAGTAGCTCAAATTCTCAATGAAAAAGGCATAAACGTATATGACATGGATGCAAATAGCTATTGTACCACACAAGAGATGGGCGGTTTCTCTATCAGTCTATTGAAATTAGATGATGAATTAAAAGAATTATATGACGCACCAGCAAATTCTCCGTATTATCATAAGTAAGTTTATAAGTGATTTTTTATAAAGATGGGTTGGGAGGAATAGTAATGACTACTGAAGAGAGAACGAATACATTAGATGTTAAACAGGTAAAAGATATGTTTTTATATGTTGGTGAAAAAGTGATAGAAAATAAGCCTTATTTAACAAAGGTTGATAGCGCTATCGGTGATGGTGATCATGGAATTGGTATGTCTGTAGGATTTAAATCAGCTGAAGAAAATTTAAACAAAAAAGAATTCACAACAATAAATGATGTGTTTAAAACAATCGGAATGTCAATGGTACAGTCAATGGGTGGTGCATCTGGGGTAATATTTGGAACCATGTTTATGGGAGGAGTCAAAAATTTAGATCCTTGTGATGAGCTTGATACTTATACAGTTGCTGAGATTTTTGATAAATCTTTAGAGGCGATTAAAGTAAGAGGCAAAGCTAGTCTTGGAGATAAGACGCTAATCGATGCACTAGAACCTGCTGTCGAAGGATTGAAAGAAAGTGCTAATAAGTCTCAAAGTTTATTAGATGCTTTAAAAACTGCCGAAAAACACGCAGAATTGGGTGTGGAAAATACAAAGGAATATGTAGCCAAATTTGGAAGAGCTAAATCACTGGGAGAGCGCGCAATTGGCTATCAAGATGCTGGTGCCACATCGGTATTCATTATATTTAAGTCGATGAGAGAATGGCTGGAGGATGCACCCACAAATGAATAAACTATGGATCGGAACGAATTGGAAGATGACAAAGGGTATTGCTGATGGATTAACCTATACAAAAGAATTGAAAAGAATATCCGAAAAGCTCTCCACGAGTATTGAGTTATTTATCATACCTTCTTATACCGCTTTAGTTCCTATAAAAGAAGAAGTAAGGCATTCGAGGATTCACCTTGGTGCGCAAAATATGCATTGGGAAAATGAAGGAGCATTTACAGGAGAAATTTCACCTAAAATGCTAAAGGAAATTGGGATCGATATTGTAGAACTTGGTCATTCAGAACGCAGGCAATACTATAATGAGAATGATCGTGATATCAATAAAAAAGTCCATGCAGGGCTGCATTATGGTTTTACACCACTTGTTTGTATTGGTGAAAATATCGAACAGAAAAACAACAACATTTCAAAAGAAACTTTAGCCATGCAATTAAAAGTTTGCTTAAAAGACTTAACCAAAGAGCAGGCTGACAAAGTAATGGTAGCCTATGAGCCTGTTTGGGCTATAGGGGAAAAAGGAACCCCCGCTGATCCGGAATACGTTGCACACATTCACCGTTTCATACGCCAGACATTAGTTGAGATGTTTGGGGAGGCGGGATATAAGGTTATTCTACTTTTTGGAGGTAGTGTTAGTAAACATAATTTCTTAGATTATATTAACAGTCAAGATGTTAACGGATTATTTATAGGAAGGGCGGCCTGGAACACAAAAAGCTTTGAAGAAATCCTTACAAAACTTTGAGGTGCCTGTCACCACCCGAAAAATCTTGTTTCACAGATTGTTTCATAGCTAAAATTTTGGCCTATTTCCGTTTAATGGCGGGGATAGGCCAAAATATTTTGGTAGATTCGACAAAATTCGGGTGGTGACAGGCACCCCCCAAAACAGGCACCCAAAAAAATTATCTAAAAATTATATTGAATTCTAACATTTTTTTAATTATAATCTAAGGTAGACAAAAACAGAATAATAATTCCGTATTTTGGAACAAAAGAATTTAAAGGCTGGTGATATTCTGCAAGCCAGAGTCTTTTAAAATGGTAATCTTACTATGGGGAGGACAAAACATGAAGAAGTTGATCAAATCAAGTGATACTCTCGATTTCATTAAAGACGGAGACACATTACTTGTAGGAGGGTTTGGTCTATCAGGAACCCCTCTGACATTGCTTGATGAAATTGCTGATTCGAATAAAAAAGATCTAACGGTTGTAAGTAACAATCTGGGAGAAGCCGGCAGAGGGCTTGGAAAATTACTTTTAGCTGGAAATTTAAAAAAGGCTGTTGGATCATACTTCACCACAAATCGGGACGCAGTGGAAGCCTGGAATAGAGGAGAACTTGAAATTGAATTAGTTCCACAAGGCACACTGGCAGAAGCGATTCGGTGCGGTGGTGCTGGAATTGGCGGTTTTTATACTAAAACAGCAGTAGGAACCAAGATTGCTGACGGGAAAGAAGAAAAGGTTATTGATGGAGAAAGATATATCTTTGAAAAGGCTATCAAAGGCGATGTAGCTATTATCAAATCTTTGAAAGCGGATACATTAGGCAACCTCATCTATGACCATACAGGAAGGAATTTTAACCCACTTATGGCAACAGCGGCAAAAACGGTTATTGCTGAAGTAGACGAAATCGTTGAAGCCGGAGAAATTGATCCTCACCACGTTGTTACACCTCACTTATTTGTAGATTATTTGGTTGAAAGTAAATATGTCAAAAAGGGAGGTGTCTACGTTGAATCAGTCTGATCGCGTTAAGATTGCCAAAAGAGTTGTTGAAGAATTGCCAGAAGGTGCAGTAGTTAATCTTGGTGTAGGAATTCCCACTTTAATTCCAGATTATTTGGACGGCAAGAAAGTGTATCTGCAATCAGAAAATGGATTGCTGGGAATTGGGCCAACGCCAGATGAAGAACATGTGAATATGGATTTAATTAGCGCAAGTAAGAAACCGATTACAATGGATACGGGAGCTTCCTTATTTGATAGCGCGGACTCCTTTGTCGTCATTCGGGGCGGTCATGTGGACGCCGCAGTTTTAGGGGCACTTCAAGTCGACCGTTATGGGGAGATTGCAAATTGGGCTGTTCCTGGCAAAAAAATCTTAGGTGTTGGTGGTGCGATGGATCTTGTGGCAGGGGCTAAAAAGATTATCATAGCCTCAACTCATCAAGCAAAAAACAATCAGCCCAAATTAGTTGAAAAGCTGACATTCCCAAGCAGTGGAGTAAGGAAGGCTGAAATGTTAGTTACAGAGCACGCAGTATTTAAATTTACAGAAGATGGCCCGGTACTGATTGAAAAGTTGTCAGATATAAGTATGGCAGAACTTCGGGAAATTACCGGCACTGAATTCAAAGAAAAAATTAAGATTTAAACGATTTTTAGGAGGATTTTGGTATGAAAAAATTTGTTGGGTTACTTGTAGGCGCCATTTTTTTGGCAGGTATTTTAATAGGTTGTTCTTCGGAATCAGGCGAATCAGACACGGATAATTCCGGTCAAAGTGGTGTTGCCGAAAGCGGAGTGCCAAGTGAAATAACGTTTGGGTCGGCTACACAAGGCGGTTTCTGGTATACATTGTCAGGAGCCATGTCAGATAAAATGGGGGAGATATTCCCAGACTCATCCACAACAATCGTAGAAGGAGGATCCATTTCGAACTTGCTAGGTTTAGGACAAGGAAAATACCATATCGGATTTAGTAATGGTCAAACGGTACCAGAAGCCTTGAATGGGGAAAACGCTTTTGATGAGCCGATTAAAAATGTAAGTACGATTGCTACACTCTACCCGAATGTCTTTCATATAGCAGTTCGCGCCGACTCAGATATTTATTCCGTTGAAGATTTAAAAGGGAAAACCGTTAGTCCAGGTATTAAGGGATATAGTGGGGAACTCGCTTTTCAGGACGTCCTTGAATTAAACGACATGAGCTATGATGATCTTGAAGGAATTGAATATGTAGGAACTTCTGATGGTGCCGATTTACTTCGTGACGGACATATTGATGCTATTGCAGGAATGTTGTCAGCACCTGTAGCCGTTTATCAGGAATTGGATACAACTTTAGGAATTCGTATTATTCCGCTAAAACAAGAGACAGTTGATTCGCTCCACGAACAAAATGAAGGGTATCTCAAACATACCATTCCAGCCGGTACGTATCCAAATCAATCTGAGGATATCTTAACGACTGCAGGCTACACGGTATTATTAGCGAATAATGATTTGATGAGTAAAGATGCTGTATATAAATTAACCAAAATGATATTTGAACAAAAAGAGGATTGGGCAAATATCTCAAGTGTAATGAGCGACTTTAATGCAGAGTACTCAGTAAAAAATAGTGTAGGAGAATTTCATCCAGGTGCTGAAGAATATTACAAGGAAATAGGAGCATTGGAATAGCTTGTTCTATGCTCCTTTCTGGAGGAGGGATGATATGGCGGAAAACAGACACGTAGACTTGGAAAATATTCAAGAGAATCAGGCGGACGTAACAAATGAGAAATTACGTACACTGAAAGGCCTTGTAAGCACAGTTATATCCATAGTAGCCATTGCCATGTCTATTTTTCATTTGTATACAGGACTGTTTGGGGTGTTTGAGTCAATCCTTCAACGTTCCGCCCATTTGGGTTTTGCATTGGTTCTTGTATTTGCTATTTACAGGCCGACTAAAAAAGCAGCTAAGGAAAAAGTCAATAGGTTTGATTGGCTGCTAATGGTGGCATCCGTAATCTCTTATTCCTATTTTGTCTTTAATGCCCAGGAGATTCAATCTCGTATGAGCTATATTGAACAATTAACCACCTTTGAAATGGTACTTGGATTTATCGCGATGCTTACATTAATGGAAGCTACAAGAAGAGTAATAGGGAATACGCTGGTTGTGCTGATCATTATATTCCTTGCTTACGGTTTCTTTGGACATTTGATTACAGGAGAATTAGGTCACCGTGAATTTACAACGATGTGGATCATGGACCACTTATTCTACACAACAAATGGTGTGTTCGGAACGGCACTTGGTATATCGGCAACCTTTATCTTTCTATTTGTTTTGTTTGGAAAGTTTTTAGAGGTTTCAGGAGCTGGAAACTTCTTTATCAATCTATCTGTTTCCTCAATGGGACAATACCGGGGTGGTCCTGCTAAAACAGCTATTGTTGGAAGTTCTATTCTTGGTACGATTTCCGGAAGTGCGGTTGCTAATACGGCGACAACAGGAGCGTTTACAATTCCCTTAATGAAGAAAACCGGCTACAGAAACTATTTTGCAGCCGCTGTGGAAGCGGTTTCGTCTGCTGGTGGCCAAATCATGCCACCAATTATGGGGGCATCAGCCTTTATTATTGCGGCTTATTTAGGTGTTCCTTATATGGAATTAGCTGTAGCTGCCATTATTCCAGCCCTTCTTTATTACCTTTCACTATTTATGCAAGTAGACTTACGAGCTAAACGAAATAAAATGGTTGGACTAAAAAAAGAAGATTTACGAAGTACATGGGGGATTTTTAAGAAAGGTTTTCATTTCCTAATTCCTTTAGTTGTAATTGTGGTATTGCTTGTGGGTGGTAGTTCACCTATGAAGGCAGGACTTTATGCCATTATAAGCACCATTTTAGTGGCAGCTATTCAAGCAGCAACCAGACTTTCCTGGAAGCAAATTGTAACAGCATTGGATCTTGGGGCAAAGGCTTCACTGGAAACCGTTATTGCTTGTGCTGCTGCAGGTTTAATTATAGGCATGATCGGTTTAACGGGGATTGGACTGAAATTTAGTAGTCTCATTATTGAATTATCAGGAGGTATTTTACTGATAGCGCTCCTATTTACGATGATTGCAAGTATTATTCTCGGTATGGGGCTGCCAACTGTTGCGGCATATATCGTTCAAGTTCCTTTAACCATTCCAGCCTTAACTGAGCTGGGTGTAGCCCCAATTGCTGCTCACTTATTTGTCTTTTATTTTGCGTCCTTGTCAGCTATTACACCACCAGTAGCACTGGCAGCATTTACAGGAGCAGGTATTGCAGGTGCTGAACCGATGAAGACAGGAATGGCGGCTGTCCGGTTAGGAATCACAGCATATATTGTACCTTATCTATTTGTTTATGGTGATGAGCTGTTATTAATTGGATCATCTTCCCAAATTATCCTGTCAGTTATTACAGCCCTTATTGGAGTCGTAGGGATTGCTTGTGCTGCAGAAGGCTGGATGCTCAGACACGCTTTTTGGTATGAAAGACTAATCCTGTTTGCAGGGGCAATTGCAATGATTATCCCTGGAATATACTCGGATATAATTGGTGTCATCGTTTTGATAAGCGTCTATTTCCTTCAAAAGAAGGGTAGAAAGGATCTACGAATAGGTCATACAAATGGTGCAAAGGAGATGTCGTGATGAATCAGGCTACTGTTGTAGGTGCAGGAGTTATGGGCAAAGGCATTGCTTATGCATTTGCGATTTCAGGCTATCAAGTTTATGTGAATGATATTAAAGAGGAGGTGCTAAACAAGGCTAAAAATGATATCGAATCTCTTCTGGAAAACAGCTGTAATAAAGGGTTTATAACAGAAGAAGTGTATCAAAAGGCACTGGAAAATCTCTATTATGAAACAGATCTAATAAAGGCAGCAAAAGATTCGGATGTAATCGTGGAAGCTGTTCTTGAAAAAATAGATTTAAAGATTACGATTTTCCAACAGCTCGATGAAATATGTAAGCCAGAAGCGATTCTTGCGACAAATACATCAACCATGAGTCCAACTGAGATTGGTGCGCAAACAAGCCGTCCTCATAAAGTGGTTGCCATGCACTTCTTTAATCCTGTACACAAAATGAAGTTGATTGAAGTCATTCGCGGCTTGGATACATCGGATGAAACGGTGAATGAGGTAAAGGAAATTTCAGAGCAGCTGAATAAAGAAATGGTTGAAGTGAATGAATTTCCTGGATTTGTGACGTCTCGAATGAATTGTTTAATAGGCAATGAAGCGATGAATATGTTTATGGAAGGCGTTGCTAGTGCAGCAGATATTGATAAAGCGATGAAGCTGGGATTAAATCACCCAATGGGGCCCCTCGAACTGGCTGATTTAGTGGGTCTGGATTCCCGTCTTCGTAATATGGAATACCTACATCAAACGTTAGGTGAAAAATACCGTCCTTCACCTATTCTCTCAAAATACGTGAAGGCAGGTCGTCTCGGTAAAAAATCTGGAAAAGGGTTTTACAACTATTTTTAGAAAAGAAGGGTTGAGATCATGAATCCGTATCAAAATGTTGATGTCAAAAAAGAAGATGGTGTTTTCTGGTTAACGCTTAATCGCCCGGAAGTTCGCCATGCACTGGATTCAGCTATGCTTTCAGAAATCGATGCGGCAATAGGTCAGGCAGAAAACGATCAGAATATCAAAGTCATAATCATCCAAAGCGCAGGTGAAAAATCATTTGCTGCTGGTGCTGATATTAAACAATTATATGAGAAAGAACCTTTAGAAGCCATGATTCCAGGTATGCAAGGACTTTATTCTAAAATTGAAAATTCAACGAAAGCAACCATTGCTCTTGTTCAAGGTTATGCACTGGGAGGTGGATGTGAGCTGGCCATGGCATGTGATATTCGTATCGCAGGTCACAGGGCAAAGTTTGGCTTACCTGAGCTCAATTTAGGGATTATACCAGGAGCTGGTGGAACGCAGCGTATGGCACGGATAATCGGCAAAGGGCGTGCACTGGATATGATTTTAACGGGAAAAATGATTGATGGCAAAGAGGCAGAACGAATTGGATTAGCTAATTATTACGTACCTGAAGAAGACGACATAACAAAAAAAGCTGAAGAAATTGCAGGTGAGATCTTAAAGAAAGGACCAATTGCAATTCACTTAGCTAAAATGGCCGTTCACAAAGGGTTTGATATGGATGAGAGTACAGCCATGTGGTTGGAAAAATTATCTCAGGCCGTTGTGTTTGGAACAGAGGATAAACAGGAAGGTACGAAAGCATTTATAGAAAAGCGTAAGGCATCTTTCCGAAACAAATAAGAAAAGGGGACATCTACTATGGATTTTTCATTATCAGAAGAAATTGAGTTCTTACGGGAGAATGTACGGAAATTTGTTAAAGAAGAAGTTGAAGCGGTTGCAATGGAAATTGAAGAAAACAATGAAATTCCGGAAAAAATCATTGAACAGTCGAAGGAAATGGGGTTATTTAGTTTAAGTATTCCGGAAGAGTACGGTGGCTTAGGCTTAGATATGGTGGATAAATGCGCGATTTTCGAGGAGCTTGGTAAAACACACAATGGTTTTACCACATTAATCGGTGCCCATACAGGGATTGGGACGGTTGGTATTGTCGAGTTTGGAACGGATGAGCAGAAACAAAAATACTTACCGAAAATGGCAACAGGTGAATGGATTGGAGCTTTTGCCTTAACGGAGCCATCTGCAGGATCTAATGCAGCGAATTTAAAAACGACGGCCGTGAAAAAAGGGGATAAATATATTATAAACGGATCAAAGCACTATATTACCAACGCTGTCGATGCGGATGTCTTTACGGTAATGGCTATTACAGATCCCGAGAAGGGGGCAAAGGGAATTACCTCCTTTATTGTTGAGAAAGACTTTCCCGGGTTTTCTTTAGGTAAAGTAGAAGAAAAAATGGGTCTTCGAGGCTCCCATTCTGCTGAATTATTCTTTGATGATATGGAGGTTCCGGTTGAAAATGTACTTGGAGAAGAAGGGCAGGGTTATGTAAATGCATTAAAAGTACTTGCCAATGGCCGTGCTGGTCTTGCCGCCCGAAATCTTGGATCTTGTGAAAAATTACTGGAGCATTGCTTGAACTATGCAAAAGAACGAGAGCAGTTTGGGAAACCTATTTTGGACATTCAAACCATCCAAAACATGCTGGCTGATATTAGTTTGCAGATTGAAACGTTAAAATCGTTAACGTATCGCGTGGCATGGATGACCGATCAAAAGCAGCGTGTAGTAAAAGAAGCGGCAATCGCTAAATTATATGGGTCAGAAGTCTATAACAAAGTGGCTGACCTCGCTGTACAAATTCATGGAGGTATTGGATATATGAAGGATTATCCGATTGAACGCTATTACCGGGATGCTCGTATTACAAAAATCTATGAAGGTACATCTGAAATTCAACGAAATATCATAGCTGGAGAGCTCATTCGCGAACTAAAGAGGAAGGAAGGATAATATGGAATTAAAAGAATCATATATTATTGGCTCTGTTCGTACGGCGGTAGGAAAAATGGGGGGAGCATTACAGGATGTTACGGCTGATTATTTAGGAGAAAAAGTCATCCGAGAAGTTCTTAATAGATATGGAAATGAAGTTGAAGTAGATGAGGTCATTTTGGGTCAGGCGAAGCAAAGTCAGGATCAGGCTAACCTGGGAAGACTTTCAGCATTACGAGCTGGCCTACCTGTAAGTGTGTCTGGTTATACAGTACACCGGCAATGTGGCTCCGGATTACAAGCGATAAATAACGCTGATATGCAGCTTAAACTGGGATTGTCTGATGTCGTTGTTGCCGGTGGGGCGGAAAGCATGAGTACAGCTCCATTTTACCTGCGAAATGCCCGTTATGGTTATAAGGCTGGAAATGGTGTCTTAGTTGATCCGAATACAGAAAGTCAGCCATGTTCTCAACCGAGAGAAGAATATGGAGAGCTG
Source organism: Salinibacillus kushneri (assembly GCF_900111405.1). Taxonomy (GTDB): domain Bacteria; phylum Bacillota; class Bacilli; order Bacillales; family Alkalibacillaceae; genus Salinibacillus; species Salinibacillus kushneri. Next base: position 445,923 of record NZ_FOHJ01000001.1, on the reverse strand, counting down.
ACGATGGGGTTAACAGCAGAAAATTTAGCTGAAAAATACCAGATTTCTCGGGAGGAACAGGATGCATTTGCCCAGCGCAGCCAAGAGCTTGCAGATAAAGCCATCCAAGAAGGCCGATTTAAAGATGAAATTGTACCCTTTGAAGTCAAGATGAGGAAAAATACGTTTACGTTTGATACAGACGAACATCCAAGACTGACATCGTTAGAAAAATTAAGCAAACTGCCGGCCGTATTTAAAGAGGGTGGTACCGTTACACCTGGAAATGCTAGTGGACGGAATGATGGTGCTGCAGCTCTATTAATGATGAATAAGGAAAAAGCAGATGAATACGGAATCAAGCCACAAGCCAGAATCATTGCACAAGCGACTAGTGGTGTATCTCCTGACATTATGGGAATTGGTCCGGTGGAATCGACAGCTAAAGCATTAAAGCAAGCGGATTTGTCCATAGATGATATCGGAATCATTGAATTAAACGAGGCCTTTGCAGCCCAGTCTATTGCTGTTATTCGTGAAGCGAAGATGGATCTGAACCGGGTAAATGTAAATGGTGGAGCCATAGCACTTGGCCATCCAATAGGGGCCACTGGAGCGATTATTACGACAAAACTATTACACGAAATGGAAAAACGAGGAGAAAAATATGGCCTGGTTACCCTTTGTATTGGTGGAGGACAGGGCATCTCGACGATAATTGAATATCTACAATAATAGGAAGTGACTGGCATTCTTTAGTTGCCAGTCTTTTCACCCTTATAAAGGTAGATTCGCTTCTGGGAATATGATGGGAAGGGTGGTGTAGACGATGACACAAAAGCATATTTTACAGTTATTTCCGATGTATCATCAGGCGGGAGAGGAGATGTTAAATGCCCATGCAAGGGTTACCAAGTTTAATCAATTTGAAAAGCCTGCCATTATAGAGTTTCTTAATCATCATCAGGTCGATGGAATTATTCTCCGTGCACCTGCTAAAATTACCCCGGACATTTTAGATGCCTGTCATCAGGTAAGGGCCATTTCCGGAGCTGGTGTAGGGCTCGATAATATCGATGTGAACTATGCTACCAGAAAAGAAATAGCGGTTTTACATGCACCTAAAATCAATGCACGAGCTACAGCTGAACACGCTATTTGTCTGATTTTAGCTTCTATGAAAGACCTTGTCCGTTTTAATAGGGAAACAAAAAAGGGAAATTTTGATTATCGAAATGGGAGATACACCCGCGAACTCTACCAGAAAAATTTGGGGCTTATTGGTTTTGGCTCGATTGCACAAAGGGTAGCGAAAATAATGAGCTTCGGTTTTGAAATGAATGTTACGGCCTATGTACGAAATATAAATAGGGAAAAAAGAGAGATTGCGAGAAGCCTGGGAGTGACACTGACTACTTCTCTAGAGGATGTTTTTACAGAAAAGGATGTCATTAGTGTTCACATTCCGTTGACAGACGATACAAATCAGCTGATCAATGAGTTTTATTTAAATTTAATGAAGAAGGGGGCTGTCCTCATTAACACAGCCAGAGGAGAGGTCATTCACGAACAGGATTTAGTGAAGGCAGTAGAAAGTGGAAAACTGTCCCGGGCAGGAATTGATGTTTTTGCCAATGAGCCTCCTGAAAAGCATCATCCTTTTTATCCTTTAGATAATATAACTGTTACACCTCATATCGGAGGAATAAGTGTGGAAGCAGCCCGGGAAACATCTATTGTCATTGCTGAAAATCTACTTAAAGCGATTGATGGAGAGAGTGTCCCGACCATTGCCAATCAAGAAGTACTGCAAATGGTAGAAAGGAAGAGGTAAAGGGATTATTATACATACCAGGGTGGAGGAAATCATTGAACCGCCAATCCTTCTAATGAAAAGACGACCATCAAAAAATAGTGGAGGTTATGATTATGGTGAAGGAGAAAAGAATAGCTTTATTACCTGGAGATGGTATTGGTCCTGAGGTTGTAGCTGAAGGAGTTAAGGTTTTAAAAGCCATTGAACAAAAAGATAAAAATCTTTCTTTTACATTTGAACAGTTTCCTTGGGGGTGTGAATACTATTTACAAAATGGCAAGATGATGGATGATGATGGATTGTCGCAATTACAGCATTTTGATGCGATTTATTTAGGAGCCGTTGGATATCCGGGTGTTCCTGACCATGTATCATTACGTGATTTGTTGTTAAAAATTCGGAAGGGCTTTGATCAATATGTCAATTTACGTCCTGTAAAACTATTGAATGAACGACTATCTCCTTTAAAGGGGAAGGCTGCTAAAGACATTGATTTATTAGTCGTACGAGAAAATAGTGAGGGAGAGTATTCCGGAGAGGGAAATTGGCTTTATAAGGGTGAGCCTGAAGAAGTCGTACTGCAAACCGGTGTTTTTTCCAGAAAAGGAACAGAGAGGATTATTCGGTACGCGTTCGAAGAGGCCAGGCGTCAGGGTAAGTCTCTTACAAGTGTAAGCAAAGCGAATGCGCTCAATTATTCAATGGTTTTTTGGGACAGCGTCTTTGAAGAGGTGAAAAGGGACTATCCAGACGTTGAGACTGCCTCGTATTTAGTGGATGCAGCAAGTATGTTTTTGGTCATGAATCCTGAGCGTTTTGACATTGTAGTTACCTCTAATTTGTTTGGTGATATCTTGACAGATCTTGGTGCAGCTATTGCTGGTGGTTTAGGGCTTGCCACAGGAGCTAACGTTAATCCTGAGCGTACGTACCCATCCATGTTTGAACCCGTACATGGATCAGCACCTGATATTGCTGGAAAGGGGATAGCAAATCCTTTGGCCGCTATCTGGTCTGTTGCCCAAATGATGGACCATTTTGGTGAAGAGGAATGGGGAAGAAAAATCGTTTCTACGATTCAACAAATCATGGATGAAGATGAAAAATTAACTCCCGACTTTGGCGGAGAGGCAACAACAGCAGAGGTTGGAGATCGATTTATTAAGCTATTGACTAGCTAATACGGTTTGATTGTAGGACGAATAGACTGAGTAATCCTTACATTTGAGGAATAATAGGAAAACTGGATAATTCATGTTTCGTTTTTTAATGATTATCAGTATGAGTCGCCTTAATGTTTTACAATAATTTCTAAATATTGGTATAATGAACCTACTATTACAACTTCCCTGTATTTTGGTATTCTTGATAGTTTTACCCAAATAAGTACCTGTGATAACTTTTTGGGCTTCATCTTTATATCTTCCAGAAAACCATGTAGCGTATCGATGGAATGGGAAATTTCTGGCTGTTACTCTCTGTGCCTTTATCTATGTATATATTTTAAATTTTGGTTAGCCTATCAAATCTTTCAATAAATTAGGGTGAAATGTATACTATGAGTCGTAGTTTAATAAAAGCGATTAAGTTATTAGATTGTTTTAAAGACAAACTTGAAATGACGTTATATGAATTAGTCGAGGAATCAAATCTTCCCAAGACTACCGTGTTCAGACTGGTTAGTTCATTGGAAGAAGCAGGATTACTCGTGAAAGTTAAGCGGTCAAGTCATGACGTTAAGTATCGACTGGGCCTAAAATTACTGGAGTTAGGGAAGCGCGTCAGTGAACAGTTAGAATATCGTAAATTAGCTCTTCCTTATATGAGAGAATTAAATCAAAAGCTGAATGAGTTAGTACATATGGCAGTTGTGGAGGGAGATGAAGCCGTTTATGTAGAAAAACTGGATAGTACAAAACCTGTCCGGCTTGTCATACAAATCGGAGGACGATCTCCTTTATATGCCGGTTCAGCTCCTAAGCTATTACTTGCCCATATGAATGATGATGATCGTGATAACTATCTGCAGAACATCGAATTCGAAAAGATTACTGAAAATACTATAGAGAATGTAGAAGAGTTAAAGCGCGAACTGGCTGAAATTAAACGGAAGGGCTATTCCATCAGTCAAGCCGAGCACTACAGGGACACCATGGGATTCTCCTATCCAATAAAAGACTTTAACGGTGAAACCATCGCTGCCCTGGGCGTCAGCATCCCGATTACCGACTATTCAAAAGAACGAGAAGAAATGATTTTAAGAGAAACCGGAAAAACGGCAGAGAGGATTTCAAGAGAACTGGGGTATTGGTAGTGGTGGTGACAGGCACCAAAAAATCAGAAAAATTATAATATTAACACTTGACAGTTTTATTTGTGTTCGATATGATATTTACACTTTAAAAATTACATTATTTTTCTCTTATCAAGAGTCGGGGGAGGAAACTGGTCCTTTGATCCCGCAGCAACCGTTACTTTTGTAACAAGGTGCTAATTCCAGCAAGCATTCGCTTGAAAGATGAGATGATGTTGTCTTTTAACCTCTTCCTCATCGGCAGAGGTTTTTTTAATTTCCTAAAAGAAGGGGGCTTTGTTTCAAAGACTGATATTCGTATTAAACCAAGTAAATTGATATGAGCAATTGGTATTAGTGAAAAGGTCACGATGAAGAAATTTATTTATAAAAAGGGAGAGATTTTTTATGACGATTACAAAAACAGATAACTTATATCAGAAATCTTATTTTAGCCGGATCAAAGAATTAAAAGAATATGCACCAGAAGCATTTAAAACGTTTTTTGCGTTTAACGATAAAGCCCTGGCACCGGGAAAATTATCCGTTAAATTAAAAGAGTTAATTGCTGTTGGTGTCGCCCATATTACAGGATGCCCTTATTGCATTGAACTTCATGTTGGAAATGCAAAGAAACAGGAAGCATCAAAGAAAGAGGTTTCAGAAGCTATTTTTGTCGCAACAGCATTAAAAGCAGGGTCTGCTATAGCTCATGGAGTTAATGCATTGAATGCTTTTGATGGGAATGGAGATGAGGAACTGTATAAGGCATCCTATTTTAATCGATTGAAAGAGTTTTCCGAACTAAGCGGCGATAGTTTTAAAGCTTTTCTCGATTTTGATCAGCAAGCGATTAAAACGAAAGAACTGACAGAAAAAGAGAAGGAATTAATTGCCGTTGCATCTGCTCATACAACAGGCTGTGCGTATTGTATAGATCTTCATACCAAAAACGCGAAGAAGACAGGTGCGAGTTTGGAGGAAATCTCAGAAGCTATCTTTGTTGCGGTTGCTTTAAAGGCAGGCTCTGCTATTGCGCACAGTGTGAATGCCTTAAATGCTTATGATGAAAAGTAGGGAGCGTAACCATAACTAAAATAATACGATAAGGAGTTTGAAATGTATGAGTAAACAGATTCATTTAAATGGATTTATACAAAACTCACCGTCCCCTCATTCAACCGGTTTATGGAAACATGAAAAGGACAAAGGGACTGACCATAATCGTCTGGATTATTGGGTAGAGGTTGCTCAAATTGTGGAGCGGGGAAAGTTTGATGCTCTTTTTATTGCTGATGTTCTTGGGACTTACAGCGTTTATGAAAACTCTCATCATGCGGCAACTCGCGGTGCTGTTCAGCTCCCCGCCCATGATGCGCTAATCCCTATTTCAGCGATGGCGGCGGTGACAGAGAATCTTGGGTTTGCACCTACCATATCCGCTACTTATGCACAACCCTATGCTTTAGCCAGACAGTTGTCAACGTTAGATCATTTAACGGATGGGCGGATTGCGTGGAATGTGGTTACCTCCTATCTGGAGAGTGAGGCTATCAATCTTGGGCTTTCAGGACGTCTTCCGAAGAATCTTAGATATGATCGTGCGGATGAGTTTCTTGAGGTGGTTTACAAGTTATGGGAGCAGAGCTGGGAGAAGGATAGTGTAGTTTATGACAAGGAACAGGATGCATTTGCCGACCCTGAGAAGGTTCATTTAATCAATCATGAAGGAGAGTTTTTTAATGTCCCTGGTCCTCATTTAGTCGAGCCATCACCACAACGTACTCCTGTATTATTTCAGGCAGGAGCCTCTCCAAGAGGAAGAGATTTTGCAGCTAAACACGCTGAGGCCGTTTTTACGAAAAATCATTCATTAGATGCGCTAAAGCAGTACTCAGCCGATATACGGAGAAGAACAAAGCTTCAGGGCCGTAGCCCGGATGAGGTCCTGATTTTCCCAATGATCTTACCAATCATAGGATCAACGGAGGAAGAGGCGTATGCCAAGCTTGAGGACTTAACGAACCATGTTAGCTATGAAGGCACTGCTTCCCTTTTATCCGGTCATACCGGGATTGATTTTTCTAAATATGATCCTGATCAATATATAGAGGATATGGAAACGGATGCGGTTCAAGGCAATCTGGATATGTATGCAAAAGACCCGAATAAGAAATGGACGTTAAGAGAAGCGGTTAAAAATCATGGGTTAGGAAACGGTACTGTGAAGTTTATAGGTACACCTGAACAGATTGCAGACAAGATGGAACAGTGGGCGGTTGATGCCGATGTAGATGGTTTTAATATTGCCCAAACCTATTCACCTGGTACACTTCAGGAATTTGTTGATTATGTGGTACCTGAGTTACAGAGAAGAGGCATTTATCGAACGGAATACGAAGGGAAAACCTTACGGGAAAATATGTTTGGAAAGGGTAAAGCTCATTTACCAAAGCATCATCCTGCTAAAAAGCTGAGAACCGTTTATACTTAACCCATTTCATATGGAAAGGAGAGGAAAATGGATACGTTAACGCTTTATACGTGGGTCGGGTTTGGATTCTTTCTAGTCATTATGTTCGTATTAGGGATATTAAGTGCCAGAAAGACAACAAGTGTTGGAGATTTTGCGATTGGCAGTGCAAACTTGGGGCCTTATGTACTAGGGTTTTCCTTTGCTGCGACCTATTTAAGTGCAGCTACATTTCTAGGCTATCCGGGCTGGTCCCACGCCTGGGGTTATTCAAATCTTTGGCTCTTTTTAGCGATGATTGGTGGAGGACCCATCGGCGTTTTAATGGTAGCGAAAAAGGTTCGCAAGCTGAATAAAGGCCAAAAGTCTCTATCATTGCCAGATTGGCTGGGGGATTTTTACAAGAGTGACATCATACGCGTTGGAACAGGCCTGATATTACTATTTAACATTTTTTACATCGCGGCACAATTTGTAGCTGGAGCAATAATTTTCCAATATCTACTTAATATGTCTTATATGGGAAGTCTCGTTTTAATCGCAGCCATTGTCGTCATTTACGTGTTTGCAGGAGGAGCATTTGCCGATATTTATACGGATGCGGTTCAGGCTGTCATGATGGCGATTGCAGGTTTGTTTGTATTTGTTTCAGGTATTGTGATCTTTTGGGAGGGTAGTATTTCCGCAACCTTTACAGGGATTACAAATGACTTAACGAATCAGAGTGTGCATTTAGTAGAGGTATTTAATCCAGAATCAACTCATTTTCATTCTATGGCTCTTGTGATTGGTGCCATTGTCATCCAGTGGGCTTTTGCTTCAGCTCCACACCTGTTTAATAAAGTACTAGGATTGAAAAACGAAAAAGATCTGGGGAAAATGATTTTAACTTATGTCATTACCGCTGCCTTGTCCCTTCTTGTTTTATTTGGAGGCCTGTTTAGTAGAGCAGCATTAGGTGAAAATGTTACAACCTCTGACTTGGCGTTAATGGAATATATGGTATGGGCATTTCCTGTTGTGATTGTAGCGATTTTTGGAGTTGTTATCCTTGCAGCTGCCATGTCGACAACGGATGGCTTATTTGTTTCCATATCAACGGTTTTTGCTAACGATATTTTTCTAAAAGTTTTAGTGAAAAGGAAAATCGTGAATGTCAGTGAACAAAAGGCGCAAAAAATGGCCCTGCAAATCAGTCGTCTATCCGTTCCGTTGATTGGATTGATTGCTTTTCTTATTGTTCTGCAGCCACCAGCTTTTATGGGGGATGTGCTGTGGATTGGAGTCTCAGGTGTTGCAGCAGGGACGATGGGACCGATTCTGTATGCCGTTTATGGGAAGAAGAAAGCACCTGCAAGAGCGGCTGAGGTATCGATGATTGTGGGTTTAATCTCGTATCTAGTCATCTATTTTGGAGGGATAATAGAGAGTACCATGTCTGCGGGAGCGGTCTCCACGATTATCGGAATCGTTACCATTGTGATTTTGGCTCACGTGTTGAAAGAACCACAGCCTCGAATAATCTACAAGGCTGAGGAAGAAAATTCAAAAGCAAATTGAGGAAGGAGGAGTACCCATTTTTGTAAATACAATGCTTTCCGTATGGCTCTATGGATTTGTAACATGTTTAGTTGTGGTTGGATTGAGTCTTCGTAAATGGTATTTTTAACAGTTTCGACAAATTTCGGGAGGTGACAGGCACCATGCTAAAAAACTATATAGGCGGAGAATGGGTTGAATCAGAGTCTAAGAAAACAGAAAAGGTATATAATCCGGCAACGGGCGAGGTTATTGCTGAAGTTCCGATATCCTCCCATGCGGATGTGGATGAGGCTGTTGAGGTAGCTTTTAAGGCGTTTCAGGAATGGAAGGAGGTTCCAGTTCCAAAACGGGCTCGCATTCTATTTAAATATCAGCAACTGCTGGTTGATCATTGGGATGAACTAGCAGAAATCGTAACGATTGAAAACGGAAAAAGTTTTAAGGAGGCACAAGGGGAAGTTCAACGTGGAATTGAAAATGTTGAATTTGCTGCTGGTGCTCCTTCTTTAATGATGGGAGAACAACTGCCATCTATTGCTGCTGGTCTGGAGTCAGGTGTTTATCGCTATCCAATTGGGGTGATTGGTGGCATTACCCCTTTTAATTTTCCCATGATGGTTCCATGTTGGATGTTTCCCATGGCGATTGCAACGGGGAATACATTTGTATTAAAACCATCCGAACGTACCCCCTTACTTGCTAATCGATTAGCGGAACTTTTAGAAGAAGCGGGGCTTCCAAAAGGAGTTTTTAATATTGTTCATGGGTCCCATGATGTCGTAAATGGGTTCTTAGACCATCAAAAGGTTGCGGCTATTTCATTTGTAGGGTCACAGCCAGTTGCTGAATACGTATACAAACGAGGTACGGATAATCTAAAGCGGGTTCAGGCGCTTTCTGGAGCGAAAAATCATTCTATTGTTTTGGGTGATGCAAATTTAGATCATGCAACCACACAAATTGTGAGTGCAGCATTTGGATCTGCCGGTGAACGTTGTATGGCGGCTTCGGTAGTTGCAGTTGAGGAAGCGGTGGCTGATGAAGTGATTTCATTACTCGTTCAAAAAGCCAATGATATCAAAATAGGTAATGGCTTGTACGAGGAGGTATTTCTTGGTCCTGTTATTCGAGAGGAACATAAACAACGAACGTTGGAATATATTGAGTCTGGTGAACAAGAGGGAGCGAAACTTGTCCGTGATGGCCGTAAAGATCAGGAAGCACAGCGAAATGGCTTTTTTGTTGGCCCAACGATTTTTGATGAAGTAACGTCAGAGATGAAAATTTGGCGCGATGAAATCTTTGCCCCTGTCTTATCGATTGCCAGGGTAAGGGACCTTGATTCCGCAGTTGAATTAACCAATCAATCCCGTTTTGCAAATGGGGCCTGCATTTTTACGAAGGATGGAGGCGCCGTCAGAAGATTCCGTGAAACGATTGATGCCGGCATGTTAGGAGTCAACATAGGTGTACCGGCACCAATGGCCTTTTTCCCTTTCTCAGGCTGGAAGGACTCCTTCTATGGTGATCTTCACGCCAATGGAAAAGACGGACTAGCCTTTTACACGAGACAAAAGGTTATGACCACTCGCTGGGTTTAGGGTGGTGCCTGTCACCACCCGAAAAATCTTGTTTCACAAAATGTTTCACGGACAAAAGAGATTCTGAAAAAGTTCTATAAAATACTAAATATCTATAGGAAATCTTAAGCAAACTGTTCTGTTCTCCTCTTATTGTTAAATTTTTCTAATAGAATCTTTATTATATTTACTTTTTCCCCAGATGCTTTCCTTTTAAGTAAGGAATATAATTTCTTCAAATCTTGCTGGTTTGGCTAAACCAGACTTTAACTAGTTGATGAGGTGAAGATAATGGGGAGAAAGAGACGAGTTTGGGAACCTGATTTCTTTTATCATATTGTTTGTCGGGGGAATCGGCGTGATCCTCTCTTTATCGAGCGTGGGGATTTTATTTCTTTTCTTTATATTTTGGAACAAGTGCATGAAAAGCTTCCTTTTGAACTTGCTGCTTATTGTTTGATGACAAATCACGTCCATCTGCAGCTGCGTTCTATAGACCAGCCCATTTCAAAGGTAATGGCCTTCACTAATAAACGCTACGCTGATTATTTCAATTACAAATATAAGCTTACAGGCCACGTATTTGAGAAGCGCTATTTTGATAAAGTGCTTAAAACAGATGAAGGTATGTTGGAAGTCAGTCGCTATATCCACCAGAATCCTCTTAAAGCTAATATAGTTGATAGAATAGAAGACTATCATTGGAGCAGTTTACCCTATTTTCTCAATGAACAGAATGTGCTACCACCGTTCATGAATACAGGGGTATTGTTGGATTATTTTTCTGGGTCCCGGGAAAAATACCGGAATTGGTGCCTGTCACCACCCGAAGATTCCCGAAAAATGTCGAACAAAATTTAGTACATTTGGGTGTACAAGTTATAAACTTCATAGTCAGCTAAATAATCTTCCAGTGTCTTTGGATGAGGGATGATTTGCCAGTATTCGTCTATTGGCTTCTTAGGGTTCAGCGCTTGTAGAACCTGCTTTTTTGCCTTATAAAAGTCATCGAAAAGGATGTATTTTTCCCGGTATTTCCGATAAAGAAATAGATGATTACCGTTTATACGAGTGTCTTCAGGTGTGTATAGGAAGAGCTCAGTTAAAAGGCATTTCTCCTGATAGCTGTACAATTTGTTAAGGAAAATGGCTTGAATTAGTGGTTTAATCCCTAGTTTATTAGCCTCTTTTATGTAAGAATGAGGAATGATTTGCCGGAACAAATGTTGCCTTATTTTGGATGCATCTTCATCCATGGATTCCGCAATGGAGTCATCGTCCATGTTCCATTCATGTTTTAGTTCATGAATCAACAGCTCCCAGTATTTTTTATCCTCATTATCCTTCACGCAATGATTTAGAATGGCCAGTTTTCTTTCCTGTTCGGATCTAAAAGGCCTTACAACAAAACAGAGCAGAGCCGTTTTTTTCTCCAGCATTTTTAAGGCCGAGACATATTTGAATCCGCCGATGACATTATATTTTCCATCCAATCTCTTTTCGACGATAATATACGGATTGACGGCATTATGGATTTTTGCGGCGTATTGACGGGCTTTTTTACGATCTATATTTTCTAAATGAAATGCCACTAACCGATAATGTGTAAGCCTGACATGCCTCATGTATAAACCCACCTTATATGTAGTTGATTTAGTATATGAGGTGAGATGATTGTCCTATTCCTGGGTGCCTGTCACCACCCGAAACTTCCCGGATATTGTCGAATGAATGACAGAAGCTGTAAACCTCTATTTTCTGAACTTTTGGAATAACGCTTGAATCGGAAACTTATTATTTATATAATAGTAATAACTTTAATGAAACGGAGGTGGGGAGGATGTTTAATCAGGCTGTTTTAGTGCACGGATATTTGTCTGAATTCCTTTATTTTGTCCGTGCGAAATTTGCTGTTGCAGTTGTTAACGGGATAAGTATGTCTTTTTTTAACAACTCGATAGCAAGCTAAAACAGTGAGAAACATCTCTTACCCATATGATTTAAGAATGATTGAGGGAGAGTATTTTCATGCTCTTCTTTTTTTATGAATGCAGAACGTAAAAGTGACCACTCAGAATGAGATTAACATTGGTCTGGTGACAGCCATGGGAAGATATGACTTCTTCTCATGGCTTTTTTTATCTTTATGGAAGTAAAAATGATGTATGTTCAAGGAGGAAAACATAATGATTGTATGCAGTGCGAATAAACTTGCGAAGACGTATGGAGGAAACGCTGTTTTTGAGCATCTGTCAATGGAAATAAAAGAAAAAGACCGTGTTGGTTTAGTGGGCCCAAACGGCAGTGGAAAAACGACTTTGATTCGTTTGCTGGCTGGTGAGGAACCTCCAGATGCAGGGCAAATCCACTGGAAAAAAGGGTGTCGTATTGGTTTTCTAGAACAAATTCCAGATTACCATGATACGACTCTTACCAAGGATGTATTAAAATCAGCTTTTTCCTCATTATTGGAGATGGAAGAAAGAATGAAAAAGCTGGAGGATGAAATGGGAGTGGAGACCGATTCGACTAAATTAGAAAAGCTTGTCGTTGAATACGGGAATCTACAGGACCAGTTCACGCTGCACGGTGGATATGAAATCAAATCGAGGATCGAAAAAATTACACATGGTTTAAATATTCACCTTCTCATGGATCAGCCATTTTCCCAGTTAAGTGGTGGCGAAAAAACCAAAGTTGGTCTAGGGCTTATGCTGCTGCAGGAACCTGATTTGCTGTTATTGGATGAGCCTACTAATCATTTGGATTTAATGGCAGTGGAATGGCTGGGTAAGTTTCTGCAGGATTATAGCGGCACAGTCCTTTTAATTTCCCACGACCGTTATTTTCTTGATGAGGTTGTGAACAAGATTGTGGACTTGGAAGATGGAGAAATCCATTCATACTATACAAATTTTTCAGGATTTGTAAAAGAAACAAACAAAACCAAAAAAGGGAGAAGTTAAACGCGTCTATCACCTTGACAACGGAAAGGCAATACAATTTACAAGCGTTCGCCGTAAACTCTTACAATTAAAGGCTGATATACGTTTTAAAGATGGTAAAAGACGCTTATATCATTGTAAGAGTCGTTCAATGCCTAAAGCGTTGCAAGAAGCCAGTCTATTTGTTGAATCGATTATGAGAGAAACAGGTGAACAAGTCTATTGGAAATTGGATGGAGAAGAACACTTCCGATTAGGACCACATGTCGGGGAACAAAAGCTCAAATCAAGAGTGAAACGTTTTGCGAATTGGTTCTTTGATTTGGAAGATTAATCAACAGCGAAAGTTACTTAACAAATTTGGAGGAGGAACACATTATGATGAATAGGGTTGTTTTAGTAGGAAGATTAACAAAGGATCCAGACTTACGCTATACACCCAATAGAGTTGCAGTTTGTAATTTCACAGTTGCAGCTAACCGTCCGTTTACGAATCAAAACGGAGAGCGGGATGCAGACTTTATTAATTGTGTTGTGTGGCGTAAAACCCGCTGAAAATCTAGCAAACTATACGAAAAAGGGAGATATGATTGGAGTTGATGGTCGCATTCAAACACGTAATTTTGAGGGAAACGATGGTAAACGTGTTTTTGTAACCGAGGTTGTTGCTGAAAGTGTTCAGTTTCTCGATTCAAAAGGGAAAAATTCATCGTCTCAGCAACCATCACAACCAAAAAACAATACTTTGGAAAATGAAGGAGATCCAATTGATTTAGAGGATGATTTACCGTTTTGAACAGCGAACGGACTTACCATTTTAAAAGGTATGAGTGTATTTAAGAGAAGACTTATTTCGCCTTCTCTTTTTTAATTTTCACAAAGAGAGGGTTTTTTTTATGGCACTACGTCGCAAAAGAATGAAAGATAATACAGGAGCATTTATTCAAGACTTTGTTAAATGTGTGGTGGGGTAAGTGCAGAAATTAAGAAATTGAATTCTAAAATGGAAACAGTTTTGAAGGAATACGATGAAGCGGAGGAAGCATTTAAAAAGATCGAAAACAAACAACTTACAAAAGATATAAGGAAAATTCGTTCAAAAATTAAAAAAGAGTCTATCAAAGTTCAATCAAATAATGAAGTTAACTTTAACCAAGCATTTGGTAAAGTACATATTGACTCAAAAACTAGATACATCTTTTTACCTATAGAAGTTGAAAATCCTGAATTCCAACTTAAAGGAGTGGTTATCGAGTTAAAAAATAATAATCGGGTTAATGGTGTAATGGAAATCAATTTGGAAGCTAACAAGGAAGATGAAAAAGGTACAATCAAGACATGGGAAAATGGGGAACTTGTTAAGAACGAAACAATGAAATTGCCGGAAGAAGCATTTCAATCTGTAACTACTGAATCTCCTGTTAATGTTAGTGTTGGCCCTTCCAAAGTCAATGCTGAAACATTAGGAGATAGATGGAATACTTTTTCTGACTGCCTAGATTCACAAGGTGTATCTTATGCATTAATTACACTTGCTGGTGCTATTTGTGGTGGAGCATGTGGTGTAACTTGGGGAGCGGGTTGTGCACCGTGCTTTTATGGTTTAAGCTTTATTAGTGGAGGCGTAATTGGTCATTGCTTCCAAAAAGCTCTTCAGTAAAGGGTGATACTTGATGAAGATGTTAAGGGTTATGTCATTTGCAGTTGCACTGTTTGCTTTGCTACTATTAGCGAGTATGATGGGGTACACAGTAATACCTAATGGTGTAAGTATTGTTGCAATATTTGTGTTATCGATTATGTTGTCAGTGTTTGGGACAAAATATAATAATAAAAAAAGGAATTGACCTAATAAAAGAGATAAAGGATATGAGATTTCCTTTATCTCTTTTTTATAAAAACTTCATCCCTCTAAGGTACTCAGGGGGATGAAGTAGATTAGTATTGCTGGTGTTTAATTATCTTCAACTGTCTTTATAAGTAGTATAGAGCCGGATGTGGGAGATTTTCATTCGTTAAGAACCAACTGAGGAATAAAGTATATGTAGTCTATATAGTATTACATTTATTCGAATATAATTAGCAATGAGACCAATAGCCTTTTATTGATCTCATTGCTTAAATCTACTTTTCAAACTAGGATTTTTTTATTTTTTGTTAAATATACGAGGTCTTTTTTTATGTTTTGACTTGTGCCTTGTATCTTCCTTGGTAATAATATCAGCTTTCATCATTAAGTCCTCTTTTTTTACTAATTTAATAGATCTTGAGCCCTTTCCTAAATAATGTAATTAAATAGTTCCATCACTGTGTACCTCTAGTTAACGCTTTGGATATAATAATATTTCCCTTTTACCACTACCATTGGCAATTCATTTTGCAATTTCTTAGTCAGCTCATCATCAACTTCAATTGGGATAGCTTTTACATTCTTCTTAATATGTTTTGTTATAGGTGTAAATACGTCGTCCTCATCTACCCAACCATGATCAGTGTATACATATACAGTAGCCATCTTTACCCTCCTATAATAGTTGTACGCCCACACTTTCGTTCGTGTACGGAGTTTAACCATAGTTTATTTTGTCAAATACTCTTTTAAACTGCTGCACTTGATTAGCAGGTACGTATTCATTTTCGTATAAAGGCTTACCGCTGATTGGATGTCAAAAGTTTCTCGTTCCCAGTTGAGAAGCCATGAAAACAACCAATCTCCCTCATCATTTCGCATATTAACCGTAACTGATTCAAATGAATAAGCGTTCCCTTTATTATCAAGTTTGAATACCTCATACTCCCAAAAATGATCAGGATCGTTATGAAACGATACATTAACTAGCAGTATTGTTCCTAAGTCAAAATACTGCTTTGGAAGTTGGCTTTGCGTGCTAATCTTTCGAGCAATTTCTTTAATTTCTTCTCTACTAATTTTTGTTTGTAACATTTCAATCACATACCTTTCATTGTTTAACTCTTACATTTTCGGTTTCAATCTAATTAAAACTACAAATGGCGCAGGAGTCTTCCTCAAATGTTGTCCAAAAGATGTATCCTGCCTCATTACTATCACTATCAACATCACATGCAATTCGAACCTCTTCTTTAGACATACCTTCCTTTAAACAATCAATAATTAAGCGAATTTTAGAATCATAGTATTCTCCACTTATTTCATTAAAGAACACACCTTCATCATGTATAAGGCGTCGGTTGGTGTCCTTTGTGAATGTGCATTGACAGTTCAATTTGTTTCATCCTTTCCTTAAAGTGTTTGATAAATATGCTCCATATGAGAATCTCCTAATACTTCTGAGTTGAAGACAATTCGTAGAGCATCATGAGTACCACCTAAATCATTCCACATGGTTTCTATTAACTTATCTTTTTTAGCAAACTTTTTCATTTTGCCAAAATCAAAGTCTTCTGGTGATAACTCTGGAAATTCATTCAGAACAGCAAAAGAAAATCAAAAAGATGAAGGAAGCGATTAAACGGTTAAAAGATTGGGCGAACAGGGCTAATCCACCAAATGCTGCGTTGCATAAACGGGCCAAAAATATGGAAAGATCCCTAGAAAAGATGGAAAAACTACAGCGCCCGGTATTAAATCGGAAAAAAATGAATCTGGAGATGGATGCATCGGACCGGAGCGGAAATGATGTCATTATGCTTTCAGATGTTTCTAAGGGTTTTGGTGATCAGCTGTTATTTGAACAGGTAAACATGCATATCAAGTACCAGGAACGTGCCGCTATCATTGGAGAAAATGGAACAGGAAAATCAACCCTAATCAAATTAATTCTGCAACAGTTTATCGCTGATGAAGGGGAAGTTCGGCTAGGGAGCAATGTAAAAATGGGTTATCTGTCGCAAAATGTTTTCTACGATATAGGAGATGAAACGGTGATTGGGGCTTTCAGAAAGGAAGTACGCGTAACGGAAGGAGAAGCAAGACATAATCTGGCAGGCTTCATGTTTTATGGATACAGCGTTTTCCAGAAGGTTTCACACCTTAGTGGGGGAGAAAGGATGCGCTTACGATTAGCACAATTAATGTATCAGGATATCAATGTGCTAATCTTAGATGAACCAACGAATCATTTGGATATTGAATCAAGAGAAGTACTGGAAGATGCCCTGGGAGACTTCTATGGCACCATTTTAGCCGTTTCTCATGACAGGTATTTTCTTAACAAGTTATTTCACAAAATTTATTGGATTGAAGGAAAGAAAATCCACGGCTTTGAGGGGGACTATAATTGGGCCAAGGAGAAAATGAGGGAATTAAGGGAAAAAACGGCCAAAGAAAGTGTGGAGGAAAAGAACCGAATTTCTGAACCATCGAAGCCTTTGGTAAGGAATGCACGTGAGGGGAATGAAAATCTGGAAAGCAAATTACTTTTATTGGAAGAAAACATTCTTGAGCTGGATGAAAAGCTGTTGAACGTTGAAGACTTAGAGGCAGTACAGCAGTTATATAAAGAAAAAGAAGAATTGGAAAAGCAATGGGGAGAACTGTGTGATCAGTTAGGTAATGGATAAGTCAGTGATGGTTTCCTATACAAATAAACAATTTATTGATAAAATAATAATAGATTTAAGGGGAGTAGCTTTAGCAGTAATTGTCGTCATTACAGAGTTGAGACTCTCGGCATTACTGGCGACGTAATCGTTGTTAGCAAGACCTTTGCTTTAGGGCAGAGGTCTATTTTTATGTGCTAAAAATAGACCAATTTAGCAAGAGAGGAGACAGGGCATTTTGGAATCTATATGGATAGAATATGGATGGACTTTATTAGTACTTATTGGCCTTGAGGGATTATTGTCAGCGGATAACGCCCTTGTATTAGCCATTATCGCGAAGCATTTGCCAGGTGAACAGAAAAAACGTGCGATTAATTATGGTGTGATGTTTGCTTTTGTTTTTAGATTTGGGGCTATTTTCGCTATTTCGTTCCTCGCGAATGTATGGCAGGTACAGGCTCTTGGTGCTGCCTACCTGATCTACTTAGGGGTCAAGCATATCATTAGTGGTTCAGATGAAGATGAAGACGATGGAAAAGAAGAGGTTTCTAAGGGGAAAGGGTTCTGGCCGACCGTTGCCAAGCTGGGCTTTGCCGACCTTGCCTTTGCGATTGACTCGATTTTAGCTGCGGTTGCTCTTGCACTGGCTCTTCCGGACTCTCCACTGCCAACTTTCGGGGGAATGGATGGGGCAAAATTCGCAGTTATCGTATTAGCTGGTGTTGCGGGTCTTATTCTGATTAAGTATGCCGCTACCTGGTTTGTTAAACTATTAAATGATCGCCCGGGACTGGAAACAACCGCATACTTAATCGTCGCCTGGGTCGGTGTAAAACTGGGTGTTATTACCCTTGCCCACGAAGACATTGGTGTATTGCCGCACGAGTTCCCGCATGGAGCCGTATGGACCACCATCTTCTGGAGCGTTTTATTAGCTACCGCAATAGGGGGATGGTTCCTGTCTGGTCGGAAGCCGAAAGAAGAGGAAGAAGAAGTGAAAGCTGGATAGGTGCCTGTCACCACCCGAATTTTGTCGAATGATAAATTTTACACATACCCACCGGTTATCCTCTATGATACGATTAGTAAAGAACATGCTAGGAACATAGAGGGAGCAAGGGTTATGACTAGAGGAAATCTTTTTTTTAATAGAAAGAATGCCGAATTGGGCGTTTCACTGAATGAGGTGCAGCGTCAAGCGGTGTTACGTACAGATGGTCCGCTATTGCTGTTGGCCTCGCCTGGTTCAGGCAAAACCACAACGATTATCATGAGGATAGGTTATTTAATTGAAGCTAAAGGTGCGATTCCTTCCCGAATAAAAGCTGTCACCTTCAGTAAGGCTGCGGCCAATGATATGAAAGAAAGGTTTCAGCAGTTTTTCCCCTATCTTCCCCCGGTTGATTTTTCTACCATTCATAGTTTAGCTTTTCAGGTGGTACGAGAGTATTTCTACCAGAAAGGGACCACATATCAGCTTATTGAAGGGGAAGGTAAGTTAAATAAGAAGAGGATTCTGCGTGGAATCTTTCAATCGATACATAATGAGATGATTACAGATGATCAGTTGGAAGAGCTCATAACGTATATCAGCTATATCAAAAACCGATTAATCCCTGAGGAAAAATGGGCGTCTGTTGGGTGTAATGTACCAAAAGCAGGAGAAATCATGAAGCAGTATGAAGCCTATAAGACATCATTTCCCGACCGATTGTTCGTAGATTATGATGACATGCTCACGATTGCGAACCGCTTACTTAAAACGGAACAGAAGCTGCGGATAAAGTATCAGCAGAAGTATGACTATGTGCTCACGGATGAAAGTCAGGATACATCACTGGTTCAGCATTCGATTATTGAGAAGCTTGTCGGGAAACATCACAATCTATGTGTTGTGGCTGATGATGATCAGTCAATTTATATGTGGCGGGCAGCTGAACCTCAATACTTACTTGACTTTAAAAAGGTATATCCTGATGCAACCGTTCTGAAAATGGAACAAAACTACAGGTCCAGCAAAGAGATTGTAAATATAGCAAACCAGTTTATTAAGCGAAATAAAAATCGGTATGATAAACAGATGTTTACAGAAAATCCAGCAAAGAATCAGGTTCAATTAACAACACTTCAGGATTTTCGGGAGCAGTCAGACTATTTAGTAGATAATATCTCTCATTTAGAAAACTATAGAGATGTTGCGATTTTGTACCGGAATCACTCCTCATCCATTCCCTTAATTGATGCCTTTGAACGAGCCCGAATTCCTTTCTATATGAAGGACCCTGACAACCGGTTTTTTAGCCATTGGATTGTAAAAGATGTCCTAAATTTTATGCGATTAGCCTTTGATATAAGACGGACCGATATTTTTGAGCGAGTGTACGGAAAGTTTCATTGGTATTTATCAAAATTTCATATGGAAGACCTTAAGAGGATTCAGAATGGAGAGCCTGTGTTTGACAATTTACTCAACTATACCAATTTCAAAGATTTTCAGAAGATAAAAATCAAAAAGGGCAAAGAAATTTTCATAGAAATGAAGACTATGAATCCAGCTCAAGCCATACGAACAATACGCAAGGATCTTGGATATGACGATGTTTTGAAGGATATGAGTAAACGACTCGGCTTCAATAAGGATCATTTATTGGACATCTTAAACACCTTAGAGGAAATCTCGAAATCCGTTGCCAGCGTCGCCGAGTTTGGAAAACGGATAAAACATTTAGATGCTCTTATGGCTTCATCGAAATGTAATAAGCATGAAAACGCGGTAACCTTTTCAACTTTTCATAGTGCAAAAGGGCTGGAATACCCAAAAGTGTATATGATTGATCTCATTGATGGTGTTATTCCGGCGCAGTCAGATTTAGAACGGGCGAAAGAGGGCGTTTATGAACCGCTGGAGGAAGCAGTCAGGCTATTTTATGTCGGGATGACAAGAGCACAAGAATATCTGGAGCTTTTGACGCATCAGAGGAAGTATGGGAAAAAGATGAGGATTTCCCGGTTTTATGAGGATGTAAGGCGGATTATCCATCCATCTAAGGTGATTGAGCAAACGGAGGAAAAGGTTCCAATTCAAAGAAGAACCTCACGAAAGTCCAAGGTTCCTGTTAATCCTAATGCAATTCAAAATATAGATGGGTTACAGAAGGGGGACCTCGTTAAACATCGCGTCTTCGGATCTGGTGAGATTATATCCTGTGATGATGGAATAATTGAAATTCGATTTCCAAAGTTTTCAAAGCAGTTGTCTGTGAAGAAGTGTCTGGAAATAGGCCTTCTGGAGAAAGTATAGACCTGACTTTAAGGCAGTTGTTGATAGTATTCATTTCATATTCTTTTAAATGATATCCATAGGGAGTGGGATTCTTATGAAATACAGTTATGTTTCAAATCTTTATTGTCCAAAATGCGGAACACGTTTTAATACCAGGGAACAACATCAATTGTGTTCCTGTGGTACTCCTCTTTTAGTAGATTATGATTTGGAAACATTACAAATGAATTTAACAGCGGAAGAATTGAAATCAAGAGATGATTCGTTGTGGAGATATCACGAGCTTCTCCCCGTTGAAGATAGTGAGAATGTCGTCTCGATGGGAGAAGGTATGACCCCTCTTATTTCTTTATCAAATCTTGGTGAAGAAATGTGTATGGAAAATCTTTTTATGAAGGATGAAGGACTAATTCCTACAGGTACATTTAAAGCAAGGGGAGCAGCTGTTGGTGTATCTAAGGCAAAAGAAGTCGGAGTAAAAGAACTGGCAATGCCAACAAATGGGAATGCTGGATCTGCATGGGCTTTATATAGTGCAAAAGCTGGTTTAAAGTCTACAGTTGTGATGCCAAAGGATGCACCTGAAATTACGAGAAAGGAAGTAGCACTATCTGGAGCCAATCTTTATTTGGTAAATGGCCTTATTAGTGATGCTGGAAAAATTGTAGGAAAAGCGGTGAAAGATTACAACCTCTTTGATGCTGCTACCTTAAAGGAACCCTACCGAATCGAAGGTAAGAAAACGATGGGATTGGAAATTGCCGAACAACTCAAGTGGAAGCTTCCTGATGTCATCGTATACCCTACTGGTGGGGGAGTCGGTCTTATTGGAATTTATAAGGCATTAAAAGAGTTAAAGAAACTTGGCTGGGTAAAAGGCGAACTACCTAGATTAGTTGCCGTTCAGTCAACAGGCTGTGCCCCTATTGTAAAAGCTTGGGAAGAAGGGAAGACTGAATCGGAGTTTTGGAAGGATTCTTCTACACTTGCATTCGGAATCAACGTACCAAAAGCTCTAGGTGACTTTCTTGTACTGGATGCCATATACAATACGGACGGCTGCGCTATTGCCGTAGATGATGAATCTATCATTTTTGAACAGGAAAAATTAGCAGGATTGGAAGGAAGTTTTGTTTGTCCAGAAGGTGCTGCTACTTTTGCAGCTATCCGAAGATTACGTAAACAAGGATGGATTGAGCAAAATGAAACTGTGGTAGGCTTGAACACTGGGTCAGGTATAAAGTATCCTCAATCCGTAAAGGTTTCTCCAAAAATGTTAGAAAAGGGAGATACAATCTAGTTCCTTATCAGCAGCAGCGTTTTGTCACATTTAATCAGTCGTAAATATCTATCTCAATATAGGAAAGAAGCAGAGATGTATAGGTCAGAGATAAACGAGTGCTAACAATCAGATTGGTTCTCCTAACAATTAGGAGGAAAAAACAAAGTCCCCACAGATTGACATTTTGACTTTCAAGGTAAACGAAGAGAAAGGGGTATGACCATATAAATGGCATACCCCTTATTACTCGTTTAATCCTGCGGCGGCTCTCGCAATTCCTCTCCATTTTTTCCTTCATAACGCAATCCCCATCCAGTTAATGCTGCTATGAGCATGATGATTACAAGGAACCAGCCCTGGAATACAAATGGGAATACCGATGTTGGATCGACTACAGGCAGCCATTCATACTGCTCCTGCATGGTTTGAATCGTCGACCATCCCAACAGGACAGGAGCGCCCCATGGAAAAATGTAACCTAATGCTGAAGTGATGGCATCTAACATATTAGCCCGGCGGTAGCGATGGATTTTATACTTTGTTCCGAGCTCTCGCACAAATGGGGCCGCTGCTATTTCAGCTGCTGTATTAATCGTAATTGCACTGTTTAATAACGCAACAAGACACCATATCGAGAATTCTGCTTTTCGAATCGAAGCTTTTATCCATTTAATTAATGCTTTCGTAATCACTTCCATGGTTCCGCCAAGCTTTAACAGGTGCCCGGCTGCTACGATTAAGAGAATGAGAATGGCCATATTAAAATAGCCGGTAATACCTGATACTAAAGCACCTTCAACAATCATGTCCGAGTCAGGATTGAAATTTAGAATTGCCGTAAGCGGCTGAATTTGTAAGATTGCAATTAATATAATGGCTGATACAATTCCCCAAGTTAAAGATGTCAACAAATGATGGCCTCGCAACGCTAAAATTAGCACTAAGGCAAAAGGAATAAGCATGATTAGACCATTTGGATTCGTTGATTCTGCCATGGATTGGATGGCTCCTGCATCACCTTGGATGTTTCCACCACCTCCAAATATGGCAAACAGAATCGTTGCTGGAATGGCTGCTGCGATAGCATATTTAAAACGAGAACGCACAACACCAGGAACATCCGCATCCTGTGTCACTGCCGATACAATCGTCGTATCGGAAACAGGTGCCAGGTTATCACCAAAAACAGCACCAGCAAGAATCGCTGCAAACATAAAGACAGGATCAGCTTCAACCGCAATGCCGGCTGGATACATCAACGTACTAAAAGCTACTGTCGTTCCATACCCGGTTCCAACAGCGGTAGAAAAGGTTGCAGATAAAAGGAAGGTTAAGGCTACGAATAGTCCACCACTAAGTCCTGTAATGGATCCAACCCAAACAAGCCCTTCGACAAGTCCGCCAACCTGTAAAACCTGTGCAAACATCCCCGCATAAAACCAGGCAACAATGGCAACGACACCAACAGGTTGTGCCAGTCCATCAAATAATCCCTGGGCAAAATTCTCCCATTTACTTTTACAGAAGAAGAGCCCCAAGGTTAACCCTATAACGGCACCTAGAACGAGTCCAACCTCAGACGATAGCTGAAGGACACTAATGGTAATAGCCCATACCACAAAAAACAAGAGGGGGATGGCTGCACCAAAAGCACCCAGCCGGAATTCTAACGATTGAACGGTCGCTTCACCTGTTGCTTTTTCTAAGTCTTCGTCTTTCGGCATATGTAAAACCTCCTCAAGGTTTTAATTATTAATGACCATATCTTATCAAGAATAGGGATTTATGTCACTCGATTGAAAGTCCCAGTGTCCTGGTGCCTGTCACCACCCGAATGTTGTCGAAATTAAATTATGTACATCTCCTTTACATGGTAAAAGAGGGACTAGGAAATATTGGGATTTTTGTTCATCACGGTGAACTTTTGAATGTACACTGCTATTAATCCAAATTAACAAAATTTAATGAAAATGATTTAACTTAAAAAGGTTCCCATCATCAATAAATCTATGATGGGAACCTTTTTAAGTTATTTTGGCTGGTTATGTTCCCAGCCTTGGTTTAGGTTACTAAGATATTGCACTTTCTGAAGTAGTACTCTTTTGGTCTGATTGTGCTGCATTAATCATTAAGAAGATTGCTGATAGAATATGCATAATCATTCCTACTACAGGAATCCAACCAATACATGAAGTTATAATACCTAAAACACTACCTGTAGATTGTCCGCCATCCTTTTTAGTCATAACTAGTGTGATAATATGTAAAACTAGCATAACAAGAAGAGGAGTCCATAATAGACTAATAATAATTGCGCCACCTAATGCGGGAATCCCTAGAATAGCTTCTAATCCTCCAGTCACCCATTTTAAAATTCTTGATACAGACATAATACCCACCTCCAAACTTCCTATAATATAACATAATAATACCATAACTGGTTAGTATTGTCATACGGATTATGTCCTGGTGCCTGTCACCACCCGAATGTTGTCGAATTTAAATTATGTACATCTCCTTACTTAGTATTCTAGTAGGTTCTTACTATCTTTTGAGATCACGTCATTTGCGTTGTGTGAAAAATGAAATTAGAGATCAGTTCCATGGTGAGTGGAGAGGGCCTGTACAAATTGATTTATTGAGTCTTACATTAGGTTATACGGGTGTCTACTCAAGTTTCCTATTATTTGCGGAAAGAGCTGAAAAGGAGTATGCGTAGATCCTCGTGATATCTTGATGAAAATCAGTGAAATGGGTGCTGTCGATGGCCAGGAGGACTGGATCATCGGGGTTGCGTAGGAGCTGGCAAAGGAGGAAAAAACTTACGCATAACAAAAATGTCCAGGCAGGGAACTCTCCCTTGTCTCAACATTTTATGGAAGATTACGATTATCAAACAAGTGGGAGAGATGACACCGTGAGCGTTATAGTGACGGATAAAAGTTTAAAACAATCGGTCGCAGTAGAAGAAAGGAATATATTGTCACGCCGTCATCATCATTAAGAATCTTGCGGGAACAGTTAGTAAAAAATATTGGTATCGAACGAATCAGTGATTTCCTGTTTCAGTTTGGCTGGGAAATGGTTGTCAGGGAAGCCAAAAAGACTATAAATTTGAAATTCCCTACACCCCTGGGTATTTCCTCCACATACAAAAATTCGTCTATTTCCATATGTCGGTTTATGGTAAAATAGAGTATATGTAACTAATAAGGGGCATAGCTATGTCTTTTGAAATGATTTTTGTATTAATCATCATTATAGCCATGCTGAGCGGGCTGCTTTTTGAAGTAGCGCGGCCGGATATGGTTGTTTTTTCTGCACTAACGATTTTATTAATTACTGGAATACTTACACCTGAAGAAGCACTCCAGGGCTTTTCTAATGAAGGAATGCTTACAATTGCCCTGTTATTTATTGTGGCAGGTGCAGTTCAAAAGAGCGGGATTGTAGATCGGGCCATGAGTAATTGGCTGGATAGAGGGAAGAGTAGAAATGGGTCTATGTTTCGATTTCTAATTCCTTCATCCCTATTCTCTGCCTTTTTAAATAATACCCCGATTGTTGTAACCTTTACACCTTTGATTAAGAAATGGTGTGAGGATCACGGGATTGCTCCCTCGAAATTTTTAATTCCATTGTCCTATGCCACGATTTTGGGAGGAACGATGACCTTAATGGGAACTTCTACAAATCTAGTGGTACACGGGATGTTACTTGATTATGGATTTGATGGATTTTCCTTCTATCAGCTTGCAATAGTAGGACTGCCCATTACGGTCATTGGAATGGCTTACTTATTTACAGTTGGGTATAAAATCCTTCCTGAGCATAAGGGCTTTCAACAGCAGGTGAAAGAGGAATCTAGAGAATACATTGCAGAAATGGTTGTTGGTTCCAATTTTGCTCATGTGAATAAAAGTGTACAGGAGGCAGGTCTGCGGGATCTTAAGGGGCTTTACTTAATTGAAATTATCCGTGGAGATGAGCGGATTTCGCCTGTACGCTCTACAACAACGATTCAATTAGGGGACCGGCTTATTTTTGCAGGCCTCATTTCGACTCTAGCTGATTTGCAGCGTATAAAGGGGCTATATGTAGAAACGGGAACCAATATAGAGCTCAATGATTTACGGAACGGCACTTCTCAATTGGTCGAGGTTGTGGTTTCCCATCAATCGTCACTCTTGTCGAAATCGATTAAACAGTCCAAATTTCGTTCCAAGTATGATGCAGGTGTCATTGCGGTTCATCGAAATAATGAACGGATTCATAGTAAAATTGGGGATATTGTATTAAAACCCGGGGATACATTACTATTATTGGCAGGACCGGATTTTATTGAAAACTACCAGCAATCGAATGACTTTTATGTGGTATCGCCACTTGATACACCAAAATCATTAAATACACATCCCAAAAAAGGCTGGTTTTCTGTAGGGCTTTTAATCACCATGATTATGATGGTTACCCTTGGATGGCTGTCGATGTTCAAAGCTATGGCACTAGCGGCACTGATTTTATTAGGAACGCGAATAATCACTCCAGAAGAAGCGAAGCGAAATATCCAATTTAATGTATTACTGCTCATTGCAAGTTCATTTGGGATAGGCGTTGCGATGACAAAAACAGGACTGGCAAAGTGGATTGCAGATGGTCTATTATCTGTTGGACAGCCTTTAGGTATTATGGCAATATTATTTTTAATGTATCTGTTAACAAATGTTTTTACAGAAATCATTACAAATAGTGCGGCGGCCGTACTAATGCTCCCTATTGGCTTGGAACTGGCAAACCATTTACACGTAGACCCAATGGGATTTGCGGTTCTTATTGCCATCGCAGCATCTGCAAGCTTCATGACACCCATTGGTTATCAAACCAACCTGATTGTCTATGGTCCAGGTGGATATACATTTACCGACTATGCGAAAGTAGGTACACCTTTAAGTATCATTGTAATGATTACTACAGTTATTATTGTAAATTTAGTATGGTTTTAGGAGGATATAAGACATGACGAAATCAGAAAATATTGTATGGCACGATTCTAAAGTAACGAAAGCAGAACGGGAAAAATTAAACGGACACAAAGGTGCTGTTTTATGGTTTACTGGTTTATCTGGATCAGGTAAGTCTACCGTTTCTGTTGAGTTAGAAAAAGAACTTCATGCACAAGGTATTCATACCTACCGTCTGGATGGAGACAACATTCGTCACGGCTTAAATAAAAACTTAGGCTTTAGCCCGGAAGATCGTAAAGAAAATATTCGCCGTATTGGTGAGGTTTCCAAGTTAATGGTGGATGCAGGATTAGTGACACTCACTGCCTTTATTTCCCCATATCGCGAGGACCGTGACAATGTACGGGAATTATTAGGAGATGGTGAATTTATCGAAGTTTTTGTAAAAGCAAGTGTAGAAACGTGTGAATCCCGCGACCCTAAAGGTTTATACAAAAAGGCCCGAGCAGGTGAAATAAAAGGATTCACCGGCATTGACGCACCGTATGAAGAACCATCCAATCCAGAAATCACCGTTGAAACCGATAAACAATCCCTGAAAGAATCCGTACAGCAGATTGTGGAGTATTTGAAGGAGAACATATAGGGTGCCTGTCACCACCCGAAATTTGTCGAATGGGCGCGGATACAGATTCTGTGCCCATATAATCTAATACAGAAAGGATTTACAACTTCATGGCTGATTTATCAAAATTAATGGATATTGCTTTAAAAGCAGGACAGGAAATCTTGAAGGTTTATAAAGAGGACTTTGACGTCGAAGTAAAGGAAGACAACTCTCCACTTACTATCGCTGACAAACGCTCTCACGAAACGATTATGGATGGGTTGCAATCTACATATCCTGAAATTCCGGTATTAAGTGAAGAAGGAGCTGAAATCCCTTATGATGAGCGTGCTCATTGGGGGCATTTTTGGCTTGTGGATCCACTTGATGGAACGAAGGAATTCATCAAGAAAAATGGTGAATTCACAGTCAATATAGCGCTTATTGAAGTCAAATATCCTGTAATGGGCATCATTTATGCTCCTGCTCTAGATACCCTTTATTTTGGAAAGGAAGGCCACGGAGCATTTAAATTGGAGAATGTATCGGAAGGAACCGTAGAAGACGAAGCTGACCTGATACGGAAAAGTGAAAAGCTTCCGAATGCGAAAGAAACAGATGTCATCAACGTCGTAGCCAGTCGTTCTCACATGTCTGATGATACCCAGGCGTTTATTGATGATTTGAAAAAAGATGGACAGGAAGTCGATGTAGTTTCAGCAGGAAGCTCCTTGAAGTTCTGTCTCTTAGCGGAAGGAAAAGCTGATTACTACCCGCGTTATGCTCCAACCATGGAATGGGACACGGGGGCTGGACAGGCTATTGTTGAAGCTTCTGGTGGAAAGGTATTGAGACATGAAGATCAGGAGAGATTTTATTATAATCGTGAGAATTTGAAGAACGGATGGTTTTTAGTCAAAAGATAAAATCATAAAAAATGGAGAGAAGATAGGATACCTTCTCTCCATTTTTTTATGTCTGAAGAACACAATGGTAGCTAAAATGGATTCATCTCTCTCCCCCATATCCAGCTCCAATTATTTTATAACCATAGATATCTTCTTTTATTCTGGCTGAGTTAAACATAGGGTGTTGATTTCCTCTCCAGTGCACTAGCTTTCCGTGGGTGAGCTTAGAATCTCCTTGGCATACGACTGCGGGGTCTTCCGTATATCGCTCTTCCCACAGGAGTCTATCGCGCTTCCGTTCCAATCAACTTGGTAGATCAATCAACAATAAGCTTAAACACAGCCTTTAACTTAAGCAGTGCCGTCTCTATCTAACCCGTTTGTTCATTCCAATTTCAGAGGGGAATATATTACTCAAAGAATCCTTAATGAAAAGGTAAAAAACGATTAAATCAACCTTTCATTCAGGTTGATTTTTTTAAAAAGATCTGGTTGGTGGTGAATGAACATGAAGAGGAAGCGTATAAAGAATGTCAATAACCCGAAAGAGAATGGGGGGATTTAGAAATTGGAGAGCAATTCTTTATTCAAAAAGACGGAATAAGGGTGGTTTAGTTGAAAGTAAACAGTTTGTTGCAGAGGGTGAATTGTATAAAAACTTAACCCGGTACACAGTTAAAATTAAAAATTTCGCATAAATTCTATTAAATCTATGGCATACAGGTCGATAATTATAGTGTGGAATGCTTCCATTTTCATGTAAGCCTGACTGATTTAGAAGGTTTTATGTAAATTAATGTGAGGTGAATTTTGAATCTGATTTTTCCCTGAATAAGGTGTTTAACCTTCCTTCACGCATAGTAAGAGGCTGATAAAGTAGAACTCCGTCAGAAAAAATGAGTCACGTTTTAAGCATAATCAACAACTAGAAAAGTATAGAGGTGTATCAATGAAAATATTTAAATTATTCAACTTCAAGAGTATGAAAACAAAACTTTTAACAGCATTTGCAGCAATCATTGTACTCGTCTTAATATTAGGCATTACAACGATAACTCTTAATAAAAATACGAATACTGAAATGGAAGATTTAACGGATAAGCAATTAAATGTATTAATTAAGGATGAAAAGATAGCATTAAATATGTCGCAAAGAACCAATCTATTAAGAGGTTTTTTACTTTATGAGAAACAGGAGTACAGAGACAAATTTGAGTCTGGTATTGAAGAAAGTATTGCTTTGGAAAATGAATTAGTAGAGCTTAGTGACTCTGAGAGAGTACAGGAGCTTATTGATCAGAAAATAGAATGGGGGACTTTCACCGATCAGGTTTTTGCCGAGTATGATAATGGAAATAAAGAGAAAGCTTTGCAAATCATGGAAACAAAGGTTCAGCCCCTTTCTGATGAATTAATACAGTCTTTTGAAGAACTGGCAAATGAGCAAGAAGGACTCATTAATACTACTGGAGATGACATTGTCAATGCAAGTAATATAAATGTGATTACAACTCTAGCCATAACTATTTTAATTGTAGTAATGAGTATTACGATTGCTTTCCTTCTTTCTCAAAGAATGACTAAACAGCTGAAAACGGTTAAGGACCGCATGAAGAATATAGCAGACGGAGATTTAACAGGTGAAGATCTAGAAGCGAAAACAAAAGATGAAATCGGAGATCTTGTCATAGCCACAAACGATATGAGTAGTAATATGAGAGACCTGTTAGGAAAAATCAATTCAGTATCCGAAACGGTATCAAGTCATAGTGAAGAGCTAACACAGTCAGCAAATGAAGTTATGACGGGCACAGAAAAAATTTCTACTACCATGGAGGAGATTGCATCAGGTTCTGAAACGCAGGCAAATCATGCAAGCAGCCTGGCGGACAACGCAGGCAGTTTCTCTACTAAAGTAGATGAGGCAAATGAAGATGGTGAATTAATTTACGATGCATCGAAGCAAGTATTGGAAATGACAAACGATGGAAGACAGCTTATGAACAAGTCTGTCAATCAAATTCAATCTATTCACACGATAGTAGAACAAGCCGTAGAAAAAGTGAAAGGACTGGATGCCCAATCCAATCAGATTTCTAAACTGGTCACGGTTATTAAAGATATAGCCGATCAGACAAACCTGTTAGCTTTAAATGCTGCCATTGAAGCAGCCAGAGCTGGAGAACACGGCGAAGGGTTTGCTGTAGTAGCTGATGAGGTTCGTAAATTAGCAGAGCAAGTTTCTAACTCGGTAACAGAAATTACGGGCATTGTAGGCAGTATTCAATCGGAATCTTCAAACGTAGTAGAATCACTACAGGACGGATATGATGAGGTAGAAAAAGGTGCAAATCAGATTCAATCCACCGAAGAAACGTTTGAAACAATCAGTATCGCCATTGATGAAATGGCTTCAAGTATTGAATTTATCACAGATAATCTGGTTGAAATGTCTCATACAAGTAAAAACATGAATACATCCATTAATGAGATTGCTTCTGTATCCGAAGAGGCTGCAGCAGGTGTAGAAGAATCAGCCGCTGCATCTCAACAAACCAATAGCTCAATGCAGGAAGTAACATCCAGTTCTGAGGAATTATCAAGACTTGCAGAAGAATTAAATAGTCTTGTACGCCGTTTTAAACTGTAAATTAGTTGAATTAATCTCATTACTTGAAAAGCTAACCATAAAAAAGATAAAGCCTTTTGATTACTATTATAAGTAATCAAAAGGCTTTTTTAATCTTACATTAGTGGTTTAATACTTAAATAAAGTAGCTACTAATTCATATCCCGCTCCGACTGTCCAAAATAAAACGTAGTCTCCTCGCTTAATACGTCCAGATTCAATTCCTTGATGCAGAGCAATGAAAGGACTGCTCGTACCTGTGTATCCAAACCGATCACCAACATAGACGATCTGTTCATCATCAAGATTAAAGTGGTCTTGAATTTTCAGGATATTGCTTAGAGCAAATTGAGATAAACAGTAAGCTTTAATATCCTTTGCGTTTAGATTGTTTCGCTCTAAAAGGGTACTAATCATTTCATAGGTTGGTGGTAAACAAATCCCTCCATCAAATGGGAGCCAGCTTATCGCAGAAACACTTTTATCTTCTAAAATACTTTTCGTTAGACCGTCTTTAGGGAATCTAATCATATCGCGGTTAATAGAATCGGTAAAATAAATAGAATCAATGAAGCCTGTATCTTCCTCGGTCTTTTCTAAAATAACTGCAGCTGCAGCATCTCCATAACATGCATAGGTAATTTCCTCTTTAGGGTTGCTAACAAGCGTGTTGTAATCAGAGCCGATAATTAGAGCCTTATTAACACGTGGATTAGCCTTCATATAATAGGAAGCCTGTTCTACTGCAAGGGTCATACCAGCACAATTTGCATTGGAATCCATTATGATCGTTTCATTCTTAGCATCGATGGCATGGTGCACATAGGTCGCATTTGTTGGGAAAGTTGTTTCCGGGACCTGTGTACTAAAAACGATGAGGTCAATATCCTGACCGGTTAATTTAGCTTTTTCAAGAACTTTTTTACTTGCTTCAATTCCCATTGTTAAACCATTTTCCTCTTCATTATCAATCACGTAGCGTTTGTCTCTTCCCATTATCTCTAAGAAATGGGAAATATCTTTTTTCTCTTTGAAATGCTCAATATAATAATCGTTGTTTACTACTTTTTCTGGATGATATATGTCGACTGCTTTAATTTTAATGTTGCTCATTCTGTATGATTCTCTCCTTCGTCTAATTACTGTTCTGAGTACATCAATTACTGAGAATAAACTTACTTTATCTTCCAAAATTAAAATAAATGGTTCCCTTTAGTTCAGAGGTTTTTAATGATTAAACATCCACAACCTTCGAATTCTTCAACCCGATATTACGTGCCAGACGATGAATCTGCAGTTTTAAGATGGCGTTGGATTTTGTATTAAATTGGACGGTTTTAAACCCGGATTCTTTATACATTTGCATAGAACCTTCCAGCTGTGGAATCATTTCCTGTCTTAAAATTTCCATGTTTGTGCAATCCACTTCTAACGTATACTCATCTGTTGTAATGCTGGAAACCGCATTTTGATAATCTCGCGCAAACCTTTGTACGTCTTCTTCTGTAAAACTTCCTCGTACTTCCATTTCAATCGTTTTTTTTCCATGCACAATGTTAATATAATATTTTTCCATGCTGTTTCTCCTTTCCTTATATGAGTGGCTAACTTGAGCTAAAGAGTTAATTGGATAAAAGAAAAAAGTAGTTACCTTGCTATCAAAGCAAGAGTAACTACTTTATTTATCGGATAAATGTCTCATATTTAAAGGGGTGGGAAGTAGACTTATGTCCTATTTTTTGCTAACCTTTCATAGACTTCTGGGGCAGCTTTATGAATTCGAATAGGCTTCCATTCCTGATTTACCCACATATGTGTGGTGGTTCCTTTGGCAAGAAGTTCACCTTCTGGCTTTTCTATTTCCCCTGGGTTCATTATTAAAGTATGGTTGTTATCTGATTCTAAGTTTTCATTGCTTATTTTTCTGGCTTCATAGGCAAAGGTTAACCGCACTGGTGAAAACTGGTCGATTTTTGTATAAATCGCTATACAGTCGTCAAATCGAGCAGACTTTTGATATTGAATATCCAGATTCAAAACGGGCAGAAGGAGACCCATGCTTTCCATCTTCTTATAAGATATCCCAAAGTGACGCATCCATTCCGTACGTCCGATTTCAAACCAGTTTACATAATTTCCATGATGAACAATTCCCATCTGGTCCGTATCTTTGTATTGAACGCGCATGTATTCCCGATACCATCTATCTGTCATTTTCTCAGTTCTCCTTTTGAATACCATGACCTCTTTCTTGTTTTTAGACGTTCCTCCGCTATTTCCTGTAAACGGAATTTTTGCACTTTGCCTGTACTGGTCATGGGCCAATCCGCCGGCTCTACAAACCAGACGTGACGAGGGATTTTAAATCGTGCTAAACGAGAGGAGCACCATTCTACAATATCCTTACGTGTTAATTTTTCTCCAGATTTCACCTCTACAAATGCTGCGCCAGCTTCTGTTGTGACCTTATCTGGTACACCAATTACGTTTACCTGATTGACGGAAGGATGCTGGGAAATCACAATTTCGACCTCACGAGGAGATACGAGCTCCCCTGATACTTTATATAGTTCCTTACTTCGGCCAAGCAGCTGAATATAGCCATTTTCGTCCATTCGTCCAACATCTCCTGTTCGCAACCATCCATCCTTATCAATGACTTTCGCTGTTTCCTCAGGTTTATTGTAATATCCATGGGTGACCGTAACACCTCTTACGGCAAGCTCACCAATAGAGCCCTCAGGCAAATCCTCTCCGGTGTCCCGGTCAATCGTTTTATATTCAACTGTACTCCCATTAAACTCAGGCATGCCACTTACACCACCGAGCTTCGGACGCCCTACACGGGAGGAAATTCGTTCGACTGGGTCACCAATTTCCGTCGTGACCCCTGATGATGAAACCTCTGTTTGCCCGTAACCTGTGATGACTTCAGATAGTCCCAAAACCTCTACAGCTTTCTCCCATACTGGAATGGGGGCAGCTGCAGCCCCGCACCACATCGCAAAAAGGTTAGATAAATCATATTCCGAAACACGTGGGTGATTTAATAACGGAACAAGTGTAGATGGGACACAAAGATAATCATTGGCTTTATATTTTTCCATTAATTGCAGAGAAGCAAGTGGTGATGCGCCAAGGGCTGATATCATAGATCCACCGACAAAAGACATGGCTAGTATCGCTTCAATGATGGCAAAGCAATGATAGAATGGTAGCGGCGCAAAGGTCACCCGTCCTTCTTCAATGGCTCTGCTTATACAAGTACTGTAGGCACATCTTAATAACATATCATCGGTGAGCATTACACCTTTTGGATTTCCGGTTGAACCTGATGTGTACATGATGATGGCTACTTCATCAGGGTAACGGGCTAGATTTCGTTTTTCTTTTAATTTATAATCCTGGATAGAATGTGCTCCTTTTACAAAGTCATGCCAGGTTTGAAAACGATCATCTACTGGGTTAGCATCTTCGTTTGGAATGCTGATAACCTGTTCTAATGGACTATTTTCCATAAATTCTGGGGTGTTCAGTAGTTCTGAGATGGCCATTCCGTGCTTTTTGTTTTTGATAGTTTCCTGCACAATTAAAAATCGTGAATCCGATTGTTGTAGTAAATAGCTGAGCTCATTTTTAGCCAGCATTGCATTTAAGGGAATAAAAACGGCTCCAATCATGGAAGAAGCAATCAGTAAGGATGGATAGTCTTCATGATTATCCATTAATACAGCAATATGGTCTCGTCTTCTAACGCCAAGCTTTAAAAAGGCTTTAGCATATTTGACAGCTTTCTCCCAAAGGTTCTGATAGGTAACCTCTACGTCTGATATGTAAAGAAAGGGTTTCGTTTTATATTGGGAACATGCTTTTTCGAAATGGCTGGCAATCGTATCCCGCGGCCATATTGGAAAACGGTTTTCAAGTGCTTGACGTCGCTCGGCCACGTTTTTCTGATTTACAGTTGTTTGCATATGTAATCCCCCTTAGCTATTTACGATTATAACTGGTGTTTCTTAAACGCAAGTACAGCATTATGACCACCAAAACCAAATCCATTTGATAAAGCGAAGTTTATGCTTCCTTTAACAGCTTTATTGGGTACATAATCTAAATCACATTCCGGATCTGGATTGTCTAAATTGATGGTTGGTGGATAAATGTTAGCTGCCATTCCTTTTAATGTAAGAATCGATTCTATGGCACCAGCTGCACCAAATAAATGCCCTGTCATGGATTTGGTAGAGCTGATTTTTACATCGTAAGCATTATCTCCGAAAACCTCTTTCACTGCCTTCGTTTCAGAAATATCTCCGGTAGGCGTGCTTGTTCCATGGGCGTTGATATAGTCCACATCTTTCGGAGAAATAGTTGCCCGTTCGATTGCAAGCTTCATGGCCTTAGCTGCCCCTTGATAATCCGGTGCGGTGATATGGTAAGCATCGGTCGTACTTCCATAGCCGACAATTTCACCAAAAATCGGTGCGCCCCGTTTTTTGGCATGCTCGTACTCTTCTAAAAATAAAACCCCGGCACCCTCTGCCATGACAAATCCGTCACGATCTGCATCAAATGGACGGGAGGCTTTTTCCGGTGTATCGTTTTGAACGGACATTGCCCGCATCTTAGAAAACCCTGCAAAATAAAGTCTGGTGATAGTTGCCTCTGATCCTCCGGCCAAAATCGCATCTGAATAGCCATGGGCAATATTCAGATAAGCTTCCCCAATCGCGTGGTTGCTTGTTGCACAGGCTGAAACAGAGGCAAAGCTTGGTCCGCGAAATCCTGTTTTAATGGCTACGAAACCTGAGGCCATATTATTAATCATCGCTGGAATCAGAAATGGTGAAACCCGTTTCGGGCCTTTTTCCAGCATCGTTTGATGATTGTTTAAGACAGTCTGAAGACCACCAGTTCCTGATCCAATATAAACACCAATCCGGTCTTTATCTACTTTTTCCACATCCAGCCCTGATTGTTCTAAGGCTTGTACAGCTGCAGCATACGCATACTGTGTAAAGACATCATATTTTTTTATCTCTTTCGCATCTAAATAGTGTTCGGCAGGGAAATCATTAATGGATCCAGCTATTTTCGTATTGATATCCTGGAATTCCTCAGAATCTAATTTTTTAATACCAGATTTTCCATTTTTAATATTTTTCCAAAGGGTATCCACATCATTTCCTAATGGAGAAACAGCACCTAATCCAGTTACAACTACTCTACGTTTCAATGTGATGCTCCTTTCTGTACATTCACACTACCCGGGAGTCTAAATCACCAGCACCAGCTTATCACTATCAGCTTTTCAATGTCTGTGAAACAGGATGTGTTTATTGGCAGACTTATTAAGATTGATCGTCTGATCATTATGGACAGTTGTTTTATGAAATCTGCTATGGCTTTTAGTGGTTCTGCCAGCTTTTAGGTTTTACAATGCACTCATTAGTTCAAAACCTATCTCTTTTGCTCGGTATCCCAGATTGACATGAATGGATGCTTCATAAGCCAGTTAAAAAGTTTAATCCCCCCCTGGGAACCATTATTTTTCATCATCTTAACACCTTTTGATGCCCATTTCCATTGGGACATGACGAATAGAGGGAATTACCTAAAAGTCCGGATTGTTTTTTAGGAAGTTCTCCCAGGCTTGTTTTGTTCCTTCGTCAATTTCTTCTTTTGAAGCATGGAGTCGCTTTTCTGCATCTCCGTATCCGATTTCCAAATCACCCTGTTTGATTCTTTCGAAAATGGAGTCTGCAAACTCATCCAAAGGTGCACCCATTGTATGCAATCCAGATCCCCCTAGGTCTGTGTTAACGGCTGGTGGCAATATTTCAATCACATCTACATTTGATTGAGATAGCTGCAAACGCAATGAAGTGGTGTAGGAGTGTATCGCTGCTTTAGTTGCACTATAGATAGGTACCCAAACACCCGGTCTTAGAGCCAAACCGGAGGAAATATTAATGATGGCGCCACTTTCCTGTTGCGTAATGAGTGGTGTAAATAACATAGAAAGATGAATGGGACCATCCACATTAATCGATATCTCTTTGCGATAGTAGTCCCAGTTCTGATCAGCTTTTAAAAGATTTACTCTTTGCTGAATTCCGGCATTATTTACGAGAACATTTAAATTAGGAAATTCTTTTTTAACCGACTCAAAGAGGACCTTTCGATCATCCTCTTTTGAAACATCACAAACCTTTGTATGTAATTTTGGATATTTTGCTTTTGCTTCATTTAATTTTTCTTTACGACGGCCCACGATAATGACTTTATTATCTGTTTCCAAAAAGCGTTTAGCAAGGGCCAGTCCGATACCAGCTGATCCGCCTGTAATTAAAATGGTATTTCCTGATATATTCATGTTTTGCCTCCTTTTGGTTCAATCCTTATTTCAAGTAGTCTATATCCAATATACCACTTGAATACATGGATGGAAAAATAAAGAGCGATTCGTATTACAAAAGGGAGATTCTTGATCATTGAATAAAGCCAATGTGTGAAGGTTATGTTAATAGGTACATAATGTATCTAATCTTGACCGGTGTTAAGGCTGTATTTTCAATCTATCCACAATTTCATTGTTGTCAATGTACTTTTATGATTTAATAATAGTAAATCGCTTTATAAACGGAGGTTAATAATAGAATCATGAAGCATGACACGTTATCTCAATAAGCAAAAGAATAGTAAAACGCTAATCTGCCTTGGTGGATGAGACGGGATACGTGTGTGCAAAATGGAAAAATAAACAGCATCTTGATTATTGGATCTTTAACTGATTCCGGGTACTCGTATGTCAACATCACAGGCAGAAGCTTGTGATTTTTTTATTATATGAGGTTATGTTTATATTTCACTGAGGTGAGGTTATGTTTATATTTCACGCGAAAGATTTAAAAAAGGAAATCAGTGGATCGGTACTGTTTGAAAATGTTCATTTAGAGATTAAGCAAGGTGAACATTTGGCGATATATGGACGTAATGGAATAGGAAAAACCACGCTGCTTAAAGGACTGATGGAGAGAGACTCGTTTGATAAAGGTCATATTCAGTGACATGTTGGACTTATAGAGTGGGTTTGGCTTGAACAGTCTCCGGAAGTTCCTGATTCTTTCACTGCAAAGGCATTTGTTTTAAGTGCATTTCACAAATGGTTTAAAATCAGGCAAGAACTCATAAAACTTGAGCAGGTGATGAAGGTTTCCCCGCATGACGAAGCGGTAAATAAATATCAAGCATAATATGAAACGTTTTTAGAACATGGTGGCTATGAGCGGGAAGTTGAAGCAGATAAAATATTAACCAGATTAGGTGTGGACGCTTCACTTTGGGAAGTTCCTTTTCAATCGTTAAGTGGTGGTCAGAAGACAAAAGTACAACTGGCAAAAGTTCTTGTCCAGAATCCAGCTTTTATTATTATGGATGAACCGACGAATCATCTGGACCAGGAAACCATCAGGTGGCTCGAGAACTGGATGAATAACTATCAAAAGGCGATTTTGTATGTTTCTCATGATCGGCATTTTTTAGATCAGACGGCTCATGCGATTTATGAATTAAATCAGAAAGGCTGTAAAAGGTATCCAGGAAATTACACAAGATTTAAAGAACAAAAGGAAATTGAGGCGAAAACCGAAGAAAAAAGATACCAAAAGTACAAAAAGAAAAAACAGGAGTTGGAAGTCTCCATTCGCCGGTACCAGCAATGGTTTGATAAGGCTCACCGTTCAGCGGGACAAAATGACTTTTTAAGGGCTAAAGCAAATAAGAATATTTCGCGTTTTAGAGCAAAGGAATCGGAACTTGAGCATCTGGAGAGTGAAGGAATTCGAAAGCCTAAGGATGATAAAGAGGTTAATATGAAATTAGATAGTAGCAGTTTCTCAGCACGATCCATGCTACACATTGACAAACTTACCTTTGGATTTAATGAACATATCATTTTTGATCATCTCCAGTTTTTTGTCCATCGTCAGGATCGAATCGCTATTATAGGTCCCAATGGTGCAGGAAAATCTACATTATTGAAGCTCATTATGAATCGTCTTAAACCGATAGAAGGCTCTATATTCGTGAATCCCAATACGAAGATCGGCTACTTTGACCAGGAATTAAATGGATTAGATGAAGATGCAACTTTATTGGAAAATTTGTTGGATTTACCTGAAATGACACAGACAGAAGCACGAACAATCCTTGGCTCTTTTCTATTTAGAAGGGAAGCGGTGTATAAGAAGGTTGGGGATTTAAGCATGGGAGAAAAATGTCGTGCGGCTTTGATTCGACTCTATTTTAGTGATGCAAATTTACTTATTTTAGATGAACCGACGAATTATTTGGATATTGATACAAGAGAAACGGTAGAAGCAGCTTTACAATCCTATCCAGGTGCGATGCTGGTTGTTTCCCATGATCGGTATTTTGTGCAAAAAGTAGCAAATCGCATTCTTTATTTGGGGGAAAAGCACATCATTGATTATCAGGGAACTTATGATGAATTCTTGCAGCATATTGAAAATCGAGTGGATGCAAATCAGCAGACGAATCAAAATAAATGGAACCAGTTGAACATGCGCATGATTGAATTGATGACTAGCGAAGAGCACACCGTTGATGACGAAGAATATTGGGAGGAAATCAGAAGTATTAAAAAACAACTTGCCGAATTGGAAGACAAGTAAAAAGGGCTAGTTGTATTGAAAATCTATAGTTGATAAAATATGTTGGAAATATAAACGTGGAGGAAAGAAAATGGCCAACCAGCGAATGAAAAGTAAATTAATTGAAGTGATTGATAACCAGCTTAACATCAATGAACCTGAATGTACGAGGGTGACATTAGATCGCTTAATTGACTCAGGCTATAAAGAACAGGAAGCAAAAGAGAAAATCGCAACAGTTTTAGTAGAGGAAATGTACGATGTAATGAAACAAGGAACACCATTTGATGAAGAAAGGTATTGCAGCAAGCTCGCAAAGCTTACTTGAGGTGGTGCCTGTCACCACCCGAAAAATCTTGTTTCACAAAATGTTTCACAGTGGTTTAGTTTACAGCTTTTTCTGGACAAGAGAAAGAAACAAACACAAAAGGAGCGTTACATTTGATTGAAGTCTACACAGACGGAGCAGCAAGAGGAAATCCCGGACCGGCTGGAGCGGGAATCTATATTAAAGCCCAAGGAACAAACTACGAATACTCCTATTCTTTAGCATCTTTATCTAATCACGAAGCTGAATTTATAGCAGTTATTAGAGCCTTAGAAATCTGCCAGGAGAAGTTTCCTGATGAGATTTTATCCTTTCGTTCGGATTCTAAGATTGTTGTGGATGTAATTGAGGCTGATTTTACAAAAAACAAAACATTCCTGCCATTGTTACAGGAAATAAGAGAAAAGTCGTCCTTATTTCCTTACTTTTTTATCAAATGGATTCCTGAAAAGCAAAATAAGCATGCGGATGAATTAGCACGAAAGGCAATTGTTAGAGGAGAATAGTTGGTATTCTCCTCTTATTTTTTAGGAAGAAAGAGAGGCTCACTCTTAAATAGGGAGATGAGCCATTCATGCTATTCCCTTAAGAAAATCCCTGTCTCACTACAGCAAATAAAATCCTATTCCCATGATGAGATAGGCGCTTAACAAGGCCAGGCCTTCAAACCAGTTGGATTCACCGTCTATCGAAATAATAATGAGTAGAAACACGGCTGTAATCATGCTGATCAATTCGGGCCAGGTAAACACAAGGGGCATGTTTGTTGCGAACAGAAGGGAAAGTAACACCAGAATCGGAGCGACAAACATGGCCACCTGTAATGTAGAACCAACTGCAATTTCAACCGCTACATTCATTTTGTCTTTATAGGCCATAATGACAGCCGAAGCGTGCTCTGCTGCATTTCCAACGATGGCAACGATAATGACCCCTATGAATAGCTCAGAGAAACCAAATGCCTCGCCAACAGCGTTAAAGGTGTGAACCAGATTCTCGGATACATAAGCAACTGTAATGGTAGCGATAGCGAGAATGATGACCGCTGTCCATTTTCCCCATTCAGGCGTTTCTTCCGCTCCTTTAGTCTCCCCGCCTTCTTCACTATTTTGAAAAACTCCGCGATGTGTGACCAACTTGAAAAGTAATGTTGCGATATATAGAAGAATCAAGATAATGGAAGCCCCAATACTGAGAATCATGGTTTCATGATTCGTCATAGTATCTGAAAAAACTTCAGGGATGACAAAAGCAACAATAACAGAAAAAATAAGCAGCCCCGCATTTAAGCGTGAATCATGGATATTAAACTTTTGACGCTTAAATTTCAAACCGCCTATAAAGAAGGATAGACCACCAACAAGTAGTAAATTTCCTATTACAGAACCGGTTAAAGATGCAAGGACAATGCTAATTAGTCCCGCCTTTAGTGAAAAAATCGAAATCATCAGTTCTACCGCATTACCGAATGTAGCATTCAATAAACCGCCTATTCTCGGTCCCATGACAATGGCCAGGCTCTCTGTTGCTCTCCCAATAATACTGGCAAGTGCAATAATGGTTACACAGTAAACGATAAACATGAATACGGATGGCCAATGCATAAGTGCACCTATAACTGAAATGGGGATTCCAATTACCGCAAGACCTATAAACACTTTATTCATCATGGGTCATAAACCTCCAGTGTATAATCCTTTAACCATTAAATTTTCCATTTGAGCGGATATTATGACTATGGAGAGAAATGGATTAAACGGGCCTAATGAGTTGTTACTTATTCTGGTTAGCCTTCCTTGGACGAAATTGATAAAATAAAATACAAAGGAGGTCCAACAATGAAAATTGCTTTTATCTCTGACATCCATGGAAATGCTGTTGCATTAGATGCTGTTTTGAAGGATATAGAAGCTAAAGATGTAGATCAGGTTGTAGTTCTTGGTGATTTATGTTATCGCGGACCTGAACCAAAGCGTGCCCTTGAGCTTGTTCAATCGTTGAACACAATGGTAGTTAAGGGGAATGCAGACGAATGGGTTGTGCGTGGCATTCGGGATGGAGAGGTTCCTGACCAGGCCATCGAAATGATGAGAACGGAGCAGCAATGGACGGTGGACAAGCTGTCAAATGAGGACATTACGTATCTTGAGAACCTCCCAACTGGTGCCACGATTGAACTAACTGATCAAATAAAAATTCACGTTTTCCATGCTACTCCGACAAGTCTTTTTGAAATGATAAAACCTACTGAAGCGGATGAAGTCGTGGAAGCCAATCTTATGAGTGAAGCATCAGCAGACCTTTATCTTTATGGCCACATTCATCTTCCTTATGTTCGCTACATAAATGGAAAAACAGTTGCAAACCTTGGAAGTGTGGGACTGCCGTTTGATGGCCTGAACCATGCGTCCTATCTTATTGCAGAGGGAGAGGGGGCAGACTTTACTGTTGGCATTCACCGTGTGAAATACGATGTGAGTCAGGTTATACAAAAGGTTAATGAGGCAGGGTATCCCAATCCTAATTTTATTAAGCAGGTTCTTGGGCAATAAAGCATCTATCTTAACCTCAGTTACGTGCAAGTGCCTGATATATTTTGGTGCAGTATTATAAACTGGAGAACATCTATTCAGGCATAAGCACATACGTAATCAACGAAAAAGCATGCATAATCCCAATGATTATACATGCTTTTTCTAGTCATGCAAGTTAGAAAACGAAATGTCCCCTTGTCTCATACTATTACTATTCACTATATTTTTTGAAGTAGTTATTCATCGCCTCTTTGATAAGCAAAGGAAGCTTATAGGAGTAATCCTGTTGTTCTCGTATTTGTACAGTCTCAGATAGTTTCAAAATACATGTGGATGTGCGATTCATCTGTCTTTTTAAAGTGAAATCTGACTCTCGGAGTTTTTGAGTGAGGTTATTCTTAAATGTAATCATGGAGTTGTAAAGTGTATTCTCTGAAGATAAAATCGGTTGAATATTTTTTACATGTCGGTAGAAAATCCATTCACAATCGATATGTTTAGGTGAGTGAGTAGGAAAAGTGTAAATCTTTCTGGAGATGCTGATATGTATGGGAACTTTTTGCTTGTACCCTGTATGATAAATAACAGTTTGCCTGTTGTTATTGTAGGTTTCCCCATTGTCAATACAGGCCTGCTGAATCATTTCAAAGGGTGGTTTCTTTACGTAAATTTTATGGTTGGGTTCGAATACTATACTATAAAAGTCTGGATGATCAATAGGTTTTATCATCATGGTCCTTTCACAAATGGAGTAATCAGATAAAAATTTCTCTTCCATACACATATCTCCTTTTCTTATATTATAATAGGGTTCAACTTGTCTTCTGTTTTGCCCAATCTTTCCTCACTATCAACAGATTAGCAGCAATCTTTAAAAAATAGAAATTATAAAAGTGAGTATTTTTGCATAAGTCTATTTTACTACTAATTAACTAAAAAAATCCATAAAATTTCTAAAATTTGTATAAAAGGTGAGTAATAAAAAACAACGTTAATTTTCCTATATTTTATGCTTTGTCCTTTTTATTGGATAAAATAAGAAAAGCAAAATGTTGGATTTTATGATATGATAAAAACTGATAAAGAATGACAAATGTGGAGGTTTTCATTATGGCTATTGAAGCGCATGGAGGAACGCTAATAAACAGAGAACTTCAGGGAAGTGAAAAAGAAGCTGCTCTACAAGAAGCGGAAAACTTAAAATCTTTAACACTCACGCCTTGGGCCATCTCAGACCTTGAATTGATAGGAATCGGTGGCTTTAGTCCGCTGAAAGGTTTTATGGGACAGGCTGATTATGAGAGTGTTGTTCAGAATACAAGACTTGCGGATGGAACCGTTTGGAGTATTCCGATTACGCTATCAGTAACCAATGAAGAGGCTGATGGGTATCAGATTGGCGAGGAAATTGCTCTTAAAGGTGAAGATGGTGTTATTTATGGTACGCTTACGTTAAAAGAAAAATTTACATATGACAAAAAGCTGGAAGCCCAAAATGTGTATGGCACGACAGACGAAGAACATGCCGGAGTGAAAAAGCTTTATGAGCGTGGTGATGTTTATCTTGGAGGTCCCATTACACTGTTAAATCGACCGGATCACGGTGATTTCACTGACTTTTACATGGATCCAAGTGAAACTCGTAAAATGTTTGAAGAGCTTGGCTGGGAAACGATTGTTGGCTTTCAAACACGTAATCCTGTCCACAGAGCCCATGAATATATTCAAAAGTGTGCACTTGAAGCAGTGGATGGCTTGCTGTTAAATCCGCTTGTAGGAGAAACCAAGTCTGATGATATTCCTGCAGATGTACGTATGGAGAGCTATCAGGTGATTTTGAAAAACTACTATCCGGAAGATCGCACTCGCCTTGTTATTTATCCAGCAGCT
This sequence comes from Salinibacillus kushneri, assembly GCF_900111405.1. Taxonomy (GTDB): domain Bacteria; phylum Bacillota; class Bacilli; order Bacillales; family Alkalibacillaceae; genus Salinibacillus; species Salinibacillus kushneri. Next base: position 401,671 of record NZ_FOHJ01000001.1, on the reverse strand, counting down.
ATGCGTTATGCAGGTCCTAAAGAAGCCATTCTTCATGCTATTGTGCGTAAAAACTATGGGTGTACTCACTTCATTGTTGGCCGTGACCATGCTGGAGTTGGCGATTATTACGGTACGTACGAAGCACAGGAATTTATCAGTCAATTTGAAGAAGAACTTGGAATTACGATTTTCAAATTTGAACATGCTTTCTACTGCACAAAATGTGAAAACATGGCAACAGCCAAAACTTGCCCGCATGACAAAGAAAATCATGTACACCTAAGTGGTACAAAGGTTCGTGGTTTATTGCGTAATGGCGAAAAACCACCAAAAGAATTCTCCCGTCCGGAAGTTGCAGCAGTATTGATAAAAGGGATGCAAGAATAGAAATCAAAAAAGCTACAGAAACAGCACATGTTTTTGTAGCTTTTTTCTTTTATGGAAAAAGATTTCGGAAAACAGTGAGAAATAAGGAATTGATCATCTAATAAAGTCATTAAAAACGTTGAAAATGCTGCTCCGGAATAGGTCGATCTATAAAATGAGCTCATTACAATTTGTTTTGCAGCTTGACTAATGAAAAAATTCATTTTTGCTTTTTTTCAGCTTATCTTTTGAAGTAGTGGGTACAATCTTTTTTCTGATATATTTTAAACCGGATATGGTAGCCAGAAGACCTAAGGATTCAAGCACCACTTTACCTCCTTCGACATTTTACATAGTAGTATTTCCAATGGTAAGAGATATATGAATGAACCCCGCCACTCTTTCAACAATATTCCTCAAGGAAGAACGTAAAGGTGAACCCCCACAGGCGTATGCCGAGGAGGCTCGCGGGGCCTCCCGTGGAAAGCAAGGGCTCTGGGGCGGAACTCAACTTCTCTGTTTAACAAAGCCTACAGTACACTGTTAAATAGGAAATAAATTATTGAGATTACACCAATAGTCATGTATTATAAAATTATGTTCTTTATAAAGTTCATGAGTTCTTTCTGCGAAAATCTGTGAATATATATTTAAATTATTGAAGCGATGAGACCTATGTCGTTTTATTTTTTACACCATTTGTTCTATATATAGATCAATACTAAATGGTAGAGGTACAATTTATGAATCTGGATTTCTGTCATCGCACAGATATCCTGGACAGTGAAACGGTTACGTGAACGGAACTAGAAGCTTGATTATATGGGCATTATCTCTCTTATTTCACATAATATTATTTTAAGAATACAATTCCACTGTAATTAAGCCGTTTCCACGGGTGCAACCCCCTAAAAATCAATCAAAGAAAAGACGAGGACAACTTCGATGGAAAAATTTTAAGGGTCAAAGGGTGGGTAAATATGAAGGTTATGATTGTTGGAGATGGTGGACATGGAAAGGTCATTCAGGATATTATTTCAGGATTTCATACGATAGAAATCAGGACTATTTTAGATGATCGTTATTCAAATGATTTTTTTCAAGATGGAAAGATGTATGGACCCATTTCCAGTTTTGATACATGGTGGCACCCCAATATGAAGGTCATGATTGCGATAAAGGATAATCAGGAACGGAAAAGAATCATGCATAAGCTGGGCTTATCCACCGAAAAATATTTAACTATCATTCATCCTTCTTCGATTATCAGTCCTACCGCTAAAATTGGACATGGTTCGGTGGTTATGGCAAATGCAGTTATTCAGGCTGATACAGTAATTGGCAATCATTGCATTATTAATACAGGAGCCATCGTGGAGCATGATAATGATGTGTGTGATTATACATATATTTCCCCTAATGCTGCTCTAAACGGAATGAATCTACTAGGCGAAGGTGTCCATGTTGGTGCCTCTGCTACCATTATTGTGGGTAAGAAATTGGGTGATTGGTCCATTATTGGTGCTGGAGCAACTGTTATTGAGGATGTCCCGAACCAGTGTACAGTGTTTGGAACACCAGCAAAAATTACTCTACCAAATAACCTTTAAAAGGAAGTAGTTGCATTCAGTTGTGTAAAAATTTTCCAGCCCTAAACAATACTCGTTTAGGGCCCTATGATGTGATTCATGCGACATGTAATTTTACTGTCACTTTATCCATATTGCTTATTCAACTCCTCATTTTTACGGTGGAAGAAAAATTCTCTAAATCCCTGAGTTAATAGATTGGCTTCATAGAATGTTTTCGATACAATATAATGGAAATATTAAGAAAAATCTTTACGGTTCGTTTTCTAAAGGAGTCGATAAGTAGATGAAAAAAGCATGGATTATTATCGGGATTATTTTTCTCTTTATTGGTGGAGCCTTTATAGGAGTTTATTATGGGTTGACGACTACTGCTGATGGTTCAGAGTCAGCGGATAATCAGGCTCAGGAAAAGATAGAAGAAGAACGAGAGGATATTAAAGGAACCATTACCGAAAAGGATCTGCAAACTTTTGCTGAACAATCACTAAATCCATTTGGAACAGAGGAAAAAAAGACGGAATTACGAGATGTACATTTTCAGGAATTTATACACGGCATGTCTCACCAAAAGGTTAAAGCGTCGAAAAAATGGGGGTTTTATGAATTGCATCCCAAGAGAGTGGAATGGCTGTTGAGTGCTCTGGATCAGGTAGAGGTCACTCATGAAGCTGTTTATCGAGATATTCTAGTTAAATGGAGTGAGAGGGATTTCACTGAAGTGGATCAAGATCATAATGCTATTTGGGAGCTTCAGAACGGTACGGTTGGGAAGGCAACAGGCATTTTAAGTGCTGAAGAAGAGCAGGCGTATATAGAGAGTCAGAAGTAAAAAAACGATCAAGAAAATGTCGGAAATGATCGATTGGTTCGACAATCTTTTGCTTTTATCTACACAATCTACTAAGTCTAACTTCTTATTTCAATAAAATTCTAGTTCAATAAACATCCTTCAAAAGATATGGGAAACGTCTATTTTTCAGGAAGTTTACTGAAAAACAAGGAAAAATTATGGTTTCTTTGCGAGCTATTATGACAAATTTCCATGTCTACTTCTATTAATCTATAAAAGAACCTAGTATTTTATAGAGGAGGATAAAAAGATATGAAAAGATTGTCAAAAGTAGTTGTTCCTACTACATTAGCATTCACGCTGTCGATGGCTGCAAGTGTTTCGGCAGATCCTCAGTCTATCCCCAATGGTCCCTATATCGAGGATGACCAAAACATTTCACTATCAAGCTACATGAGTAATGAAGAGTTATACGAAAAGCTTCAGCGGTTAGAAGAAAAATCAAAAGGAAAAATGCAGCTTGATATTGCTGGTTATTCAAACCAATCCCCGGACGGATATACAACAGATGAGGAGGAAGGTGAACCTCTATATGTTGTGAAATTTGGGGATAACTCTCCAGATAAGAAGAAAATTATGATAACAACACAAATCCATGGAAATGAACAAATCAGTACAGAGGCTGTTCTTGAGGTTATACAAAAGCTTTCTTCCAATGGAAAGGAAGTGAAAGAGATTTTAGATGAAGTATCCATATGGATTATGCCTCGTATCAATCCTGAAGGTGCAGATAATCAATATGAAGACAGTTGGTACCCGACTCGTTATACTCATCAAACGTGGAGTCCAGAAGAAATCGGATTACCAGCTGATACAGAATTCCCATGGTATTACAATGAAGATGGGAGCGAACGGGCTAAAAATAATGATGGACGAGTCGTATATGGAATTCCAGGATATGACCAAAACAGGGATTACAATCCAAACCTTGACTTTAAAATAGAAGATACAAGCAAAACAGAGGTTGCTGAATTTCTCAATAATGATGCAACAAATAATAGTGATTACGGTGGGTTATATGTAACAGCAGAAGCACGTACTGTGACGAGTGTATTTAAAGAATTTCAACCGGATGTCTATGTTGATGTACATCATCGTGGCTTTAATACACTTTCTGATGAGGATAATCGTAGTGTTCCTCTTCAAGTTGCAGCCGTTGTCGCAACAGAAAGCTATGAGGATCCATTTACTGGCAAATCCTATGAAGTGGATGAAGATGTACTTACTTTAGGTAAACAGATTAATGCACTTACAGTCAGGACTTTACAAAAGGGAAATTCCCATTTTGGAGCCATTCAAAAATATCCTGATGTAAACCTTCCTGGTACAGCTTTAGGAGCATTCGCATTGAATGATGCATCCATTATGTTAATGGAAATTAAAGGCCAAAGCCAAACGTTGGGCCAAAAACAAAATGGAATGCTAAAAGAAACCGTAACGAAACCATTATTTGAAGTATTTAAAGGACTAGCAGACGGTTCTATTCATGAAATAGATACTCAGATTTATGATGATATTCCGGAGTCTGCCAACCGGATTAGTGATCCGACGACTAGGGATGAGTAGAGTTAGAAGGCTTTTTTAGAGGAAGATCTTGTCATTGTTTTTATCTTATCCCCCTGCAGAAAATCATTATTCTCCAGGGGGATTTTTCTGTTATGGGTTCTTGTCTCACTAAACTGTAATAGTGAAAATCTGTAATACAAATCCTGCCTATTTTCAGGAATACTTTATGCGATTCTCATTATTTTTAATTTCCATTGGAATACTGTTAATCCTATCAATCCTTCTTTCCTGAAAAATTTCTTGAGTGTCTGACAGCTTTATAAAGCCGCTCGCAAGTTTTCTTTTAGAATGTCAACAAGGAATTGAAGTTCTTCTTTCGTAATGGATAATGGTGGTGACAACGTTATAATATTGTTATAGCCTGCTACAGTATCACTTGTCTTGCCAATAATTACTCCTTTTTCTTTGCAGCCTGCAACGACTTTAGCGGCACGATTTTCTTCAATCGGTTCTTTGGTTTGTTTATCTTTCACTAATTCGATTCCTGCAAGCAGCCCTTTTCTAGCACGGATATCTCCTATATTAGGGTGATCCCTTAAATCTTGAAGTTCCTCATTGAGCCATGTACCCAGTTCCTCTGAATTTTTCACTAAATTTTCTTCTTCCATAATCTCAAGGTTTTTAATGGCAACAGCACATGCTGCAGGACTGCCACCAAATGTATTTACGTGACGAAAATGATTATATTCGTCATCATTGGATATGAAAGCTTCATAGATTTCCCGCTTTACCGCTGTTGCTGCAAGAGGCATATAGGCGCTGGTCAGTCCCTTCGCCATCGTTACAATGTCTGGTTTTACACCGTAGTTCATAAATCCAAAGGGTTTACCGGTCCGGCCAAAGCCATTTATAACTTCATCCGATATCAATAATGCACCATGCTGATCACAAATTTCCCGAACGCGCTTCATGTACTGATCATGAGGAATCAGCACACCGCCTCCCGTTATAATGGGCTCCATGATGACTCCTGCAACGGTTTCTGGAATCTCCCAGGTGATGGTTTTATCAATTTCTTCAGCTGCTTGAATACAGCATTCACCATCTATACTTGAAAAAGGACTTCTATAACAATCAGGTGGAGAAACATGAACAAATCCTGAAGAAAGCGGTTCGTATCTATATGCTCGCTGATTCTGTCCCCCGGCAGCAAGTGTTGCAAAGGAATTTCCGTGATAAGAGCGGTAACGTGATATAAATTTATAACGATTAGGCTGTCCTGTTTGCTGATAGTACTGACGAGCTATTTTGAAGGCTGTTTCATTTGCTTCCGATCCGCTATTGGAATAAAAAATAACATATTCTTCACCCAGCCATTCGTTTAATTTTTCACTTAGCAGAATTCCTGGAATATGGCTCTGGGTCATTGGATAATAAGGCATCTCTTTCAGTTGTTTAGCGGAAGCATCGGCTAGTTCATCCCTTCCATAACCAACATTTACACACCATAGCCCTGCCAGACCGTCCATGTACTTATTGCCATTAACATCGGTAATCCACACGCCATCTGCTTTTGCACTAATTAAAGTACCCTCAGGATTGTATTTTTTCATTGCATGCCATAAATATTTCTCATCTTTTTCCAGTAACGATTTGCTTTCAGTACCAGTTTTCACTGTAAGACTCCCCTTCCATTAAATTTTAAAGAAAAAGCTGTTGGAATAGAATTTGTATGTGAAATTAATGGTCGGCAGAATAAGATATCTATAATTAATCATAGTTGTTTGAATATGTCAATAATTCTAAAAATACAAAAAATTAATTGACACTTTTTTGTTAAATCAATATACTTATGTTCAAACATTGTTTATCGGGAAGACGGATAAAAGTGAAAGCAAATTCATCATTACTTGAAGAAGAAATGTATTTTTTTAAGATATTTTTCCATTGGAGGGGTTTGAATGGGAGAAAATCAGAAACTGCTTCGAATTTTAGGAAATAAGGATGTACTTGCACTCGCTTTTGGTTCAATGATTGGCTGGGGCTGGGTTGTTACAACAGGCCTTTGGATTACAGAGGCTGGCTCAATTGGAGCCATCCTGGCATTTTTAATCGGGGGTGTTCTAGTTCTATTAGTAGGTCTTACATACGCTGAGTTAGCTTCCTCAATGCCCCTGGTTGGGGGAGAACATGTTTATACGTTTAAGGCTATGGGAAGAATTGCTTCGTTTATAGCTACATGGGCTATTATTTTTGGTTATGTTTCCGTTGTTGCTTTTGAGGCCGTTGCGTTTCCAACCGTCTTTGAATATCTGGTGCCAGATTTTAGTCAAGGGTATTTATATACGATTGCTGGATGGGATGTAACGGTTACGTGGGCAGGAATCGGGATTTTAGGATCTATTCTTATTGCATGGATTAATTATCGGGGCATTAAATTTACATCTGCTGTAACCTTCATTTTTATGCTTTTAATTATTTTATCAGGTATTTTATTAATTACAGGAGGTACAATGGCAGGTAATGTGCAAAGTATGCAGCCACTTTTTGAAGAAGGGATGGCGGGGATTTTAACAGTCGTTATTATGACACCGTTTATGTTTGTAGGTTTTGATGTTATCCCACAGACTGCTGAGGAAATTAATTTACCCAAAAAGAGAATTGGTCAACTATTGGTTTTTTCAGTCACTTTAGCGATTGTCTGGTATGTAGCAGTTATTTTCGGAGTATCCCGAGTTCTCAATCCATCAGCAATAGCTGAATCCAATCTTGTAACTGCCGATGCAATGGCCACAGCATTTGGCGGTAGTCAATTAATGGGGAATATTCTTGTTATTGGCGGTATTGGCGGAATATTAACGAGTTGGTTAGGATTTTATGTAGGAGGGAGCCGGGCAATTTTTGCTTTGGCAAGAGCCGGAATTTTACCAAAATCATTAGGGGAATTACACCCCAAATATAAGACACCTTATAAGGCTATTTTACTAATTGCCGTGTTATCCACAGCTGCTCCTTTATTAGGAAGACCTGCTCTCGCTTGGTTTGTTGATGCTGGTGGAATTGGTCTTGTTGTTGCCTGGCTGCTCGTTGCTATTTCATTTATTATGTTAAGAAAAAAATCTCCAGAGATGAACCGTCCATTTAAATTACCTGGTGGTTCTTTATTAGGATGGATTGCTGCAATCATGGCAGGTGGTGTGACCATCTTATATTTACCGGGTATGCCATCTGCACTAGGTGTTACAGAATGGATTATTGTTGGTTTTTGGACTTTGCTAGGTGTTATTTTATATAACTATTCAATCAGAAAGTACGGTAAAGACAATGCAGATAAACATATGAATGATGAAATCAATCGAATTGCTTGAAGCGTTCACAATGCTGGTTTCATTATTTAAGCTTGGAATAGAGTTCACCTCATCATCTATTCCAAGCTTTTTATTTAGGCTCTGTTAAACATAGGTGTTGATTTCCGCTGGCGGTCTGGGAGCCTCCTTCGCATACGCCTTAGGGGGGTTCCGTATACCACTCTTCCCCGCGTACTTCTGTTCCAATCAGCTGGGCGGAAAATCAACAATAAGCTTTAAGACTACCTTTATCTAATATAGGATTTCTAAGAGTTTCTAAAAGAAAATATGCTGAGATCTATAATGGACACTAGCATCCTGATTGGCTTAGCTAATGGGCTATGGGCAACACTCCAATGATTGACGTTTAACTTTATCCGAATAGACCCTGATTTATAAAATAATACAGATTTTTTTAAATGGATGGGGGTATCATGAATGAAAATTCTTGCCTATGAACGAGTGGAGAAACCTGTATTGGATGGATTGAAAAACGATTATGAGGTTCGCTTTTTTAAAGATATTAATCCCCATAAAGACGCGGAATTTCTGGAATTCCTTTCTAATGCACACGGAATTATTGGATTGGAGCTGGTTGTAAATAAACAGCTTTTGGAAAAAGCACCGAATCTAAAAATCGTATCCAACGTTTCGGTTGGATACAACAATCTAGATATTCCCGAATTGACAAAACGTAATATACTGGCAACGAATACACCAGGTATATTGACAAATACTGTTGCTGATACAGCGTTAGGACTAATTATTTCTGCTGCCAGGAGAATTCCTGAATTGGATCAATTTGTGAAAACCGGGAAATGGACTAAAACCTTATCAGAAGACTACTACGGAACCGATGTGCATCATAAAAAGCTTGGCATCATAGGTATGGGAAGGATTGGAACCAAGATAGCCAAGCGTGCACATTTTGGACTTGATATGGATGTTTTATACTACAGCCGTACACGAAAATCAGATGTGGAATCGAGATACAACGCTACCTATATGGAACTGGATAACTTATTAATTCATTCTGATTTTATCTGTCTGATTACACCACTATCCAAAGAAACAGAAGGTATGATAGGAAAAAGAGAGTTTCAATTAATGAAGAAATCCGCTATTTTTATCAATGTTTCACGGGGAAAAACGATTGTGGAGCAGGATTTAATAGATGCATTAAAAAATAAAGATATTCGGGCTGCAGGATTGGATGTTTATGAGCAGGAACCGGTTGATGCGAATAGTGAACTGCTTAAAATGAACAACGTTGTTACTTTACCGCATATTGGATCTTCCACTTATGAGACAGAATTAAAAATGTCGCAATTAGCAGATGAAAACCTAAGAGCAGGTTTAAGTGGATTAAAACCTCCAAATCTACTGAACCCTGAAGTTTGGGAAAAATTAAAATGATAGTCCTTCTGTTTATTTGGAAGAATAGATTTTAAGAATATTTTTATTTGGTGATTAGTACATGAACGGTCTCTCCTAATTTACATCGTTTTTTAAAATTTTCAAAAAACCTATTGCATAAATATTAATAAATAAGTATAATTATCCGAAAAATTAAAAATATTAGGAGTGAAGGATTTTGAGGGTTGGAATTATTGGCGCAAATGGCTATAGCGGAATTGAATTGATACGGCTTCTTCATGAACATCCACATGTGACACTAAATCTTATTGTTTCACATTCAACAAGTGGAACCCCGATAACGGAATTATATCCACATCTACAAGCCATTTATGAAGAGCAACTTGAAGCTTTAGATGTAGATAAGGTGGCAAGCCAAGTGGACTTTCTCTTTTTTGCCACGCCGGCACGGGTAAGCAAGGATTGGCTACCCTCTTTCACCCAGAAGGGAATCCCTTGCATTGATATTTCTGGCGATTTTCGGCTGAATAATCCAGACGTTTACAAACAATGGTATCAGGCGGAGCATACAAATGCAGAATATTTGTCAGAAGCTGTATACGGATTGGCTGATGTATATCCAGAAGCCATCAAGCATGCACAGGTAATTGCCAACCCCGGATGCTATGCTACGGCAGCCTTATTGGCTCTTATTCCATTAGTGGAGAAGAAACTTATATCGACAAAATCTATTATTATAGATGGGAAGTCTGGTGTATCTGGAGCAGGTCGTAAGCCTTCTCTTACAACACTCTTTGGAGAAGTGAATGAAAATGTAAAAGCTTATAGACTCGGTAAGCATCAGCATATACCGGAAATGGAGCAGATTCTTACTGAAGTTAGTGGGGATACGGTACAAGTCACCTTTTCGACCCATCTTATCCCAATGACGCGAGGAATTATGTGTACGATTTATGCAGATTTACAAGAAACTATAACTACTGATGATCTTATTCATGCCTATGACATGTACTATGATCACACGCCTTTTATTAGAGTGCGTCCAGAGGGAAGCTTGCCTTCTACCAAGGAGGTCTATGGTTCGAATTATTGTGATCTTGGTGTAACGGTAGATAAGCGTACTGGAAAGCTTACGATTGTATCAGTCATTGATAATGTGGTTAAAGGTGCCTCAGGTCAGGCAGTTCAGAATATGAATCTAGTAAACGGCTGGGATATAGATGAAGGTCTTAAGTATTCCCCCGTTTATCCATAATTGAAACCAAAAAAAGTAATACAACTTTTGTGAGGAGAGGTGAGAGAACGGTGAGCACATTTTATGAGGTGGCAGAAAAACTGGAGCATCTCCATGTGTTAGAAACGGGAAGTGTAACCACTCCTAAAGGATACACGGCTGGAGGATTACACTGTGGAATACGATTTAAACAAAAAGATTTAGGCTGGGTTTATTCTGAGGTTCCTGCAGAAGCTGCTGGTGTCTATACAACCAATTTGATTAAAGGTGCCCCATTACACGTCACTCAGGATAGTATCGCTCAGGAAGGTAAACTTCAGGGGATTATTGTAAATTCAGGTAAGGCCAATACATGTACTGGAGAACAGGGCATTCAGGATGCCTATGAAATGCGCAAAAACTTTACTGATATGTTAAACATTAAAGAGCATTATGGTGCGGTCGTTTCTACGGGTGTAATCGGGGAGCTATTGCCAATGGAAAAAGTTAATTCGGGAATTAGCCAGATTCCTGCAGCCATTAAGAAAAATGAACCCAACCACTTTGAGAAGGCAATATTAACTACGGATACGTTCACAAAAAATGTAGCGGTTCAAATGAATATAGGTGGGAAAACCATCTCGATTGGTGGAGCTGCAAAGGGATCGGGCATGATTCATCCAAATATGGCAACCATGCTTAGTTTTATTACAACAGACGCGAATGTCCCTCACTCAGATTTACATGCAGCCTTAAAAGAAGTCACCGATGAAACCTTTAATTGTATTTCCGTAGATGGGGATACGAGTACCAATGATATGGTGCTGTTATTAGCCAACGGTCTAGCCCAAAACGACCTCTTAACGAAGGACCACTTGGAATGGCAGACTTTTGTTGAGGGACTTCGCTTTGTCTGTGAGTCGTTAGCCAAGCAGATTGCAAGAGACGGAGAAGGTGCTACGAAGCTGATTGAGGTGCAGGTAAGTGGTCTTGAGGATGACCATGTGGCTCGCCAAATTGCTAAAAGTATTATTTCATCTAATTTGGTCAAAACAGCAATTCATGGTGAGGACCCAAATTGGGGACGAATTGTTTGTTCTGTTGGATATAGTGGTACCCCATTGAATCCTGATGATTTGACCGTTTCTATTGGCCCGGTCAAGGTTGTGGAAAATGGACTGCCTCTACCATATGATGAAGGTAAAGCTACACAAGAATTGAAGGAGGAGCATGTCACACTTTTTGTTGATTTTAATCAAGGAGTAGGAAGAGGAAACGCGTGGGGCTGCGATTTATCCTATGAATATGTACGAATTAACGCATCTTATCGAACATAGGTGGTGCTGAGTATGAATACCGTGATTATTAAATTCGGAGGAAGTGTATTAGAAGAACTCCCTTCTGCGTTTTATCAGGATGTCGTCAAATTACAGGAAAGCAAGGAATGGCAACCGATTATTGTTCATGGTGGAGGCCCGCTGATCACCCAGATGCTTTCGGACTTAGCCGTTGAAACGACTTTTGTAAATGGGATGAGGAAAACGACAAGTGAGGTCCTTGATGTTGTGGAAATGGTATTGAGTGGAAAGGTGAATAAACAAGTGGTACGAAACATTAAGCAGGCTGGTGGGCGAGCCATCGGGATAAGCGGTGTTGACGGTGATTTATTACAAGCCAAACAAGTAGAGAATAGGAAGCTGGGCTTGGTTGGGCAAGTAGAATCAGTTAATAAAGATGTATTACAACCCCTTATCCAGGATAATTTGATTCCTGTCATCTCACCTTTAGGTATTGGATCCAATGGCGAACGGTATAACATCAATGGTGACATAGCTGCAGCTGCAATTGCCAAAGCTTTAGGAGGTAAGCTCTGTTTTGTCAGTAATATTCCAGGGATATATCGAGAGGAGAATGGTGTTAAAAGAGTACTGACACATATATCGGAGGCTGAAGCTAAAGGAATGATTGAAGAGGGAGTGATAAAAGAGGGAATGATTCCTAAAATCCAATCCGCCTTTGATGCTCTGATGTATAAAGTACCGAAAGTCGTCATATTAGATGGTACAGAGAAGGATAGTCTTATTTCTTTTAGTGAGGGGCGCTCAGTTGGAACTCAGGTAGTGTTGTAATTTTATAGAGAAAATTTGAAGATTATAAGTCTTAAAATTTAGTAAATATGTTAGAATACGAGGAGAAAGAAAGATACAAAAAGTTCCAGGTGTTTGGATCAAGTACAGCTTCTTCGAAAGGGGGAGTTCGGGAATGATTGATCCTGAAAATATTTCTTTCAAATCTTTCGTGGTCGGTGGGACGATAGGTGCGTTTTTAGGCTTAATTGTGGGCTTTTTGTAATCTTTCAACAGTCAAATCTATTTACCAGGAGCTTCTATTTTCTCAAATGAGCAGGCAGAGGGAAATGAGCTGAGCTAGTGCGGGTGATTACAAATTGATAATAATGGATTTGCCAGTAAATAGGAGTTTCAGGGAAGGAATCCGAACTCCTATTTTTTTATTTTTCTGAATTTAATCTTGATAAATCAAGGAAACTAGTTTACACTTTTGTTATCGCTAACAATTATTGAGGAGGTGTATTATGCTAAAGGGAATCCCAAAGGTTATTTCTCCTGATTTAATGAAAGCGCTATTATCAATGGGTCATGGAGATGAGATTGTACTGGCAGATGGGAATTTTCCAGCCGAGACCTATTCGCAGCGAGTAGTAAGGGCAGATGGACATCAAACATTAGATTTATTAAACGGAATTATGAAGTTTTTTCCTTTGGATACATATAGTACACATGCTGTTTCACTCATGCAGGTTGTGGAAGGGGATAACGTAAAGCCGACGATTTGGGAAGAATATCTGTCTGTTATTCAAAAATATGAACCTCAGTTTAAAAAATTTCAATTTCTGGATCGATATGACTTTTATGAGCGTTCAAAACAGGCATTTGCTGTTGTTTCCTCTGGAGAAGAGGCATTGTACGCAAATATGATTATTAAAAAAGGAGTCGTTACAGATGATGGGATAGGAAATCGGTAAGCGACTTGCTTTCAGAGGGAGGATAACATAATGACCAGATTTTTGTTAGCGCATGACATTGGTACAACAGGGAATAAAGCGACTTTATATAGTCAATACGGGGAGTTAATAGCTAGTATAAGCTACAAGTACCCCACTTATTATCCTGAAGTGGGTTGGGCTGAACAGGAACCTGAAGATTGGTGGCAAGCTGTTTGTGTATCAACCAAACAACTCATTGAGCAAAGCGGTATCCGTACCAGTCAAATTGAAAGCGTTTCCTTTAGTGCGCAAATGCAGGGAGTTGTTTCAGTAGATTACAATGGAAACCTCCTACGTAAAGCCATAATCTGGGCTGATATGCGTGCTGAACAGGAAGCTGATCATCTCCGTCATAGATTAGGTTTAGAAAAAGTTTATCAAATTACGGGTCATCGAATTAGTTCTTCTTACTCTGGATCAAAAATTGTGTGGATTAAAAATCATCAGCCTGAAATTTATCAAGCTACTTATAAGCATTTACATGTCAAAGATTATCTTATATATAAACTGACAGGTAAATTCGGAACAGACTTTTCTGATGCGAGCGGTATGAATTTGCTGGATATTTCGAATAAAAAGTGGTCAGAAGAAATTATTGAAGAGTGGGAAATCGACATTGACAAGCTTCCCGATCTGTACCCTTCATCACACATAATTGGAGAAGTGACCTCGAAGGCTGCGGAAGAGACAGGTTTATCTCCTGATACTCCTGTTGTTATGGGCGGTGGTGATGGAAGTTGTGCTGCAGTAGGTGCAGGCATTGTTGATGAGGGCGACATCTTCAATTATATTGGTTCCTCATCCTGGATTTCATTAAGTAGTACAGAACCGATTTACGATAAAGAAATGAGGACCTTTACTTTTGTTCATCTGGATGATTGTAAATATTTGCCATGTGGTACGATGCAGGCTGCCGGTGCTTCCTTCCAGTGGATGGGAGACAGGATTTTCCGTAATGAGGAGAATCACCTAGAGCCAAATGAGACCATCTATGATCTGATGAACAGAGAGGCATCTACATCTCAGCCTGGTTCCAATCAGTTACTTTTTTTACCTTATATGATGGGAGAGCGTTCACCCTGGTGGAATCCTAAGGCAAAAGGTGCATTTATCGGATTAAATATTAAACATAATCGAGGGGACATGGTCCGGGCAATACTTGAGGGAATTACGATGAATTTACGAGTTATATTAGATACTTTTAGAGAAAATGGAGTTCGTGCTAAAGATATGTGGGTTTTCGGAGGTGGAGCAACAAGTTCTCTTTGGAGACAAATGCTAGCGGACATATACGGTGTCAACATTCGAATTCCTCAATTATTAGATGAGATTACCTCAATGGGCGCTGCCATAGCTGGTGGAGTAGGTACAGGATTAATTAAGGATTTCAGTGTATCCAAGAAATGGGTTCAACAACAACATCATTATACTCCAAATCAGGACAACTTAGAGGTTTACAATAAAGTGTATCCATTATTTGTAAAGTCGTATAAAAGTTTGGTTCCAATCTATAAGGAGTTAAGTAAATAATTGGATAATCAGGAGGAATCCGTATGGAATTATATTTAGATTCAGCAAATACAGAAGAAATTCAAAAAGTATCAAGACTTCAATTTTTAGATGGAATTACGACCAATCCAAGTATTATTGCTAAACAAAGCGAATCCTTCGAAACCAAAATCAAGCAAATTGGAAGGCTAATAGATGGTAAGGTGTGGTGTCAGGTAACAGGTGAGAATGCTGAAGAAATGTACCATCAAGCCATTGAAATGAGTGGCTGGACAAAGGATACAGTTATTAAAATTCCTATGAATTTTGAGGGGCTGGTAGCAGCTGGTGAACTTGTTAAAAAGAACATTGAAGTGAATTTCACCCTTGTTTATTCGCTCTCACAAGTGATTCTGGCGGCAAAGGCAAACGTAGCCTATATCAGTCCTTATGTAGGCAGAACCGACAATTATAGTCTGGATGGAAAAAGATTTATTAAAGAGGCTAAATCTGTCTTTCAAAATCTAAACTCTTCAACCAAAATAATAGGTGCAAGCATTAAAAGTCCTCAAACGGTTGTCGATTTAGTTCATGCAGGTGCAGATGCGGTGACGATGTCTTATGATGTATTGAATAAGATGTTTCAATCTCCTCTTACGGATATGGGGTTAGATCAATTTAACGAGGACTGGCAAAACTATATCCAAAACAAATAGTTTTAATATTAAAAATTTTACAAAAATATATTGATTTTTTCCTGCTTATTCGCTATAATTTATGGCAACAATCGAATACGTACTAAAGTACTATGAAAGTGCTTACAAACGCTGTGTGAAGATGATCTGAAATGAAAACTTTTGTAGACTATGAAATCTATGTGGGTGGTTTTCAGTTGTTTTTTTACCTCATTTTGTTACCGATAACAATATATGTGAGAGAAGGTGATAGCGGTGAGTTTATTAACAATGAAGGGAATTTATAAAGGCTTTCCCGGTGTGCAAGCTCTGACTAATGTTCAGCTTGAGTTAAAGGCAGGTGAGATTCACGCTCTTGTTGGTGAAAATGGAGCAGGTAAGTCAACGTTAATGAAGATATTAACCGGAATTTATGAAAAGGATGAGGGAAAGGTTATTTATCAGGGTGAAGAAATAAATGTAGCCAATACGAAGGAAGCACAAGAGTTGGGAATTAGTATTATCCATCAGGAATTAAATTTGGCACAGGATTTAACAGTTGCCCAAAACATTTTTATCGGAAGAGAACCTCGAAAATTTTTCAAACTATTTGTAGATGAAAAGAAACTTAATCAAGAAGCGAGAGAGTTATTTGAGCAATTAAATCTTAATCTGGATCCTACTGAATATATTTCCAATCTATCGGTAGCTCAACAGCAAATGGTTGAAATTGCTAAAGCACTTTCCTTTCAATCGAAAGTACTTGTAATGGATGAACCAACAGCAGCTCTGACGGATTCTGAAATTAAAACACTTTTTAAAATCGTTGAGCAATTAAAACAGGATGGAGTCGGGATTATCTATATTTCCCACCGAATGGAAGAATTAAAAAGGGTTACAGACCGTATAACAGTTATGCGTGACGGTGAATATATCGACACCGTGGACACAGATGAGACAACAATTGATAAAATTATTTCTCTTATGGTTGGAAGGGAAATCTATGAATCATCAGAGCCAAAATCAATAACCGGTTCTAATGAAGTCTTGCTTGAGGTAAAAAATCTCAATCGTGAGGGAGTACTTAAAGACATTAATTTTCAATTGAAAAAAGGTGAAATACTGGGATTTGCCGGGCTGATGGGAGCTGGAAGAACAGAAGTAGCAAGAGCCATTTTTGGGGCAGATTCAATCGATTCCGGTGAGATTTACCGAAATGGAAAACAAGTAAAAATAAAATCACCTAAGGAAGCTGTTAAACATGGAATTGGCTATTTATCCGAGGATCGAAAACGGTTCGGACTAATGCTTGATATGGACGTCAAAACAAATATTGGTATTGCGAGTATGGATTCATTTGTTGGTAGTGTGGGCTTGACAAAACAAAAAGCTATGGAGCAGCAGTCAAAAGAAATGGTAGAACAGCTGAATATTAAAACGCCAAGTGTAAACCAGGAAGTAAGGCTTCTTTCAGGTGGAAATCAGCAGAAAGTGGTTATTGGAAAATGGCTAACCAGAGATTCCGACATTTTAATATTTGATGAACCTACTAGAGGTATTGATATAGGTGCTAAAGGTGAAATTTATAAACTGTTAAATGATCTTGCAGCACAAGGAAAAGCGATTATCATGATTTCCTCTGAACTTCCGGAAATCTTACGGATGAGCCACCGTGTAATTGTTATGTGTGAAGGGAGAATAACTGGAGAACTCAAAAATGAAAGCGCTACACAAGAAGAGATTATGACGTACGCAACACAAAGAATTGGTTAACACAACACTACAAACATATTGGGGGTTTAAAAAATGAAAACAGAAGTTAGTAACCCGGGTATAGAGAAACGGAAAAGCAAATTACCATTTAAATCAGGAGCATTGCAGCAAATTCTAGCTTTTTCTAGTTTAATTGTGCTCATACTCTTTTTTTCTATTACCTCACGGAACTTCATGGAATTCTCTAACATTATGAATATATTACTTTCTACATCTGTGATAGGGATTCTTGCCCTTGGAACAACCCTTGTCATAATAACGGGAGGAATCGATTTATCTATAGGAACAGCAATGACGTTATGTTCGGTTATGACAGGTGTATTTATTACATTTTTGGGATTGCCTATTCCAATTGGGATTCTATTAGGAATTTTATCAGGTGGACTGTCTGGATTTCTAGTAGGTTCAGCAGTAGCGAAGATGAAAATCCCGCCTTTTATTGCAACCTTAGCCATGATGATGATTGCAGCAGGTCTTGCCCTTGTTATATCTGGAACAAGACCGATTTACTTTAGTGATACGCCTGCATTTACCCAGGTTGCATTAGGTTCGATTATTCCTGGAATAGAGATTCCGAATGCGGTTCTCATATTTTTCTTAATGGCTACGATTGGCTATATTATTTTAAATAAAACAGTTATAGGAAGATATACCTTTTCGATAGGGAGTAATGAAGAATCAACACGACTTTCAGGGGTAAATGTAAACAGGTGGAAAATTATTATTTATTCGATTGCAGGTCTTTTTACTGGGGTTGCGGGTGTGGTCATGGCGGCCCGTTTGAATTCAGCACAACCTGCTTTAGGTATGGGATACGAGTTAGAAGCCATCGCAGCTGTGGTTATTGGTGGAACATCTCTTAGTGGTGGTAAAGGAACCATGGTTGGTACCGTTATTGGAGCCCTAATTATGAGTGTTTTAACAAATGGTTTGCGGATTCTTTCTGTTCCACAAGAATGGCAGGATGTTGTGATTGGAATTGTTGTAATCTTTGCCGTTTATGCAGACATTCTACGTCGTAGGAATACTTAATTTAGTGTTAACTCCATTCTTATGGAGCTTTCATAAAAATTTAAAATAGGGGGAATTTCAGTGAAAAAATTGTTTGTAACACTGTTTGGGTTGTTTTTTGTTACTGCTGTTTTAGTAGCTTGCGGAGAAGATGAAGCTGGAAGTTCAAATGGCGATAGTGAAGGAGGAGGCGACAGTGATAAGCCATATATTGCGGTCGTTTCAAAAGGGTTTCAGCACCAATTCTGGCAAGCTGTTAACAGAGGTGCCGAGCAGGCAGCAGAGGAGTTTGATGTAGAAATTACGTTTGAGGGACCTGAATCTGAATCACAGGTAGATAAACAAATTGAAATGTTGAGGTCAGCTCTTGATAAGGATCCTGATGCAATTGGGTTTGCTGCCCTAGATAGTAAAGCAGCTACTCCATTACTGGAGGAGGCTGAATCGGAAGAAATTCCAGTCATTGCTTTTGACTCTGGTGTGGATAGTGATATTCCGTTAACTACAGCTTCAACCAATAACAAAGCTGCTGCAGCTGCTGCGGCTGATCATATGGCGGAGTTAATTGGTGGAGAAGGTAAAGTAGCATTAGTTGTCCACGACCAGACGAGTGTAACAGGGGTAGATCGTCGTGATGGCTTTTTGGAGCAAATGGAGTCAGAATATCCTGACATCGAAATTGTAGATGTTCAGTATGGTGGAGGAGACCATTTGAAATCTACTGACCTTGCGAAAACCATGATGCAAGCTCATCCGGATTTAGATGGTATTTTCGGTTCTAATGAAGGTTCAGCTATTGGTGTTGTTAATGCTGTCAAAGAAATGGGAGCAGAAGGAGACATCACGATTGTTGGATTTGACTCTGGAAAAGCACAAATTGATGCCATTAAAGATGGAACAATGGCTGGTGCGATTACTCAGAATCCTGTAGGGATTGGATATGAAACTGTAAAAGCAGCTGTTCAAGCCATTAATGGGAAGGAACTTCCTGAAGTGGTTGATACAGGATATTACTGGTATGATCAGGAAAATATAGACGACGAAGAAATTCAGGAAGTTATTTACGAATAAAAATATCTGGAGGTTGCTCAATAAGAGCTTCCTCCATTTTATGAAGTATCTATGTTATCGATATCAAAGGCTATTTAGCCCCTTTATATAAAGAAGGGAGAGGATTAAATGATAGATGTGATTCGTGATTTAAATCGATATGCCAAGAAGGTTGTGGAAACAGGCCTTGTTGTCGGGGCAGGTGGAAACTTAAGCATGCGGGATGGCAACATAATGTACCTTTCCCCCAGTGGTTATGATCTTCAGGAAGTAGAGGACAATCAATGGGTGCGAGTCAATATAGAAACAGGTGAAGTGTTAGATGACATAAAACCTTCTTCAGAACTATTGATGCATCTTGAATGTTTCCGAAGACGCCCTGATATAACAGCTGTACTTCATGCCCATCCCAGTTATTCAGTTGGCGTTTCGTCTACTGGACAAAATATCCCTAACCTATTCCCTGACTTTCCTGCCATGGTTAACAGCATTGCCTATTTAGAGTATATAATTCCTACCACACATGTACTGGCTGATGCTGTTGGTGAGGTTATCGAACAAAACGATGTAGTCGTTATGAGAAATCATGGTGTGCTAACAGTCGGGAAAACGATGAAAGAAGCTTTCTTTTTTATGCAATTAACTGAAGAATCCGCCAAAGTATTTACCATTAGTCAGACTGTCGGAAATCCGAGAATATTAACAGAGGAGGAATGTGAGGATCTTCGCAATCTGTCCTCCGAAAAATATCGACAGGAATTACTCAAGGATTCAAAATAACCAATCGTCCGGAGGGTGTATATAAATGAAAAAAGTATGGGCCTTTGACTTAGGCGCATCTAATGGACGCTTAATGTTAAGTAAATTTAGTGGAGACCATTTAGAGATTGAAGAAGTACATCGATTTAAAAATGAACCGGTTTTCTTGACCAGTCATTATTATTGGGATATTTTAAAAATTTTTGATGAGATGAAAACAGGAATTTTAAAAAGTGTAAAACAAGGACATGGGGATATTTCCAGTGTGGCTGTTGATACGTGGGGAGTGGATTTTGGCCTCCTGACAAAGCAGGGTGAGATTTTAGGAAATCCGTTTTCTTATCGAGATAGTCAGACATTTAGAGGAATAAATCTTGTTCTGCAAAAGTTGTCTGCCAATGAATGGTTTGGGATTTCAGGTGTTGAACCGGCTCCGATTAATACGATTTGTCAATTAGCAGCCATTCAAGAGCGTAATCCTGAATTACTGGAGCAGGCTAATTCTTTACTGCTCACTCCTAATCTTGTCAGTTACTTATTCTCTGGAGTGAAAGCAAATGAGTTTACGATTAGCACCACGACATCTATGTTGAACATTGAACAAAGAACCTGGGATGAGGAATTGCTGGATACTTTTCAAATTCCAAAAGGTATCATGGCACCTGTGGTTGAGCCAGGGACTGTGCTGGGACCAACATTGGAGTCAATTAATCAGGAATTAAATATCAATCCTGTTCCAGTTATTGCAGGTGCGGGACATGATACAGCTTGTGCCTTAGCGGCATTGCCTTTAAAAGATGATCATTCAGCCTTTATGAGCTGTGGAACATGGATTTTACTAGGGGTTCAAGTGAAAGAACCTGTCATCACCAAGCAATCTCTTGAATGGGGATTTACAAATGAAGGCACGATGGATGGAGATTACCGACTACTAAAAAATAGCATGGGATTATGGTTAATCCAGCAATGTAAAAAGGTTTGGGAAAAAGAAGGCAGTGGCATTTCCTACACAGAAGAAGCAGCGTTTGTAAAAGAGGCGAAGCCTTTTCAAAGCTTTATCAATCCAGATTTAGATGTTTTTTTAAACCCTATTGATATGGTGAAAAAGATACAAAACGTTTGTCAAGAAACCCATCAGAGTGTTCCAGAAACAAAGGGGGAAATCCTTCGCGTAATCCTTGAAAGTCTCGCTTTAAAATATCGCTGGGTTATCGAGCGAATGGAGCAATTAACAGGCAAAAGGATCCACGTCATTAATATGGGAGGCGGAGGTATACAAAATGAGTGGCTTTGTCAATTTACAGCTAATGCCACCCAGAGACAAGTGGTTGCTGGTCCGATTGAGGTAAGTTCAATTGGGAATTCGATTGGACAATTACTTGCTTTGGGGGAAATAAACAATTTAGCTGAAGCAAGAAGCCTGGTAGCTTCATCCTTTACGACAACAACTTATGAACCGGAAAATCCTGGTGAATGGCAGCAGGCGTATGAAAGGTTTACAGACTTAATAAAGCAGGGGAGGAATCATTTATGACTACAGAGCACAGATATTACGGAAATTTACCAAAAATTGGTATCAGACCTACGATTGATGGCCGAAGAAAAGGCGTCCGTGAATCATTAGAGGACATTACGATGAATTTGGCAAAAGCTGTTGCTTCTTTCTTATCTGAAAACATGAATTATTATAATGGTGAGCCTGTGGAATGTGTAATTGCTGATACAACAATTGGTGGAGTTGCAGAAGCCTCAAAAACAGCTGAGAAGTTTAAAAAGGAAGGGGTGGGTGTTTCGATTACTGTGACCCCATCCTGGTGTTATGGGTCGGAAACGATGGACATGGATCGAACAATACCCAAGGCTGTTTGGGGATTTAACGGAAGTGACCGGCCAGGAGGAGTCTATTTAGCAGCCGTATTAGCTGCGCACAATCAAAAAGGGCTACCTGCATTCGGCATTTATGGAAAGGATGTCCAGGATTTAGATGATGATTCTATTCCAGAGGATGTTCAGGAGAAACTGCTTCGCTTTGCGAAAGCAGGATTGGCCGCTGCCATGATGAAGGATAAATCCTACTTATCTATGGGTTCTGTATCTATGGGTATTGGTGGCAGCATGGTTAACGAGGACTTTTTTCAGGATTACCTGGGAATGCGAAATGAATACATTGATATGACGGAGTTTGTAAGAAGATTAAATGAGGAAATTTATGATAAAGATGAATTTGCCAAGGCTCTGGATTGGGTGAGGGAGAATTGTAAAGAAGGTCCTGACAATAATCCTGATGATTTTAAGCGGTCCAGACAACAAAAGGAACAGGACTGGGAAACCAATATTAAAATGACGCTGATTGCCCGTGACTTAATGATAGGAAATCCTAAGTTAGCTGAAATGGGGTATGAAGAGGAAGCAGAGGGCCATCATGCAATTGTTGCTGGTTTTCAGGGACAACGTCAGTGGACGGATCATTTTCCGAATGGAGACTTTATGGAGACCATCCTTAATACTTCATTTGATTGGAATGGTACCCGTGCACCCTTTCTAGTTGCTACAGAAAATGACACTTTAAATGGAGCAACCATGTTATTTGGTCACCTTCTGACCAATACTGCTCAAGTCTTTGCGGATGTACGTACCTATTGGAGTCCGGAAGCCGTTAAGCGGGTAACAGGTCAAACGTTAACAGGAAAAGCGGAAAATGGCATTATTCATTTACTAAACTCAGGTGCAGCAGCTTTAGATGGAACAGGTGAACAGATGAAAGATGGAAGTCCTGTTATTAAGCCTTATTGGGAAATAACGGATGAAGAAGTAAAGAAAATGCTTGATTCCACATTATGGCGACCAGCTTCAACAGATTATTTCCGAGGTGGCGGATGGTCAACAGATATCTTGACAAAAGGCGGTATGCCTGTAACCATTGCAAGAATTAATTTAGTTAAGGGTATCGGACCCGTCCTCCAAATTGCAGAGGGTTATTCGGTGGATATTCCAGAAGAAGTTCATCATACACTGGATGATCGAACGGATCCAACCTGGCCTACTACCTGGTTTGTACCAAATTTAACAGGGGATGGAGCCTTTAAGGATGTATACTCTGTCATGAACAACTGGGGTTCCAATCATTGCTCTATGAGTTATGATCACATTGGATCAGACTTGATTACATTGGCATCCATTTTACGTATTCCGGTAAACATGCATAATGTTTCTGAAGAAAAAATCTTCAGACCAAGTGCTTGGGAAATGTTCGGTACGAAGGATCAAGAGGGTGCGGATTACCGCTCCTGTCAAAATTTTGGTCCTTTATATCGGTAATAAATATGCGAAAAAAGGATCGAAATCTATTAGATTTCGATCCTTTTTTAATTTATAATTTTTGTCGAATGTCTAATCATTAATTCTGGTGTATAGACGATTCTTTTTTGCTCTTCTTTTTGCTTCCCTTCGATTCGATTAATCAGCATTGACAACCCTATATATCCGTATTCATAGGGCTGCTGAGAAACGACGGTGAAAAATGAATTATGCATAGGGATGGGCTGGGGATCATCAAAACAAACAATGGAAATATCGTCCGGAACTTTTAAATCAATATTATTTAGGCTATTCATTAAATCGACTGCCAGAAAGTTATTTGTGCAAAATATGGCTGTTGGTCTGTCCTCTTTTGGCAGGGTTAATAAGTCTTTAATAAAATGAGATGTTTTCATATTTGTTAGATTGGTAGTAAAAACCCACTTTTGATTATAAGGCAAATGGTTTTCCTCTATAAAACTTTTGAACCCTTCCATACGTTCTCTTGTTGTTGAAACGGAGTTCGGACCAGTTACAAAACCAATTTTTCTGTGGCCATATTCATATAGATGATTCATTAATTTTTTTGTTCCCGTATGATTATCACCAATAATGGAGTCCAGCTCAATACCATCCAAATAACGGTCAATTAAAACAACAGGTATATTATGCTTTTGAATAAATTTAATATTCTTCCTGGAGTCATCCCCTGATGGTGTAAAGAGAATTCCATCAATTCCTCTGGAAATGGCAGAACGGATATAGGAAGATTCCTTTTCAATATTTTCATCCGAATTACTAAAGACAAGCTGATATCCTTCCTCATGGGCTTTATCCTCAGCACCACGAGCTATCCTTGTATAAAAGGGATTGGTAACATCCGTAACAATTAAAGATAGAAGTCTAGTATCTTTTGACGTCAAACTTTGGGCAGAGCGATTGGGAATATAATCCAGCTCTTTAATGGCTTTTTCCACCCGCAGACGTGTTTCCTTTTTAATGGAAGAAGCGTTATTGATTACTCTCGATACGGTCATGGCTGAAACATTGGCTCTTTTGGCTACATCATATATTGTCGTCATTCACATTTCTCCTCTTCTTTCTTCCTAAATACGTATTATTTATGTAATTCTATTTTATGATATCGGTAACAAAAAGTCTATAAAAAGGGTTTGAGATATTTTAAACTAGAAATAAGGATGATATCTGATATTGTAAAAAACAAAAATAAACAAAGAGTGTTCAAAAATAAACAAAAACATGTTAAGATGAAAATACTGAAAAAAGGGAGGGATTTGTTTGGTAAAAAACAAATGGCAAGATAATGAATCAATTTTTGAAAGCGTTTTATATGAATTGGTTTACAGATCAAATCTATTAGGCTCTGATCGTTCAATAGCAAACTTCGGCGGAGGAAATACCTCAGCTAAAACATTCATCAAAGACTTCAAAGGTGATGAAATTGAAGTGATGTGGGTGAAGGGTAGTGGCTCTGACCTCGCAACGATGAAGGCCCACAATTTTACAGGTCTTAAAATGGAAGATATTCGTCCACTTTTGGAGAGAGATGAAATGACGGATGAAGAAATGGTTGAGTATCTAGGACATACTATGATTGATGCTAAACATCCACGTTCATCCATAGAAACCTTACTCCATGCCTTCCTGCCTTTTAAACATGTAGATCACACTCATCCAGATGCCATTATTAGTATAGCCTGTGCAGATAACGGGAAGGACATTGCGAAAGAATTATATGGAGACCGTTTCGTTTGGGTTCCTTATATTCGCCCGGGTTTCAGTCTTTCCAAAATGATTGCGGAAGGGGTTCAAAATAATCCTCAGGCGGAGCTCGTTATTATGGAAAAGCACGGCCTTGTTACATGGGGAGAAACTTCCAAGGAAAGCTATGAAAAGACGATTTCTATTATTCAGGAGGCAGAGGATTATATTGAGGAAAAAGCAAAGAATTACACCTTGTTTGGTGGTAATAAGTACGAAGCTCTTCCTGCTGAAGAGAGGAAAGAAGTTTTATCTAAAGTGTTGCCAGTTGTAAGAGGACAAGTAAGTCAAAATAATAGAATGCTTGCAACCTATGATGACAGTGAAGCTGTTCTCCATTTTGTAAATAGTAAAGACGCAAAAGAATTAGCGGGTGTAGGGG
Organism: Salinibacillus kushneri; assembly: GCF_900111405.1. Classification (GTDB taxonomy): domain Bacteria; phylum Bacillota; class Bacilli; order Bacillales; family Alkalibacillaceae; genus Salinibacillus; species Salinibacillus kushneri. The sequence continues at coordinate 376,158 of NZ_FOHJ01000001.1, read as the reverse complement.
CTGCCTGCCCAGATCATCTTGTGCATACAAAGCGTGTGCCATTATTTGTAGAATGGGATCCAAAAAGCGGAGACACTGACAGCCTCATTGAGAAAGTGAAATCAGGAATTAAATCCTTTGAAGAGGAATATAATGCGTATTTCAATCGGAATAAAACAGAAGGGGATAATATGGCTGAGCCGGCACCACGTGTCATCTTAATCCCAGGTGTGGGAATGATTAATACAGGAAAAGACATGAAGGCCGCCTATGTAAGCCGGGACTTATATCACCGTGCTGTTGCGGTTATGCGTGGTTCCAGTATTCTAGGAAACTTTGTATCTTTAAATGAATCAGAATCATTTGCAGTAGAGTATTGGCCACTGGAGTTATATAAACTTAGCCTTGCTCCACCTGAAGCAGACTTCTCCCGACAAGTGGCGTTTGTAACCGGAGGAGCTGGCGGTATTGGAACGGCAACAAGCTATCGCCTGGTTTCAGATGGTGCGCATGTAGTCATTGCAGACATCAATTTAGAAGGTGCGCAGGAGCTGGCTAACGAGATTAATAGTCAGTATGGACCAAGCCGTGCTGCAGCAGTAAAAATGGACGTAACAAAAGAAGAGGATGTGAAGGATGCGATAAAACAATCTGTCCTTACTTATGGTGGTATTGATATTCTTGTTAATAATGCAGGTCTTGCAAGTTCCAGTCCATTTGAAGAAACGACGATGGATGCGTGGAACCTAAATATAAATGTACTTGTAACGGGCTACTTTCTGGTAGCACGTGAGGTATTTAAGCTTATGAAGGATCAGGAAACAGGTGGAAATATGGTCTTTGTCGGTTCTAAGAATTCCATTTATGCAGGTAAAAACGCGGCTGCATACAGTACGGCTAAAGCAGCAGAGGTTCATTTAGCGAGAACAATTGCAGTCGACGGCGGACCACTTGGAATTCGTGTAAACTCTGTTCTTCCTGATGCTGTTATCCGTGGGTCCAAAATTTGGGATTCAAAATGGAAAGAAGAACGTGCTTCCTCCTATGGAATTGGAACAGATGAATTAGAAGAGCACTACCGAAAGAGAACCATATTAAATGTAAATATTCTTCCAGAGGATATTGCGGAAACCATTGCGTTCTTATCCTCTGACAAATCTTCTAAAACAACAGGCTGTATGGTGACAGTAGATGGTGGAGTTTCAGCGGCATTTACGCGCTAATGTTCTGCTAACCTACTAAACTTATAATCTAAGGAAGCCCCTTTCCGCATGGGGTTTCCACCTATTAATAAGAAGGGAGAATACTGGTCATGGCAGATAAACATTATGTCTTGTTTGAGGAGCAGCAAAAAGACCGAGGGATTAATCTGGATGAGGTGAAAGAAAAGTTAAGAACGATAAAAATTGAAACACCTTCATGGGGGTATGGAGATTCAGGTACCCGGTTTAAGGTATTCCAGCAGGAAGGTGTACCAAGAGATCCTTTTGAGAAAATAGAAGATGCTGCACAGGTACAGAAGCATACAGGGATTAGTCCCGGGGTAGCAATTCACATTCCGTGGGATTACGTGGATGATTTCACAAAATTGAAAGCGCATGCTGAGCAACATGGTGTCCATCTGGGAGCAGTCAATCCTAATCTATTTCAGGATGATGAGTACAAATTTGGCAGCGTTACCAATTCTGATCCGGATATTCGTCGTAAAGCTACTGATCATCTACTGGAATGTGTTGACATTGCAAAGACGGTTGGATCCAAAGAACTGAGTCTTTGGTTTGCCGATGGAACCAATTATCCGGGGCAGGCTGATATTAGAAAACGGAAGCATTGGATGTATGAATGTTTATCGGAAATGTATAACGCCTTAGATGAAGACATGCGCATGCTTATTGAATATAAATTCTTTGAACCTGCTTTTTATCATACTGATTTGGCTGACTGGGGTATGTCCTATAACATGGCACAAAAGCTTGGTCCAAAAGCAGAGGTGTTAGTCGATACAGGGCATCATCCTCAGGGAACAAATATTGAGCATATTGTCGCTTACTTACTAGATGAAAAACGACTGGGAGGCTTCCATTTCAATAGTAGAAAATATGCTGATGATGACTTATTTGCCGGCTCTCTAAATCCTTATGAACTGTTTTTAACCTTCTATCAAATTGTGTCGGCACTATATGACGAGGATGCTGGAGTTCAGAAAAATGCTAAGAGTATTGCGTATATGCTTGATCAGTGCCACAATCTGGAAGCTAAAATACCTGCTATGATTCGTTCGATTACAAATGTGCAAACACTGTATGCCAAAGCCCTTCTCATTAACTTAGATGAAGTACAGCAGGCACAGGAAAAACAAGATGTACTTGCAGCTGAACATGCAGTGAGAAAAGCCTTCGAATTTGATGTTACCCCATTGCTGCGTGTTGTACGGGAAGAAATGGGAGTTCCGGCAGATCCGATGGCTGCTTATCTTGAAAGCGAATACGGCGAAAAAATTCTAAAACGCGGAAAAGGCGGGGCTAGCTGGTGACTGTATTAGCATTTGATCTGGGTGCAAGCAGTGGTAGAGCAGTTATCGGACAGATCGATAACGGTTATCTCACTATTCAGGAAATACATCGTTTTAAAAATAAGCCTGTCCAAGTAGGCAGTCATTTACATTGGGATATTTTAAACTTGTTTACTGAAATCAAACAAGGTATTTTGAAAGCACATCAAATTGGATTTACAAATATTGAAAGTCTAGCAATTGATTCGTGGGCAGTTGATTTTGGACTTCTGGATAAAAACGGTGAATTGCTGGCAAATCCATACCATTATCGAGACCGTCATACCCGTGATATAATGGATGAGGTTTTAACCATCATTCCAAAAGAAGAATTGTTTCATCGTACCGGCATTCAGTTTATGGATATTAACACGATTTATCATTTGTATGCCATGAAAACGGCTAATAATACCGCCTTGCAAAATGCCGACAGTCTACTTATGATTCCGGATTTGTTACAATATTTTTTAACAGGACAGCAAAAAAGTGAATTTACAAATGCTACGACGACTCAGCTGTTTAATCCGGAAATGCAGAATTGGGACTATGAAATTATTGAAAAATTAGGGTTGCCTTCAAAAATTTTCAAAGATACCATACAGCCTGGAACGATGGTAGGAGAGGTTTTACCAGATATTCGTGATGAACTTGGTATCCAAAGCTCACTTTCGGTTATGGCCGTGGGTGAACATGATACGGCCTCTGCAGTGGCTGCTGTTCCAAGGATTAAAGATCAGAACTTTGCCTACTTAAGCTGTGGTACATGGTCTCTACTTGGAACAGAAGTACCTGATCCTGTTATTAATGAAAAAACGTTAAAATGGAACATTACCAATGAAGGCGGCGTAAATGATACGTATCGACTATTAAAAAATATTATGGGACTGTGGTTACTGCAGGAAAGTACCCGGATATGGGAATTAGAAGGAGAAAGATTATCATTTGAGTTACAGAAAGAGCTTATTGAACAGGCGGACCCATTCAGAGCCTTTGTAAACCCAGATGATTCTATGTTTATTAAACCAGCCCATATGCCAAAGGAAATTCAACGATATTGTCAGGAAACCAATCAATATGTACCACAAACTAAGGGTGAAATCCTGAGATGTATTTTGGAAAGCCTGGTTCTTAAATATCGATTTGTTTTAGAACGTCTTGAAGAATTGACAGGAGTATCATTTTCCGAATTGCATATGGTAGGTGGCGGTATCAAGAACAGCCTTTTATGCCAATTTACGGCTAATGCGATTCATAGACCTGTTTATGCTGGACCAATAGAAGCCAGTTCAATTGGGAACATTTTAATGCAGTATCAGGGCCTTAATCGAATTGAAAATCTCCAGGAAGCTCGAAATATTGTGAGAAACTCTTTTCCAATTAAGAAATACGAAAAGGAAGATAGTCATAAGTGGGAGCAGGCATATAATCGATTTAAAGTTATACTTGATGAGCAGTCGAAAGAGAGGAACTAGTTATGTTGGTCGCTGAAAGGCATCAGAAAATTGCGGAACTTGTTAATGAACGAAAAAGTATTCGAGTGTCTGAACTAAGTCAATTGTTCTCCGTTACAGAAGAAACCATTCGGCGGGATTTAGAAAAGCTGGAAAGAGAAAATAAACTAGAGAGAAGTCATGGTGGAGCAGTTAGTCTAAATTCGCAGCAGGAAGCGACTGAGACATCCTATAAGGAACGAGAAATTAAAAATGTAACAGAAAAGCGATCGATTGCAGCTGAATCTGTTAAACATGTCAATGAAGGAGATAAAATTATATTAGATGCGAGTTCAACAGCCTGGTATATGGCTAAAATATTACCGGACATACCCCTAACTGTTTTGACCAATTCGATTAAAGTGGCATTAGAGTTAAGCTTAAAATCAAATATTACGGTCATATCTACAGGAGGTATTCTAACTTCTCGTTCTCTTTCTTATGTCGGTCCTTTAGCCGAAGAATCTTTGAATACTTATCATGTCCACAAGGCATTTATATCCTGTCAAGGGTTTGATTTAGGTTATGGAATCAGTGAATCAAATGAAGAGCAGGGACGAATTAAAAAGAAGATTTGCGACATATCAGATTCTATATATGTAATGGTTGATCACACTAAGTTTGGAGTACGTTCATTTTCGCATATTCACCCTTTAGATAAGTTAAATTATGTGATTACCGATCAAACTGTCTCAAGTGAAACATTACAATTATTAAGGGAAAATAATATCCGGGTCGTTACTGTATAACTCATGCTAGTTATAACACTTTTATTCTTTCTTTAGGAATAAGAGTGTTTTTTTATAAAGAAATATTTGTTTCTGTTGATATCTTCTATGTATTTTCGATATGATAAGGATAGTTTTATAAGAGTGTCAGAAAGATTGGTTTATAGATTTCGTCATTTGAATGTCAAATAAAGCCACCTAAAACAGAATTATTTGCCACAAAAACAAAATGAAACCCGCATTATATTTGGTTTTGTTCACTTATATATTTGTTTGATTTGTGGATGATGTTGACTTATACATAAAGGAGTATGACAATGAGGAATGGTGTGAATAAAAACGCCTCGATATTTTTAAATGAGCGTCAACGTAAAATTACAGATTTAGTTGACCAGAATAGTGCTGTTAGAGTAAATGAGTTAAGTAAAAAGTTTGGTGTGAGTGAAGAAACCATACGAAGAGATTTAGAAAAGCTAGAAACAGACGGCTTCTTAAATCGAATTCATGGTGGAGCAGTCAAACGTGAAATGGAAGAAGGCGTAGAAATCCCGGTATTAAGAAGACAGGAAACCCATATGGAAGAAAAGGAAATGATTGCAAAAAAGGCCGCTTCATTTATTGATGATGGTGATATTATTGCTATTGATGCAAGTACAACAGGCTTGCAAATGACCAAATATTTAAAAGATAAAGGATTAACAATCATTACAAATTCCATCCCCGTTACAATGGAACTTGTTAAAGAAGAAAACATTGAAGTTATTTTAATAGGTGGTTATGCTTCAGAAGGTTCCATGTCACTTGTTGGTAATTTTGCTGAACGGGTTATAAAAGACTATCATGTTGATAAATTCTTTTTCTCATGTATGGGAGTTGATTTTAAAAGAGGTGTAAGCGAAATTCACGAAGCGCAGGCATTAGTAAAAAAACAGTTCTTAGATATATCCGAAAAGTTATACTTATTAGTGGATTATAGTAAATTTGAAAAAAAATCCCTGATAAGATTGTGTAATCTCCAGGATGTCGATTATCTTATTACGGATAATAAAGTTTCTATTGAAAAGATAAAAGAGTTAAATAATTTGGGGATTAAAGCATATATTGCAGACGAGTAAAGCGAGGTCAAGGTTAATTCTTTATATGAAAATCATATTTATTATTCATAAGAGACATGAGCTATTTTTGGCTTGTGTCTTTTTTAGTCCTTATATAGGGATTTTACACATTATATTTGGTATACAGTTTTGTTTTGGATATTTTTATTTGATAACAAACACAAAACCCAAAATTTATTGTTGAAAACCACAGTTTTGGTTGGTATACTAAAATCAAACTAAAAGTTTTTGGACATTTCTTGAATTTTTTTGAATGTAAATGACAACGGTTTCAATAGGGGGTTATATATATTTATAAGTGTTAAAGGGTTAGACAAAAAAGGGGGGGGTTGAATGGTGAAAATAGGGCCTTCAATAATGTGTGCAAATATGGGGGAATTAAAAGATAATATTTTGCGTTTAGATCGCAAGGATGTTGATTTTTTTCATTTTGATGTGATGGATGGCCGCTTTGTCCCAAACTTCACTTTAGGGCCGGATATTATGAAGTCATTGCGTCCACTGACAAAGGTTCCGTTTGATGCACACCTTATGATTGAAGAGCCGGAAAACTATATTGATGTGTTTTCGGAAGCTGGGGCAGATATGATTTCTGTCCACGCTGAAGCAACAACACACTTACAGCGAACTTTACAGTCTATTCGAGATCGTGGAATGAAGGCGGGGATAGCATTAAATCCTGCAACTCCACTAACCGTATTGGATTATATATGGGATACCATTGATTATGTATTATTAATGACAGTTAATCCGGGCTTTGCTGGACAAAAGTTTATACCGTTAGCTATGGATAAAATTGGTGAGCTCCATCAAATGATTAATGGAAAAAACCTATCAATTGAGATTCAAGTTGATGGAAATATAAGTTATGAAACGATTCCAAAAGTAATGGATAGAGGAGCAGAAATGTTAGTCTGTGGTACATCCAGCCTGTTTAAAAAGGATAAGACATTGGAGCAGGCGATGGATGAATTGAATCTGCTCTTAAGTAACAGGAAGGAAAAATTGAATTTATATTAAAATTTTCTGGGGACAAAGGATGGTTGTATGAGCGTAACAGTAGTGGGGAGTATCAATATTGATACAGTTGCAGTAACCGATGTTTATCCTGAAAGAGGTCAAACGATATTTGGTAAAAAAATTGAATACTTTCCTGGAGGCAAAGGGGCCAATCAGGCCACAGCTGTTGCTCGTTTAGGAAAACCGGTGAATATGATAGGAGCAGTTGGCCAGGATCTTTATGGGGATAAATTGATTCATAGTTTACAAGATTCAAAGGTTGATACCCATTTTATTAAACGCTCTGAAACATTTGCTACAGGAACAGCCATAATTACGATTGATCAGACTGCTGAAAATACAATGCTCGTTTTAAAAGGTGCAAACGATGACTTACGTATTAACGATATTGAAAGCGCATTCAATCAGATTGATGCCAGTGATGTTCTATTAGTACAAATGGAGGTGCCACAGGAAACGGTCATTCGCTCCATGGAAATGGCAAAAGAAAAGGGAATGTATGTAGTACTGGATCCGGCTCCAGCCGAAGGGATTACAGTGAAGGCTTTGGACTATGCAGACATTATTACTCCTAATCAACAAGAAACGTACCATATGCTAGGAGTTGACGTGACAGATATTGATAGCGCTTTAGAAGCAGCTGAGATCTTTGAAGGAATGGGTGTATCAAACTCTATTATTAAGATGGGGGCCCATGGTTCTGTTGTTTACCAAAAGGGCAATTGGGAATATATCGAACCTATTTCGGTTAAAGCAGTTGACAGTGTTGGGGCAGGTGATGCCTTTGCGGGTGCTTTGGCATGTGCTATATCTGATGGGTACGACACGTTTTCAGCTGCACGCTTTGCAACTGTTGTGGGAGCACTGAAAGTCACCAAGCTAGGTGCACAAGTTGGAATTCCAACCATTGATGAAGTTAATGCTTTTTGCAGAGAGAGAGGATTAACTAAACATCAGTTAAAGAAAACCGTGTAACAAGGGGAGGGAAAGAATGTGAGTCAATACTTATTGCAAATGAAGGATATTAGTAAAACCTTTCCTGGTGTCAAAGCGTTAGATAAAGTTGAACTGGAAGTGAAGCCGGGAGAAGTCCATGCCTTAATTGGTGAAAATGGAGCTGGTAAATCGACACTTATTAAGATATTAGCAGGAATTCATAAGCCGGACCCAGGTGCAAAATTTTACTTCGAGGGGAAAGAAGCCGAAATTCAAAAACCAATTGACGCTACGATGAAAGGAATTTCAATCATTTATCAGGATTTAAGTTTATTTCCAAACTTATCTGTAGCTGAAAATATTTACATCGGTCAGGACAGCAATAAAGGTTCATGGAGCAAAATAGACTGGAAAGCCATTAAGAGTAAAGCGAATGAAGCCTTAAAGGAGATGGATGTCGATATAAACCCTAATGCTATTGTTGAACAGCTTAGCATTGCTCAACAGCAGTTAGTAGAGATAGCAAGGGCTTTAGCATTCGATTCTAAATTGATTGTGATGGATGAACCCACTTCATCCCTTTCATCAGGGGAAGTCGAAAAGCTTTATAAGGTTATCGAAAATTTAAAAAACAGAGGTATTTCGATTATTTTTATCAGTCACAAACTAAAAGAATTATTTAAGGTTGCAGATCGTTTTACAGTTCTGCGTGATGGGAAATTTGTCGGGGCTTATGATGCAAATGAAGTAGATGAACCAAAACTTATTCAGCTAATGGTTGGTCGAAGTGTAACTTATGAGAAAAATCAGTCAGAAAATAAAGCTGGAGAAACCATTTTTAAGGTGAGGAATCTATCGAAAAAAGGAAATTTTAAAGATATTTCATTTGAACTTAAAAAAGGAGAAATCCTTGGAATTACTGGATTGGTAGGTTCAGGACGTACAGAATTAGCTCAGGCTATATTTGGTGTAAATAATCCTGATGAAGGTACGATTGAATTATTTGATAAGAAGCTTTCGATTAAGAACTCCGAGCAAGCTGTAAAAAACGGAATTGCTTATATCCCTGAAGCAAGACAAATACAAGGACTTGTGCTGGAACAGTCCGTTACGAAAAATATTTCATTACCTATTATCAAGCGGATTAGAAATAAGTTTAAATTAATTAATCGCAAAAAAGAAAAAGAACTTGCTAACAAGTATATCGAAACCCTTGATGTTCGACCAGCATTACCGGACCATCCTGCTGAAAACTTTTCAGGAGGTAATCAGCAAAAAGTGGTCATTGGTAAATGGCTCTCGACTGATCCAAATGTGATTATATTTGATGAACCCACAAATGGGATTGATATCGGGGCGAAGACCGAAATTCATAAACTTATGCGAAAGCTTGCGGATGATGGTATTGGCGTAATCATGATTTCTTCCGAATTACCTGAGATTTTAGCTGTAAGTGATCGAATTCTTGTTATGCGTAAGGGTCGTATTTCAGGAGAACTTGATATAAAAGATGCAACTCAGGAAATGATTATGAATTATTCTTTACAAGGACTAGGAAATGTGAAAACACCTGATATTTCTGTTCAATCAGGCCAGGTCAGTCAGGAGGTATAAGGCATGAAATCGTTATTTAAACAAAAAGAGTTTAGTATCATAGCCATCATCATCGTTTTAAGCATCATTCTGTCTTTTGTCAGTCCTGTCTTTTTAACGATTGGAAATTTTATCGATATCATTGAAGCCAATACTGTTATGGGTATATTAGCCATAGGAATGACGTTAATTATCATTACGAGTGACATTGATGTATCCGTTGCAGCTGTAACTACTGCTGTTGCGGTTATCATTGGCAGTTTGTTTGGTTATCTGCCGGATAGCTGGCTATCCCTTGTCATTATTTTTATCGCCGCGCCCATTATTGGTTTAGTGATTGGTTCTGTAAATGGATTTTTGGTTTCTAAGATCAATATCCCGGCTATTGTGGTAACATTAGGTATTTTAAATATTATCAATGGCCTTGTTCTTTACTTTACTAATGGCAGGTACTTAAATAGTACTAACTTCCCTGAATCCTTTCTCGCTTTTTCTGATTTTGAATTGTTTGGGATACCGATTTTGATTTACATCCTGGCTATCGTAGCTATTCTTACATGGTATATTTTAAAACATACATTTATTGGTCGCTCAGTTTTGGCGATAGGCGGAAATCAGCAATCGGCTGTCCGCGTTGGTATTGATTATAAGAAAGTGAAACTTTTTGTCTTTGCTTATATGGGATTCCTTTGTGGAGTAGCAGCAGTTGCACAGACCGCCTATACGACAGCAGTCGATCCTAATGGGTTATTAGGACTTGAATTAATGGTTATTGCAGCAGTTGTCTTGGGTGGAACGAATATCCATGGTGGTCGAGGTACCGTTCACGGAACGCTTTTAGGTGTATTACTACTGGCCATTATGGAAAATGGAATGATTCTAGCCCGTATTGATACTTTTTGGCAAAAAGTAGTTACCGGAGCAATTATCGTGTTTGCTGTTTCTTATGACCACATTAGTTATAAGCGAAAGCAGGCTAAATTGGCTAAAATCGAAGTAGAAGTATAGGGGGGGGATAATCAAATGAAGCTTACAAAGGAAAGTATTTTAGGTCTTATCGCTCTAGGAACCTTTATATTAATGAGTTTAATTGCACCAGGTTTTCTTGGATCAAATAATTTAAGTAATTTCCTGTTTCAATTACCGGAATTTGGACTGTTAGCACTTGGGATGATGGTTGTCATTATTACAGGAGGAATAGACCTTTCCATCACATATGTTGCGGCCTTATCGGGTGTCGGGGCAGCCCTAATGTTGACGAATGGTTATTCAATTATTTCCGCCATTGTAGTTGCTATCATTTTTGGTGTTGCATGTGGAGCATTTAATGGTTTTGTCGTTTCTAAGATTGGAGTGCCTCCTATTCTTGTAACATTGGGGACGATGGTTCTTTTTGAAGGAGTTATTCTAGCCATTACAAAAGGAAATTCTATTTCCGGTTTTGGAGATACCTATAGTTTAATAGGAAATGGCTATTATATGGGTGTTGTTCCTTTATCCATCTTGATTTTTATCTTTTTTGCTATTTTGACAGGTGTCTTATTAAATAAGTCGAGTTGGGGCAGAAGCATATATATGTATGGAAATAACGAGATTGCGACACTGTTCTCAGGAATTAGAAACAGTCGCGTTCTGATGAAAGTTTATCTATACGTTGGGTTATTAGCTGCTATTTCGGCAATCATTATGACTTCCCGCTATAATTCGGTAAAAGTAGACTTAGGTTCCTCTTATCTGTTACAAAGTGTTGCAGCTGCAGTACTTGGTGGAACGAATATCCATGGAGGATATGGCAAGGTTATTGGAACCGTTTATGCTGTTATTATATTCCAAACGCTTTCTAATGGATTAAATTTGCTGGGTGTCCACAGTGCAATTGTAGATGTATTTATTGGAGGAATTTTAATACTTGTTCTGACCTTAAACTTTTTCTCTGACAAAATGAAGAGCAAAAAAGAATCCCGTGTCTCTTCAGTATCCTAATTGGTAAATTAAAGAGAGTATGTTAAGGGGGTGGTTGAATGAATGTTAAGTAAATCCTTTAAACGACCTATTGTAAGCGTTATCTAAGTGGTTTGATCCTGGGAAATTCCCCAGGTTAAACATAAAACATTAACTCTAAAGGGGGAGGAAAAGCATGAAGAAGCTTACTTTAAGTTTATTGTCACTCATCTTTTTTATCGGAATTTTAGCTGGCTGTGTTTCAGAAAGTGGTGGAGGCTCAGATGATAGCGGAAACTCGGATGGTGGAGATTCCGGTGACTCAGGAAGCGAAGAATTTTCCATTGCTGTTGTGCCTAAGCTTGTAGGTATTCCATACTTTAATGCATCTGAAAAAGGTGCTGAAAGAGCAGGGGAAGAACTAGGTGTAAATGTAAACTATACAGGAACTACTCAAGCCGATGCTTCTCAGCAGGTACAGGAAATTGAAAATCTCATTTCTCAAGATGTAGATGTTATCGCGGTTGCTCCAAACGACCCAGCATCTGTTGACCCTGTACTAAAAAAAGCAAAAGACCAAGGTATTCATGTTATGGACTGGGATACTCCAGCTAATGAAGTAGATCTATCCGTAAAACAGGTAGACGATGAAGAATTTGGTCGTCACATGGCCCAAAAATTAGTAGAAGCTATGGGAACAGAATCTGGAGAAATTGCCATTTTGACAGGTGGTCTAGCAGCAGCTAACTTGAATGCCTGGATTGATGCTGCAAAAGCAGAGTTTGATGAAAACTATTCAGGTATTGAAATTGTAACCGAAAAAATACCTACAGATGAGAAGCAACAGGTAGCTTATCAGAAAACACTCGATTTAATTAAATCCTATCCTGACTTAAAAGGAGTTTTAGCTGTTTCTACACCAGCTCCTTTAGGTGCAGCTCAGGCTGTACAGGAAGAAGGACTTCAAGATGAAATTTCAGTTGTAGGTTCCGCATTACCTACAGATTCTAAGCCATTCCTTGAAGATGGTTCCCTTGATACGGCTGTTCTATGGAATCCGGAAGAACTAGGATACTTAACGGTTGCATTAGGTAAGATGCTTGCTGAAGGTGAAATGCCGAAAGATGGCCAGGAAATAGAAGGTGTAGGTGAAATTTCTGTAGTTGATGATGGTAAAACCGTCATTATGGGACCTCCACAAGACTTCACCAAAGAAAATGCTGGTGATTATAATTTCTAAAGTTGGAATAGGATGCCCCGAGCTCATCTCTCGGGGCATTCCTTCCATTTTTCCTCTAAATTAACTCCCCGCTAACACATATCGTCTTAAAGGAGGTTTTTAAATAAATTATAATTCATCCTGAATGATTTCAGGTACGACTAAAACTATCATAGAGTAATGGAGGTTAAGTGATGACGAAGAAATATGCAATCGGAGTCGATTTTGGTACAGAATCAGGGCGTGCCGTTTTAGTATCATTAGATGATGGAAGAGAAATCACAGATTACGTAACAGAATATTCACATGGAGTCATTGATGAAGCATTGCCAGAATCAGAGGTTGAACTTGGATTTGAATGGGCCTTACAGCACCCTAATGATTATTTAGATGTATTAAAACAGTCTGTTCCAGCAGTTGTTAAAAATTCAGGAATTGATCCGGAAGATATTGTGGGTCTTGGTATCGATTTTACCGCCTGTACGATGCTGCCCGTCAATACGAATGGAGATCCTCTCTGTTTTGATGATGATTGGAAACAGAATCCTCATAGCTGGGTGAAGCTATGGAAACATCATACAGCGCAGGAGCATGCGAATCAGATTAATAATCTTGCAGCCAAAAGAGGAGAAAAGTTTCTACCTCGTTATGGTGGGAAGCTATCATCGGAATGGATGTTAGCAAAGGTGTGGCAAATTCTAGATGAAGCACCAGAAGTGTACGATGAAGCCGACCAATTTGTAGAAGCAGCCGATTGGGTTGTTTCACAGTTAACGGGGCGCTTGCTTCGTAATAGCTGTACAGCAGGTTATAAGGCTGTTTGGCATAAAGAAGAAGGTTATCCAGATAATGATTTCTTCAAAGCTCTTGACTCTCGAATGGAAAATTTAGCAGAAACGAAGCTTAAGGGTGATGTCGTTCCTCTTGGTACGTCAGCAGGTCAAATCACGCAGGAAATGGCTGGTTTGATAGGGCTTAGCCCGAAAACGGCTATTGCTGTTGGAATTATTGATGCCCATGCCTCTGTACCAGGAGTAGGCGTAGTCTCACCTGGAAAAATGGTGATGGCAATGGGAACCTCCCTCTGTCATATGGTACTCGGGGAAAAAGAATTAAATGTAGAGGGAATGTGCGGTGTAGTAGAAGATGGAATAATCCCTGGGTATTATGGCTACGAAGCTGGACAATCAGCTGTTGGTGACATTTTTGCATGGTATGTAAATCAGGCTGTTCCTGATTATGTTGAAAAAGAAGCTGAATCTGAGGGAATCAATGTTCATCAATGGCTGGAGCGTGAAGCCTCTAATTATAAACCAGGGCAGTCCGGGTTATTAGCTTTAGACTGGTGGAACGGAAACCGATCTGTGCTGGTCAACACAGAGTTAAGTGGTTTATTAGTTGGGGCTACCCTGCAAACGAAACCTGAGGAAATCTACCGTGCACTATTAGAAGCAACGGCTTTCGGAACCCGTAAAATTGTAGACGCCTTCCATAAAAACGGCGTGGTTGTAAATGAATTATATGCATGTGGTGGTCTGCCTCAGAAAAACAAATTATTAATGCAAATCTATGCAGATGTCACGAACCGTACCATTAAAGTAGCTGATTCCAAGCAGACCCCGGCTGTTGGTGCGGCGATGTTTGGTGCTGTTGCTGCTGGTGCTGATCACGGAGGTTATAACACCATTGTTGATGCGGCAAAAAATATGGCCAGAATTAAAGACGAAACATACGAACCAATCCCTGAAAATGTCGCCGTTTATGAACAGCTTTATCAGGAATACAATAAGCTGCATGACTATTTCGGACGCGGAGAGAATGATGTTATGAGTCGATTAAAATTAATAAGGTCTCAGTCTAGTGAATAAGAATCTACTAATCTTTAAATATTTAAATAGGAAGTGATGAGAGCATGAAAGTATCCCTATTTATAACCTGTCTTTCAGATATTTTTTACGGAGATGTCGGTAAGGACACCGTAGAGTTGTTAGAAAAATTAGGTTGTGACATAGACTTCCCAGAGGCCCAAACATGCTGCGGGCAGCCAGCTTACAATAGTGGCTATGTTAGTGATGCCAGAAAATCGATGAAGCACATGATTGAGGTATTTGAACATGCTGATTATGTCGTCACTCCATCTGGCTCCTGTGCCACCATGTTTACGGAATATCCCAATGTATTTAAGGGTGATCCTAAATGGGAGGACAGGGCCATAGCGTTAGCGGATAAAACATACGAGCTTACTCAGTTTATTGTTCATGTTTTACAAACTGAAGATGTAGGAGCTGCTTACCATGCCAAAGCTACCTACCATACATCTTGCCATATGTCACGGCTACTAAATGAAAGGGAGGCTCCTCTTAAGCTATTAGAACAAGTAGAAGGCTTAGAGTTAGTCAGTCTGCCAAACGCTCATGATTGCTGTGGTTTTGGAGGAACATTTTCTGTAAAAATGCCTGAAATATCAGAACAAATGGTTGCGGAGAAAGCTAAGCATGTTGATGAAGCGAATGCAGATATCCTGATTGGCGCAGATTGTGGCTGTTTAATGAATATTGGTGGAAGAATCAGTAGAGAGAATAAACCGGTTAAAGTTATGCATATAGCCTCAATTTTAAACCGTCAGGGTTAAAAAGGAGGATCCTGTTTGTTATGAGTATGAAAATTGGAGCAGAGAAGTTTGATGAACGGGTTCAGGAAGGATTATCTGATACCTTTATGCGCGGGGCTGTTTCGTCTGCACAAACCAGGTTCAGAAACGGTCGTTTAAATGCCGCTGAAGAGTTGGGAGGTTGGGAAGAATGGCGTAATCTAGGTGAGGAAATCCGTACTCATACGCTGGAAAACATCGATTATTATCTTGATTTGTTAAGTGAAAAGGTTGCAGAAAGAGGCGGCCATGTCTATTTTGCACAAACAGCTGAAGAGGCAAACAACTATATTACAAATGTAGTGAAAAAGAAGGAAGCAAAAAAAATAGCGAAATCCAAGTCGATGGTAAGTGAAGAGATTGGTCTTAATGATGCCTTGAAGGATATCGGGGCAGAAGTAGTGGAAACAGATTTAGGAGAATGGATTTTACAAAACGATGATGTCGATCCCCCATCTCATATTGTAACGCCAGCCCTTCACAAGAATAGAGAGCAGATTCGAGAAGTTTTTCACGACAAATTAGGCTATTCCAAAACAGATAAACCAGAAGAATTAGCACTCTTTGCAAGAGAAAAATTACGTGAAGAATTTTTAGATGCGGATATTGGGATTACGGGATGTAATTTTGCAGTAGCCGATACAGGTACGGTTACACTGGTCACAAATGAAGGAAATGCGAGGATGGTCACATCACTTCCTGATACACAGATTACCGTTATGGGGATGGAGCGAGTTGCTCCAACATGGAATGACATGGAAGTGCTGGTCAGTCTGTTAACAAGAGCCGCAGTAGGGCAAAAACTAACCAGCTATATAACCTCTTTAACGGGCGTTAAGGAAGAGGATGATGTGGATGGACCAGAGGAGTTTCACCTGGTCATTGTAGATAATGGGCGATCGAAAATTCTCGGAACAGAATTTCAATCTGCCCTTCATTGCATACGCTGTGCAGCTTGTATTAATGTTTGCCCGGTTTATCGTCATATTGGAGGGCATGCTTATGGTTCCATTTATCCTGGACCAATCGGCGCTGTTTTAACACCTCTATTAGGAGGCTATGAGGATCATAAAGAGCTTCCTTATGCATCGTCCCTTTGTGGGGCTTGTACGGAAGCATGTCCAGTAAAAATCCCGTTACATGAACTGTTAATCAGGCATCGGGAAAAAATTGTGGAAGAAAAAGGAGAAGCCCCTGTATTCGAAAACATAAGTATGAAGGCGTTCGGTATGGGCACCGCATCACCAACAATGTATAATATTGGAACAAAACTGGCACCGAAAGTAATGAAACCAATGGTGAAAGATGAAGTGATTAGTAAAGGTGTTGGCCCGTTAAAAAGCTGGACTACAGCTCGGGACTTCCCTGCCCCAGGAAAACAACGATTCCGAGATTGGTACAAAAAGCGGCAAAGGGAGGAATCGTGATGGCTGGTAAAATAATGAATAAGAAGCATTTTCTCAATCATGTGGCAGGACAATTGGGTCGTGAGCGAATCATGGATACTGTTGAAAGACCTGAATGGAAGCATCAGCCCCAATGGAATGTATTGAAGGATGCCAGTCAGGATGAATTGGTTGATATACTTAAAGAGCAATGTAAAAGTATTCATACAGAGGTTCTTGAAACGAATAAAGAACAGCTTTCCAGCACCATTCAGGATATGATTAAAGACAATGGTGGTGGCCAGGTTGTTACATGGGATGATCCTAGGTTTCAGGATTTTCAGGTTAATCTAGAGACACAGGAAGATCTAAATATTCACGTATGGGATCCTCGATTGGGGGATGAAAACATCAGGATTACCGAACAGGCGAATTTAGGGATTACCTTTAGTGATATCACATTAGCTGAATCTGGTACGGTGGTTTTGTTCAGTGATGCCGGTAAGGGTCGTTCTGTAAGTCTACTTCCGTCAACGTATATCGCCATTATTCCAAAAAACACCATAGTACCGAGGATGACACAGGCGGCAGAAATGATTGAAGAGAAAGTGGCTAATGGCGAACAGGTTGCATCATGTGTGAATTTTATTTCAGGTCCTAGTAACAGTGCGGATATTGAGATGAATTTAATAGTTGGTGTACACGGGCCTATTAAAGCTACTTATATTATTGTTGATGATTGATTCTGATTGTAAAACAGAGAAAGTCCTTCTGTAGTTAAATAGCATCTTGCTATAATCCTGATATAACGATTATAGCAAGATGCTTATTTCTAAATCGAACCGGAAATCCAGGATTACACCTCTATCCTTCCCCTTTTATCATCTGTCCTGTATCCACTATTCAAATAGTATTTTTCGATGTAAAAAAATTCAAAATAAAATGAATTATGATAAACTAATACAAAAGAAGAATAATTTTTTTACTATCATTATTATTTAATTTCAACAGCAGTCATTTGGCTGGGGAGGGAATGGTATGAATAAGCAAATCAGTATGAACCAGTCTGCAATTATTTCTCTCTATGAAAGTAAACATAATGAGAAGGGTCAAGTGAAACCTCATGACCATCAAACGCATCAGATTTTATACTCTCTGGAAGGAGAAGGTATTTGTACGCTGAATCATCAGGCGTTTCATATTGTTAAAGACCATTTTATTATTATTCCTCCGAAAACAAAGCATTCCATCGCAGCAAAATCAAAGATGACGGTGTTAGTACTTGAATTTGATGCAAACGCTTTAAGTGAGGAAGTAAACAATCAATTGGTTAAGGAAGTATTTTATAAGGCACGGGTACATAAATTAAGTATCTTTGATAGCAGTGAGCTACGGCAACTGCTTCGGAAAATGTTATATGAACAATCTCAGTATAATCCCTTCTGGCATATGGCTTTACGGATTTATATGGCTGAATTACTTTTTATTATTGCACGTTCGTCCCAGGAAACTACTGCCCATATGGATATGAATACGTTACGTGTTGAACGATTGAAGCATTTTATTGAAACCCACTATTTTGAAATTAAAAATGCCGAAGATCTTTCTACCCGGATGGGGATGAGTAAGCGATACATACAGAGTATTTTTAAAGAATACTACGACATGACTCCGATACAGTACTTAACTAAAGTAAGGCTGGGCGCAGTAAAGCAGATGCTGGTTGAAACTGATAAAGATATTGTTTCGATTTGTTTTGAAGTTGGATTTGAATCACTCCCTACCTTTTATCGTTTGTTTAAAAGGGACGCAGGAGTTCCACCAAACATGTATCGAGAATCCCATATAAATAGGTAAGTGGTATAAGCATAATCTGATGTAAAGTAATTCCGAAATTGAGAATATATTTCCCCTTCTAATAAGACGCTGTTTTAAGTTGAAGTTACACTTGTTGTAATGAAAGAAGGAGGGAATGAATGATATGACTACACATTATATCGGGATTATTATGAATGGTGTTACAGGTAGGATGGGAACAAGACAACATCTAATTCGTTCTATTGTTGCGATTCGTGAACAAGGCGGAGTCGAGCTCGCAGGTGGTGATTTTCTTATACCAGACCCTATCCTTGTTGGTCGCAACCCAGAAAAACTGAAAACACTTGCTGAAAACTATGATATAAAACGCTGGACTACAGATTTATCAGTGGCACTAGAAGATGATTATAATTTGATTTACTTTGATTCTCAAACTACTTCTTTGAGAGAGGCTGCAATTAAGAGAGCCATTAAAGCTAACAAACATATCTATTGTGAAAAACCAACGTCCACATCATTAGAGGGTTCCATGGAATTAGCAAAGCTTGCAGATGAAGCAGGTGTAAAAAATGGGGTAGTTCAAGATAAATTATTCTTGCCAGGAATTATGAAATTAAAACGATTATTGGATGCTGGATTCTTTGGAAAAGTTCTTTCGGTTCGGATGGAATTCGGATATTGGGTATTTGAAGGGGATTGGCAAGAGGGACAACGACCGTCATGGAATTATAAAAAAGAAGAAGGCGGTGGCATTGTTGTCGATATGTTTCCACATTGGCGTTATGTGCTTGATCATCTTTTTGGATCCATCAAATCCTTATCTGTATTAACCGTAACCCATATTCCAGAACGAGTGGATGAACAGGGTAGACAATATGATGCCACAGCAGATGATGCTGCTTATGCTCTTCTGGAACTGGAAGATGGTGTAATTGCCAGTGTGAATTCATCGTGGGCTGTTCGTGTTGATCGTGATGACTTACTGACCATTCAAGTGGATGGTACAGAGGGAAGTGCTGTTGCAGGTCTTCGAGGATGTAAGACACAGCATCGTGTCAATACACCAAAACCAGTTTGGAACCCGGACATAGAAAACAAAATTGATTATCAGACACAATGGGAAGAAATTCCTGCTAATCAAGTATTTAATAACGCTTTTAAAATACAGTGGGAAATGTTTCTGAAGTATGTTTGGGAAGATGCCCCGTTCGCATGGGATTTATTAGAAGGAGCCAAAGGTATGCAGCTTGCTAACTTAGCATTGAAATCTTCTGAAGAGC
Source organism: Salinibacillus kushneri (assembly GCF_900111405.1). Taxonomy (GTDB): domain Bacteria; phylum Bacillota; class Bacilli; order Bacillales; family Alkalibacillaceae; genus Salinibacillus; species Salinibacillus kushneri. The sequence continues at coordinate 356,453 of NZ_FOHJ01000001.1, read as the reverse complement.
GACGTTTTCTGGAAGTGCCAGAATTAACATTAAGGGGACAATTGGTATGAGCACTTCGATTTATTTACCAAAACAGGATGGAAGCACGTATCGTTATGAATTAACCCAAATGAATGGACTGGCAAATCCTGAAGGAAGTTCTTTTACATCCCGTGTAGCTTATTCAGCTGCACATGTTGTTGCAAATCCTTTTGGAAGTAATGACCCAGTTAGAGAGCCGGTTATTGACTGGGAGTTAACCATGAAGTATAGACATTATCTATGGTCACTAGGCTTATCTGTAGCTGAGGCAATGGATACGGCGCAACGAGGAATGGGGCTACAATGGAAACATGCAAAAGAACTCATTACTCGTTCAGTCCAGGAAGCTAAAAGTGTAGGAGGAAACATAGCAAGCGGTGCAGGTACAGATCACTTAGAACCAGGAACCAATGTCACAATTGAAGATGTTGTGGAAGCCTATGAAGAACAAGTATCCTATGTGGAAGGGGCGGGCAGTAAGGTAATAATGATGGCTAGCCGTGCACTTGCTGCCTGCGCACAATCACCTGAGGATTATGAGTATGTTTATGACAAAATTCTGAACCAGGTGTCTCAGCCTGTCATTATTCACTGGCTAGGAGATATGTTTGACCCGAATTTATCAGGATATTGGGGATATCATGACTTAGATAAGGCAATGGAGGTTTGTCTGCGTATTATTGAAACTCATGCTGATAAAGTTGAAGGCATCAAAATATCGTTATTGGATGCAGACAAGGAAATTCAAATGCGTCGACGTTTGCCGGAAACGGTAAGGATGTATTCAGGAGATGATTTCAATTATCCATCCTTAATTGAAGGCGATGAACAGGGGTACAGTGATGCTCTGTTAGGAATTTTTGACGCTATTGCTCCAGCAGCTGCATCAGCTTTACAGGACTTAGATCAAGGCAATCGCAAGCAATTCAGAGAAAAATTAGATCGAACTGTCCCCCTTGCTCGTCATATATTTCAAACACCGACATTCGCTTATAAAACGGGTGTTGTATTTTTAGCCTACTTGAATGGACATCAACTTCATTTTCGTATGGTTGGAGGGGCTGAGAGTTCAAGATCTATCATCCATTTTGCAAAACTTTTTGAAATGGCGAATCAGGCAGGAGTACTGATGGATCCTGAACAGGCAGCTGAACGGTTTAAACCTCTACTGAAATTAGCGGGAGTTCAGCAAATGGAGGCCGTGAAATGAACAAACAAATAGATGTTAACAGAATAAGTCTGAACCAAATCACAACGGAAAATTGGTCTTTAGAAGAAGCAATAGAAGGCTGTGTACGTCACGAAATTCCTGCTATTTCGATTTGGCGGCATAAAATTGCTGAATTTGGATTGAAAAAGAGTAAGAACTTAATTGAATCGGCTAACCTTGAGGTTTCAAGCTTATGCCGTGGTGGAATGTTCCCAGCTCTTACATCTTCTGAACGTCAAGACCGCATAGATGATAATAAACGTGCAATTGAAGAGGCAGCAGAATTAGGAAGCAAGGTGCTTGTCCTTGTATGCGGACCGGCACCCAATAAAAATTTGCAAGAAAGTCGTAAATGGGTAAAAGAAGGAATTGAATCGATTATTCCTTTTGCAGAACAGTATGGTGTAAAACTTGGAATAGAGCCTCTTCATCCTATGTATACTGCCGATCGTTCGGTCATTACAACGTTAGGAGAAGCTAACACATTACAAGAATCATTGGGTTCCAAACAAGTAGGGGTTATTGTAGATGTATTTCATGTATGGTGGGACCCATTTCTGTATGAAGAAATCGAACGTGCTAAAGGAAACATTCTCGGTTTTCATGTATCAGATTGGAAAGTACCACTACCTGATATTTTTAAGGGAAGATCGATGATGGGAGACGGTGTTATTGATATACCCCGTATTCGTAAGGCTGTAGATGAAAATGGATATTCTGACGCAGTAGAGGTGGAAGTTATTAATCAGGAAATCTGGGATATGCCTGGAGATGAAACCTTGAAGCTGATGAAAAGACGCTTTGTCGAATATGTGTAGCGTGTAGCTACAAGACAAAAGTGGAGCATCGATTGCTCCGCTTTTGTTGTTCCTTCATCCAAAGCAGAAAAAAGGAGCGATTGTGTTGACTTTTAATCCTACTCATTATATAAACTTTGAGCCTAAACATCATAAAGAGGTTCCTGTAAGCCAGAATAAGGTTTTAATGGGTGTAGCTGGCTTAGAGCATGGACATATTTATGCCATGTGTCATGGAATGAAAGAGGCTGGCGTCAGTATTCGCTGGGTTTTTGATGAAGATGCGGATAAAGTTAAGGCTTTTCAAAAAGTATTTCCAGAAGTGAAGGAAGCAAAATCATATTTTCAAATCTTAGAAGATAAATCGGTAAATCTGATAGCATGTGCATCTGTCCCATCTAAACGCTGTGAAATTGGGCTGCAAGCACTTGATTATGGAAAACATTATTTTTCAGCCAAGGCTCCATTTACAACACTAGGCCAATTGAAAGCAGCTGAAAAAAAAGTTCGTGAAACAGGTTTGAATTGGGCTGTGTTTTATAGTGAACGACTGCAGGTAGAAAGTGCAAATTTTGCGGAACAGTTGATTGATCAAGGAGCCATAGGTGATGTTGTGCAGGTATTAGGTATGGGGCCGCACCGGTTAAATGCTGATCAAAGACCTGAGTGGTTTTTTTGGAAGGAGACCTATGGTGGCATTATTTGTGATATTGGAAGCCATCAAATTGAACAGTTTCTCTGGTTTACCGGTGCTAAAGATGCAACGATTCTAAGTAGTTCTGTTCAGAATAAATCGTTACCTCAATTTCCTGAGTTTGAAGATTATGGTGATGCCCATTTAATTGGGGACAATGGCTCGGTTCATTACTTTCGAATTGATTGGTTTACGCCAGAAGGTCTTAGTAACTGGGGTGATGGCCGCACCTTTATTCTTGGAACGGATGGGTATATTGAGCTGCGAAAATATGTAGATATTACAGAGCAGTCTACGGGAGAGCGACTTTACTTAGTAAATCACGGTGGCGAAAGAAGATATGATGTAAAAGGAAAAACAGGATTTCCTTATTTTTATAGATTGGCTCATGATGTAGTTCATCATACGTCAACGACAATGTCACAAAGACACACTTTCAAGGCAGCCGAGCTTAGTTTACTAGCACAACAAAAGGCAGATCAATGTTGTTATAAGGAGGAAGAAAGCAGATGAAGACTTGTGGGATTGTATTAGTTGGAACAGCTGGCTATGGAGAAATCTATCTTAAAGCATTACAAGAAACCAATCGACTTGATTGGATTAAAGGGGTTGTGGATATTCATCCTGAAAGCAGCTCCTTTTACACCCTTTTTCAGCAAATGAACATTCCTATTTATACCTCACTTGAATCTTTTTATGAGCAGAATCAGGCAGAGTTAGCCATCATTTCAACTCCTATTCATTTTCATGCAAACCAAGCCATAACGGCTATGAAGAATGGAAGTCACGTATTATGTGAAAAGCCGGTTTCAGGTTCTTTGGGGGAAGCAGTAAAGATGCGACAAGTCCGAAATGAGACGGGGCGTTTTCTTGCAATTGGTTTTAATTGGTCTTTTAGTGATTCTGTCCATCGTCTTAAGCAGGACATCAACAATGGTTTATTTGGCGCACCTGTCCAAGGCCAAACCATTGTTCTCTGGCCCAGGACTGAGGAGTATTATAATCGGTCGAACTGGGCGGGGAAACGATTTAGTCCCAATGGAGAGCCTGTATTTGATAGCATTGCCAATAATGCTGCGGCCCACTTTTTTCATCATCTTTTCTATGTATTGGGGTCAAAGGAAGAGCAAAGTGCCAGATTAAAATCTTTAGATATAGAGTTATATCGGGCTAATCCAATCGAAACCTTTGATACATGTGCGATTCGTGCCAAGACGGACCAATCTGTTGACCTCTATTATTATGCTTCTCATGCTGTTAATGAGGAGTATGGACCTCATTTTGAATTAGAATTTGAAAAGGCATCGATTAGATATTATGCAGGTAAACCAATCAAAGCCATGTTTAATAATGGTATGGAAAAGTCCTATGGGGATCCTGAAGAGGAACATATGAATAAGCTGGATGTTTGCATTCAGGCTGTTGTCGAAGGGAATAAGAGCATTCGTTGTAGTATTGAAGCTGCCTATCCACATTTACTTGGGATGAAATATATGCATGAAATTAATCCTGCCATTCCAGCCTTTCCTTCCTTTTATATAAGAAAGAATACCGATACGAATCTTACCTATGTGTCTAACTTAGCTGAGGTTCTTTATGAATGTTACAAAAGCAATCAACTTCCTAGTGAACGAAATATAAAATGGGCTCACCACTATAAAACCGTTCAGATACCAGAGAAATTCAGTTTTAATACTTAATGGAGTGTGTCTAATGATCGTATTAGGGTAATGATGTTGGTTCTGAAAATGAGAGTGAAATTCCTAAAATAATAAGACCCAGATAGGAATAAGTGACTAAAATGAAGTTAAGACCATTAAATTATGATATTTCTGAATTTACTTCAAATTGAAAGGGGTTACAGTGGATGAAGGGCCGACTTATTAAAGGTTGCTTCTTTTCTGGCGTGATTTTGGTTTTATTGTTATTAGGAGCGTGTTCACAACAAGCTGCTAGTGGTGGCCAAGTATCAGCAGATCAAACAACTACGTTAACACTTGCACATATTCATAATGATGCAAGTCCAGTTTACCAAAGCCTGGAGGAATTCGCCAAAAAAGTTGAAGAAAAAACAAGTAGAAGTGTTAAGGTTAAAATTTTTGCTGAAGGGGTTTTGGGCGGTGAAACCAAAGTCCTGGAACTTGTCCAGAATGGAGTCATCGATATGACAAAAGTAAATGGAGGAGTAATGGAGAAGTTTGACAAACAGTTTTCCGTTTTCAGTCTGCCATATGTATTTCAGGGCAATGAACATTTTCATCAATTTATGAAAACGGATACAGTACAAAAAATGTATAGAGGGTTGGAAGAAGCACAATTGCGAGGAATTACGTACTATGATGCAGGAGCAAGAAGTTTTTATACAGCGAATACAAAAATCAAGACACCAGATGATTTAAAAGGATTAAAGATTCGAGTGATGAATAACGTAACATCTATTGAAACGATGGAATTGCTTGGAGCGTCCCCTACACCAATGTCTGCAACTGAAGTTTATACAAGCCTTCAACAAGGGATTATTGATGGGGCTGAAAGTAGCCCAATCGCACTAGTCGATGCAAATCATGGAGAAGTTGCAAAGCAATTTTCTTTTGATGAACATACTAGAATACCAGACTTTTTGATCATGAGTGATTCTTCATGGGATAAGTTAAGTGAAAGTGAACAACAGGCTGTACTAGAAGCAGGAAGAGAAACGACAAAGGATCATAATAAACGTTGGACAAAAATGATTGAAGATGGAATTAAACAGGCAAAAGAAGAACTGAATGTAGAATTCACCCATCCTGAACAGACCCCATTCCGCAAGAAAGTTAAGCCGCTTATTGAAGAACGAAGACAAAACAACCCTGAGGTCGATAAGGTTTTAGAGGCTATAGAAGCTTTAGAATAAACCATGACTAAGAGGAGGTATTACTTTGGAAAAAATAAAACGCTGGCTTGATTCCGTATTACTGATTGCAGCCAGTATTCTTATTATATTTTTAGTGATAGGTGCAATTTGGCAGGTGTTTACGCGTTTTGTGTTACAAGATCCAAGTATTATCACACAGGAAGTGTTAAGGTTTTCTCTGATTTGGATTGCTATCATTGGAACAGCTTATGCCTTTGGTCAGGACGCACATTTATCATTTACATTTTTTAGAGAAAAAATGCATGGAAAAACGCACAAATGGCTACTTAGATTAATTGATATATTTGTGTTTGCGTTTGCCTTTTTTGTACTCATGATTGGTGGATACACAATCGCTAATGCAACAATGGCTGAATTATCTCCTATTTTAGGTATACCGATGGGATATATTTACGGTATTTTACCTGTTTCAGGTGTGATTATTCTTTTTTATCAAGTCTTCCATTTCATGAATCGAAAGGAAATGGATTCTTTCTCTTCTGTTTCTATTGAAAGGAGTGAACATGAGTGGATGTAACGACTTTAGCAGGTATCGTTTTGTTTGGGTTATTTTTCCTATTCCTTTTCATTGGCGTTCCCATTTCAGTTAGTATCGCCATCGCTACCTTTGTTGCAGCATTATTTTTGCTACCGATACAGTCCTCTTTACTAGCTATATCTCAACAATTGATAACGGGTGTAGATAGTACCGTCCTGTTAGCACTTGTCTTTTTTATGCTTGCAGGAAGCATTATGAATAATGGTGGGATAGCCGAACGACTTATTAATTTAGCTAAGTTAATTGGGGGCAGAATGTCTGGTTCACTAGCTCATACCAATATTATTGGTAATACATTGTTTGGTGCCATCTCAGGATCAGCCATCGCTGCAGCAGCAACAATGGGAAGAATCATGCATCCAGAACAAAAGAAAGAAGGCTACGATTCGTCCTACTCTGCAGCAGTAAATATTGCATCTGCACCAGCAGGTTTAATTATTCCTCCAAGTGCCATGCCCATTATTTATTCCTTACTTACCGGGGGAACCTCTATTGCGGCTTTATTTATAGCAGGTTATTTACCAGGTCTTTTAATGGTTGTTCTCCTTATGATTGTAGCTTATTTTTTGGCTAAGAAGTCTAATTATACAGTCGCTAAGAAAACCAATAAAAGGGAAGTAGCTCAAACTGTATTACAATCGATTCCTAGTCTATTATTAATTGTAGTCGTAATCGGTGGAATAGCTGGTGGTATCTTTACGGCAGTAGAGGGTGCTGCTGTAGCTGTTTTATATGCAACAGTATTGAGTCTATTTTATAAACAGCTTCATCTTTCAGATATTCCAAAAGTTTTACAGGAAACGGTACTATATTCTGGTATGATTTTACTTTTAATCGGTGCATCAACTGCCATGTCATGGATTCTTGCTTATGCAGGCATTCCTCAAGCTCTTACCAATGCGATGTTATCGGTTACGGATAATACTGCTCTATTATTATTAATTATGCTGTTGATTCTGCTTATTGTGGGAACCTTTATGGATATAGCACCAGCACTACTAATCTTTACACCTATCTTATTTCCTGTAGCTACACAAATGGGAATAGATCCAGTGCATTTTGGCATGATTATGGGAATGGCTTTGGCAATTGGAGTGACAACACCACCAATTGGTACAGTAATGTTTGTTGGAAGTAGTGTAAGCGGTGTATCGATAGAGAAAATCATTCCCAAACTTCTCATTTTCTATATACCATTAATTATTGCTCTGCTTTTGGTTGCTTTTATTCCTGAAATAAGTCTATTTTTACCTAAGCTGTTTGGGTTAATCGATTAGGCATTCTATTCCTTATGAAATAACAAGTCATAATCTATCAAACATTGAAAGAGGATGAGAATTGTGATTAGAAAAACTTTTGTCATGAAAGTCTATCCAGATAAGCATGAAGAATACGAAAAACGTCACAAAGCTTTATGGCCCGAAATGGTTCAGGAACTTCGAAAGCATGGTGCGAAAAATTACTCAATATTTTTAGATGAAGATAGTCATCTATTATTTGGCTACGTAGAAATAGAAGATGAAGAAAAGTGGAAGCAGATGGACAAAACAAGGATTAATCAAAAGTGGTGGAATTACATGAAGGATATTATGGAAACAAATATAGACAGAAGTCCTGTTTCAAAGGAATTGAAGGAAGTATTTCATATGGATTGATGCAGTGTACATGTGTATAAAATATGTCAGTGGGTATAAGTGAAATCGATAATAAATATCCAAAATACCTATTCCCTTACGTAAATAAAGGCATTCCCTAGAGGAGTGCCTTTTTTAGGTATTAATTTTTGCTAATTTAGTTCAAAATTAAAATTAAATTCAAAAAACTACTTGAAATTCAACTTCGCCCTTGCTAAAGTATAAATAACATAATTTTCAGACAATTACCTAATTATTTACAACTTCCATAGTTCCATATCATTTTTCATCCATAAAAATGAAAACGTTTACCAAAGGGTTTGAATTGTCCTTCAAAGAAAAAACGGAAAAAATGTAAAGAACAAAGTGCAAAACCTCCATTCACACTACACAGATATTTTGAAAGAAATGAAGAAGGATCAGGCAAAGCAGAAGATCAATACTGGGGAGATAAGAGATTTTTTAAAATGCTGGTGAAGTATAGGAGGTGAAAATCAAATCTATCATAAGCTAAATACAAACATTCTGTGCGGATAAATCCGTACATTCACAAAAGGAGGGTAAACGTGCCGAAATTTTGGAAGGATATGGCTCCACGGGTTCATGAAGAATCGGTTCATGGGATCAATATGAAAACGTACAAGGAAAGACCTAGTAATCTAACAGAAACGTTGTCCGAAAGTGCAAAACAGTTTCCGGACAAAACTGCGCTTATACATGGAGACGAGCGAATCACATACAGAGAATTGCAGAAACAGGTGAATACTGCTGCTTATCAGCTTAAACAGCAGTATGGTGTCAAAAAAGGGGATAGGGTCGCCTTTCTATTAATGAATGGGATTCCGTTTGTTGTAGGCGTATATGCGACTCTGAAAATTGGCGCTATTGCCGTTCCGTTAAACACAAAATTAAAATCCAGTGAGTTAGAGTTTATGTTAATAAACTCTGGTGCCAAAGTATTGATGGCTAATCAGGAATGGTGGCCAAATATTAAGGAATTGATCGATCGTATCCCAGTGGAAACGTTCTTTATCACTGACCCAAGTCCACCAGATGGAACGATTCCCTTTTCGAAACTCACCAACCAACCGGCTGAAGAGCATACCTATGAAGTGGTTCATGAGCATGACCCTGCTTTTATCATGTACACCTCTGGTACAACAGGCAGACCTAAAGGTGCATTAATCTCTCATTTTAACATGATTCATACCATCTTAAATTACAAGTATTGCTACAACCTTTCCTCTAATGATTCCACAGTCATTGCAGTACCTGTCTTTCATATTACAGGTTTAGCTGCCCAGCTCATGACTTTTATGAGCTTGGGTGGAAAAATGGTCTTAATGCCGATGTTTAAACCCACACCTTTTCTAGAAATTCTTCAGAACGAAAACATTACACACGTTATTGCATCTCCCACGGTATACGTCATGACATTACAAGAGCCTGATTATCAAAAATACGATGTATCTCATTTTAGAGTCGCTGGTTTTGGCGGTGCACCTATGCCAAGTGAAACCTTAAAAGGTCTCAAAAAATGGGTGCCAGACATTGAATTGCATAATACTTACGGTCTGACGGAAACCACCTCTCCGGTTACGATTATGCCTGATGAGCATCAGTTAAATCATGTCAGTTCTGTTGGGGTAACAACGCCTGTTAATGAGGCTAGGGTGGTTGATCCTGAAAATCGACATGATTTACTTCCAGGAGAGGTTGGAGAGTTGTTGTTTAAAGGCCCCATGGTGATTGAAAAGTATTGGAATAATGAGAAGGCAACAAACAAGTCATTTGAAAATGGCTGGTTCTCCACTGGTGACTTAGCTGTAATGGACAGCGAAGGTTTTATAACAATCATGGATCGTATCAAAGATATGGTAAACCGGGGTGGAGAAAAAATCTTCTCGGTTGAGGTTGAGGATGTATTGTATTCGCATCAGAAAATTGTCGAGGCAGCTATTGTAGGTGTTCCAGATGAAAAGTATGGTGAAGTCGTAAAAGCCTGCATTGTGCTCCGCGATGGTGCGAGCCTTACAGAAGAAGAGATTAAGGATTGCGTGAGAAATCGACTGGCCAAGTTCAAAGTTCCAGAATATGTAGAGTTTATGGATGTACTGCCGAGAAATCCGAACGGAAAGGTAGTCAAAACAGAACTGCGTTATATTCCGGAAGTAAGTAAAAATTAAGGAGGAGTTAGAATGAGTCAAAAAGTAAATACGGTGTTAGGTCCTGTACCAGTGGATGAGTTAGGGAAAACATTAATGCATGAGCATTTCTTCTTTGGTTATCCAGGTTTTTATGGAAATTCCCTTTATCCTGTTGATAAGGACGAAATTTTGCGTGTAGGAATGGAAGTGGCCGCAACAGTTAAGGCACATGGAGTCAAAACAGTTGTTGATGCGACACCAAATGAAGCCGGAAGAGACCCTGAGCTATTAAAGGAAATTGCGGAAAAAACCGGCTTAAATATCATTTGTTCAACAGGCTATTATTATGAAGGGGAGGGTGCCCCTGCTTACTTTAAGTTTAAACAGACTCTTGGGCAGGCTGAAGATGAAATCTATGAAATGTTTATGACCGAAATTACGAAGGGGATTGGAAAGACGGGAATTAAGCCTGGCGTCATTAAATTAGGATCTGGTAAAGATACGATTTCCGATTACGAGGAAATGTTCTTTAGAGTGGCGGGTAAGGTACAAAAAGAGACAGGCATTACCATTATCACCCATACCCAGGAAGGAACGATGGGCCCTGAACAGGCAGAGCTACTTGTATCAGAAGGTGCAGATCCTAGTCGTATCCAAATTGGACATATGGATGGAAACACCGATATTAATTATCATCTTCGTACATTGGAACAGGGCGTATTTGTTGCCTTTGACCGATTTGGAATTCAAGGATTTGTTGGGGCACCGATGGATAAAGACCGTGTGGGAACCTTAATTGGATTAATTGGACTGGGATATGCCGATCAGTTGATTATGTCTCATGATACGGTAAATCACTGGTTAGGAAAATCTCCGGAATTTCCCGATGATCTAAAAGGACTGGTTGCAAACTGGCATCCAGGTAATATCTTTGAAAATATTATCCCACACCCTTAAAAAGGGTGGCGTAACGGACGATCAGATAGACACAATGCTCGTCAAAAATCCAAATAGAATCTTTGGAGGCAGTGAGGCAAATAAGGGTACTAAAGGGAAAGAGGAAACGACTAACGTACGATAATAATCATTTCAGGTGTGAGGGTATTTCACCCTTGCACCTTTTCATCCGTTAAAAATTTTTTCATAGAAGGAGTGAACGCGTTTGTATAAAACCATTCTTACAGAATTACATAATGGAATCCTGACCATATTTTTAGACCGTCCCGAAAAAATGAACGCTTATACGGAACAGATGAAGGATGAGCTTATGGATTGCTATCAAAAAGCGGATGAAAACGACAATGTACGTGTCATCATTGTCACAGGTGAAGGAAAAGCTTTCTGTGCAGGGATGGATTTAAGTGAGGGTGGAGCTACTTTTGCTTCAGATGAAGGTATGGAGAACTATCGTGATGGCGGCGGTCAAATTAGTCTCGTGGTTTATAATTTGAAAAAGCCTATTATCGCTGCTATTAATGGACCAGCTGTGGGGATTGGCTTAACGCAGACACTGCCTATGGATATACGAATTGTGAAGCCGGATGTCAAAATCGGTTTTGTTTTTGCAAGGCGGGGAATTGGTCCTGAGGCAGCATCGGGATGGTTTTTGCCTCGATTAGTCGGTATCGGAAAGGCTCTGGAATGGGTATATACGGGAAGATATATTCCAACTCAGGAAGCTCTTGGGGCAGGACTGGTCCAGTATGAACACGAACAGCCCTTGGAAAAAGCGCTAGAAATTGCTAAAGATATAGTGGACAATACCGCAGCCACCTCTAATAGCTTTGCAAGGCAGCTCATTTGGAAAATGCAGGGCACAAAACATCCCTACACTTCTCATTTGAAGGAGTCAGCATTTTTATATTGGGCAGGTAAAAATGCCGATGCAGAAGAAGGAATTCAATCATTCTTAGAAAAAAGAAAGCCTGAATTTCCACTCAAAAGCAGTGATCTTCCTCCTCTCTTTAATGAACAGAAGGAGGCGTCTGAATAAAAGGAATGATTAAATCAGATTACTTATTAAGAGATTTTTCCCAAATAAGTAATAGTAATCTTCTTCTTTCCAGTATCTATTTTAAACTTTTCAATGTTCTTTTGTGCTTCATTACTTTCACGCCTAAATCTCTTTGTTCGCGGACAATCCAAGTAATTAGTCATAAATTCTTCTCCGAAAGTTTGGCTGTAACACAGATATAGTGAATGCTTTCATTTAAACTAAGAGTTGAGAATTAAAAAAGGCAATCATTAAGTTGGTCGTCTTTTTCGTTTAACATCATCAATTTATGGAATATTGTGTTAATATTGAAACAGGAGATATACAGTTAACGAAGAAAAAGGATTGTTTATATTTAAGGCTGTGTTAAAACTTATTGTTGATTTTCATACCAAGTTGAGGGGAGCGCACTAGAGAGGAAATCAACACCAATGTTTGCCATATTTAATAATAAAAAAATAGAAGATTGGAGAGATAACTATGGGGAAATGGTATGGTGCAGCAGGTGTATGTGTTAAAAATGAACGTGTTTTAATGGTACTCCAAGGAACCATTGATGAACCAAAACGCTGGTCAGTACCTTCTGGAGGTATAGAAACGGGAGAGACCTTTGAAACGTGTTGTGTTAGAGAAGTAAAGGAAGAAACGGGGTACGGTGCTGAAATCGTACGCCCATTATTCAAAAAAGAAAGTCAATATGGTGAAGTGCATTATTTTAACGTACGGATTGTTGGAGGAAAACCAACAATACAGGACCCTGATGAAATAATTTATGATGTGGACTGGAAATCAACTGAAGACATTCAATATTTGTCTCTTTCTTATGAAGAAGATAGGATTTTCATAAAAGACTTTATAAAAAAGAATCAATAACTTTTTCACATTGACTTGCATTAGAGATTCTTATTCAAAAAAGAGGGTAAGGGTACAATATGAACTAGTTCTAAATAGAATAGGAGAATAAAATGGCTGAAGCAGAATGGGATATACAAGAAGTTAAGCGTTTAAAAAAGATACACTTAGTCCAATACAATCTCGTGATGCTGTTGTTATTCATTTTTTTTGCTGTTTATGCAGAGGGGAGTTTCCGTCCTTGCTGTTTTATGTTGCGTGGTTCTCTGGATTATTACAGCAAGTACGTTGTATACCCTTAAGACAGGAAAGACGATTGATACAAAGACAAGCCGACTTGTGAAGGCTTTTGACAGAGACCATATGGGGGAGAGGCGCTGGAAGCGAAAAACTGTGACTGAGTTTGTCATTATCAGTGTTGTGAGTATTATTTTTACAGTGTTTATATTTGTTACAGATTTTGACTATGCAAGATTGGACTTTCCTGTGAGTGCTTTTCCTTTTATCGGGGGTTGGGTAGGTTTTAATGTAGGAGAAATCCTCAGGATGAGCGGTCTATAAGAAGAAAGATATGATGATTACAGGGAAAATCATGCCCTCAGCTTGAGAATCCCCTTTTTTCTATCGTATACTTCTACTAAAAACAGAGGTGATACATATGCACGCACACGCAATCGTCAGCGGAAAAGTCCAGGGAGTCGGATTTCGCGCATCAGCCTGGCGAAAAGCAAATGAATATGGCGTAAAGGGTTATGCACGTAATTTAGCGAACGGGAATGTAGAAATGGAAGTAGAAGGTCCTGCCGATAAAGTAGAAGACTATTTGAAAGAAGTAAAGAATGGTCTAAGTCCGTTTATTCGTGTCGACCACATGGAAGTAGATCAATCAGAAACAGAAAAGGGCTATCAGGACTTTCGTATGGAGTAAGATTTTTCTTAGACAGGAAACACTTATTTTCTCCTCCTTTCGATTATAAAAGTGATAATTGAAGGGAGGAATTTTTATGTCATTTGATCGTAAGAAGTTTTCCATTACGAAAAATTATATTCAAAAAGGTCCCGCAAGAAGTGGACAAGCCATTCAAACAGTAGCTTTTATTGTTGCCCATGATACGGGAAATCCAGGTTCTACGGCTAGTGGAAATCGGGATTATTTTAACTACACGCAGCCAAGTGCCTCAGCACACACATTTATAGACGATGGTACTATTATGGAAATGATACCATTAAGAGAAAAAGCATGGCATGTGCGCTACAATGTAAAAACAGATAATCAGCGTTTTGGTAAGGATGCTAATCATGCTGCTATAGGGGTTGAGCTTTGCTATGGCGGGAATATTGATTTTAAGGAGGCTTATAAGCGCTACGTCTGGTATCATGCTTATTTGTGTAAAAAGTTCGGGTTAAATCCTCAAACAGATATTGTCGCTCATGCTACGCTGGATCCATCTCGCAGAACAGATCCCCATAATGCATTAAATCAATATGGGATAGCCTTTGATGATTTTATTAGGGATGTTACCAGGGAGTTGAAAGAAATTCCTGCCAAAAATAAAGAGAATAATAGCGTTCAAGAAGTTCCAACTGATGTAAAGCAAATTAGAATTAAAGATGTAAAAGAAATCAGAATAGAGGGCCTCCATACGTATGGCTCGCCGAATTGGGAAGATAAAACTGGCCCCATCGTAGAGGAAAATTATATTTTCACGGTAAAACGTAAGCTTATCGTTGACGATTATCCTATGTATCAATTAATTTCCGGCTGGTACATTACGGCTGCAGAGAAGTATGTGGAAATCTATAAAAAGGGTAAGTAAAAGGTAGGGAATACATCTTCCTTAAGAAAGGAATTAGGCAAAGATTAGCGAATTTTTATTCATAGGCTGTGTTAAAGCTTATTGTTGATTTTCTACTAAGTTAGTGAAGTAGAAGCCCGCGAGACTCCTGCGGGAAGATCAGTATACGGGATACTGTAGGTAAATGCCGAGGAAGCCCCCGGACCGCCCGCGGAAAGCGAACACACTGGAGCGGAAATTAACACCTATGTTTAACAGAACCTATTCATAAGTGAATTTTTAACAGAGGAGATGATGAAGTGGCAGAGTGGATTCAAAAATTTAAAGACATTCCTGTAACGGCCGTTTCAGATGGTCTAAAAGGCTATAATCATCTATGGCCGGGTATAAAACCGGTTAAACCAACTCAAAAAGTAGTGGGGTATGCCAAAACAGTTCAAATTCCACCCGGGGATAATAAGCTTGTGTTACAAGCCATTCGGGATGCTCGACCTAATGAAGTTTTGATTGTTGATGCAGGGGGATATATAGACCGGGCTACAGCTGGCGATTTCATTATGGGGCTCGCGCAAATGATGGGCTTTACAGGAGCAATCATTAATGGAGCTGTACGTGATATTCAAGGCATTCGTGATTTGGATTTTCCGGTATTCTGTACGGGAGCTACACCTGCTGCAGGCTTCAAACATGGAAATGGAACCATCAATGAACCGACTTCTTGTAATGGGGTTGTCATTCATCCAGGTGATTGATTGC
Organism: Salinibacillus kushneri; assembly: GCF_900111405.1. GTDB lineage: Bacteria > Bacillota > Bacilli > Bacillales > Alkalibacillaceae > Salinibacillus > Salinibacillus kushneri. The sequence continues at coordinate 341,101 of NZ_FOHJ01000001.1, read as the reverse complement.
AGGAGATGAGGATGGAATCGTGTGTGTGCCTAAAGATCGGATTGATGAGGTCTATGAAGGGGCATTAGCAAAATTGAAAAAGGATGAAGAACGCGAAGAAAAAGTGTTAGGAAATCGCGAGGCAGCGATTGAATATTTAGAGAAACAATTGAAATAGTGGTATTTTTCAAGTCCAAATCACAGTGGTTTGGGCTTTTTATTGTTATTAAGAAACCATAAAAATTTGGTATCTGCAGATAACTTTTATGGTAAAAGCGTTAACCAGTGTGAGAGAGGAAAAATAGAATAATAATTTAAAAAATAAAGTTAATTAAACCACCTATGGCTTTTGCGTTTGATTAAAGTCATGAGTCTAAGCAAAAAGCAGCGACTATGCAAAGACAGTTCAAATTCCAACAGGAGATAATTGCTTATTAAAAACTCGGGATATTTGTATGGGTCCATTATCTTACTAAATTTTCTTAAGGGTATACTCTCTATAAATTAACAAATAATTGTGATAATTTAGTGTATATAATCATATGTTTACCTTTTAAGAAAGAGAGGATACTGCGTCTATCATGATGAAAAGAGTCTCCTTAAAAACGAAAATTTTAACACTTATCATCACGTTAATCTTATTTATCATTATACTAATTACTGCTGTCAATGCATATTTTGAAACACAACAGACTGAAGAAAACATGGGACAACGTGCCCTGCAAGTGGCAAAAACCGTTTCGTCTATGCCTACTATTAAACAAGCATTTGAAATGAAAGAACCATCCAAGGTCATCCAACCCATAGCAAGGCATATTTGTGAAATGGTAGGTGCTGAGTTTGTGGTTGTAGGGAATACTCAGAGTGTACGCTATTCCCATCCGCAGCCCTACAAAATAGGTGAAAAAATGGTTGGTGGTGATAATGATAAAGCACTAGTACACGGTGAATATTACACATCGAAAGCAGTAGGATCACTTGGTCCATCCCTTCGTGGCAAAGCACCTATTTTTAATGACAAGGGGGAAATTATTGGAATTGTTTCAGTTGGCTTTATGATTGAGGATATTAAAATAGCTATATTTAATAAGTTAATCAAACAGGGGAGTGTTTCTCTGATTGTCTTATTATTAGGTATCATTGGTGGAATTCACCTTACCAGAAGTATAAGAAAGGATACGTTTGGACTGGAACCCCGCCAAATTGCTTCCCTTTTTCAGGAACGTAATGCAATCCTGCAATCGATTAAAGAAGGAATCATTGCTATTGATGAAACTGGAAAGATCACAATGATGAATGAATCGGCTCAAAATATGTTAGGACTCACAAAGGTTAGTATGTATAAGAATGTTGAAAGCATTTTACCAAATATAAAAATGTATGATGTTCTCCATTCGGGTAAGTCAATTCAAAATGATGAACTGTTTTTAAGAAATCGTATGGTAGTGGTCAATCATATTCCAATAGTGGAAAAGGGAGAGATCATTGGGGTTGTCTCTTCTTTTAGAGATAAAACTGAACTTCAGGAAATGCTTAATACATTGTCAGAGGTAAAACAGTATTCACAAGATTTACGCGCCCAAACACATGAGTACACGAATAAATTATATGTTTTGTCCGGATTGTTACAACTAGGACATTATAATGAGGCTATTAAGTTCATTCAATTAGAATCCAAAACTCATGACCATCAAACGCGAGGACTAGTAAATCACGTTAAAGATCGAACTGTACAAGCCATATTACTAGGTAAAATGGGAAAAGCATCCGAAAAAAAGGTTGACTTACAAATTGATTCTATGACCAATTTAGACAAAATCCCCGAACATATCCATATGGCTAGTCTGATTATGATATTAGGTAATTTAATAGATAATGCTATTGAGGCTGTAGAAAATCAAAAGAATGGTAAAGTGACATTTTTTGCTACAGATGAAGGGAATGATATTGTTTTAGAAGTTGCTGATAGTGGAGAAGGAATAAATTGGAATAACCTTTTAAATATATTTTATAGAGGCTTTTCTACGAAGAATAACCAGGGAAGAGGATTTGGACTGGCAAATGTTCAGGAAGTAGTAAAGGAACTGCAGGGTACGATAGAAGTCCAAAACCAAAAAAATAGTGGTGCTGTATTTACTGTTTTTCTCCCCGGCAAATAGAGAGAGATTATTTTGCATAACTATTCTAATGGTTAAGTTTAGGAGGATTACCATGTTAAATATTGTGATTGCTGAAGATGATTATAGGGTAGCTGGAATTCATGAAGAATTCTTAGCTAAAGTTAAAGGTGTTCAAGTAATAGGAAAGTCATTAAATGGTAAAGAGACATTGGAATTAGTAGAAAATCATCAAGTAGATTTAGTACTATTGGATATCTATATGCCTGATGTTTTAGGTACGGATTTAATTCATAATATTAAAGAAAATAATCCGAAAACCGGAATAATTATGATTACAGCTGCAACGGAAAAAAACATGGTAGAACGATCAATTTTAAATGGCGTATTTGATTATATAATTAAGCCAGTTAACATCGAAAGATTTGTAACAGCAATAGAGAAATTCAAGAAAACAAGAACTGCGTTAGAAACGAAAAAGGAATTCGATCAATCTTTTTTGGACAAATATTTTGGATATACAGCAATGAAAACAACTACAGAACAGAAAACACCAAAAGGGATAGATCCTATTACGTTAGAAAAGGTAAGGAATATATTGAATGAAACGAGTAAAGGGATAACAGCGGAAGAAATGGGAGATAAAATGGGTGCTTCCCGTACTACGGCAAGGCGCTATTTAGAATATTTAATTTCAGTTGATGAAGGAAAAGCTGAATTAGAGTATGGTATTGTTGGCCGACCAGAACGAAAATATTACCTTTATGGAAAAACATCTTGATTATGACTTAGGATGGGTTTTAAGCATTTTTTAATGAGAACAAACGTTGAACCGTGAACAAAATGTATAAAATAAACAAAAAGTGTTTAATAAACATTATTATGACAACGTTTACATATCTGAATTTTTAAACTAAATTGGTGGATGAGTGGAAAGGGATTGGAAGAATCTCTAAATAAGAAATATCAAAAGGGGGACTTTGAACATGAAAAAAGTATTTACGTTTTTTGCATTTATGCTACTTATGTTCTTTGTTGTTGCATGTTCTGGAGATTCATCAGAAAATCCGGACACAAGTGAAACAACCGATTCTGATTCAACAGAAGATTCTGGATCAGAAATCTCTGATAGTTGGCAGCCAGAACAAACCATTGAATTTGTAGCTCCTGCCGGGGCTGGAGGTGGTTGGGACACAACAGCCCGTATGGCGGCTCAAGTCTTTAATGAAACAGGGATTATTGAACAGGATATTGGTGTGGAAAACCAGCCAGGAGGCGGTGGAGCCGTAGCGTGGGCAGATATTCATAAACAAGATGGAAGTCCGTACAATTTATTTGTATCTTCTCCTCCACTTTTATTAGTTCCATTAAATGGACAATCAGAGTTTGGCCATGAAGATTTTACACCACTTTCAAATATTATTGCAGACTATGGAGCTTTTGCTGTTAGAGCGGATGCTCCTTGGGATGATTTAAATGATTTATTTGAAGATATGAAGGAAGACCCTTCCAGTATCTCAGTAGTAGGTGCTTCTTCACCGGGAAGTATGGACCATATTCAATTTGTAAAAATCGCTAAAGCAGCCGGGGTGGATCCAACTAAAATTAAATACGTATCAGACCAGGATGGTGGAGCATTAACCTCCCTATTAAATGGAAGTGTTGATGTTTATTCTACTGGTGTAGCTGAAACAGTTGAGCAAGTAAAAGCTGGGGAAATCAAAGTTTTAGGTATTACGGCAGAAGAACGCCTTGAAGGAGAAGTTCTAAGTACTTTTCCTACGGCTATTGAACAAGGAATCGATGAAACATTTGTTAATTGGAGAGGATTCTTTGGACCACCAAACATGGATCCGGAAGCTGTTAATTATTATGAACAAAAGTTTAAAGAGTTAAGTGATTCTGAGGAATTTGCAGAAATTCGAGCTAACTATGGCTGGGATGAACAATATATGAATTCTGAAGAATATAAGAAGTTCTTAGATGAGGAAAAAGAGTCCATTGCAAGCTTACTGGAAGAGTTAGGATTATCTGAATAATGCTTGCTTGTAGAAGTCAATGAGTTTTCATTGACTTCTATATATTTCTTTTTTGACTATCATCAAATCTTTTAGGAGTGACCAACTATGTTAAAAAGGATAAACCAGCGAATTGCGGTAGTATTGTTTGTTATATCTGCAGGATACTTAATCATGAGCTATCAACTGCCATCCTTTGCTTATACTGCCGTTGATGCTGACGTAATTCCAAAGGGATTAGGATATTTATTAACTATGCTTTCTATCGTACTTTACTTTTCCAAGAACACGGAAACGGAAGAACAAAAAGAAAGACGTAATATACCGAAGAGGGATATGGGGGGTTTATTAACGGTTGGCGGTATGCTTTTTCTTTATATTTGGTTATTTGAAATCATAGGTTTCGTGTTGATGACATCGCTATTTGTATTCTTTTGTTCATTAATTTTAGGCTATAAAAAGCACATAATAAATGCTCTTGTTTCAATCATCTTTTCGATATCAACCTATACTATTTTTGTCTTCTTGCTAAAAATTCAGTTGCCACAAGGAATCTTGCCAATTTAAGGAGGATAGCATATGGATGCTTTACAAGGAATTATGACAGGAATTCAAGTAGCCTTAAGTGTAGAAGGAATACTCTTTGTGTTAATGGGGGTATTTGTTGGTACATTCATTGGTATGCTTCCTGGTCTGGGCCCTATTAGTGCGATTGCTATTATGATTCCGATTACATATGGAATGGCCCCGACTATTGCCCTTGTTATGATGGCGGGTGTATATTATGGTGCGGTATTCGGTGGCTCTACATCCTCCATTTTATTAAATGCCCCGGGGATTTCAGGAACAGTTGCATCATCGTTTGATGGATATCCAATGGCTCAACAAGGTAAGGCGGGGAAGGCATTAGCTGTTGCTGCGATTTCATCATTTGCTGGTGGTACGGTTAGTGTTGTTCTTTTAATGCTCTTTGCACCAGTGCTTGCAAGTGTAGCTGTATCATTTGGTCCACCTGCTTACTTTGCTTTGATGCTGATGGGGCTAACTCTTATATCCAGTTTGTCTGAATGCTCTACTATTAAAGCACTTATCTCAGCAACTATAGGATTTATGGTTGCAACCATAGGACTTGATGGACAAACTGGTACGCAGCGCTTCACTTTTGGGAATCCCAATTTATTTGAAGGGATTGACTTTCTTGTTATTGCATTAGGGCTGTTCGCTCTAACTGAAGTTTGTACATTAATTCTCAACCGTAAAGATCAGTCGCTATCTCAAAATAAATCGATTGGCAGTTTGAAATTAAGCAAATCTGATGTAAAAGAGATGAGTGGACCAATGTCACGTCATTCTTTTTTGGGCTTTATCCTAGGTATATTACCAGGGGCAGGGGCAACGATTGCATCCTTTATTAGTTATGTGACCGAAAAACGTATTTCCAAAAAGTCACATCAATTTGGTAAAGGATCTATTAAAGGTTTAGCGGCTCCGGAAGCCTCTAATAACGCAGCGACAAGTGGTGCATTTGTTCCATTATTAAGCTTGGGGATTCCGGGATCTGGGACAACAGCTGTTATGCTAGGTGCTTTTATGGTTCTTGGTGTTCAGCCTGGGCCTTTACTAATGTCTGACCAACCAGAGATTTTCTGGGGTATTATTGCCAGTATGTATATTGGAAATATCTTTTTATTAATCATAAATCTACCACTAATCCCATATATTGCTAGAATATTACGGATTCCACGTCCGTTATTGATTTCATTGGTTATCATGTTTAGTTTAATAGGTGTTTACTCGATAAGTTTTAATCCTTTTGATCTATATTTACTTTTAATATGTGGGGTTCTGGGTTTTGTCATGCGACTTTTTTCTTTTCCGGCACCACCATTAATCCTGGCTTTTATTCTTGGTGGAATGATGGAACAGTCCTTTAGGCAATCTCTTACCATATCCAATGGAAATTTAATGATTTTTATAGAAAATCCAATTTCCTTAGCCTTATTAATTGTTGCCTTACTTTCATTCCTGGTACCCATTATTAAATATTTTATAAGTAGAAAAAGTGAAGATTCCAATGAAACCACAAGTTTATAAGAAAGAGCCTATACCATATGCCAAGTGGAAGCTAATTGTAAACAGAGGTTTGCTATCCTCATGTTTACTGGGAATAGTTTTGTTATCACAATCTACCTTTCTTGACTCATTTTCGAGTGAGCAGCAATTAACCTTAGGTTTGTTAGTTTTTGCCATTTATTTGTGGACGCTGGGTCCTTTGCCATCAGGAGCAGTATCTATGTTGGTTTTATCTAGTATGCTTATACTTGGGTTGACCGATACAGTGGAAGAAGCGGTTGCAGGCTTTTTGTCTCCAGCTCTTTATTTTATTTTCGTCCTTTCGTTAATTAGTCAGGCACTAACAAGGGTTGGAATCGATAAGGTAATCGCTCGAATGATCATGAAAATGAGTAAAGGTGGTGCACATATCATTATTATCGGGTTACCTTTATTCATGCTAGTTTTACCTATAGTGTTACCGTCAGCTGTTGCACGGTTTAAGATTCTGTTCCCACTAGTTGAAAGATTAAATGAGTATTATGGATATAGTGAGAAAAGCTTATTTAAAAAATATTGTGCTTATATTTTGGGAATCTTTAATCAGACTGCTACAATGATTATTTTTACAGGAGGTGGGCTTGCTGTTTTAGCCTGGCAGCTAATTCGAGATTACCATATTGCTGAAATTAGCTGGATAGAATGGTTGCTGAAAATGGCTCCGCCCATTTGGATAGGCTTAATAATTTTGATGGTATTAGCCTGGCAATTTTTTAAAAAAACAACACCAGTTGTAGATCAGAAGAAAACAGCGACGCAGAAAAAGGAGTCCCAATCGATACAATCAGAATCCATACCAGCAAAACTCTGGGTCGTAATTGGAACCTTTATTTGTATGATTTTTGTTTGGATTTTTACTAATCCACAACATGTTCCACTTGTGTTACCACCTATGTTATTAGTAGTAATCTATTCATTACCTAGTTTTGGGCTTATTGATAATCAGTTGATCCGAAATTATGATTGGGAAAATTTTTTACTTTTAGGCTCTTCCTTTTCCTTGGCTCTACTCATAGATAATAATGGAACAGCAGAAGTGTTAGCCGGTCAACTTATCATGTTTATTCCAACTGAAGCTGGAGAAGCGATAAAAGTTGTCATCATTGCATTGCTTGTATATATTATAAGGTTTTTATTTACGGTACCATCATCTGCATTAGTTGTCATTTTTCCTATCATTATTTCATATGCAGAATTAATCGGTGTGCAGTCAATAGCTTTGGCCCTATTAGTGCTGTTAATTATAGGAGGAATGACGGTTATACCTATTCATTCGCCTACTACTTTTTATGCTTTTGAAACCGGGGTGCTTTCGAAAAAAGAACAGTATGTGATGGGGACTTTCTCCAGCTTTTTAATGATGATAGTAGCTGTTATAGCAGCATTGTATTATTGGTAGAATGGAGGGATAAAAATGAGTAAAACAGTAAAAAAACAAATGGAAATAGCAGATTCAGTAATAGAGGAGATTGCAGATTATGTTTTAGATGGAGAGATTACAAGTGGCGAGGCGCTGGAAACGGCTCGTTATGTCTTAATGGATACGCTGGGATGTGGCTTTTTAGCACTTCAGTATCAAGAATGTACGAAGCATTTAGGTCCAATTGTGCCAGGAACAATTGTCCCGAATGGGAGCAGAGTTCCGGGTACTCAATATGAACTGGATCCTGTACATGCGGCTTTTAATATTGGCTGTATCATCCGTTGGCTAGACTATAACGATACATGGTTAGCAGCTGAATGGGGGCATCCTTCTGACAATCTGGGAGGGATATTAGCAACAGCAGATTATGTGAGTCGTCAAAATATAGCAGAGGGCAAAAGTCCCCTTACCGTAGAGGATGTTCTTATTGCTATGGTAAAAGCACATGAGATTCAAGGTGTTTTAGCTCTGGATAATAGTTTAAATCGTCAAGGACTCGATCATGTCCTTTTTGTAAAGGTGGCTACTACAGCTGTTGTGACCACCATGTTGGGTGGGACGAAAAAGCAAATCATGAATGCCGTATCGAATGCCTGGGTTGATAATTCTAGCTTGCGTACCTATCGTCATTTTCCGAATACCGGATCAAGAAAATCCTGGGCTGCAGGTGATGCGACAAGTCGGGGTGTTCGTCTTGCTCTTATGGCGGTTTATGGAGAAATGGGTTATCCAACAGCTCTATCAGCCCCAGACTGGGGGTTTCAGGATGTCTTATTTGGTGGTAAAGAACTTACATTAGCGAGGCCATTTGGTTCTTATGTTATGGAAAATATTCTATTTAAAATTTCCTATCCAGCCGAATTTCATGCGCAAACAGCTGCAGAATGTGCTGTAGAATTATTCCCTAAAGTAAAAGAGAGAATCGAAGAAATTGATAAGATAGTTATCACAACCCAGGAATCAGCTATACGTATTATTGATAAAACGGGTCCATTGCATAATCCGGCAGATCGGGATCATTGCATTCAGTATATAACAGCAATTGGTCTTCTTTTTGGTCATATTACAGCCAATCATTACGAAGATGAAACGGCAGCAGACCCCCGAATTGATACTTTAAGGGAGAAGATGGAGATTGTTGAAGATAAGCAATACAGTAAAGATTATTTGGATCCGGAAAAACGATCAATTGCCAATGCCGTTCAAGTTTTCTTTAAGGATGGAACATCAACCGATAAAGTTGCCTATGAATATCCTCTGGGTCATCGTTTTCGACGAGAAGAGGGTATTCCTAAATTACTAGAAAAATTCAGTCAAAACCTTGAAAGCCATTTTCCTAAACAACAAGCAAAGCAAATCTTTGAGTTATGTGAAAATAGTAATAAGTTAAAGACAATTCCTGTACATCAATATATAAAAATGATGGTCATTTAAAAAAGGAGGCTTGATTAAGTTCGGTACTTCCTGTCCAAACCTATTTCCCCACATCGTGTGGGGTCATGTAAAGAGCAGTGTATGTCAACTGTGGCAGGGAGAACGCAAAATGTGTAAAACATCAATTTTTACACAATACGTAATAGGAGGGATTTCCATGACTTGGTTAACACACAAATCGTTAACACAGGAGGAATTAGCTGGGAAATTTCGAAAAAAAATTAATCAAAAATCTATTTTAAAAATTCCTGGTGCGCATGATGCAATGGCTGGTTTAATGGCAAAGAAAACAGGTTTTGAAGCACTATATTTATCTGGTGCTGCTTATACAGCAAGTAGAGGATTACCGGATTTAGGGGTGATAACATCAGAAGAAATGGCAGATCGGGCAAAGGATTTAGTTCGAGCAACTAACCTACCTGTATTAGTAGATATCGATACCGGGTTTGGCGGTATTCTAAATGTAGCTCGTACAGTAAAGGAGATGCTTGAGGCAAATGTAGCTGCCGTTCAAATAGAGGATCAGGATTCGCCAAAAAAATGCGGTCATTTAAATGGTAAGAAGCTGGTTACCACAGAGGAAATGGTTCAAAAGATTCATGTAATAAGAGATACTGTCCCAACTCTAGTTATTGTTGCAAGAACGGATGCCTATGGAGTAGAAGGTATTGATAGTACACTTAAGCGTGCTAAAGCTTATGAAGAAGCAGGAGTTGATGCCATTTTTCCTGAGGCTTTACCTAATGAAGAGGAATTTCAACGTTTAAAACAGGAAATCTCAGTCCCACTATTAGCGAATATGACAGAATTTGGTAAAACCCCCTATTATACAGCAAAGGAATTTGAGAAATTTGGTTATCAAATGGTTATATATCCTGTAACCTCTATGAGGGTGGCGGCTAAGGCTTATGAACGAGTATATCAGGAAATCCTTGAAAAAGGTACTCAAATAGACTCAATTAATGATATGCAAACTAGAAAAGAACTATATGATACGATAAATTATTATGAATATGAGGAATTAGATTATAAGATTGCTAAAACAATTTTAGAATAATCAGGTGTAATGATATGGGGGCTATTGTGCCCCCTTATTTTGTCTATTACACCTTTCATCTCATTAAAGGATTTACAGGAATTTTAGAGAAGATATATTTATAGAATATTCAAATAAGGGAATTAAAGGATGGAATAACGATGTATAAAACAGTAATTGAACCTCGTGTGTCTGAAACTGATGGTGTCGGGCATATCAATAATACCGTGGTACCGGTCTGGTTTGAGGCTGGACGGAATGAAATTTTTAGGCTCTTTACACCTGATATGTCATTTGAAAATTGGAGGATGATTATATTAAACACCAATATTGATTATACCGACCAAATTTATTTCGGAACGAGTGTTGAGATCCATACATGGGTAGAAAAAATCGGAAATACAAGTCTGCAGTTATATGAAGAGCTTTGGCAGAATGGACGATTATGTGCAAAGGGAACGGCTGCGTATGTGAATTTTAATGTAGAGAAACAAGTTAAGGAACCAATCCCTGATTCGATTCGTGAGGAATTAGCGCTCCATTTTAAGGATTAAATTAGGACTTATAAGGAGGTGGTCACTATGTATGATTTTATTATTGTTGGAGGCGGCATTGTTGGATTATCCGTTGGTTTATCTTTAACGAAGCAATATCCATCAAAAAAAGTGCTGATTCTGGAAAAAGAGCAGGAACTTGCTTCTCATCAAACAGGACATAATAGTGGGGTTATACATTCAGGAATCTATTATAAACCTGGTAGTTTGAAGGCACGTTTGGCTAAACAGGGTAATCGATCGATGGTAGATTTTTGTCAAAAAGAGGGAATCGATTATGACGTTTGTGGGAAAGTGATTGTGGCCACGAACTAGGAAGAAACAAAGCAATTGGACCATTTATATCGAAGGGGTATACAAAATGGTTTAACGATTAAAAAGCTGAATCGACATCAGTTGAGTGAAATGGAACCAAATGTCCGTGGAGTAGAAGCTATAAAGGTTCCTTCTGCCGGTATTGTGAATTATCAGCAAGTCTCCTATAAGATAGCGGATCTAATCAGAAAACAAAGTGGCGATGTACGGTGTGGAGAGACTGTCCAAACCATTACCGAACAAACCGATCGAATTACAGTGGAGACAGATCAGCATACCTTTAACGGACGATTTTTAATCAATTGTGCTGGGCTTCATAGTGATCGAATTGCCTATTTAGCGGGCTATTTTATTGATGTTCAAATTGTCCCTTTTCGCGGGGAATATTATAAGCTAAAACCTGAAAAACGGCATCTGGTTCGAAATTTAATTTACCCAGTTCCTAATCCTGATTTTCCCTTTCTGGGTGTTCATTTTACGAGAATGATAGATGGGGAGGTAGAGGCAGGACCCAATGCGGTATTGAGTTTTAAACGGGAAGGATATGCCTTTACCGATTGGGATCGGAAGGATATTTGGGATGTTTTTCGCTATAAAGGCTTTTGGCATCTGGCACGAAAATATATGCGGGAAGGCGTTAGTGAAATGGCCCGTTCATTGTCTAAGAAAAAGTTTGTGTCAGAGCTTCAGAAATTAATCCCGGACATTCAATCCGATGATGTCATACCAGGAGGAGCTGGAGTGCGCGCTCAGGCATTAAGATCTGATGGCACCCTTGTAGATGATTTTGAAATCATCCATGGGAAGCGAAGCCTGCATGTATGCAATGCACCTTCACCTGCTGCGACTGCATCTTTAGAAATCGGTAAAGAAGTTGTCCGCCAAATGATGGTAAAAGAACCTGTTTGGTGAAAAATCCATCTATTTAGAAAGGAGTAGAGATATGCGGTTGGCTACGGTAAAAGATCAGGGAGAAGAAACAGCTGCTATTATAATGGGAAATCAGGTAGTGATGCTTCAAACACTGAATGAGGTGTTTAATACGACATGGCCTGTGAATCTATACCACTTATTAGAATCAGGAAAGCTTACTTCGCTAGCTGAATGGTTTGAAAATATCAACCAGGATAAGCTTCAGAATGTTTTACGTTTATCAAAAAGTGATGTTACATTTGCCCCGCCTTATCGACATCCAAGGAAAATCTGGGGGATTGGTCTTAATTATGTCGAGCATGCATCAGATTTACATGAAATGGCGCCTAACTCAGAGCCTGCAAGCTTTATGAAACCAGATACAGCTATCATTGGACTTCATGATACGATTCAAATTCCACATCAATCCGAACGGACAACAGCAGAAGCAGAACTGGGCATTATCATAGGAAAAGAGTGTAGGAATGTCACTGAAAAAGAGGCTATCGACTATGTTGCAGGGTATACAACGGTTATTGATATGACGGCAGAAGATATATTACAGCGGAATCCTCGATATTTAACCCGTTCCAAAAGCTTTGACACCTTTTTCAGCTTTGGACCAGAGCTTGTGACAACAGATGAAGTAGAGGATGTTCACCAATTAGAAGTTTCCACAAGGATTAACGGTAATCTCCATCGCAAAAATATCGTATCCAACATGACTTTTACGCCATGGAATCTGATTTCTTTTCATTCAAAAGTGATGACGTTATTACCGGGTGACATTATTTCAACCGGTACACCAGGAGCTGTAGTAATTCGGGATGGGGATGTGGTTTCCTGTGTGATAGATGGATTTGCCCTATTAGAAAACAGGGTAGAGGATGTAAAACAATAGCCCCTCCTATTATAAGAAGCAGGGGGATCTTTTTTACCCCTCTTTTGTTTCCACTAATTCCCCTTGTACAATGATTCGGTCTCTCCCTGTAGCTGTACATGTTACAAGCGTGATGAGCTGCTTTTCCTTAACGTCTGTTAATACATCTGTCTCCTCTGGTTCAACTTCAAATATTTTCGTGATTTTATAGTGATATTTCGTATTATCATCAACTAAAATGACTGTCTCCCCTTTTTGGACGTTTGGCAGACGATTAAAATGTCTTCCGTCTTTCAGGCTTCGATGCCCGGCGATTGTAAAATTCCCTTTACCTGGAGTCTGATTGGGTTTGATTTGTGTTAAGGCTACGTTTAAGGTGTTTTTGTTGGTTTTAGAGAGTATGGGCTGATGTAAATCAATTGTGGGGATCTTCAGGTGAAGTACTCCTTTTTCGATTTCTTCTTTTAATTCAGGTGCAACCGTGGCGTTATCGAATTCTTCACCAGTAGAAATCGCGTGTATGGCAGAAGTTAGCTCATCTATTTCCTGTGACTGAGACCATTGATAATAGAGGGGATAACCGATAAAACTAAGACCGATTAATATAAATAAAATTCCAATTGTCAGTTTTATTCTTTTCAATAGGTTTCACCTCCCTATAATGTACAAAGTTGAATTTCTATTCTTCTGTTATTTCTTAGTTAATGGAGGGCGGCGTGAATGCCGCCCTTATATTTTAATAGAGCTTTCCATGTCGATATAAAATGGTCGATAGTTTCATGACCGCATGGATATAGCAATTTTGTCTTAGAGGATATGGATCATTAAAGAATGGAGGCAGTATGGAATCCATGGTTTTCTGCATTTTGTCATAGAGAAGTTTAAAGACCTGTTCCTCTGTATAAAATTGGGTTTCACGACCCTGCAGCCATTCCAGATAAGATACGATAACCCCACCGGCGTTGGCTAAAATATCAGGAATAATAATAACCCCATTATCACTTAATACATTATCGGCTTCGCTTGTCACTGGCGCGTTTGCTCCTTCTACAATGACGGGGGCCTTAATTTGTTCTACATTGTCCTCGTGAATTTGATCTTCCAGAGCTGCTAAAAACAATGCATCAACATCTAAATACAAGACTTCTTCCCGATGGAGGATATCGGCTTTTACTCCGGCCTTTTCGAGCTGTTTTTCTGTTATGGGTAAATCTCCGTGTTGCTGGCTGGTAAAATCTATTAACCCAGGGATGTTCAGTCCTTCTGAATTATAAAGGGTGACATGACGGTCGCTAACAGCAACCACCTTATTTTGAAGATAGGTACATTGATAAGCTTCTAATGCTGCAATAGACCCTACATTCCCAAATCCTTGTACAGCAATTTTGAGTGGACGATTTGCGGTGTTGAGAGCGGTCTTGGCAAAGCGATTATCTGTGTTGGATAAAAGCTGGTATTGCTCTTTGACAAAATCATGAAGTAAATAGCGGAATGTAAAATATACCCCTTTACCTGTTGCTTCTCGGCGTCCTAAGGAACCTCCATTTACAACACTTTTACCTGTGAAGCTCCCGCGATAAGGCTCGCCTGGTTTGATGCTTTTATATTCAGCCATCATCCAGTCCATTTCTCTTTCTCCTGTTCCCATATCTGGCGCGGGAATATCCTTATCTGTCCCTAAGACATCACTAAAGTAATGCACATATTTTACCGCAATTTTATGAAGATCTTTTTCTGAGAAGTCTCTTGGATTGATAACTACGCCGCCTTTTCCACCGCCAAAAGGGACTTCATGCAGGGCGTTTTTTAATGTCATAAGGGCGGCTAAATTTGTAACTTCTTCTTCTTTTACCGATTCATGAAAACGAATGCCCCCTTTATAAGGCCCCAGTGTGTTATTGTGCTGAACTCTAAAAGCGGGTACACGGACAATTTTTTTGTCTTCTAAACCAATACGAAGAAAAGCCTTATGTATATGATTGGGCGTGGACAGAATTGCTGCAAGAGAGGTGAAAGCCTGTTTTCTTGCATCCCCTTTCACTGTGGGTAAAAAGGTTTCGTCCTCCAGAAGAGCATCCAATGAATGCTGAACGATTGCTTCGGTTTTAATGGCCATTATAACGTCCTCCAATCTTATATCTTTCATTATATGTATGGTAGCATGATTTAAGCTGTATGTCTCTTCAGAAAGTTAAGAATTTTATAATCCTCATAGACAATATTCGCGGGGTGGTGACAGTTGTCAACAAATGCTAAAATAAAGGTACGGATCGAGGAAAATTATTATATCTATCATAAAGATTTATGCAGGAGGAGATTGGATGGCGTGGCAAGACCATTATAAAAGATGGAATCAGTTTAAAGAACTTGATAGCAACTTACGTCAAAAATTAGATCAATTATCTTCGGACGAAGCTCAATTAGAAGAAGCTTTTTATAAACCGCTAACATTTGGGACAGGAGGCATGCGAGGCGAGCTTGGTCCGGGAATCAATCGTATGAATATCTATACCATTCGTAAAGCGGCAGAAGGCTTGGCGAAATACATAGAGAAGCAAGGGGAAGATGCAAAGAAGGAGGGGATTGTTGTGGCCCACGATTCCAGACATATGTCTCCGGAATTTTCACTGGAAACAGCAAAGGTTATGGGGGCACACGGGATTAAAACGTATTTATTTACTTCTTTACGTCCTACACCAGTACTTTCCTTTTCTGTTCGTCATCTTGGAACAGCTGCTGGAGTTGTGATTACAGCTAGTCACAATCCACCAGAATATAATGGATTTAAAGTCTATAATGAAGATGGGGGACAAGTTCCACCTGTCCAGGCTGAGGATATCGTGTATGAGGTAAATGCGGTAGAAAACGAACTGGCTGTAGATGCTTTAGAGCAGTCTAAATTGGAAGAACAGGGATTATTAGAATGGATTGATGAAAAAGTTGATGAAGCGTATTTGGCTCACTTAAAAACCATTACATTAAATCCTGAGGTTATTCAAGATCAGGCAGAAGATTTAAAGATTGTTTTTACACCACTGCATGGAACGGCTCATCAATTCGTCAAAGCAGGATTAAAGCAGCTTGGCTTTAATCAGGTTACGATTGTAGAGGAGCAGGCCAAACCGGACCCGGAGTTTTCAACCGTTGAATCACCAAATCCTGAAGAGCATCAGGCCTTTACTTTAGCTATTGAATACGGGAAAAAGACCGATGCAGATATATTAATTGGTACAGATCCCGATGCAGATCGCTTAGGAGTAGCTGTAAAAGGTTCAGATGGGGAGTATACGGTTTTAACCGGGAATCAGCTGGGAAGTTTGATGCTCGATTATATTCTTGCTAAAACGAATCCCCTCCCTGAAAATGGCTTAATGATCAAAACCATTGTAACTTCAGAATTAGGACGAGCAGTTGCTTCAAACTATGGCATAGACACTTTAGACACACTAACTGGCTTTAAATTTATCGGAGAAAAAATTCGTGAGTATGAAGAAACGGGTGCACATGAATTCTTATTTGGTTACGAAGAAAGCTACGGATACTTAATAAGTGATTTTGCCCGGGATAAAGATGCTGTTCAATCTGCAATGATGGCTAGTGAAATTGCAGCCTATTGGAAATCAAAAGGAAAAACTCTTTTTGATGCCCTTGAAGATATTTACCAACGTCACGGCTATTATTTAGAGGATCTGCATTCCATTACCCTTAAAGGAATCGCCGGAACGGAACAAATTGAAAACATGATGCAGAACTTCCGGGATAATCCACTTGAAAAGGCTGGAGAATTAAGAGTTCTGGCTGTTGAGGATTATGCAGCTTCAGAACGTACGTATTTAGCAGATGGAAAAAAAGAAACCATTCAGCTTCCAAAATCGAACGTACTGAAATTTTTACTGGAAGATGACTGCTGGTTCTGTCTTCGCCCATCAGGTACAGAGCCTAAAATTAAATTCTATTTTGGTGTAAAAGGAAAAACACGAGAAGAAAGTGAAGAAAGACTCAAGCAAATGAAAGAAGCAGTGTTATAGGTGCCTGTCACCACCCGAATTTTGTCGAATTATAAAACGGGCTTTTATCACGTACGATAAGGCCCGTTTTTTGTTTGGATTCCATTTCTTAAGGCTTCCTCACAAGAGAGGTAAAACATAGCGTTGTGAAAAAGTCGCACACCACACCCTCAATGAAAAGTTGTACGTATAAATAAATCAACTTTCTCATTTTCTGCATAATCCTTATTTTTACCTAATATATGTAATATAGATCAACATTTGTCCAAGTTATTACATCTATTTTGTATACGATTTTAAAAAAGGAGGAATTGTACATGAAATATGAAGCACCTAATCGTCCAGGTGCAGTGGTAGAATTTCGGGAGCGTTATGATAATTTTATTGGTGGTGAATGGAAGCCACCGGTAAAGGGGAAGTATTTTGAAAATGTTACCCCAGTAACAGGTGAAGTGTTTTGTGAAATAGCCCGTTCAACAGCAGAAGATGTCAATCTTGCGGTGGATGCTGCCCATGAAGCAGCCACTAGCTGGATGAAAACATCTCCGACTGAAAGAGCCAATCTTTTAAACAAAATTGCAGATCGTATGGAAGAGAATTTGGAAAGGCTGGCTGTTGCCGAAACGTGGGATAACGGTAAAGCAGTGCGGGAAGCGTTAGCTGCAGATATACCACTAGCTGTTGACCATTTCCGTTATTTTGCTAGTGCCATTCGTGCTCAAGAAGGCGGTATTAGTCAAATTGATGATGATACAGTCGCCTATCACTTCCATGAGCCACTTGGTGTAGTTGGGCAAATTATACCGTGGAATTTCCCGCTTTTAATGGCAACATGGAAACTGGCTCCAGCACTTGCTGCCGGAAATTGTGTCGTAATAAAGCCGGCTGAACAAACGCCTGCTTCTATCCATGTTCTCCTGGAGCTTATTCATGATTTACTTCCAGCGGGCGTGGTTAATGTTGTAAATGGATTTGGTGTGGAAGCAGGTAAACCATTAGCCTCTCATGATCGTATTGCGAAAATTGCCTTTACAGGAGAGACAACTACAGGTCGTCTCATTATGCAGTATGCCTCTGAGAATATTATTCCTGTTACTTTAGAGTTAGGTGGTAAATCACCAAATATTTTCTTTGATGATGTAATGGATAACAATGATGCCTTTTTAGATAAAGCTATTGAAGGAATGGTTATGTTTGCCTTGAATCAGGGGGAGGTCTGTACGTGTCCATCCCGGGCATTAATCCATGAGTCGATTTATGATGACTTCATGGAAAAAGCATTAAACCGAGTAAACGAGATCAAAATTGGTCATCCTCTCGACACAGAAACAATGATGGGAGCTCAGGCCTCAACCGAGCAAATGGAAAAAATCACTTCGTATTTAGATATTGGGAAGCAAGAGGGAGCAGAGGTACTTGTTGGTGGAGACCGTAATCACCTGGATGGAGAGCTTGAAAAAGGGTTTTATGTAAAACCAACGATTTTTAAAGGGCACAACCGTATGCGCATTTTCCAGGAAGAAATTTTTGGACCGGTTTTATCGGTTGCAACTTTTAAGGATGATGAAGAAGCGCTCGATATTGCCAATGACACTCTTTATGGCCTTGGTGCTGGTGTTTGGACCAGAGATTTCCATAAGGCTTATCGATTTGGCAGAGGAATTGAAGCAGGACGTGTATGGACCAATTGCTATCACGCTTATCCTGCCCATGCTGCATTTGGCGGCTATAAAAAGTCCGGAATTGGGCGCGAAAATCATCAAATGATGCTTTCACATTATCAACAAACTAAGAATTTGCTCGCAAGCTATAGTAAGGATGCTCAAGGATTGTTCTAAGCTTGCCTTGTGTGTCTTTAAGGGGGGAGTTTGTCTTTTGGCGACTCCCCCATGTTTATTGAAGCTTTTGCTTGATTGAAGAGGTTAGTTTCATTGTAGTTGCTGCTGACTGGTTGAATACAAGTATAATAAGCATAAATCTACGAAATTTAGTGCAGTCCGTTATCCTCATGTTTAGTCCTTGTATAAAATTCTTCATTCATACATTTTACGATTAATAACATTAGAAAGAGGTTCAATAATTGGCAAAAGACGTTTGAAAACATTCTTAGATCCTATGAACATAAGATGGATTATTCTAAAGATAAAAGTAATTCCTGTATGAAAGGATTCATTCTCTAAAATCCTGCTTAATCCCCAGATTCCCCTATCATTTCCAGTACACTATTCTTCAATTAAGCTTTTAGCTTTAATAGGTTTTTTACCAGAAAGGATGTGAAACATGGTAGAGAAGGAAAAAGTAGTGGCCACAGACGCCGCACTTGAATTGATTGAAAGCTTAAAAGAACAGCACGGTCCTTTAATGTTTCATCAATCGGGCGGGTGCTGTGATGGAAGTTCGCCAATGTGCTATCCGCGTGATGAGTTTCGTGTAGGAAACGCCGATGTGAAATTAGGTAGCATTGGAGATACACCCTTTTACATGTCCAAGGATCAATATGAATATTGGAAGCATACCCAGCTTATTATTGATGTTGTTGATGGCCGAGGCGGGATGTTTTCCTTAGAGGGACCTGAAGGAAAGCGGTTTTTAACAAGGTCTAAGGTCATAGAGTGAACATCTGTATTTTCACAGATGTTCTTTTCCATTTTACAAAACGTAAAGAGCCTCTTCCTATAAAGTACATTCTTTATAAAGGGAGAGGCTTTTTCTATTTTAGGTCAGGACGACAAAATAGCGATAGAAATGGTAAATATCGAAATTTATTAAGACTTTTAATCTAGTATATATTTAATAGTCTATAAGATAAAAACAATTCTAAATAATCATGAAATTATGAATCTATTATTCTATAATAATAAGCAATTAAGACAAAGGAGGTATTTATTTGAAAAAGAGGTATACACTACCAGTTGTTTTGTCGTCGGCATTATTATTAGGTTCGGTAAATGGTGTTTTAGCTCAACAACAGGTTTCTCAAGATTCCATTCAAGCAGAGGTAGAAAAGAAGTGGAACGAAAATGCGAATGTTCCCCTATTCGTGAAGGAAAAATTTGCTAAAAAGCAAAATGCCAGTAATGCTGGCAGCGCGCTGGATTACCTTGCTGAAAACGAAAAAAAGCTTGGAATCCAGAAGGCAGCTAAAAATCTACAGGTGAAAGATGTCCAAAAAGATGACCTGGGTATGACTCATGTTCGCTTCCAGCAGACAAAAGAGGATGTGCCAGTAGAAGGTACTGAAATTATCGTTCATTTTAATGAAAACAATGAGGTTGTATCTGTTAATGGTTATCACAACAAAACCGTATCAAATGATAATGTGGACACCAAAGCTGCGCTTACAAAAGGTGAGGCAGTAAATATTGCGAAATCAAGTGTTGATGCACCGGAAGAACTAACTTTTGAACCTACATCAGAACTAGTCGTTTATCCATTTGTGGAGGATAATTCATTAGCCTACAAAGTAAACCTGAATTTCTTAGGCGATAAACCTGGAAATTGGTTTGTGTTTGTGGATGCCAACACTGGGGAGGTTATCGATCAGTATAATGCCTTATTGCATGCCGATAATCTGAAAACAAAACCGATAAACGGTATTGGCAAAGGTGTTCATGGAGAAAAAAGAACGCTTCATACTACAAAAGAAACGCAAGCAGGGGAGGATACCACATTTAAATTATACGATGAAGTTCATCAGAATTTAGAAGGCATTTACACATACGATTATAATACGGATGAAATCTTTGAGAATCATAGTAATGCATGGGTATCTGATTATGAAAGCCCAGCAGTTGATGCGCATTATAATTCAGAAAAAGTTTATGACTACTATTTAAATGAACATGGTAGAAATTCTCTGGATGATAACGGTATGCCTATTATTTCCTACGTTCACTTTGGAGAAGACTATAACAATGCATTTTGGAATGGTCGTTACATGACTTATGGTGATGGAGATGGAGAATATATGGTTCCACTATCAGCAGGTCTTGACGTGGCTGCCCATGAGATGACGCATGGTGTCATCACACACACTGCAAATCTAAATTACAGAAACCAATCTGGTGCACTAAATGAATCTTTTGCAGACGTGTTTGGAGCCCTTATTGATGAGGATGATTGGGAAGTGGGAGAAGATATTATGGCTCCAGCAGCCAAAGAGGATGGTCGCACTTCTTTACGCAGTTTAAGTAATCCGGACAAGTACCCAGTATCAGAAGAGGCTACCCCATATGGAGATGGACAGTATCCAAAACATATGGATGAATTCTACGACTTGCCACTTGAAATAGACAATGGCGGTGTTCATATTAACTCCTCTATTACTAACCATGCAGCTTACTTAATAGGTGAGCAAATCGGAAAGGACAAGCTGGGAGATATTTATTATCGTGCAATCGCCACATACTTAACACCAACATCAAACTTCAGTGATGCACGTAACGCTATTGTTCAATCTGCTGTAGATTTATACGGAGAAAATAGTGAGGAAGTAACTGCTGTTGAGAGTGGATTCGATCAGGTAGGAATCTATTAAAATTTATTCGTGTTGATTTAAGGATTATTTTATAGATAAAAAGGATAGAGGCTTCTTTTTAAATGATTGTTTCGGTTTAATTATTTAAAAAGAAGCCAGTTTTTGTTAACAAAAACTCGTATAGACAACTATATTGCATTGCTGTAAATATGTGATTGTCCCATTTAAAGGAATGGAAGCGTGGAATTAAACCTATAAGGGTTCAAAAGAATGAAAGCAGACTCATATCATGGTAAAGGAGGTTATGTTTTATGATGAAATATTTACAGAATCTTGGTAAATCCTTCATGTTACCTGTTGCAGTATTACCAGCAGCGGCTATATGAATGGGGATTGGTTACTTAATTGACCCTGAAGGATGAGGGGGCTGGAAATGTTATTGCCGGCTTTCTCATTAGTGCAGGTAGTGCGATTTTGGACTTTATTCCCATTTTATTTGCCGTTGGGGTTGCCATAGGTATGACGAGAGCAAAGGATGGACCAGCTGCAATAAGTGGTTTGGTTGGTTATCCGGTTATTACAACAGTACTTGCTTCAGATAATGTAGCCACCTTATTACAAATTGAACTGGATGAAGTGAACATGGCGTTTGATAACATAGAAAACGTTTTTATTGGTATGATATCTGGATTATCGCAGCTGCTTTGTATAATAGGTTTAGTCATGTGAAGCTGCCAGACGCCTTTGCTTTCTTTAGTGGTAAGCGCCTTGTGCCTATTTTGACTGCAGCAACCATGCTTGGAGTATCCATTGTAATGCTGTTTGTTTGGCCATTTATCTATTCTGGTCTACAAATATGCTGTAATGGCTGAAATCATCTATGATGCATTGGATCGGGATGAAAATATAGCATCCGTAGACAATTGTGCTACCCGCTTAAGACTTGAAGGAAAAGATATAGATCAGGTGGATCAAAATAAAATATATAAGGTCAAGGAAATCCATACCAATTCTCTATCTGTTTCTCATGAATCTGATCTATGAACCCTGTGCTAAATCGTCTAATGAGAATATCGTGGGGAAGAAACCAGCTAAATACATACCGGTAACTCCCTTTTCTCCTTCTCCGGACCAAAAATTACCACTATCATTGATTCCAGCCACATCAAACCAAAAAACATATTTGTCTTTCCTTTCGTCTGATGCTTGTGTGACTGTAGTCGAAGAAATACAATCAAACTAACTGGTATAGACAAGTATACTTCTAGATTGATTTTCCTAAAGTGTGGCGTTACAATATATTTAACAAAGGATAAAGCATGAAAAATCCCTTTGGGTTTATACTAGGATAAAGGTCATTTAGGTCCAGCTTTATTGATTTTTTAATGAGCAAATAGATAAATTCATTACATTCTAATAATTTCGTGGCATTCTTATATTAAATTTGTATTTATCTGCTCTATAAACGGATTTCGTGTACTCAATCGGTTGTTTACCTGATTGTAAAAACGTGGTGCGTTTTATAATGAGTACAGGATCTCCTTTATGAATTTTTAAATATTTTATTTCTTCATCATTCGCAAGGGAAGCTTCAATGGATTGCTCACCGTAAGCGATGTTGAAATTTCGATTTTTTTCCATTATTTCATAAAAGGATCTGTCCATATTGTCATCATCTAATGTACCTATTCTTTTTTGTGGTGTATAGGTTGTTTCCAGGGCGACAGGTTCGTCATTTGCAAAGCGAATTCGTTTTATTTCATAAACTAAATCGGATGATTCAATGTTTAAAATGGAAGTAATTTTATGAATTCCATAGATGAGCTGGAAATTTAGTAATTGACTTGATGGGGTTAAACCACGATTATACATTTCCTCACTAAAACTGGTTAGACCGGATAGATCTTGTTCAAATTTTTTATCACAGACGAAGGTTCCTTTGCCTTTTTCCCGGTATAAAAGGCCTTCAGTAACTAGGTTGTTAATGGCCTGTCTTACGGTCATGCGACTAATGTTATATTTTTCAGCCAGCTCTCGCTCAGATGGAAGAAAATCTCCAGGTACAAATTTTTGACTTTCGATTAATTGTTTTATTTTCTGTTCTAGCTGATAATAAATGGGTATGGGTGAATTTTTATCAATCATCATAACATCCCCTATATGTAAGACTTTGGTACAAAATTTTATCAAAAATATTAGGAAATGTACATTAAAAGGACTAGACCACTAGATAGGATAGAGGGGGGAGAGTAACATTGATTAATCGTTCTATTTATATAAAAAATGTAAGGGTTTATAAAGAGGATGAAGTCGTTTCAAATGGAGGAATCCTGATAAAAGACGGAACAATTAAAGCCATTGATTCCTTGGATAAAGGAATTCAGACAATAACGGAAGATGCAGTGATTATAGAAGGCTCTCATTTAAATGCGATCCCCGGATTTATTGACGGTCACATTCATGGTGCAGATGGTGCCGATACTATGGACGCAACAGAGCGTTCACTTGATACCATGGCTTCTTTCCTACCTCAGGAAGGGACCACCAGCTTTCTTGCTACAACAATCACTCAATCGTTTGAAAGTATTGAGAAAGCCTTAGCGAATGTAGGAAATTATAAACAAAAGGCTAAACATGCTGAGGTAATTGGTGTGCATCTTGAGGGTCCATTTGTTGAAAAATCAAAGGCAGGTGCACAGCCGCAAGAATATATTATAAAGCCGGATATTGAAACGTTTAATAGATGGCAGGAACTATCTCGAGAAAAAATTCGAACCATAACGATGGCTCCTGAACATGATGGGGACGGGTCTTTTATTCACCACCTAAATCAAATCGGTGTCAATGTTTCGGCAGGTCATACGGATGCAAATTATGAGGGGATTAAAAAGGCGGTTAATGATGGCCTGCATCAAATGACTCATCTTTGTAATCAGATGAATGGTATACATCACCGGGATATTGGTGCTGTCGGGGCAGCGTTTCGGCTAGAAGAGTTGAAGGCAGAACTTATCGCTGATGGCATTCATGTATCGTCAGAAATGCTGCAGATTATTTATCAAAATATAGGAAGTGACCGGTTGATTCTGATCACAGATGCAATGCGGGCTAAAGGGTTACCTGATGGTGATTATGAATTAGGTGGTCAACCAGTAAAAGTAAAAAATGGGAAAGCTGTATTAGAGAATGGAACACTCGCAGGAAGTATTTTAAAAATGAATGACGGTGCCAGAAACATGCTTGGATTAGAGGGAGTCCATATGAGGGATATTATCAAAATGACTGCTGTCAATCCTGCAAAGCAAATCGGTATTTTTGACAGAAAAGGAAGTATTGTGGAGGGGAAAGACGCAGATATTTTACTTGTCGATGATGATTTAAATATTAAATACAGTCTTTGCCGTGGAAACATTGCATACAAAGGAGAATGAACAATGGACCTAATCAAGGTAAAAGATTATCAGACCATGAGTGAAAAGGGTTGTGCATACTTATTGAATCATTTTCAAACGTTGAAAAACCCAATTCTTGGACTGGCAACGGGTTCAACTCCAGAGGGTCTATATAAACAGCTGATAGAAAAATATAAAAAAGGATTCATTTCTTTTCGGGATGTCTCTACTTTTAACTTAGATGAGTATGTTGGCCTGGAGGAGAAGGATCCCAATAGCTACCATTATTATATGAATGAGAAATTATTTAACCATATTGATATTTCAAAAGAGAATGTTCATCTTCCAAATGGAACTGTGACTAACCTTCAACAGGAATGCAGGGATTATGAAAGGTTAATTGAGCAGGCTGGCTATGTTGATGTTCAAATTTTAGGACTCGGGTTAAATGGTCATATTGGTTTTAATGAACCAGGCACACCTTTTTCCAGCCGAACTCATGCCGTGGAGTTAAATGAAAGTACGCGTGAAGCCAATGCAAGATTTTTTGATTCCAAAGAGGCTGTCCCAAGACAGGCAATAACAATGGGAATTGAAACCATTTTGGAGAGTAAAGAAATTTTGTTGCTGGTTTCGGGTAAGAAAAAGGCAGTTGCTTTGGCCAGATTACTAAGCGGTGATATACGAGAAGATTTTCCTGCATCCGCATTAAAAAAACATCCACATGTAACAATTATTGCGGATGAAGATGCTTGTGTCCATATTGGGGAGCATGTATATCAGTAAACAAAGTTTGTGAAAGAAATGAGGTTGGAACACACCAAAGGCGATTAATCCAAAGAGGAACATGAACGATTTTAGGAGAAGGATTTTTTCCGGTACGACTTATACAGCTTCCCATCCTAATTTCTGTTTCGTTCAAGGTTATCTTTGATCAAAACCCTTTGTTTCAGCCTCATTTCCTATCCACTCATATTGTATATAAATGATTTTTAAACAATACAGCCTTTAACGTAAAATAATCAATTTTATCTGGCAGCTCATCTTTAATGGGTTTAAGGCGATCTGTTTCCACTTGTTCCTTTACTTCAAGTATTTGCTTCTCCTCTTCAGCAGAAAAAATTTCATGCCAGTTGAGTGGGTGGCCTTCATCTGCACTTCGAATAATATGGTTTTGTATGGTGTTTGGTGAAAGGTTACGCTTTTTGGCGATTTCATCGATAGTAAGCTTTTGTTCATGAAATAGCTTATATGTAATCAAATAACTTGGCGTGTCTTCATTAGATTCACCTGTCTTATCCGAGCTTTCGGGAGTGATGGATTCTTTCTTCTCTTTCGTTTCCACATCGTTGTTTTCCACATAAGTTTGGATTTCTTCTAAAAAAGGCTCCCCATATTTTTCTAATTTGGATTGACCGACTCCTTTTATATTTAACAGACTCGTTTCATCAGTTGGGTAATACATAGTCATTTCTTTTAATGTAGCATCAGAAAAAACTACATATGGTGGAACATTCGCGTCATCAGCCAGCTGTTTTCTGAGTGAGCGTAGAATTTCAAAGAGTTCTTCATTACCTTCTGTCTTCTGTTCTTTTACTTCAGTCATCTTTTTATAGACTTTGGTCTCTCCTTTTAAGATGGGAACCACTTTTGGTGTGAGTTGTACGACAGGATATTTTCCATCAGTCAGTTTTAGATATTGCTCTGCCAGTAAATAATTAATCAGTTCTACAATCTCTTTTTCCCGCCTGTTTTTCATCAGACCATAGGTAGAGAGCCGGTTAAAGCCAAGCTCTTTCATTCGTTTATTTTTTGAGCCCTTTAAAACCTGCGCTACCAGGGTAACTCCAAATCTTTCTTGCATTCGTTTTACACTGGAAAAGATCATTTGGGCTTCCTGAGTGATGTCTACCTGCTTTCGTTTATCAGTACAATTGCTGCATTTTTCACACCGATGTAAGGGGTTGGGATCATCAAAATATTCCAGTACATAGGCTTGTAAGCAGTTTTCAGTATGGCAGTATTGCACCATTTGTTGTAGACGTGCGTATTCATGAGTTCTTTGCGTTTCATTAAGATTGGTTTCTTCAATTAAAAATTTATGGATTTGAACATCCTGTGGTGAAAACAATAAATAACATTCACTTTCTTCCCCATCCCTTCCTGCTCTGCCTGCTTCCTGATAATAGGATTCAATATTGCGGGGCATATTGTGATGAATGACAAATCTTACATTCGATTTATCAATTCCCATTCCAAATGCGTTGGTGGCTACCATGATTGAAATGTTATCTAAAATGAACTGCTCCTGGGCTGATTGTTTTTCCTCTTCTGAAAGTCCTGCATGATATTTCGCAACGGATATGTTTTGCTTTTTTAAGAATTCATAGAGCTGATCGACTTCTTTTCGAGTAGAAGTATAAATGATGCCTGATTCGTTAGAACGTCTTTTGATATAATGAAGAATGAAATCTCGTTTATTGATTCCTTTAAGCACCTGAAAGGATAGATTTTCTCGTGCAAAGGTTGTAAATACCGTATGTTCACGGGGAATATTCAGTAATTGGGTAATGTCATCAGCGACCTCTTTTGTTGCTGTTGCTGTAAGGGCTAAAAGAGGTGTTTGTTCATTGAGTTCTTTTAAAATGGGTATAATAGACCGGTAGCTTGGCCGAAAGTCATGACCCCACTGTGAAATACAGTGAGCTTCATCAAAAGCAATTAAAGAGATTTCGGTTGAATGTATGGTTTGTAAAAAGAAGTGAGACTCAAATCGTTCCGGGGCTACGAAGACCATTTGGTATGTTCCCGCCTGAATTTCCTGCAATCGTTCATCGATTTCCTGAGCGGATAAGCTGCTATTAATAAACGTAGCCGAAATCCCGTTTGCATTAAGGGCATCAACCTGATCCTTCATTAAAGAAATTAACGGGGATATGATGATGGCGGTACCAGGTAAAATCAGGGCCGGGATTTGATAGCAAAGAGATTTTCCCCCACCTGTAGGCATAATACCAAGTGTGTTTTGTTGGTTTAATATATGTTGAATGATGTCTTTTTGTCCTGTACGAAATTCAGTATAACCAAATTGTTCATTTAAAACATGTCTAGCTTCTTTTAACATTTCTTCAAGCAGCCTCCTGTAATTCTGGTAAGGTAATAGTAGAAATCGTTTGTTAACCATAACCATTGTGCTAAATAGCTTTCTTTATTCTATCATTGTTTTATGTATAACGTATAGTCACTATAATTCTACAATTCCTGCTTGTTTTCGTATGAAAATAAAAGGATTACTCGTAAGAAATCTACATTTATTTGATAAATAAAAGATCTTTTATGCTTTATTCCATGCTGTGGGCACCTGCATAGCCGAAAGGGGGAGAGGTTAATGAACTGGAAAAAAATGAGGGCGTTGTATCCTTCACTTGTATTGTGGGAACCGGATTTAGAGGTTGACTATTCGACCTACAACTGGTTTAAACGGGAAGATGGAAGGGTTTTTGGAATTCAGAGAACACAATTAAGTGATTACGACGAAACCGTTTTAAATGCTATATTTACAAGGGTTCAGGTAACCAAGCGGGCACGAACCAAAAGGGAAGTGCTTTGGGAACAGGCATTATTTGGAGAAGAAGCTGGGGAAATGCTGGATATTGATACCTTTCGTTTGATTTTTTTTGAAATCGATTGCAGAACAGGGGATTTATCTTTAATTGAAGAAGGATTAAAAGCGATTTTTTTTGAACCAATGCCTTTGCTCTGGTTAAGCCACGATACAGGTGTTATCGTAGAGGAATTTCACGAAAAAGAGAATGAAATGGTTGATTTAGATGAAGTGATTGAAACGATAATGAGTGATTTGTACGTGAACCTTCACTTTTTTGTTGGCGAACGAATGACGGATGTTAAGAGTGTCAAGTATCAATTTCAATGGATGAAAAAAGTAGCCTGTTTTTCTTTTCAACGGTTAGCTAAAGATGTGATGTATGTTAAGGATATCCTTCCTTATTTATTGGTGAATCACTTAGATAAAGATGAAAGGGAATATGTATCCGCCATACTCCTTAAGGAAGTGAGGGAAGAGAAAGAGCTATTACAAACCATTCAAACCTATCTGGAGTCCAATTCAAATGTGACTGAGGCTGCAAAGAAAATGTACATGCACCGGAATAGTCTTCAGTATCGAATTGATAAGTTTATAGAAATCACAAACATAGACATTAGAACATTTGAAGGAGCGGTTACTACCTATTTGGCTTTGAAAATGCTGGACGTATAGTCCAGCATTTTCACATTTTTACATTCCCTTCAATAGTCTGATTGTATCTTCGGCCTTTAGTCTGAGGAGATTTCGTGCTGCCTGCCGTTATGCAATTAACATGATGCCGGTATACTGAAGTCATCAAGAGATAAGAGGTGAGAGAGATGCAGTATACCATTTATGAATTAGAACAAATGGTGAAAGATAAACGGATAAAATAGATCAGTCAAAACGGAAAGGAGCCTTAGAAATGAATATCTATGAAATGGAGCTCATTATTGGTTCAAAAAGATTATAACAATCATTTGTGAAATTAGAGGTGAAGATATGATAATCTAAATTTAATAAAACGGAGGCAGTTCGAATCTAATGAGAACTTTAAATTGGATCTTTCATTAAATCCTTTTCTTTATTCATTCAGATCAAAGAATGATAGAGAAAGGGATTTTTATTTTGGAAACACCCCCAGAAGAACATCGTGCACAAATCTATCCAATATTTTTGTGCAGATTGGCTATATCTTTTTCAACAGAAATTCAGTAGACTAATAACTAAATTATAAAGCGTTTACATATTTAAGGAGGATAAATAATGGCTGATGTGAAATTAGATCATGTGTATAAGGTGTATGATGGTGATGTCGAGGCCGTCCAGGATTTTAATTTAGATATCAAGGATAAGGAATTCATTGTGTTTGTGGGTCCCTCCGGATGTGGTAAATCTACAACACTTCGTATGATTGCGGGGCTTGAGGAAATTACCGATGGTGATTTGTATATTGATGAAAAGCGAATGAATGATGTAACCCCGAAGGACCGGGATATTGCAATGGTATTCCAAAACTATGCCCTTTATCCGCATATGAATGTGTATGACAATATGGCTTTCGGATTAAAGCTGCGCAAATTTAGTAAAAGTGAAATTGATCAGCGCGTACAGGAAGCAGCGAAAATTCTTGGTCTTGAGGATTATCTAAAACGGAAACCTAAGGCTCTATCAGGTGGTCAGCGTCAGCGTGTTGCTTTAGGTCGTGCGATTGTACGTGATGCAAAAGTATTTTTGATGGATGAGCCTTTATCTAACCTGGATGCTAAGCTGCGGGTGCAAATGCGGGCAGAAATACAAAAACTGCATCAGCGCCTTCAAACAACTACGATTTATGTTACCCATGATCAAACGGAAGCTATGACGATGGCGACAAGACTGGTTGTGATGAAAGATGGTGTAATCCAACAGCTTGGATCACCTAAAGAGGTTTATGATGAGCCCAATAATATGTTTGTAGGCGGATTTATTGGTTCTCCTGCCATGAACTTTATTGAAGGAACGTTAAAAGAGGACGGTTTTTTACAAATTGAGGATTTAAAAGTAAAGATTCCGGACGAGCGAATGAAGGTATTAAAGGAAAAACAAGGACCAGGAAAAGACATTATTTTAGGCATTCGTCCAGAGCATATTCACGATGAAACGGCTTTTCTTGAGTCATCACCAGAGACAACTCTAAATGCTAATATAGAAGTAGCAGAGCTGATGGGTTCAGAGACGGTTCTTTACTCAAAGACAGGTAATCAGGAATTTGTTGCGCGTGTGGATTCACGTACAGATTTGCAGGGAGGAGAATCTATTAAACTCGCTTTTGATATGAGTAAGGCACATTTCTTTGATAAAGAAACAGAGGAACGTATACGCTAAAGCCAATCAATCATCTTGCGGATAGAAGATAGAAACAACCCCTCATCCATTAAGGGATGGACGAGGGGTTGTCAGACTATACGTGTAATAGGTAGGTGAACAACGTGGAAGAACGAAAAACAGCATTTAATAGACTGTTTGGTGAATTAGAAAAGACCCGTGAGTTTTTTGCGCCAGGTAGAGTAAATTTAATAGGGGAGCATACAGATTATAATGGTGGGCATGTGTTTCCGTGCTCGCTAAATATTGGCACCTATGCCATTGCACAAAAACGGTCTGATCAAAAAATTCATATGTATTCGGTCAATTTTCCCGAGCAAAAGGTAATAGAACTGGACTTACAAGCGATTCGCTACCAGGACGAGCATGATTGGGGGAATTATCCTAAAGGTGTAATTGCTCAATTCCAGCAATCCGGTTACAGGTTTCCTTCTGGGTTTGATGTGGTGTTTGAAGGAAATATTCCCAATGGAGCCGGTCTCTCCTCATCCGCTTCTATTGAGATAGCGACAGCTGTTCTGTTAAATCGGTTTTATCATTTCGGCTTGAACATGAAGGAACTTGTCCAAATGGCTCAAAGAGCAGAAAATGATTTTGTCGGAGTAAACTGTGGAATTATGGATCAATTTTCAATTGGATTTGGGAAAAAGAATCATGCTGTTTTGTTAAATTGTAAGAATCTGAATTATTCCTATAGCCCCATAAAAGTTGATAATTGGTCTTTAATCATTGCTAACACAAATAAAAAACGGGGGCTTACGGATTCCAAATATAATGAGCGCCGTCTGGAATGTGAACGGGCGTTAACCGCACTGAAGGAAATGCATGATATCGAATATTTGTGTGATTTGACACTTCAGGAGTTCCAGGAATCCGAGTATCTCATTTCAAATGAACTTGATCGGAAAAGGGCTCGCCACGCTATTTCTGAAAATGACCGTACTCGCAGGGCTCATGAGGCATTGGCAAAGGGAAACCTGGAGCAATTTGGTCAATTAATGAATGAGTCCCATATTTCTTTACGAGATGACTATGAGGTGACCGGAATAGAACTGGATACATTAGTAGAAGCAGCATGGGAGCAAGGTGCGCTTGGAGCACGGATGACCGGGGCCGGATTTGGCGGCTGCACAGTCAATCTTGTGAAAACAGGTGAGCAGGAGGAATTTTTCCAAAATGTAGCTCGGAGATATAAAGAAAAAACAGGAATAGAGCCATCCTTTTACACGGTTTCCATTGCGGATGGGGCACATGAACTCTAAAATAAAGCATAGACAGATGTAAAACATTTGAATCAGGACTAGAAATAGGAGGAATCAGTTATGTCCGTTTTAGTTACCGGTGGTGCTGGATACGTTGGCAGTCATACGGCGATGGAACTTATCGAAAAAGGCTACGAAGTTATTATTATTGATAATCTTGAAAAAGGTCATGAGAAGGCCGTACTTCATGAGGCAAAATTTTATAGTGGAGATTTACGTGATGAAAGCTTTTTACATCATGTTTTTGAAGAAAATAATATCGAAGCGGTCATCCATTTTGCGGCTAATTCTCTTGTAGGAGAGAGTGTAGAGGATCCATTAAGATACTATGAAAACAATGTTTATGGAAGTCTGAAACTTCTTCAAACGATGAAAAAGCATGACGTTAATACGATTGTTTTCTCATCCACAGCAGCTGTATATGGCGAACCCCAAAATATTCCGATTTTAGAATCAGATTTAACTGAACCCACCAATCCATATGGTGAAACAAAGCTTGCGGTTGAAAAAATGATGAAGTGGTCGGCTCATGCTCATGGATTAAAATATAACGTCCTGCGTTATTTTAATGTGGCGGGAGCTCATATGGATGGAAAGCTTGGTGAGGATCATGATCCAGAGACTCATCTTATCCCGATTATTTTGCAGGTTGCTTTAGGCAAGCGGGAAAAAATTTATATTTTCGGGGATGATTATGATACGCCAGATGGTACTTGTATTCGGGATTATATTCATGTAACAGATCTTGCGGATGCCCACATTTTAGCACTTGAGAATTTAAAAGCAGGCGGTGAAAGTGGAGCTTTCAATTTAGGCAGTGGCCAGGGCTTTAGTGTAAAAGAAGTTATTGAAACTGCACGTGAGGTAACGGGTAAGGATATACCGGCTGAAGTGGCTCCACGCCGTGCAGGAGACCCAGCTAAACTGGTTGCTTCCTCTCAAAAGGCGAAAGAATTACTAGGCTGGAATCCAAGGTATGAAAACCTGCAGGACATGATTGGATCTTCTTGGAATTGGTTCCAGAACCATCCAAGTGGGTATGAAGAATGAGTTGTAGGTTAGGCAGCACCAGGGAGCTTGCTAATTGGCAAATAAACAGAATCATTGGCTAATAAATGGTCTCAATAGGCAGATAAATAGATTGAGGCAAAAAGCTATATATTCTGCAAATTAAGGGTGAGTTCCCTGAAAATAACCTGCAATCTGCAGCAATTAATCACAGGATTTCGGCTAGTAAATGTTCATAAAATAACATCCCTTTTATCACAAATGTAGCATTTAAAAAAGTTCTATTCACATTACATCTTTTTCCTGATTTTAACCTAAGGAAGAAAAAATGAACTTGAAAGGAATTAAGAAGATGAGCGAAATCCCATAGGGAAGGGAGTCTTCAGATGAGAATGACTATTTATGAACAACTGGAGCGTTTAATCCATTATGGACTTCAAAAAGGGCTGATCGAAAAATGGGATGTGGAATTTGTTCGTAATCAGCTCCTGGAGGCTCTGAATCTTCAGGATCGGGAAGAGGCTGAGGTCAATGAGGAAAAACTCACGAACCCAACCCCTATCCTGGAGTCTATTTTAGATTGGGCCGCTAAGAACGAGCGATTTGCTCCCAATACCGTGACGAACCGCGACCTTTTTGACACGAAATTAATGGGCATTTTTGTTCCTCATCCATCTACGGTTATTCATAAATTCGAAGGGATTCGAGCGCAATATGGTTCTGAACAAGCAACGGATTATTTTTACCAGTTAAGTCAAGACGTCAATTATATTCGTACAGAGCGGGTAAACCGGAATATACAGTGGGTAAGCAGGACGAAATATGGAGATCTGGAAATCACCATCAACTTATCTAAACCTGAAAAAGATCCACGGGATGTTGCCAGGGCAAAAGAGGAGAAAGCCAACTATCCAGCTTGTGTATTATGTAAGGATAATGTGGGCTATGCTGGCCGCAGTCAGCACCCAGCCCGGCAAAATCATCGTATTATTCCTGTGAAGTTAGACGGGGAGCAATGGTATCTTCAGTATTCACCTTATGTGTACTACCATCAGCACGCGATTGTGTTTTCTGAAGAGCATCGTCCTATGTACATTTCGAAGGCAGCTTTTAGCAGGCTTTTGTCATTTGTCGAGCAATATCCCCACTTTTTCCTAGGGTCCAATGCGGATATTGCGATTGTTGGGGGATCGATTTTGAATCATGATCACTATCAGGGGGGACAGCACGAATTTCCGATGGCAAAGGCTGAGTATGAAGAAACCTTTGAACTGGATAAATTTCCAGCTGTAAAATCAGGGATTTTACACTGGCCGATGTCTGTGATTCGTCTTCAAGGCCATTCTAAGGATGAACTAACGGAAGCAGCTAATCACATTTTACAATCCTGGTTAAATTATGAGGACCTTCAAGCAGGGATATTATGTGAAACAAATGGTGAGCGTCATCATACGATTACACCGATTGCAAGGATACGTGATGGGCACTATGAGCTGGACCTTGTTCTTCGGAATAATCGAACCAGTGAAGAGCATCCATTGGGCATTTTTCACCCCCATAAAGAAGTCCATCACATTAAGAAGGAAAATATCGGATTGATTGAAGTGATGGGTCTTGCTGTTTTACCAGGCCGGTTGAAGGGGGAGCTTGAAAAACTGGCCACTTATTTAGCGAAACCAAATGCAATTGATCTCATTTATGAGGATCAGGCTACCGAAAAGCATGGAGAATGGGCACTGCGCCTTATGGAAAAGTATGACCTGTCAAAAGTAGAAAATATTCATGATATGCTTATGGATGAAGTAGGCCAAATTTTTCAAGTCGTTTTAGAGCATGCGGGAGTATTTAAGAAGAATGCTGAAGGAAAACAGGCTTTTCGGAGATTTTTGCAAACGCTTTGATACAGGGCAAGGTGATGATGATGAAAAATGTTTCCATTTATCTTGGATATATCGTAGGAATTATCGTTTTTATTCTATTATTTGCCTATATGATTTATTTTGGCAAGCAGACCTTTCATGTAGATCGAATGGGAGACACCAATGCCCATGATTATGATCATCATTTTGTCCTGATTCCTGAGGAAAAAGGAAGTGAGTACTGGTCCTTAGTTAGAGATGGTGCTATGGAAATGGCTAAACAGCATAATGCCTATCTCGAATACATTGGAGGAGCACAAACGAACCAGGATGAGCAGCTACGTACGCTAGACAAAGCTATTGATGCCAAAGTAGATGGGATATTAACGCAAGGAATAAAAGGGGAACGTTTTAAACAACTGGTCCATCTTGCTCGTGAAAAGGGAATTCCAGTTGTTACAGTTGATGCAGATAATCCGGAGAGTGAACGTAATGCCTATGTAGGTACAGATAACATTCGCGCCGGATATTTGGCAGGAGAAGCCTTTGTTAGTCGTACAAAAGGAAAGCAGCGTGTAGCCATCATCATCGGACGCTCGGAATCACCTAATCAGCAAAGACGTATGGAAGGCTTTCAACAGGCAATAAAAGGGGAAGAACGGATTAAAGTTGTAACGATAGAGGAATCAAATATTTCTAAAGTAGGAGCTGCCCAGACAACCTATCAAGCTTTGAAAGCGCATTCTGAGATTAATGCCTTTTTTGGGACGAATGTTCTGGCAGGAATTGGGATATCTCAAGCCGTCACACAGGTAAATATGGATGAGGATCCTTATATTGTTACCTTTGATACCCTGCCGAAGACCTTGAATTTAATGGAAAATGGGATGATTGATGCGACAATTGTTCAGCAACCCTACAATATGGGGAAAAGAGGAATTGAACTGCTTTTACGTGCAGGCAACAATGATTACATTGAGCCTGTACAATATACGTCTTCCTCCATTTTATATCAAGAGGATATCCACGAAGGCGTGTACAGAGGAGGCCTGCAGCAATGAAGTCCATACGAAGTAAATTAATGGCCTATTTTTTTGTGTTTGTCCTTCTTTTTAATGTCGTATCTGTTCTGATTTATTTTAGCAGTGATCGTCTTTTAAACGAATATCATACAAGCATTGAACGGTTTTTGATATT
The DNA here is from genome assembly GCF_900111405.1 of Salinibacillus kushneri. GTDB lineage: Bacteria > Bacillota > Bacilli > Bacillales > Alkalibacillaceae > Salinibacillus > Salinibacillus kushneri. The sequence goes on along the minus strand of NZ_FOHJ01000001.1, from coordinate 305,166 downwards.
GAATCGTGTTTCTCAGAAGTCTATCGATTTATATGATAAGGTGAATCAATTTGTGTTAACTGGTGAAAAGGAAGACTTCAATACTTACTATCACACCAGGAAAGAGATTATAGAGGAAAAAAATCGTTTAAAGGAACAGTTAACCAGTGTAGAAGAAACCCAGCTGGATAAACATATTCATATGATTGAAACCCTTGTTCAAGAAACGGAAATGACGGCCGGTTTTGTGCTGCAGAATGATCTTGAGCAATATACGCATCATTTACAGGAAGCGCGTGAGACATCCAATTATATTCAGGAGACAACCCTTCAATTAATCGATTTGGAGCTTACAGAATATCAGGATTTTTATCAGGAGTTGGCAAAACGGAATGAAGCTTTCAGATCATTTACCATCTTTTTATTTTTAACAACTGTTTTCCTGGCAATTGGGGCAGCCCTTTGGTTTTCAAGAGGGATCAACCGTCCCATACGTTCGTTGTGGCATACAGCACGGGAGGTTTCCAGTGGTAAGCTAGACGGACCAGATATAGAAATTACATCTAATGATGAACTGAAATTACTAGGGAATACCTTTAATCAAATGCGAACGAACATTCAGGGCCTGTTTCAGGAAATTAAAGAAAAATCTGAGCTCGACCGTCTGTTAAAAGAGCTTGAATTAAAGCATTTACAAAATCAAATCAATCCTCATTTTTTGTTTAATACCCTCAATACGGTTGCACGAATGTCCTACTTGGAAGATGCCACATCTACGACGAGATTAATCGAATCGATATCTACTATTCTGCGTCATAGTTTAGGTGATTTAGACAAATCGGTTGTACTGAGGGATGAAGTGAAGATCGTGGAGGAGTACTTTTATATCCAGAAAACCCGCTTTGCTGATCGTATGACGTTTACACAGAACATCGATGAGTCATGCCTTGATCTTCCTGTCCCGCGTTTGACGCTGCAGCCTTTAGTTGAAAATGCCTTTATCCATGGTATTGAGAAAAAAGAAGACGGCGGTATGATTTCCTTGTGTGTATATCGTCAAGGTCAGACGGTTATGGTAGAAATTTCCGATAATGGCGTGGGGATGACCACGCAACAAAAGGAAGGGTTTCTGAATCTGTCACATAAAGATCACCAGGATCAACATGTAGGACATTCCACAGGATTAGGATTAAAAAACGTCATACGCAGGCTACAACTGTTTTATCAGGAGGATGATGTCATAGAAATTGATACAAAGGCGCATGCTGGGACTACGATTCGATTAAAACTTCCCGAAGCTATGGCAATCCGGAAAGGGGGAGAAGGTGCATGAAAACGATCATTGTGGAGGATGAATATTTAGAGCGTAAGGCGATGCGTAAATTTTTGGAGGAAAGCTTTACTGACTTAACGGTCGAAGAAGCACCAAATGGAAGAATAGCCATTGAACAGGCCCGCGAGTTCCATCCGGATTTTATGATTGTCGATATAAGAATGCCAGGGATTGATGGCCTGGAAGCCATAAAGACTATTCAGCAGCAGGCTCCTCAAATGAAGTTTATTATTGCCTCTGCCTACGATTCTTTTGAGTATGCGAAAAAAGCGATGAAACTGGGTGTAAAAGAATATATTTTAAAGCCAAGTAAAAAGGAGGAAACGATAAAGGCGATATCGCGTATTCAAACGGAAATTCAACAGGAAAAACAGACGGAGCAAAGAGAAGAACGTTTAGCCAAGGAACATTTTTTATTAAAAATTATGCAATATGAAATTGATGAAACTTTACGGAGATTGAAACGGGAGCACTTTTCCGATGTAAAAAGCGGCTGTTTCTTTGTGCTGGAACCAATCGATGATGAAAATTGGGAAAGGGTTCATGCCTATGTTGAACAACGAAATAAGGATCATATCATCATTCATAAACAGAATGATCAGTTGACAATGCTCCTCTTATCTGTAGAGCATTTACAAAAGAGTGACATGCTAAGCTTAGCCCGTACCCTTCATCTACTCCTGGAAGCTGATGTTTATATTGGGATAGGATTTCCTTATTCACAGCTTAAGGATTTTTCGACATCATATTATGAAGCCGTGAAAGCCAGTAAACAATTACTAAGCTCAAAGCAGGTAGGATACGGCTATTATCGGGAAAAACAAGGACACAATAAGGCAGCCATAAATACAGATCAGTTTTTATCTGACCTTCAAATGGGTAATGTGCAGGAGGCGAAAGCGGCTATTAAACAGCTTCTATCCATTCTAAATCCTCAAGAAACGCAGGAGCTTTACTTTAAAGTGAAGCATAAACTTGAGGCCATGGGAATTGATATGACCGATATTCATTTAACTGACGATAAGGATGAAAAGGAGTGGAAGAAGTTCGTCGAATACTGCTGTCTGGAAATACAGCAACTCCATCAGTCCTATCGTTATATTGAGCGGGCAAAAGAGTATATAGAAGAGCATTACCAGAATCCCATTTCACTGGAGGAAGTTGCTCAGCATGTGGAATTAAGTTCAAATTATTTCTCGAATATGTTTAAAGAGGAAACCGGGCAGACGTTTGTTGATTATATGACCGATATTCGCCTGGAAAGGGCCAAACAGTTACTAAAGGAAAATGCCTTCAGCCTGAAGGAAATCAGCTTTAAAGTGGGCTATAAAGACCCCAATTATTTTAGCCGTGTATTTAAAAAGCATGAACATCTATCCCCTAAACAATTCCAAAAGCAAATCTTAAAATAGTGAAGAAATTCATAAAATAGTGTAGAAATTAAAGGTCCGATTCAGTTTCAAAGCTTAGTATAATGATTGGTGAAAACGTTATCATTTATAGATGAAGGGGGAACACAAATTGAAAAAGATTTGGGTTTTGACTGTACTTATTCTTACATCCTTAATCTTTGCTGCATGCAGTTCTGATTCCGCAAACTCAGATGACGGATCAGATAGTGAAGACAGCAGTGAGGGAGAAGGCACAACCGTAGAGATATTTAGTTGGTGGACAGGTGCAGGTGAAGAAGATGGATTACTAGCATTAATTGATTTATTTAAGGAAAAGCACCCAGACATTGACGTAGAAAATGCGGCGGTTGCAGGCGGAGCAGGTACCAATGCGAAAGCCGTTCTTGCCAGCCGTATGCAAGGGGACGATCCACCATCCACTTTCCAGGTACACGGTGGAGCCGAATTGAATGATAGCTGGGTGGCAGCAGATAAAATGCAACCATTAGACGACTTTTATGAGGAAAATGACTTAATGGATAAATTTCCTCAGGATTTAATTGACTTAGTAAGTGATGAAGGAAATATCTATTCCATACCTGTTAACATTCATCGTGGTAATGTGATTTTCTATAACAAGAAAGTATTTGAGGAAAATAATATAGAAGTCCCTACAACTTTTGACGAGTTTTTAGCTGCTTCTGAGGAATTAGAGGCTGCTGGTGTAACCCCATTAGCTTTAGGGGATAAAAACTCCTGGCCAGCTACACAAATCTTGGAAAACATTTTGCTCGCTAAGCTAGGTCCTGATGATTATAAAGGACTATTTACGGGTGATGTAGCATTTGATGATTCAAGAGTAGTAGAGTCCGTTGAATTGTTTGGTGAAATGCTTAATTACATTAACGATGACCATGCATCCCGTGTTTGGCAGGATGCTGCTCAGTTAGTTGCAGAAGGTGATGCAGCGATGACAGTTATGGGGGACTGGGCAAAAGGTTATTTCAGCAATGATTTGAACTTAACTGTTAACGAAGACTTTGGCTATATTACAACTCCTGAAACAGAAGGATTGTTTATGGTCATTACTGATACATTTGGTTTGCCCAAAGGAATTGAAAATGAAGAAGAAACAAAAGAATTCTTAAAGGTTCTTGCTTCTGTTGAAGGGCAGGATACATTTAATCCGTTAAAAGGATCAATTCCGGCACGCGTAGACGCAGATGAGTCTAAATATGATGAATATGGAAAGGACACAATGGATGATTTCCAGAATGCTGAAGCGTTAGCGCCAAGTATTGCACACGGTTCAGCGGCTCCTGAAGGATTCCTTACAAAAATGAACCAGGCGGTTAACATTTTTGTAACTCAACAAGATGTGGATCAGTTAGTGAATGCATTAGTAAATGCCTCTTCAGAATTTTAATGACAGGATTTACATTGATACTCCCCTTTATACACCCCATCCATGGTCAAGACCGTATGGGGTGTATATCTTTTCTCATAGACTATTTGGGTTTGGAATCTCCTGATTGATTTCACTTAAGGAGGCAAGCGTGATGGGAACCAAACAGAAAAAAAGAAAAAAATTCAGTAAAGATCAATGGCTGGCAATCGGATTTCTTACGCCTTCTATTGTGTTAATTATCATTTTTGTTTATGGATTTATTAGCTGGACAGGGTATGTATCGTTGAGTAACTGGAATACCATAGTTCCGGATTTCTCCTTTGCAGGCCTGAAAAACTATTTGTTCTTATTTAGTGATTTCCGCTTTCAATCCGATTTAAGAAATATGCTCTTTTTCACGATTTTATTTATCGGGGCAGTCATTCTCCTCGGACTATGTTTAGCAATCTTGCTTGATAAAAAAATTAAAGGTGAATCATTTTTCCGTAATATTTTCTTATTTCCTATGGCTTTATCCTTTGTTGTTACCGGGGTGGTTTGGCAGTGGCTGTTAAACCCTTCTACAGGTGTTAATAATTTCTTGAAAACCTTTGGTATTGAGCCATTATGGTATACCGATACAAATATTCTGGCAGGCTTTCAATGGGGACAGATTGAATTTGGGGTTCCCGTAGCGATTATCTCCATTGTAATTGCATCCGCCTGGCAAATGACTGGTTTTGCCCTTGCTATGTATCTTGCAGGATTACGGGGAATTCCTGAAGAATTAAGAGAGGCAGCTCGTATGGATGGGGCAAGTGAGCTTCAAATATATCGTAAAATTATCCTACCACAATTACGTCCGATTACGGCTAGCGTGGTCATTATGATGGCCCATATTTCTTTGAAAATATTTGACTTGATCTATGCAATGACAGGACCTGGAGCGAACTTTGTAACAGACGTTCCTGGATTGTATATGTTCGAGACCACATTTAGAGGGAATTATTATGCGCACGGTGCAGCAATTGCGATTGTCATGTTGCTTGCAGTTGCTATCTTTATCGTCCCTTACTTGTGGAACAATAGGAGGGCTGATTCATAATGACGACAACATCTCATTACTTTGCTAGACTATTAAAATATTTCATTCTCATTGTACTGGCTCTATTTTTCTTAATGCCTATTTATGTCATTTTGGTTACGAGTTTAAAGCCACTTGATGAAATCTCCTTATCACAAATGTGGGCGTTACCAACTTCGATTGACTTTAGCAGTTATGTGCGGGCTTTTGAAGAGCTTGGCCCCAATTTTTTAAATAGCTTCTATTTGGCTATTCCGGCAACGTTACTATCAGCCTTGTTGGGAGCGATGAATGGTTATGTTCTGTCCAAATGGAAATTTAAAGGGTCTGAAACCCTATTTACATTTATTCTATTTGGGATGTTTATTCCTTATCAAAGTATTTTAATTCCGTTAATTCAGTTTCTTGATACCATAGGGTTATATAATTCAATTTGGGGGCTTATCTTTGTCCATGTCATTTATGGGCTTCCGATTACAACACTAATGTTTCGGAATTTTTATGCGAATATCCCTGATGAGATGCTCGAATCGGCCCGGATTGATGGAGCTGGGTTCTTAGGGATTTTCCGTCATATTATTCTTCCGTTATCGATTACAGGTTTCGTGGTAGTGGCAATCTGGCAGTTTACAAATATTTGGAATGAATTTCTATTCGCCGTCACCATTACGCAGTCAGATCAGCAGCCTGTAATGGTTGCACTGCAAAACTTATCAGGAAGTCAAATTGTTCAATGGAACGTCCAAATGGCCGGAGCCTTTATCGCAGCTCTTCCAACCTTACTCGTCTATATGATTCTTGGAAAATACTTCGTACGCGGATTATTAGCCGGATCGGTTAAAGGATAATCTGTGGGGACAGTCCCCACATGCTTTAAAGCGTTAAAGGATGGGTTTGTACAATAAAAGTGGAAAAATCCCAGCCGTTTGTTAGGGCTGGGATTGATTTATTTTAGCATTTGTTCCAGTACCTTTAATGAGCTAAGGGCATCTTTACCGGTTACAGCTGGTTCTTTATCATGAATGATGGCATCAACAAATGCGTCGATAACACCTGTAGATGTCTGGTTATCGTTCGTTTGAATAGGTTCAAGCTGATAGTTTATGATTTCTCCATCCTTTGTTTCTACAATTAATTGATTTTGAGCATCATGGTAGATTTTCAAGATTCCTTTCTTACAATAAATGGTTGTGGAGTTATCTTCTGATCCATAATAGGTCCAGGAAAAGGAAGCCGTTCCTAATCGCCCCTTTTTGGTTCTCAACACACTTACCACATTGTCACAGACTTCAATGGGATTCCCGTTTTCATCCATTTTATCTAATGCACCTCTAAAGGATTGAACGTCCACAATTTCATCATCTAACAAATAATGAATGAGGTCGATTTTATGTACGCCTAAATCGCCTGCTACCCCTGAATGGGAGCGATCCTTTTTGAAAAACCATGTAGCGTTCGATTGGTTGACTCCCCAGTGTTCCGGTCCCTGGTGTCCAAATGATGTTTTAAAGGTTAATACATCACCAAGCTCTTTAGAGGCAATCCATTCTTTTGCCTTCTGATGTGCTTTGGAGAAGCGCTGATTATGATCAACCATTAATTTTCTTCCTGACTCCTGTTGAGCTTTAATCATTTGTTCAGCTTTTTCCACACTAACAGCCAGTGGTTTTTCACATAAAACATGCTTTCCTTTCCTAAGAGCAGTCGAAGTGATAATGTGGTGTGTCTCATTTGAAGAGCAGTCACTGACAGCTACAATTTCTGGATCATTCCAAAGCTCTTCAACAGACTTTGCGATACGACCGCCAAATTCATCCGCTAAAGCTTGTGAACGTTCGGTATTCCGATCATAAAATATGATTTCATCTACATATGGGTTGTCGGCATATTCAGGTGCATGACGAAATCTCGTTATTGACCCGCATCCGATGATCCCTACTTTTATTGAGTTCATTATAGACCTCCTCAATCTCGTTTTTGGAAAAGCACAGCGATGATAATGATGAGTCCTTTAACAAGTCCCTGTAGGTGAGGGGAGATGTTCATCAGGTTCATCATGTTGTTTAACACACCTAGTAATAGTACCCCGAAAAAAGTTCCGATTACTTTTCCTTTTCCTCCCGTCATACGTGTACCGCCAATAATAACCGCAGCAATTGCATCTAGCTCATAAAGATTACCTGAACTGGAGGATGATATGGAATTTAACCGTGACGTTTCAATTAAAGCAGCGACACCGACCAATAAGCCACAAAGTGTATAAACTCCAATTTTGATCCGGTCTACTCGAATGGCAGATAAGAGGGTCGCTTTTTCATTACTGCCTAATGCATAAACGTAACGTCCGAAACGGGTTTTTTGCATCACAATGTAGATGATTAACGTTAAAAATAGAAAAATTATAATAGGTGTATCGATGGCACCAAGTGCACTATTGGAGATGTACATAAAGCCACCTACTTCAGCTGCCTGACTACCACCGTCTGCCAAATACAAAGCAATCGACCGGGCCCCGGCCATCATACCAAGTGTAGCAATGAATGAGGCGATTTTGCCTTTTGCGACCAGCAATCCATTAATGAATCCAGCCAGTGCTCCTACGGCGAGTGCAGTCAAAACCCCAACCAAAATACTCTCAGATGCATTTAATGATAAAATGGAAAACACACCTGCCATGGCAAGCACGGATCCAACCGATAGGTCAATGCCCCCTGATAGCATCACTAGGGTCATTCCAAGTGCAATAACGCCGATGGTTGATACTTGCATTAGAATATTCATCTGGTTTTGAAAGTGAAGAAAACGGTCATTCATAATCGTCGCTACAGCAAAAATGATGATAAATGCAATAAGGACGCTGTATTCGCTCCAAATCCAATTGAGGTTGATTCCCTTCCATAAAGTCCGGTCTTCATTCGTCCTAGTCCTGATATTAGCCAACCTGTTTCTCCCCCTTCTTAGCCCCGGTTGCATACTCCATTAATAATTCTTCTGTTGCATCTTCCCGGTTAAATTCACCTGTTAGTTCACCTTGGTACATAACGAAAATCCGGTCGCATATCCGTAATATTTCTGGGGCTTCAGATGATAGAACGATAATCGCCTTACCTTGTTCAGCTAAGTTCATAATGTGTTGATAGATTTCATTTTTAGCACCAACATCAATTCCTTGAGTAGGATTGTCAAAAATTAAAATATCAGCATTTACCTCCAGCCATTTGGAGATGACGACCTTTTGCTGATTTCCGCCACTAAGAGAATCGATGGTTATTTTGGGATTGTGTACTTTAATGTTTAATTCCCTCTGGTAATCTTCAAACTTATGGCGTTCCTTTCTGGCTTGTATCCATCCTTTTTTCTCGAAATGTTTAATTGAAGATAAACTCATATTTTCGATGACACTTAAGTCTTTTACAATGGCATTCTCTTTTCGGTTTTTCGGAACGAAACCAATTCCCGCCTGTAATGCTTTTTTTGGATGATTGATTTTAACCGATTGGCCCCCAACCTCAATCGTACCCTGATTCTTTTTTCGAAATCCAAAAATACTTTCAAACAGTTCGGTACGCCCATCACCAGCAAGCCCTGTAAAACCGACCACTTCTCCTTTAGAGACCGAGAAGTTTATATTTTGGAAATTCCCGTCACTGGTTAGATCTCGTACATGTAAAATGGGCTCTCCAATCGCATTTCGGTGATAGAGAGCATCTGTAGACACAGACTTCCCGACCATTAATTTTGTAATATCATTTAAATCCGTATTTTCTATGGTTCCTTTTCCAACAAAGGAGCCATCACGTAAGACTGTATATCGATCGCAAATCGCTTGAATTTCCTTTAGTTTGTGAGAAATATAGATGATAGAAATCCCTGATTCTTTTAGGGATTTCATAAATGCAAATAAACGACCAACTTCATTGTCTGTTAAAGAGGTTGTAGGTTCATCCATAATAATAAGTTGAGAATCCTTTAATAGAGCTTTGGCAATTTCAATCATCTGTTTGTAAGACGTTTCCAAGTCTCTAACATACGCTTTAGGATTTACATATATACCAAGCTTGGCTAAGACTTCCTCTGTATGATTGCACATTTCTTTTACATTTAGCATTCCCCATTTATTCCGAATTTCCGCTCCAAGAAACAGATTTTCATAAACGGTTAAATCTGTGACAACATTAAGTTCCTGGTGAATAAAACGGATTCCCTGCTCTTGGGATGTGCGGGGAGTATCCATGCTGATGGGCTGGCCATTTAAAACAATCTCCCCTTCATCTGGTTGATGAATTCCTCCCAGGATATTCATCAATGTAGATTTGCCAGCGCCGTTTTCGCCAAGAAGTGCGTGTATTTCACCTTTTTGTAAGGAAAAGTCAACCCCATGTAAAACGTCTACTTGATTAAAGGACTTTTTTATGCCTTTCATTTCCAAAACGGTATCTTGCCCCATGCTGCTTCCTCCTAAATCTTAAAAATAGGAAATACGATAGATACCGTTATATCTATCGTATTTTTTCTATTTATCTTTTTTAAAAGCTCCTTTCGTAAACTTTGTTGTTCTTTTACCACGCAGTTGTTACAAAATGCGACGCAACAGCAACGTGATTTCCGCTGCGGTCAGTCGCTTTCCGCGGGGGCTGGTAAACCTCCTCGTGCTATCGCTCTGCGGGGTCTCATCGATGCCTTTCCTCCCGTAGGAGTCGACAGTCCTCCGCTCCAATCACTGAGAAGTTTTTTATTTTAGTAAGACCTTGATGTGACCCGCGGAAAGCGAAGTGTATTTCGGGCTGCGGTCGGTTAAGCACTCAACCTGGGAAGTAGATTTTTACACTATGTCGCACTTTATAAATTTTGTTTCAAAAACAACAATCTTTTAGAAAACAGCCTTTTTAAAAGACAGAATCTGGATCATAATGTTCTTCTACATTTTCTTTCGTAACCGGTGTTGCTTCGAGGATGACCTCACTGCTTTCCGGCTCTTCACCATTCGCCAGGTCCCCACCAATCTCAACACCATCTCTAGCCATAAGAGGGGAGTAGAGGAAGGTGGCTTTAATTAACCCGTCATCCTGGATATTTTCATAAACCTCTTTGCTGCCGGCAGCTCCGGTTATGAATTGGATGTCTGTGCGATTGGCTTCTTCTATTGCCTGAAGTACTCCTAGAGCCATGCCATCATCTTGTGTATAAACGGCATCAATCTCAGACTGGGCTGTTAAAATGTTTTCCATCACCTGTAGGGAGGCCTCGGTGGAAAATTCACCTGATTGAGAGGCGACAATGTCAATGTCCGTACCTTCAATCGCCTGTCGGAAACCATCACTGCGCTGTTGGGTGACAGAGTTGGATGGTCCTGCAATTTCTACAACCTTTCCACTTCCACCTAACTGTTCAACGATGTATTCCCCTGCGTTGACACCAATTCCTGTGTTATCTCCTTTTACTACGACATCTGCGGCATCATTGGTAAGTTCACGATCGACAATTACTAATGGAATATCTTCATCAGCAATTTTTTGTCCTGCCGGAGACAAGGCTTCAGATTCAATTGGAAGCATGACAATCGCATCTACTCCTTGAGCGATTAAGTCATCAACATTGTTTGCTTGCTCCGCTGGGTTTTCGGCTGTTGTAAATTCATAGGAATCAATCTTACCAGCATCAACTAATTCCTGAGCTTTTTCTTCCGCATTTTGGATGAGAGCGCCCATCCATCCGTGTGTGGCAGATGGCAGGGCAAGGCCGAGTACAACCTCATCATCACTGGAACCACCAGAACTATCGCTTGAACAACCTATCATTCCTATAGTCAACAAAATAATAATCGTGATGGTCATCCATTTTTTCATAAAAATTCCCCCTTTATAAATTTAAAATGTAAAATATTTACTCGTAATCGTTTTCATAACTTAAGTTAAATAATGGGCATCTACATGATAAATGCCCGTTATTCTTCTACCTTAGCCCATAGTAGACTCGCGAATGACTAATTCATGATCTAAAATAATACTTTCTACCTGCCTTTCTTGAATCTTGTCAATAAGCATAGTTGCTGCGGTACATCCCATTTTGTACATAGGTTGAGACACTGTCGTTAAAGTTGGATTGGTCATGTTGGAAAAACTTATCTTGTCAAAGCCAACTATGGCGATATCCTCTGGTACGTTTAGTCCATGTGCGTTGATTTCTTTCAGGGCACCGATGGCAAGAGTATCAGATACAGAAAAAATGGCTGTAGGTCTTTCGTCGCGTTGTAAGAGTTTTTTCATTGCCTGCTGACCATACTCAAATTCAAGTTGATGCGTGTGATAAATCCATTTTTCCTGAACAGGTAACCCAAACTCTTTTAAGGCTTTTTCGTATCCTGCTCTACGTTCTCTTGCATATAAGAATTTTTCGTCTGAATTAATGAGTGCGATTTTTTCATGACCAAGCTTAATTAAATGTTTAACTGCTCGGTAGGCAGCGAGCTTGTTATCAATCGTTACATAAGGGATGGTGCCTCTTTCATCATACTCACTACACTGAATAATCGGATATTGAGTAGCTAAGCCATTTAATTTTTCCATGTCAACGGCAGGATCCATTGAAATAATTCCGTCAGCTAATTTGTTTTTTACCATGTTGAAGTAGATATTTTCTCGTTGTGGGTTTGAGTCTGTATCGCATAGGAGGATATTGTAGTCATTCATGATGGCGGTGTCTTCAATCCCGTTAATAATCTCAGTGTAAAATGGATTTGAGATTGTAGGGATTAAGACAAGGAGTAATCTGCTTTCTGAGTTCCGTAAATTTCTCCCCAGCATGCTAGGTTCGTAGTTTAATTCTTTAATGGCTGTTTCAACCTTTAATTTTGTTTTCGCAGTGACAGCAGGATGTTGATTAAGTACTCTGGAAACCGTTGCGACGGAAACCCCGGCTTTCTGTGCCACTTCCTGAATATTTGCCATGATGCTTCCTTCCTTCTTAAAGTGAATGGAGTCTAAGTATGTAAGGTTACGTTTTCGTAAACTGAATAAAATATGAGATGTTTTGTAATCGATTACACATAAAATATATAATTTTGTGAATTGTTTGTCAATGGGATGTTGCATATTTTTTGAGTTAAAAGAAGGAGGAAAATGTTAATTTACACGATTGAAGTATGACAGGAATGCTTAAAAACTCTGAGTACAGGTGTTAAACAAAGGACAGATTGTGAAAATCCTCATCGTTAATAAAAAAGAAACTTTAAATGGGTATGTTGATTTTTTAAGCAAAATCTTTTAATCTATAATGTAATGGATTACAATTCTGTTAATTCTGAAAATTAAAAGGAGGGCCAGGGATGAAATTAGGTGTGTTCACGGTTTTGTTTTCCGATAAGAGCTTTGAAGCTATGCTGGATTATGTGGCGGAAAAGGGAATCGAAGCAGTAGAAATTGGTACAGGAGGGTATCCTGGTGATGCCCATTGTAAAATTGATGAGCTTTTAAATGACAGTAAGAAGTTGCAGGACTTTCAGGACAGTCTGTCTAAGCAGGGATTAATTGTAAGCGCTTTAAGTTGCCATTCAAATCCTTTACATCCCCAAAAACATATAGCCACTGAGGGGGACCGATTGTTTGATAAAACGGTTATGTTAGCTAATCAATTAGGGATACCTGTGGTTAATACATTTTCGGGCTGTCCAGGGGATCATGAGGATGCAAAATATCCAAATTGGCCTGTTTCACCATGGCCAAACGACTATCAGGAGATATTGAAATGGCAATGGGAAGAAAAAATTATTCCCTATTGGAGAGAGAAGGCTGCGTTTGCAGAACAGTATAATGTAAAAATAGGATTGGAATTGCATGGTGGTTTTTCCGTACATACACCGGCAACTTTACTCCGATTACGGGAAGCATGTGGCCCGGCTATAGGAGCAAACCTTGATCCCAGTCATATGTGGTGGCAGGGAATTGAACCTGTTGAATCCATAAAAATTTTAGGTAGGGAGAATGCCATTCACCATTTTCATGCCAAGGATACCATCATTGATCAGCCCAATATGAATCGGAATGGTCTCACAGATATGACTCCTTACTCTGATATGAAGGAGCGGGCCTGGTATTTCCGTACAGTCGGATTTGGGCATGACTCCAAAGAATGGGCAGACATGATTAGTGCTCTCAGGCTATATGGCTATGATCATGTAGTAAGCATTGAACACGAAGACGGGCTCATGTCAGTAGAAGAAGGGTTTACGAAAGCAGTCGAAACACTTAAGCCCGTGATGGTAAAAGAATCTGTTGGAGAGATGTGGTGGGTTTAGGGACAGTCCCCACATTTTGTACAGCATTAAAGTGTTAAAGTGAAATAAAGCCGTTGCTTATTTGCAACGGCTTTATTAGATTTCTGCTGTTACTTTTCTACCTCTAATAATTCACCTTCATCTTTTTCTTTATTGCTATTTACAAATGTCTGATAGTCAAATGGGCTGGAATCGGGAAAATAGGATAATACTTTTTCTGTTGTTACAAGGGGAAGATTAGATGCGGTAGATTGGAGTGGGGGTTGCTTGTGAAGATAGTAGTAATAGCTGCTCCAGGGGTACTTTTCTGCTTTATTTAATATACCTGCTTTAATAGGATTTAAGTGGATGTAACTGGAAACTTTGAGAAGGTATTCAGAAGAGTGAACAATTTTAGATTTAAAACGATCTTGAAAAAGATGTCCAACTTTTTCATATTTAAAATTAAAGTACATCGCATAACGTGTATGGACATTTTTGATAACTTGACTAATTGGAATTTGCTTCATTTCAATAAGTAAGTGAACATGATTAGGCATAAGGCAGTAAGCATGCAGATTATAATCCAAGTTCTCTTGTGCATCGGAAAGATAGTGTAAATACTTTAAGTAATCTCGTGTTTCAATAAAAATTTTCTCTTTACGATTCCCTCTGGCAGTAATATGATAAATTTCTCCAGTATGCCAAACTCTCAACTTCCTCGGCAAAAACATCACCTCCTTTTATTACTACTGTATATTTCTACAAAAATCTACATATTCCTTTATAAAATTCGGGGACTGTCCCCACACACTTTAAAGTGCTAAAGTGAAAATGTATATTGTTTCATTTCCTATAAAATGGTAGAATAATAAACTGTAGGGAAAAAGTCTTATCCTCGGCCTTTAATTAAATAAATGAGGTGAACCGATTGAATAGTCGTGAAGACCGCAAAAAATCACGTAAATCAAAATATCTAAAAATTATATTAGGTATTCTTCTAGTTCTTTTCGCCGGAACAGGTACCTATGCTTATAATATATATAATGATGTAAAAGATACTGTAGATAACAAAGTTCATAAGCCGGTGGACAGTATTAAACTTACACCTGAACAAAAAGAAAAAATATCCAATCAGGAACCGGTTAATATATTACTAATGGGTGTAGATGAAAGGGAACATGATCAAGGGCGTGCCGATACGCTTATTATTTTGTCAATCAATCCAAACATTAACAAAATGCAAATGATTAGTATACCGCGTGACAGTCGCACACTAATAAAAGGCAAAGGAATTGAGGACAAAATTAACCACTCTTATGCTTTCGGTGGTTCAGACATGACCATTGCCACAGTCGAAAATTTTGCTGACATCGAACTTGATTACTATGCGAAATTAAATATGGAAGGTCTGGTTGAACTGGTAGATGCTCTAGGAGGTATTACGGTTCATAATAAGTTGGATTGGTATGATTCTGGTTATTATGAGAAAGGATTCCATTATGAGAAAGGTGATTTGAATCTAAATGGCGAGCAAACGATGGGCTTTGTTCGCATGAGATATCAGGATCCTAATGGTGACTTTGGACGTAACGAAAGACAAAGAGAGGTTATCCGGGCCATTATTGATAAAGGGGCATCAATCGGATCCATTCCTAAAATTGATCAATTTCTTGAAGTTATAGGAAATAATATAGAGACGAACATGACCTTTGAAGATATGAAAGACTTGTTTTCAAATTATCGAAGTGCCAGTCAAAATAGTACTTCCTATCAAGTAAAGGGAAATGGAACCAAAATCGATAATATTTATTACCTCATTGTTTCCGAACAAGAACGAGATAAAATTCATGATATGATTACCGATTTTAACCAGAAAAAGTAAGGAACTGGTGAAGCGGGCGGGCTCCCTTAAATCGGGAGCCCATTTTTTGTGTATGTTTTTGGCCTGTTTTCGCATGCTTTAAAGCCTAAATCGAACATAAATTTCCTTGCTTAAATTAAAAAAAAGTGGCAACATATTATAGTGATATTCGTCTAATTTTGTAGAAGAAAGTAGTTAAATTTTAAATGAGGTGTCTAATAGATGGGGAAAAGAACAGAACATATTCGGGCACAGAAGAAAAGGAAAAGACCCTTAAAAATATTTCTCTGGATACTTGCCACAATCTTTTTAGTCGCAGGTATTTATGCCAGTTATGTTTATTTCCAGGTAAAAAATACAGTAGAAGAAGACATTCATGAAAAAGTAGAGAGTATTTCTAATGATATATCTGAGAAAAAAGCTTCAGAAGGACAGGAGACAATAAATGTATTGCTTATGGGTGTGGATGAAAGAAGTCACGATACAGGTCGTGCAGATACCCTTATTGTTATGTCGTTAAATCCTAATACGGACAGTCTTCAGATGGTTAGTATTCCTCGTGATACGTATGTCCCTATTATTGGTTACGGAAAAGAGGATAAAATCAATCATTCCTATGTATATGGTGAATCAGATATGACAGTCGCTACAGTCGAAAACTTTTTGGATATAGACCTTGATTACTATGTAAAAATCAACATGCAGGGGTTAAGTGATTTAGTTGATGCTGTTGGAGGAATTACCGTTGATAACCCTATAGAGTGGGTGGACAATGGGGAGGCCTATATTGAAGGGTATCGCTTTGAAAAAGGAGAAATTACACTAAACGGACCCGAAGCATTAGGCTACGCTCGTATGCGTAAGCAGGATCCAAAAGGTGATGCAGGACGTAATTTACGTCAACGTTTAGTAATCGAAGCAATCATTGATAAAGGCGCAAGTGTAGGATCTGTGACAAAAATTGATGATATCCTTGAAGTCATGGGAGAGAATGTAAGTACCAATATGACCTTTAATGAGATGAAGGATATTTTCAAAAACTATCGTAATACAAGAAAAAATATTAATAATTATCAAATGCAAGGTGAAGGACAATACATCGGTCCTATCTGGTACTTTATGGTTTCAGAGGAAGAACAACAAAAAGTTCATGATATGATTACAGATTTTAATTCTCAGTCTTAAATATAAAAACCGTTGTTTTAGCTGCGAGCGGGGCACCCAGGTCCAAGCAGACATAAGCATAATCCACTACGTGGCAAAAAAGCATGCTACTTCGTTTATTTACTTATGCCGTTGGACCTGATCAGTCGCCCCGCTTTTCTTTTTTAATAACGGTTTTCTTAATTTAAATCCTGGCACCATGATTTTCATAAAGTTAAATAAAAGGTGAGGTGTCATCATAATGGGAAAACGAACAGAACGATTGAAGTCAAAAAGAAAGAAAGGATTAAAAATCTTTTTGGTTATATGTATTGTCCTTCTTCTGGCTGTTGGAGCGTATGTGTTTAGCATTTATCAAAATGTAAAAAACACAGTCGATGACGATATCCATGAAACGATTGGAAATATAGAAAATAATCCAGATAAGGTAAAGGATGGTCAGGACACACTGAATATTCTACTAATGGGAGTAGATGAACGAGAGCATGATATTGGCCGTGCTGATACATTAATTGTGTTGTCCTTAAATCCGAACACTGACAGTATGCAAATGATTAGTATTCCCAGGGACACTTATACAGATATTGTCGGGTATGGTGAAAAGGATAAAATTAATCATTCCTATCCATTTGGGGTTATGCAGTCCGAATCGGAAAATGGCGGAACTGATATGACCGTTGCAACTGTTGAAAACTTCTTAGATGTCGAGCTGGACTACTATGTGAAAATGAATATGGAAGGACTCACTGAGCTAGTGGATGCTGTCGGTGGAATTACTGTAAACAACCCGAAATCATGGGTAGATGCAGGTTATTACCAAAAAGGCTACCGTTATGAAAAAGGTGAAATCCAGCTTAATGGTGACCAAGCTCTGGGCTATGTTCGTATGCGTAAACAGGATTCAGCAGGGGATATTGGACGTAATTTACGTCAACGATTAGTTATTCAAGGCATTATTGATAAAGGAGCCAGCATCGGATCAGTCACACGAATTGATGATGTCTTAGATGTATTGGGTGAAAATATGAACACCAACATGACGTTTGATGAAATGGTAAGCATTTTTAGAAACTATCGAAATGCACGACAGAACCAGACCAGTTATCAAATGACCGGAACAGGAAAATGGATTGGACCAACCTGGTATATGGTCATGCCGGATAAAGAAATTGAAAAGGCTCAGACCATGATTGATGAATTTAACGAACAAAAGTAAATAATTCACCTATATATTAGTCAAAAAACTAGTTATACTTCAAACTTTTCCATTACACGCTCTGTCATAACGGAGCGTGTTTCTTTTTTTATCTTCTCATATTCCTCTTTAACAGATTCTGCTTTACCAGGATCATACCCATTGGCTTCTAATTCATTTTGGAGCTCCTGATACACTTCCTGAAAGGATTGATCTGTTTTTTGTTCCAATTCCTGAATGGCTTGATTGTATTTTAAATATAATGCTGGAAGACTCGTTGCATCTTCTCCCTGCTCGTACTCCTGATAAGCCTCTTCAAGCAATTTGTCGAGTTTATCTTCTACTTGTTTTTTCAAATTGTGCAAAGTGCTTGTATAGCTATCAATGATAGATTGAGCCGACTTATCTTCTGAAGAAATATCATTAGATGGCTTCATAATCTGTTGGTGATGTTCTTTGGACGAGTTAGAGCTATCTTCACTTGAATCGATTTCATAGTCTTCATTGATAATGTCACTAAGTTTATCATCAGCCAGTGAAAACAGGTGCATAGGGTCCGTATAATAAAAAACCACACCACACAAAAATAAAAAACCTGTCAACGCTAATTTCTTCATCTAACCACCATCCTGTATAGAAAACCATTTACTATACCCACCATTATGTACAGCAAATACAAGGTCTATACAGTGATGAAGCAAGTTTTAGAAAAAACACATATGAAAGGATGAACAAATATTCATGGCCGCGAAAAAAGTTTGCTACAATGAATGAAGAAATAGAAGGAATAGGAGTTAGATAGAATGAGAAAGTGGTGGCTTTGGGGCTTACCAATTATTTGGATGGGCGTAATCTTTTACTCCTCATCACAGCCCTATGAAGAGCAGGACTTGAAACCCTTTTTTAGCGAATATGCAGATTTTTCTTTCTTACAACCCATAGCAAATGAGATATCTTTTGTCTATCATGACAGTGAGGTTAGTGTTCAAGCATTAGGAATTAATGGTTTTGTCGAATTTTTTATTCGCAAGGGAGCTCACTTTGGTGTATATTTTATTCTTTTTCTCCTTTTTGTAGTAGCTTTCCAAAAGGCGACCAGGCTGGCAACTAAGTGGATTCTCTTTTGTTCGTTTCTATTAACCGTTACGTATGCAGTTTTTGATGAAATTCATCAAGGAATGACACCTGGCCGAACACCCTATATAGGTGATGTTTTCATAGATGCGACTGGAGGCTTATTTGGTATGTTGGTTTTTGTCCTAATTTCAAATTATTTGAGGAAAAAGAGGAAAATTAAAGAAATAACTTGAAAAAATAGTGTGTTATTTCCTTAGAATGGATAAAGTTGAGAAAATCCTCTCTAAAATGATAAATATTTACCTTGATTCTTATAAATTTTCTCAACCCCAAAATCATTGCCCAAATGGCCTCAATATAATACAATAAAAACATCCTCGATCATTTTATGGAATAACTAGACGCTACTGTATTTGGCTGCCTTGGTTACAAGGCAGCCCTTTTTTTTAGGAAAAATGTAAAAAATACACGAAAAAAGTATTACTTTAAAATTTTTAAAATAAAATAATACTATCGTTATCCAATGAAACCGCATGATTATCATTTTGTCATTTCCCGGGAAATGCTGTCGGTTACATTAGACATCTAACTCCATGTAGGATTCTTCTCCTTCGGTAATATCCACTTGATTACTTGTTAGATTGATTATCCAATCCGAAAATTCCTCTTCTTCACCTGACTTCACATATACGTTCAACGTAACTTTTTCCAGGTATTCGATATCCTTTAACAAATAAGGGGATGAACGTAATTGGTTTTCAAGCTTGCCTAAAAGGGTATAGTCAGCTGTAACCTTTATTTGTTTCATAAGCTGTCGGATGACAACACCTACATCATCAATGGCTTCAGATGTGGCATTGGAATAAGCGCGGATAAGACCCCCGGCACCAAGTTTTATACCACCAAAATATCTGGTTACGACAACAGTTGTATCCTTTAAATCTTTTTTCTTTAAAACTTCAAGCATGGGGACCCCTGCTGTACCACTTGGTTCCCCATCATCATGAGCTTTTTGAACCTGGTTGTTTTCTCCGATCATATAAGCAGAGCAATTATGCGTGGCATCATGGTGTTTTTTCTTGATTTGCTGGATAAACGCCTGGGCATCTTGTTCGGATTCCGTTCGCTTTACATAACCAATAAATCTGGATTTTTGTATAATGATTTCGTGCGAGCCTTCTTCTTTTATAGTAAAATATTTAGTTAACAAAGGACTAATACCTCCTCTTTTACCTATTTGCTGTGTTAAAGCTTATTGTTGATTTTCTACCAAGTTAATGGGAGTGGAAGTGCGCAAGACTCCTGTGGGTGGACCGGTAAACAACGGGAATACCGCAGCCGAATGTCGGGGAGGCTCCCCGGGCAGCCCGTGGAAAGCGAGCGCACTAGAGCGGAAATCAACACCTATGTTTAACAGAGCTTCCCTATTAAGAAATTTGTCGTGATGGACTTGAAATAATAGCATTATGATAAAGAATAGCATAGGTGTGTAAACATATAAATGAAAAAGAATTTTAAGCATAACCCCTATATAATATATAGGTCATTCGTAATATATAGTTGGAGGAATGGAAATGACTAGTTCTAAAGTCGAGTCAAACGCATTGAATAACATTTTAGACGAGATGGTTACTGTTGTAATCAAAAGTAAGGATGAAATTTTTGAGATTGGTGAACAATCTCGTAAAGAGTATGAGCAGGTAGAAAAAGAGTTAGAACAAGTCAAACGTGATACGGTGAAGGTTATTGAAACCAGTGATGAACTGGAAAAAAAGGTGAATAAGTCCCGGGTTCGTCTTTCTGAAGTAAGCAAAAACTTTGATAAATACCAGGAGGCAGAAGTTAAGGCGGTTTATGATGAAACCCATAAGCTTCAATCAGAGCTTTTTGTGTTAAGAGAGAAAGAGGAACAGTTAAAAAACAGACGTGATGAATTGGAACGACGCTTGCTATCCATATCGAATACTGTAGACCGGGCAGAAAACTTACTGGGTAAGATTTCTGTAGTATTAAACTATTTAACGGATGACTTGCAGGGTGTTTACGATGAGCTGGAATCTGCTAAGGAAAAGGAGACGTTTGGGCTAAAAATTATAGACGCCCAGGAAGAAGAACGCAGAAGACTATCCAGAGAAATTCATGATGGCCCTGCTCAATTGCTCGCCAATGTTATGCTTCGTTCTGATTTAATTGAACGAACCTTCCGGGAACGAGGGCTGGAGGAAGCCATTAAAGAAGTTCAGCAGGTAAGGCAGCTAGTACGTTCAGCGCTATATGAAGTGCGCCGTATTATATATGATTTAAGACCGATGGCATTAGATGATTTAGGGCTGTTTCCAACTTTGAAAAAATATTTAGATTCTGTTTCCGATCACAGTGGTATACATATCAAATTTACATCGAGAGGCCAGGAGGAACGGCTTGATTCAAAATATGAAACGGCCTTTTTTCGTTTAGTCCAGGAAGCGGTCCAAAATGCGGTTAAACATGCTGAAGCCAGTCTTATTCAAGTCCATTTTGAATTGAGGATGAATCAGGTGAATATTCTTGTTATCGATAATGGTAAAGGCTTTGATTTTGAAGAAAAAGAGAAATCCTCATTCGGTTTAATAGGCATGAAGGAACGAATTGAAATGCTGGGAGGAACGATTCAATTTAAAACAGAACCTCAAAAAGGAACGAAAATTGTTATTCAGGTTCCTTTGAAAAACTAACAAAACCATCAAATAGGGTTAGATTGTTTGACCATACTCATGTATAATAGAAGGATAGAGAGAAAATCTAATCAGTTAAGCTAGTTATACACATATCCGGATTGGAAGTAATTTGTATTTCAGGAGGTCGAGGAGAAGTGGGGGCAAGAATTGTATTAATTGATGATCACAAGCTTTTTCGTGAAGGCATCAAACGTATCCTAGATTTTGAAGAAGATTTCGAAGTTGTATCTGAAGGTGATGATGGTAACCAGGCCATCGACTTAGTTCGAAAACATCATCCGGATGTGGTCTTGATGGATATTAACATGCCTTCCATTAATGGAGTTGAAGCAACTAAAAATCTAGTAAACCAATTTCCAGATGTGAAAGTCATTATTCTGTCTATACATGATGATGAAGGCTACGTTACACACGCCTTGAAAACAGGTGCTCAAGGGTACTTACTTAAAGAAATGGAAACGGATGAACTCATTAATGCCATTAAAGTAGTTTTTAATGGCGGATCTTATTTGCATCCGAAAATTACACACAATTTAGTATTAGAATACCGCCGATTAGCTAATGGAAATAACGGGGCGAATGCATTGCAAAAGGCAGAATATCGAAAGCCGCTTCATCTGCTTACGAGACGTGAATGCGAGGTATTACAGCTCTTGGCAGATGGAAAAAGTAATCGAGGCGTAGCCGAATCCTTATACATTAGTGAAAAAACGGTAAAAAACCACGTATCCAATATACTGCAGAAAATGGATGCGAATGACCGGACCCAGGCCGTTGTACAGGCGATTAAAAATGGCTGGGTGGAAGTACAGTAAATGAAAATAATGATTGAAGAAAACAGACCCTGGGAATAGGGTCTGTTTTTCTGGAATGGCCTATGTAGTCCTCCTATCTCCCTATCCCCCAACCACATAAATTCCCCATGCCCCGCAAATCTATCAAAATCTACTTTTTCTTTTAAATTTATCCCTTCACTAATGCAATTTAATTAAAATATGTGTAAAATATTAGAAAGATATAACGTACATATAAAAGGAACAATAAGAGAAAGGTAATTGAGATATGGGAGAAAGGGTGAGTGGAATGGTGAAAACAGCGGTGCTGACAGACAGTACAGCTTATATTCCAAAAGAGCTCCGTGATAAGTGGAATATTTATATGGTTCCCCTGAATGTGATAGTTGATAATGAATCCTATCAGGAGGAAGTAGATATTCAGGCAGATGAATTTTACGAGAGAATGCGTGATATGGAAGAGCTGCCGAAGACCTCTCAGCCATCTATCGGAATGGTGAGGGAAAAGCTTGAGCAATTAAGTGAAGATTATGATGCTGTGATTGCCGTTCATCTTTCCAGTGGAATCAGTGGAACCTTACAAGGAACGATTGCGGCTGGTGAAATTGTTGAAGAAATTGATGTATATGCATATGATTCTGAGATTAGCTGTATGGCACAGGGATTTATGGCTCTTGAGGCTGCAAGGCTTGCCGAAGAGAATACCTCTCCAGAAAAAATCATTGAACGCCTGGATGAGGTGAAAGCGACAAACAAGGCTTACTTTATGGTGGATGATTTAACCAATTTACATAAAGGGGGGCGCTTAAATACGGCTCAAGCCATGCTGGGAAGCCTCCTTCAGGTAAAACCTATTCTCCATTTTGTTGATGGACAAATTGAACCGTTTGAAAAAATCCGTACACGTAAAAAAGCGCTAAATCGTGTGCGCGAGCTATTCGATGAAGCAGCAACAACAGGTAAGGAGCTTGAAGCATGCGTCATTCATTCCCAGCGTGAAGATGAAGCAAAGCAATGGAAGGAAGAGCTTGAAAGCAAATATGACAACGTATCCTGTCAAATCAGCTATTTCGGCCCTGTTATTGGAACTCATTTAGGTGAAGGCGCGCTAGGACTTACCTGGTACGAAAAATAAGCTATTATATTTTTATACTACATTGCAGACTCTGAATCCTTCTTTGGAGTCTGCCTAACTTTATCCTCTTAATTCTCCCAATAAAGGAGTGTTTAAAATTGAATCCTCAGACTAAAAAAACTCCAATGTCCCCACTCACCCCAGAAGATCCACTGTATTCCATCGCTTCATTTTGCGAAGCTCAACTTTTATTACGACAGGAGCTTCCTCTAACAGATAAAAATTTTGAGGAACTTCAACTGATGAACTATTTACAGGAAACCCCTGGCATAGAAGAATCGTTTACTGGGTATGTTTGCAAGCGATGTGGCAATCGAAAAAATCATTGGTTTGGAAAAATTCCACAGAAACCATCTCCTATTGTATACTGCCGCAAATGTATTGAAATGGGTCGAGTAAGCAGCTTTGAAGCGTTATACAGGTGGACTGGTCCCCAAACCCAAAGTCCTCGTATAGAAAATCCGTGTCACTGGGATGGTAGATTAACAAAATTTCAAAGAAACTGCTCACAAAGAATTCTGGAAGCGATGACTACACGGGAACCGCTACTTGTCTGGGCCGTTTGTGGAGCCGGAAAGACCGAGATGCTTTTTGAAGGATTAACCGCTGCAATTAGTAGAGGTGATCGCATTTGTCTGGCAACCCCAAGAGCAGATGTTGTTCGTGAATTAGTACCACGCTTTCATCGGGCTTTTCCTGAAGTTACCATCTCTGCACTGTATGGCGGATCTGAAGAAAAGATGGAAGGCGCCCAGTTTATTATAGCTACGACCCATCAGTTGCTTCGCTATGAAGAAGCTTTTGATGTGATGATTATTGACGAAGTGGATGCCTTCCCTTATCACGCTGATCAATCCTTGTCCTTTGCTTCAGAACGAGCCAGAAAGCCCTCTTCCAGTCTCGTTTATTTAACTGCTACTCCGAGAAAATGGCTGAAATGGAAAGCAAAGCTTAAGCTCATTCCTACTGTATTTGTGCCAGCACGATATCATGGTTATCCCCTTCCAACTCCGCGTTTTGTCTCTACCTACCGCTTATCGAAAACACTCGAAAAAGATATACTTCCTCCTTCTATTAGATCCTGGATTCAGGGTAAAACAAAGCAGCAAAGACGCTTCTTGCTATTCACCCCTACTATTGAAATCGCCCATAAGCTAGCGAAAATCACAAAAATTGAATGTGTGGATGCAAAAGATCCGGACCGAATTGATAAAATCAATCGCTATCGTAATGGTGAAAGAAATGCATTAATTACTACAACGATATTAGAGCGCGGGGTAACGTTTCCTTCCATAGATGTGGCTGTGATTGATGCGGGCCACAAAGTGTTTGATGAAGCAGCACTCGTTCAAATTGCCGGACGGGCTGGAAGAAATGCCGATGACCCTGACGGTGATGTTATCTTTTTTCATCAAGGAAGGACAAATGCCATCATCGGGGCCAAAAAAATGATTTCGATGATGAATCGACTTGCAAGGAGGAAATAGGATGTTCTGTCTATGGTGTCATGAAGAAATTATACCGGATATTACGTGGAAGAATGTCTTTCAGTTCTTTGGGAAGGACAGAAAGTTGTGTGAAGACTGTCAGCAGAAGCTCCCTTACATAGAAGGTCCAGTCTGCCCCACATGCTCGAAGCCAACTGAACATGGCGAAGTATGCAGAGATTGCCGGACATGGACGTCTCATCCAACCCTAGGAGAGTCCTTAATCCAAAATGTTTCTGTTTTTTCCTATACCCCTTTTATGAAAGATATCATGGCAAAATGGAAATACCGGGGAGATTATGAATTAGTCAATATGTTTAAAGCGGGAATGGAAAAGCGTTTTAAGGACAATTTTCATAAACAAGTCCTTACATTAGTACCGATTCCGTTAAGTAAAACGAGAGAACAGGAAAGAGGATTTAATCAAGCTGAGGCTCTGGCAGGCTTACTGGGTTTACCGATGATTCATGCCCTGGCAAGAGTACGAAATGAAAAACAGGCCAAAAAGTCCCGCGCCGAGCGATTACAGTCAAAGAATCCGTTTCAACTCAAACACCGGATGGATACCCCGGTCCTCCTCATCGATGATCTTTATACAACAGGTACCACACTACATTGGGCTGCATTCCTGCTAAAATCTGCGGGGTGCCCTAAGGTTTACAGTTTTACCTTAATCCGCAGCTAAAGAATTCTTTGTTCCTGACCGATATTATAGATATAATGGAATTATAGAAATTAGGATCGGAGGAACTGCTATGGGTGAACTCTCCAATTGCCCAAATTGTGGTGCATTATTTGTAAAGGGTGTACGCAAAGTTTGTGATAACTGCTATAGAGAAGAAGAAAGAGCCTTTGAAACGGTTTATGCTTATATTCGTAAAAAAGAAAATCGCCGTGCGACCATTACAGAGGTTTCGGAGGGTACTGGTGTTGAGGAACGATTAATTATGAAATTTGTGAAGGAAAAAAGACTGCAGCCTGCACAATTTCCTAATCTGACCTATGGATGTGAGCGTTGCGGGAATCCGATTCAGGAAGGAAAGATTTGTGGAAATTGTCGTGATCAGTTAAAACATGCTTTAGATCAGGAACAGGCAGTCGAATCCATCGAGAAAAGACAAAAACAGGAATCAGCCCAGACTTATTTTACGGTCGATAAAAAATTTAATCGTCGATAATTAAACTTTTTTCTTTGATAACCGATAAAAGAGATAGAAGAACGGAACGGTTAACTAAAGAGGTGAAAATCATGAAAATTGACGGATCAAATTCAGTTCATTTAAATCCTTATCAAAAACAATATCAGAAACAACAATCCGTAAATCAGTCAAAGAAATCAGAGGATAAGCTTGAAATTTCTAATCAGGCGAAGGAAATGCTGAAAGGAAATGAAGTGAAAGAAGCCCGTCAAAAGCAGATTCAGCAGATCAAGCATGACGTACAGACGGGGAATTATAAAGTAAACTACCAGGAAACGGCACAGAAAATGATTGATTTCTGGTCCAACAAAGGGTAAGGAGGACGACAGCTTGTCAGCTTATGAAGTCATAACCATTATGTCAAAGCTTTTGTCAATGCATGAAAGTTTATTAAAGCTTTCCAATGAGAAAACCGAATTACTAAAGGAAGGGAACATCGAGGCCTTCCAAAAACTATTAGTCAATGAAAACAAGCATGTACAAGCTGTCGGTCAACTAGAGGAAAAGAGAGCGGCATTGACTGCAAAATGGTTTACTCAGCAAGGATTAGCAGATCGTGAACAGACCGTTTCAGAAATGCTGTACTATTTAGATGATGGCAGGGAAAAGGAAGAACTAAATTCGATATTTGAAAATTTGGTTATGACGGTTGCAGATCTGAAGCAACAGGAGAAACTGAATCAGGATTTATTACAGCAATCCCTGCAATTTGTGGAGCTTTCCTTAGAGATGCTCCAGCCATCCATGAAGAGTATGAACTATGGTGATCATCAACAATACGGAAGTGCTGCTGCGAACAGGTCCGTTTTTGACTCAAAAGCTTAGGAGGAAACGTGAATGTCATCAACATTTAGTGGATTAGAGGTAGCAAAAAGAGCCTTATTTACTCAACAAAGTGCCTTAAGTACAACAGGCCATAATATATCCAATGCCAATACCCCTGGTTATTCCCGCCAGCGAGTCAATTTTGAGCAAACCAGTCCATATCCGGCCATGGGTAGAAATCGTCCGGAAATTCCTGGTCAGATTGGACAAGGGGTTGAAGCAGGATCCGTTCAGCGCGTGCGTGATGAGTTTATTGATTTACAATATCGGGCAGAGCATAATAAAAGCGGCTATTGGGAATCAAGAGCGGATGCGTTAAGTCAAATGGAGCAGATTATGAATGAGCCAAGTGACACAGGTCTTTCCTCCACGATGAATCAATTTTGGCAATCATTAAATGATCTTGCTGGGAATCCTGAGGATGCAGGCGCCCGCTCGGTTGTTCAGCAGCGTGGTATTGCTGTTGCCGATACGTTTAATCACATAGCTGATTCCTTAACGGCTGTACAAAAGGATTTAGAAAATGAAATCAATGTTACGACGAAAGATATTAATTCGGTTGTAAGCCAGATTAAGGATTTAAATGATCAAATTAAAGCGGTAGAACCCCATGGATATTTGCCGAACGATTTGTATGATAAACGGGACAATCTGATTGATGAACTCTCCAGTATGGTAAATATTAACGTTGAATATCATGAAAGCAGTGATAGTGCAAAGGATATTGCGCAGGGGATTGCTTCGATTGAGCTTGCAAATAGTGAGGGGCAGCCTTTATCTGCACTAACTGATGCTTCGGGCAACACAAAGCCTGGTAATATGCTGATAAATAATGATAATGAAACGAATCGTATCGATGCACAATTTACTGATAATAATGGCCAAAGAGTAGTTAGTAATTTGGTTATCGGTGGTGAAATGGAAGATGGAGAGCTTACAGGAGGTAACTCCATTAATCCTACCGACTTCACATCAAACGGAAAATTAAAGGGATTAATTGAGTCTCATGGTTATCAGAATGCAAATGGTGACAATGAAGGGATTTATACGGATATGCTCGCAGATATTGACCAACTTGCTTATGCATTTGCGACGGCCTTTAATGAGCAGCATATGGATGAGAATGGACGGACCTTAAAAAATGAACAAGGCGGGAAATTCTTTGCAGTTGATTCGTCCTTTACAGGTGACAATTCTATTGGTTATGCATCCCAGATGGATGTTACGCAAGACATTAAAGACGATGAGGATCATATTGCTGCAGCATTATTAGTGGATGAAAACGGGGATCCAATCGAACCAGAAGACGGACAGTCATATTTAGGTAACGGAGAAAATGCACAGGAGCTCGCTAACGTAAAGGATGAGGTAATGGGAGACCTGTTAGGAGAAAACACATCCGTAGAGACATTTTATGAAGGTATTATTGGTGATTTAGGTGTTCAGGCACAGGAAGCGAATCGTATGGCTGAAAATGCGGGAACACTGGAGCAAGCGGTGGAGACAAGGCGTCAATCCGTTAGTGGTGTTTCTTTAGATGAAGAAATGAGCAACATGATCAAATTCCAGCATGCCTATAACGCGGCAGCTCGAAATATGACAGTTGTAGATGAAATGCTCGACAAAGTCATTAATCAAATGGGACTTGTAGGAAGGTAGGTGAAATAATATGCGTGTAACTCAATCTATGCTTTCCAACAATTTTATGCGAAACTTAAGTAATAGCTATGAGCGAATGGGAAAATATCAGGAGCAGCTTTATACTGGGAAAAAAGTAAGTAAGCCCTCTGATGATCCGGTTGTTGCCATGAAAGGAGTCAATTACCGTACAGAGTTAACTGAAATTCAGCAGTATCAACGGAATTTGGGAGAAGTACATAATTGGATGGATAATTCAGATGCTGCAATGGATAAGATGACAAAGGCGCTCCAAAGAGTAAGAGAACTGGCTGTCCAAGGAAATAATGACACCTATGAAGAGGGTCAGCGTGGCAATATCGCAAAGGAAGTTCGTCAGCTTAAAGATCATATGATTGATTTGGCGAATACAAAGGTTAATAATAAATATATTTTTAATGGAACGAATACCACCAACCCAAGATTTGATGAAGAGGGTAATCTCGTTGCAGGCAGTGAAAATAACGATGCTGTCAATATCACGGTTTCTGATGGTGTGGAGATAAGAGCGAACACGAATCCATCTAACATCTTTAATCATGAAGGCGAGTCGGTTATTCATGAACTTGAAGACTTCGCTACTGATTTAGAAGAAGGTGCCACAGATGAAGAACTAGGCGAGTATATTGAAAGTATGGATCATTTCACCAATAATGTGGTCAATGAACGAGCAAGCTTAGGTGCCCGTATGAATCGTGTAGATATGATTGAAAACCGGTTGAACTCCCAAGAAGTCACTACCACACAAGTGCTATCTGATACGGAAGATGTGGATGTTGAAAAAGCAATTATGAACTTAAAAACACAAGAGAGTGTACACCGTGCTGCCTTATCAACAGGTGCACGTATTATTCAACCAACATTAATGGATTTTCTAAGATAAGCTATCTGCCTATAATCAGATAGCTTTTTCCATATTTGAATGAGTGAAGCGAGTGAGAACATGAAGATACCACAAATTCGAATTCAATCACAAAAAGCAAATATCGAAATCAACTCCATCCCTGGACAGCAATCCATCGAACAGCGGAAAGCTATACAAACCATTGAACAGCCAAAAGCAGATATGAAAATCCAAACTAGACCTGGTAAGCTGACAATTGATCAAACACAGGCCTGGCGGGATATGGGGATGGTTAATCCGGTTGAATTTGCGGAAAACTTAGGCCAACAAGGGCGTCAGTCTGTCTTAGAGGGAACAGCTAGACGGGCAGGTGAAGGAGATCAGCTTATGAAAATCGAAAATGGGGGCAATCCTATTGTTAGTCAAGCTGTTGCAAATGCTTATGAACCGATGAAGGAATTTAATATTGGCTGGATTCCCTCCCCCAATGCAGTAAAAATAAACTATGAACCTGCTGAAGTAACGACAAACGTTCAACCAAATGAACCAAGAATTTCTGTACAGCCGCAAAAACCAGCTATTCATTATCAGCCGGGTCAAGTGGAAACGAATTTGAAGCAGCAACCTGAACTAAACATTGATTTTGTATCCATACAGGTTTAAAAGCGTTGTTATTGATTAAAATTTTTAAGAAAAGAAGTGGTGGAAGATGAAGGTAGATACATTGTACTTTGGTGAAATGGAGATTAAAGAGGAGAGTCTAATCCATTTCGAGGCAGGACTTCCAGGGTTCCAGGACGAAAAAAAGTTTATCGTGCTAAAATTACCTGACAATAAAGCTTTTCAAATATTGCAGTCCATTCAAACCAGAGAATTAGCTTTTGTGCTAACAGTACCTTATTTTACCTATCAGGATTATGAATTTGATCTTGATAATGGAACCATTAGTCAGTTAGATATCGAAAAGCCTGAGGATGTAAGTGTTTATTCCATTGTTACTTTACAGGATACATTGAAAAACTCAACCTTAAACTTACAGGCACCTGTTGTTATTAATGTACGAAATAACAAAGGAAAACAAATTGTGCTGAATGATCAGCGCTATAAAACGAAACACCCACTTCAGCCAGAAAGTGAGGGAGTAGCCCATGCTAGTTCTTACACGAAAAGCCGGTGAATCAATTCAGATTGGCGATGATGTTGAAGTGAAAATTGTTGGAGTGGATGGAGATCAGATTAAATTGGGGATTGATGCACCTAAGGATGTTGATATCCATAGGCAGGAAATTTATCAAATGATTCAGGAGGAAAATAAAGCGGCGAGTCGGATAACTAAAAGTGCAATTGATTTGTTGTCAGGGAAATAAGGTCATGCTTGATATTAGTGGATACCACATAGATATCAGGCATTTTTTGTGGATAAAAAATTTATCTGGGAAGCTATAAAAATTTGTAAATAAGGCTAAACAAGTAGTTAATCGTGTCGATATAAGAAATGTAGTTAAATTTATTACTAAAGGCGGCCGACTTTAGTATAAAAAAATCAAGCCACAAGGACGTGGCAGACTAAAATTCAAGGAGGAATTTTATAATGAGAATTAATCACAATATTGCGGCGCTTAATACGTATCGTCAGTTGGGTGCAGCAAACAATTCACAACAAAGTTCAATGGAGAAATTATCTTCAGGACTACGTATTAACAATGCATCTGATGATGCTGCAGGTCTAGCAATTTCCGAGAAAATGCGTGGACAAATCCGAGGTTTGGATCAAGCACAAACCAACGCTCAAGATGGTATTTCCATGATTCAAACAGCTGAAGGTGCTTTAAATGAAACACATAGTATTCTTCAACGTATGCGTGAGCTTGCAACACAAGCATCAAACGATACAAATACTGAAACAGATCGTGGCGAAATTCAAAAGGAAATTAATCAGTTGACTTCTGAAATTAACAGGATTGGTAATACAACTGAATTTAACACTCAAAGTTTATTGGATGGTGGGGAAGACTCTGAAAATCAACTTGAAGCTGTACAAGGAGAATTCACTTTTGATGTTAGTTCACTATCTAGTGGAGATTCATTTGAAATTAACGGTATAGAATTTACACAAACATCAGGAGGATCAGCTTCGAATGGTTTTGCTGATGCAGATGCTTTAAAATCAGCAATTAATGGTACAGCATTGAGTAATGAGTATACTGCCAGTGTTTCAGGTGATGAAATTACATTAACTCAAGTATCAGGAGAAGAATCATCAACTTCACCACAATTATCAGGAGATATAACAAACAGTGACTTAAGTACTGAAACTGAAGGTCATGGTCCTGCTTTTGGTGCTACTTTCCAAGTTGGAGCAAACGAAGGGCAAAGTATGTCTATTCAAATTGGTGATATGAGGGCATCAGCTTTAGGTTTATCTGGTGATGCTGATCAAGGGAATTTTACTTCATCTAATAATGTTACTGACGGGACAGATAATCAAAATGTAGAAGCCGCACTTGATGTATCCACTCATGAAAAGGCTTCTCAGGCTATTACTGCAATCAATGACGCAATCGAAAAAGTCTCAGCACAACGTTCTGATTTAGGTGCATACCAAAATCGATTAGATCACACTATTAATAATTTAGGTACATCATCTGAAAATCTAACTGCTGCTGAATCTCGTATCCGTGATGTAGATATGGCAAAAGAGATGATGAATCAAACCAAGAGCTCTATTCTTTCTCAAGCATCACAATCAATGTTGGCACAAGCGAATCAGATGCCTCAAGGAGTTCTACAACTTTTACAATAATATTATTTGGAATTAAAAAGAGATATTAGTTATATCTAATATCTCTTTTTAAAGTCATTTTTAGCTTAAGAATGATTTTAAAAAGAGATAGTGGAGTAAATCATATTATTTTAATCGGATAAAAATAACGGAGGATATAGGAAATGAAATTAAGCTTTGTCATGATGGTAAAAAATGAATCTAAATATATTGAAAATGTATTACAGAGCATTCAACCTGTTAGTGATGTGGTTGAAAGTGAAATTATAGTACTTGATACAGGATCCTCAGATGATACACCTAAAATTGCAAAGAAATATACAGAACATGTTTATTATCATAAATGGAATAATGATTTTGCTGCCATGCGTAATAAATCAATTAGTTATTCTAAGGGAGAATGGATTTTTGTTATAGATGGTGACGAAATAATAACTAATCAACAAAGCTTAATTGATTTTTTTGAAAAGGGTAGAGACCAGAATTTTAATAGTGTTTATGTAAACATTAAAAATATTATTCGAGAGGAAGAAGGCAAGTATAATGTTTCCACAGTAGCTAGAATGTTTAAAAATAAGAAGAATTTTAAGTATGTCGGAGCTATACATGAACAACCACTTAAAGAGGAACCAGCTTTTCTTATGGAATTGACCCTAGTTCATTACGGATATCTAGCTACAGATAAAAAGTTAATGGAAAGAAAGTTTACTCGAAATAGTGATCTATTGCATCAAGAGTTAGAAAAAGATCCAGATAATATTTACTATCTTCATCAACTATTTAACACTTATGGAATGCATAAAGAGAATGAAAAAGCACTTGAGTATATTGAAAAAGCATACGAAATTGCGAAGAGGAAAAAAATTGACCTTTCAAGGATGATGTACATTTACTCTGACCTTGTAATGGGGCTATTAAATAATAAAAAAATATTTCAAGCTGAACAGATTTGTAAGGAAGCAATTAAAGTGAAAGATGGTTTGATGGACTTTTACTTTTACTTAGGTAAAGCACAAATGGCTATGGGAAAATATAGTGAAGCCATTAAAAATTACGAGAAATATTTAATAATACAAGAAGAATATAATATTGCCCCTGGTAGAATAGATACTACTGTAACTCACTATACCATCGGGAATGTAGAAGAAGCTTATGTTAATCTTTGTTTTTTATATGAAAAGCATAAAGAGTATTCCAAAGCAAAAGATTATGCTAATAAAATTAAAGAATCACAAAATATCAGAAGTATCATTCCTATCGTTATTAAAACTTATGTTGAGCAAGAAGACTATCGCGGCTTAGTAAGTTTTAAAGATGAGAAACTTACTGAAACTAGTGATGAAGTGACTAGTTATTTTTATAAAAAACTGGAAAATGCATTATTTCAAATGGAAGACAATCAAAAAAAGGAAAAAATTATTGAGAATTTTACCGATGGACATTCAAGCTATAATTTACTGAATAAAATCCGTATGGAAATCATTAAGGAAGAAAATCTTACTCTTCAATGGGTTAGTGATCTAAGAACAATAGATTTTTCAAATTCACCTAATTATTACGGCGACATATTATATTATTTACTACTGCAAAACTATCCTATATATGATTTGTTATTAGATGTTAAAGAATCAACTATAAACAATTATTTCAAATATTTATCAGAGAAATATGAAAATCTAAGTGAGGTTATTTATGAGTATCTTCAATCCTATCCATTTGAAGATGACTTAGAAAAGATTAGAATAAATAAACCTCTACTACGTTATGCATTGGTTCTTAATAATGAAACAAATGATGAATTATATCAATCTTTATTTAATCGTTTTGTTGGGGAAGGTATTTCTTTTGTAAAAAAATACTATAACACCAATATAATAGAGGAAGAAAAAGTCCATGATGTAAAAAGTGAAGAAGACGCTTTTTTTATTTATATGTTGAAAGCTAAATCACAAATAGGAGTAGATGACACTTCCTATATTAGATATTTAAGAAAGGCATTGGCTGTATATCCTCCAGTGAAGCAGGGCGTAGAATATCTGTTAAATCAGTTTTTAAGTTCTAATCATCAAAGTGAGGAAATTAATGATAGAAAAGCTATTATTAAAGGACAAATCATTGATTTTCTTTCAAAAGATTATTTTGATGAGGCCTTAAACATAGTCAATCAAGCATTACAAACAGAGACTAATGATGAAGACTTATATTCTATAAAGGCAGTTATTTTAATGAAAAAGGGGGATTTTGTAGAAGCTAAGAGGATATTAAAACAAGGATTAAAGATTAACCCTAATCATATTGATAGTCTTTATAATTTAGCATTTATTTATGAACAAGAAAATCAAATGAGTAAGGCTAGTGATATGTATGAAAGAGTTTTAAAGCTGTCGAATGAGTATGAACTTTTAGAAGAAGTTGAATCCAAACTAAATCAAATTAATCCACACTTCCGAACAAAACCTATTTTAAACAATAATGCTGAATTAAATTATCCAAAAAACGCTTCTCCAATCTTTATAGGGGGAGCTGGAAGATCTGGCACGACATTGTTGAGAGTAATGTTGAATGCCCACCCAAATCTATGTTCAGGTCCTGAATTTAAAATGCTACAACAAATCGCAAATTTATATAATCAAATGATTTCTATCAAAGACATTAGAAAAGCATATGGATTGGATATAGAGGATATAAATACATCCTTTAATAATTTTATAAGTAGTTTCTTTGAAAAATTCAAAATGGAAAGTAACGCAAATAGAATTGTGGAAAAGACTCCTCATAATGTATTAATCATGAAAGAACTAGTCAAAATATTTCCGGACGCAAAATTTATTCATGTTGTTCGGGACGGAAGAGATGTAGCATCTTCTTTAGTAACAATGGATTGGTATGATTTCCAGGGTAATCCATTACCATATGTTCAAAATATAAGAAATGCCACAGATTATTGGAAGCAAGTACTTACTAAAAGTATTCAAGACTCAAGAGACCCAATACTAAAAGGAAAAGTTATGTTCATAAAGTATGAAGATTTAATTACTGAGCCTAAAAAAATTATAAAAGATGTATTAGTCTTTTTAGATGAAACATGGTCAGATCAAGTTTTGAATTATGTAAATGTAGATCGTGGGTATGAACCTAATGAATCTAGTACAAATCAAGTATCTAAACAGATTTACACAAAATCAAAAAAACGTTGGCAGATAGATTTTACACAGAAAGATAAAAAAGTTTTTAAGGAAATTGGAGGGCAATTATTAGTTGATTTAGGATACGAGAATAATATAGATTGGTAAGAAAATTATTAAAGATTATATTTTAAAAAATGTGAAAAATAGCCCTATAGTAAAAAATGTTAATCTAGGTACCATTGGAGGTAGTGTGGTATGACTAAAAGACCTGTGCTGATAAGTGGCATCCCTAGA
This sequence comes from Salinibacillus kushneri, assembly GCF_900111405.1. GTDB lineage: Bacteria > Bacillota > Bacilli > Bacillales > Alkalibacillaceae > Salinibacillus > Salinibacillus kushneri. Next base: position 269,559 of record NZ_FOHJ01000001.1, on the reverse strand, counting down.
AGTGGTTCGACATGGCTTGGTAATGTATTATCCAAAGCACCTAATGCGGTTTATATTCATGAACCAGATAATGAAAAGGCAAATGCTCAAGCATTCTTTTTAAAGGATGGACTTCATAGATATCCTTATTTAAGAAGTAATGATAATAATTCACTTTATTATAAGTTATGGAGTAGTGTACTAACAGATAATATTGTTCATTTAAAGGAGTTATCGGAAATTTTCCGGCAACCATTACCCATTAATCCATTTAATCTTGAAAGGGAAATTGGAAAAAAAAGTGGATTTATTCACAAGGATTTTTTTGTGCAAACTAGTGACAGGAATAAAAACAACACAGTTAAAACAATGGGATTGCCTCCCTTTAATTCTATTAACAGTAAGACGGTTCCTATTGTAAAATCAGTTCACAATATGCTTTCTTTACAGTGGTTAGATAATAATTTTAGTACGAGAATTGTTATTATTGTAAGGCACCCCGCTAGTGTTATTTCTAGCTATTTAAAACTAAAAATGCCTGATTCGCTACGAAATATTTTTTATCAGGATTATTTGATGGAAGACTATCTTTTTCCGTTTAAAGAACATTTAGCTTCAGCTAATTCGCATATTTCACAGATGAGCATGCAAATTGGTGCGTTTTATTATGTTTTAGAAAAACAAATTAAAAATCACCCTAATTGGATATTAGTAAAACACGAAGATTTATGTGAAAATCCAAATGGAAGATTTAAAGAGATATATGAGAATTTAAATTTAAATTGGACCAATGATGTATCCAATTATATTGGTCAGTTAAATAAAAAAGGAAATGGGTACAAGATAAATAGAATAGCTAAGGATCAAATTTTTAAATATAAAAACGAACTTTCTTCGAATGTGATCAAAGAAATTCAAAAGTATTACACTATTTTTAATAATCATTTATACCAAGAGTTCTAGCTAAGGAAATTAAAGTGCTTCAACAAAATGCCACAAGCCTAAGCCGATAGCACAAATCATATTTAAAAATTAGCGTCAGAGAAGGCCATAGTAGTGAATAAGCTTTATTGACTATAAGAATTAAGATAGCACATGAGTGAAACTCCATAGAAGTGCAGCCATGTTTCTTAACTCAAGCAATTCCTTGTTTATAAAAAACTAGTGCAAGGACAGATATATAATTTTACTATGAGAGGAATGTCAATATGGACATGTTCTCTCCAATGTTTATTGGTGGTGCAGGTAGATCAGGAACAACATTGTTAGTAGATTTAATAGGCCTGCATCCAAATATTTCACCAGTCTATGAACTGATTTTGTAACAGCACTTATTTAATTATTTTATACGAATCAAGTAAATTAGACGAAAAAAAGCACAGTTTAAACAACTTATTCATAAATGGTCAGAGTCTTTACCAAAAAGACCACACAATAAACGTGAACAGGAAAATTATTCATGGTCCGCATTATATATGTTTTAATAAGGAATTCATGAGAACAACTTCAGATGAATTCTTGGCTAGCTTGCTGGCATATTGATTCGTGCTTTCCCCTGAACTGTTCTCTAAAAGGACAATTCCTGCTACTTTTTGAAAATTTATTTATGTCAACAATATTGGCAATGAGTGTTGCCGCTATGAGGATATCAACACCCCGTATGCTTTTCAATCAGCTACTTGTTTCTTCAATAATTATGTCCATTTGCTGTTCTAAGTTTTCTATATTCTATTCCAAATAATTTAATGTCCAATATAAGATTTGATTAAGTTAATTCTTTCTTGTTGGTATTTATTCTCCCAGCATCCATGTTCCTTTACCACTTGCAGAATTTCTTTTGCCTTTTTTGCTGGTGTTGATTTATAAAACTCCTTTAGCATTTTCAAAAGTTCATCATTCTTCAATTCCATTAATGGGCTTGGAGAAGGAGACTTTTTAAAGAATCCTCTTACTGTTTTGCAATATAAGTCTTTGAGGAAGGACTTATAATGGGGATAATTATGCACCAAAAGGTTGTGCAAACTTACTTTTAAATTTACATCAGTTGCATGTAATTATTTTTCGACTGCTAAAAAATTTATGCAGAAGTAATTCAAATCACGAAAGGTTATGGATTAATTCTCAAGTCTATTTAAGTAACTTAGAGGTACAAAATTATTAGTCAATAAAAAGCGTCCAAACCAAAAACTGGAATGGACGCTTTTTTTCATGCTTTTAAATCAACAGAACCCCCTAAATGAGGCTGAACAGAATGCTGCATGGTTTTCACACTCGATTCCTCAAGCATCTTAATCATGCCCTGGCCTTTTGTCTCAGCCTGGTTCATCGTTTTATCCATCAAAGATAAGTTTACATCCTGCTGTAGGCCTGTCTGACTTAGCCCCATTGATAACGCGACAATATCCATTATGTAAAACCTCCTTTCGTTTGATTATAGTAGACTTAGGAGATGGAGAAAAGATAAATTGCCAAATATTTTCATAATGTACATAAGTAGCTAACGCTGGTATCTTCCCAAATGGATTATTCACTTAGTTTATGTTTCGACTATGATGTTAACTGAAAGGTGATTCTTCTATACAATATAATACGACAAAATTCGGGTGGTGACAGGCACCTCTCTACAATTTAAACTTTCGGACCAGGTTATGTAATTCATCTGACAATTTCGCGAGTTCATCTGAGCTTGCTGAGACTTCTTCCATGGAACGATTCGTTTGCTGTGCCGAAGCAGAGGCCTCCTCTACATCTGATGCCGCTTCTTCAGCTGAGGTAGCAATCTCTTCAATGGAAGATGTCATTTTCTGGCTATTTGATGCCATACTTGATAAGTGATTGGCCACAGTATCGATACTATTTGCCATTTTTTCCATAGCTTGATTGATTTGGTTAAATGTTTGACCAGTAGTTTGGATCTGATTGGTTCCTTTTTGGACTTCTGAGTAACCATTTTCTAACGATTCTACTACTCCGCTTGTTTCGGTTTGAATAGTTTTTACAATTTCGGTAATATCCGTTACGGAATTTGCGACCTGCTCAGCCAGTTTCCTTACTTCATCCGCCACCACTGCAAATCCTTGTCCATGTTCTCCGGCGCGTGCAGCTTCAATCGCAGCATTTAAGGCTAAGAGATTGGTTTGTTCTGCAATATCATGAATGACCGTAACGAGATTTGATATTTTTTGTGATTCTGTATCTAGCTTCTGAATCTTTTCTACGGAGTACTGAACAACTTGATCAACATTTTTCATTTGCTGCACAGAGTCTTCCATAAGTCTAGTTCCATCTTCGGTCATTTGTAACACCTGGTTAGAAGTCTGCTCCATATGTTCACCTTGTGCATTGGCCTCTTGAACATTAGAGGTAAATAAAGAGGCGTTTGAAGATAGCGTTTGAACATGGGTTGCCTGCGTTTCAGAACTAGATGCAATTTCTTCCATCGTGGAGGCAATTTGTTCTGAGCCCTGTTTCACTTCATCAGCAGATTGTGTTACCTTACTGCTTTGATTGGACACTGTTTCGGATACGGAATTGATATTTTGTAAAAGTTCTCGTGTATTGTCATTCATTTGATTAGCAGCTTCGACTAATTGTCCAATTTCATCATTGGATTGAATATCCAACTGTTCATGTCTTAAATCTCTTGATGCAATAGCTTTCATTCTATCCATTACTTTTGTAATGGGTTTCGTAATATTTCGTGATGTGAGTAAAGCAACTGTGATTCCAATGATTATAATGAGAATAGACATAATCGCTCCTGCAAGCCATACTGTATGTCCTGAAGTAATCACGGTTTCTCCAGTGTCTTCAATGACAGTATCCTGGTTGGAAGACATTTCATTTAAATCACGTATCAGTTTTTCTGCTCGAGGTTTTACCTGGGTGGTCATGATGTGCATCGCCTCATCTTCATTATCGTTATCATAGGCGGCAAAAACATCTTGTAAAATGGTATCCCACTCTCGGGTCTGTTCAACCAGTTTTTCGGTCTCTTTATTATTGCTTAATGACAGCATTTCCTCTTCAAGGGCAGCGCTTTGTTCCTGATAATCTTCAAAGTTCTGACGGAAGGAATTATCCCGGTACAATAAAAAACCACGTACTAAAGCAGTTCTTTCAGTAATGTTATATGATAAATCCTTACTCACTTGAAGGATAGGTAATTCTTCTTTTAAAATTTGGTTTACTTCCTGATTAGATTGTTTTATGGCAAAAAAGTTATATCCACTTAATATGAGGACAAGTACCATGATAATTGAAAAGCTAAGAAGGATTTTGGTCTTAAGTCTTTTGAACCTGAATAGTCGTTTGAGCAATGTGCACACCTCATTTTCCACGTTGATAGAATCTACATGATCATAAAATGATAGTTATGTAGAATTTGACTATTTCCTATTTATTCCTACATATGCAACTTTTGGACCATACTTAAGAATCGTAAGGGTTTTTTATTAAAACGTCAAATCTTTCATCTGCCAATGATTTTCTGTCATAGACTAAAACTATTAAAATCATAACCGATAATACTAGTAAAGAGATTAATCTGAGGAGTTGCTGAAAATGGATGTAGGTAAAGTATTATCTGGGTCCCAACTCCTGCAGCGGTCCGAACACAGCATAGCTACTTCTCCAACGATAGAAAGTACCAATGCAGATGGGAAACGAAATGAAAACGGAAAAGCAGAAGATTCCTATGTAACATCGATAAGCCGTGATGAGGCAAAGAATATTACTGAAGGATTAAACAAGTTTTTAGAACCCATTCATACGTCTATTCGTTATGAATTCCATGAAAAACTGGAAGATTACTATGTTACGATTGTAGATCAGGAAACCGATGAAGTGATTAAGGAAATCCCGCCTAAAAAAATGCTGGATATGTATGCAGCAATGGCAGAATTTATGGGATTTATCGTTGATGAAAAAGTGTAATGGTGGTGATTAAAAATGTCAGATATGCGTATTGGCGGACTAGCTTCTGGTATGGATATTGATAAGCTTGTTAATGACTTAATGGAAGCTGAACGTATGCCGCTGCAAAAGATGGAGCAGGATCGTACGTGGATGACCTGGAGGCGTGATGCTTACCGGGAAATGAATACTCAGTTATTAGAGCTTGATTCCCTAGGCTTTGATATGAGATTGTCGAGTACATATCAATCGAAAAATGTAAGTGTAACTGGTGATTCAGTTGAGTCTACCGCAGGGTCAAACGCTGCTAACGGCTCTCATACCATTGATGTTAGTCAGGTTGCTAAGGCGGCTTATAATATTAGTTATAAAGGTGATGAAACGAAAGGAATTTCAACTGATTCTAATAATAAAATTGATCCAGATGCGAGTTTATGGGAGCAGCAAAGTAAATTTGGGACTTCCGCTTTCGGTTGGGAATCTAGTCTTTATGATAAACAAAATGATATTTCTGTAGGTGATAGTGGGGGAGATACTTTTCAGCTTGATAAAGGTGCTATAACAGCCTCCTCTATAGAAGGTAATCAAGTTACAGTTGTGAATGGTGATGGAGGAGAAACGAATTATACGATTACAACCGGAACCGACTCTATTGATTCCGCTTCTCCAGCACAAGGTGAGGTTTATATTAATACCGATACAGGTGAAATGAAGTTTGGAGAATCCCTCGATGCTGAAAGTACGATTAAAAGCTTCGATTATGAACATAATACGGTATCTTTTGCTTTTAAAACGTATGATTCAAACGGAGACGTTATTTTAGATAATGAAGATCAAGATGGTGAATATAACTTCACTTTTGATGGAACTACTTCCTTGAATCAAATTATGACTGAAATCAGTGATTCTGATGTAGGGGTTTCCGCTTTTTATGATTCGTACTCTGACAAAGTCAGCCTTCAACGGACAGAAACGGGAAATTTGAGCCCTGATGGTGAACCGGAAATTGGGATGTCAGGAAACTTTTTAACAAACGTACTAGGGATGACAGCTGATACAGCTACAGAGTCACCAGGACAAAATGCAAAATTTACTATTGATGGTCTGAATACAGAAAGAACTTCTAATACGTTTTCGATTAATAGTGTGACATATACAATAAATTCAACTGGAACATCTAAAGTAAGCGTTGAAGATGACACAGAAACTGCATTCGAAAATATTAAAGAGTTTGTAGAAAAATACAATGAAGCCATCGATAAAATAAATGGAAAGCTTACAGAAGAACGATACCGGGATTATAAACCGTTAACAGATGCACAAAAAGAAGATATGTCAGAGCATGAAATCGAACTTTGGGAAGAAAAATCAAAAAGTGGACTTCTTAAAGGAGACAACATTTTATCCTCTGGATTATCCGAAATGAGGAGTGCCTGGTATGCTGAAGTGGATACAGGCGATGAATTTTCTCACCTTTCTGAAATTGGGATTACAACAACCTCTAACTATCTTGATGGTGGGAAATTGGAGATTAATGAATCCAAATTAAAAGAAGCTTTAGCTCAAGATTCAAACGCAGTCTATAAACTTTTTAGTAATGATGCGGAAGGTGACAGTAGAGGCATAATGAACCGGATTGATGATGCCGTTCAAAACGTCAGGGACCGGATTGATGAACGAGCCGGAAAATCAACCGACACCCTTCAGTCCTACACCATGGGTAGACGACTGGAGGACCTGAATGATCGTATTGCCCGATTTGAGGATCGAATGGTACAGGTTGAAAACCGCTATTGGAGTCAATTTTCACAAATGGAACAAGCTATACAACAAATGAACCAGCAATCCGCCTTTTTATCTAACCAATTCGGTGGTGGAATGTAATCGTGAAGGAGTGAAACAATCATGGCCAATCCATATGCATCCAGACAACAAGCGTATCAGAATAACTCTGTTAATACCGCGTCACCTGGAGAATTAACGTTAATGCTTTATAATGGATGCTTGAAGTTTATTAGACAAGCCAAAAAGAATATCATTGAAAAAAACTATGAGTTGAAAAATACAAATATCCAAAAAGCACAGCGTATAATACAGGAATTGATGGTTACACTGGATCCAAATAGTGATATCTCAGATCAAATGATGCCTTTATATGATTATATTAACCGTCGTTTAATGGAAGCGAATATTAACAATGACTTGGAAATCCTAGATGAGTCTTCAGAATTAGTTACAGAATTTCGTGATACCTGGAAAGAAGTTATTCAGAAAACCAGAAAGCACCAATACGGTCAAGGCGGGAATGCATAATGAGTGTAGTGAAAGAACTGCATAAAATCACATCGGAGTTTTACAACTTTCTGTATCAACAGGATCTAGACAGGGATCAGGAAGATTTACTACAAAGCATGACAGACTTTCTTAACAAAAGAGAGAACATCATGAATCAAGTAAAACCTCCTTATTCCGATGAAGAGAAGCAGCTTGGAAAAGAGATTGTAAGCATGGATCGTGAAATTGAAACCTCGATTCAAAAACAATTCGCCCAGCTAAAAGGGTCCATGAAGCAGATTCAAACGCAAAAACGTAACAACCAGAAATACATAAATCCTTATCAAAATGTCTCCACGGTCGATGGAATGTTTTTTGATAAAAGAAATTAGGTGAAATGGTGGCAAATTTAGACGTGCAGCAAGTGGAGTTTTTACAAAAGTATCATGAGCTATTGGAGGGTATGAGTGAAGCCCTGGAGCATCTTGATAAAATGACGGACGTTAATGAATCGGATATTGCAGAAACTTTATTTGCAGACTTAGTAAAAGGCATGCAACAGCTTCATGCAAGCCATGATCAGCTCGTCCCCTTACTAAATATTGAGACGCTTAATCAATTTGATTACCTAGTCCAATCCATGTCGAAGTGGTTTGAGAATGATGTGGATAAAGCAACTCTATTATCTGATGAAGTCATTCCCGCCTTTCTTGAGTGGAAGAAGGTTATGGATCATCGTATTGAGCCTTTCATTTCCCATTAAAAAGTAAAACAAAATTCCTATAAAACTCTTATCATGTCTAACCATGGTAGGAGTTTTTTATTGTGATTCACCAAAAACTGACAATCTATGACACATATTGTTCAAAAAGAAACTTTTTAGTTTATAGAGGAATTTTAGGTGGAATCGTAGAATAAACAATACATAAGGATGAAAGGAGGAACTTCTTATGAACTTTAACATAAGAGGCGAAAATCTGGAAGTTACAAATGCAATTCAGGAGTATGTAGAGAAGAAAATCGGCAAGCTGAAAAAGTATTTCGACAGCAAAATCACTTCTGATGTGAATGTGAACCTCAGTGTTTATGACGGGGAACAGCGCATTGAAGTAACCATACCTATGCAGGACCTCCTATTACGAGCAGAAGAACATCATTCCGACTTATATGCAGCAATTGATCTGGTAGTAGATAAATTAGAACGTCAAATTCGTAAACATAAAACAAAAATAAATCGAAAGTTCCGTCAGCATGGTGCAGCAAAATATGCCTTTGCAGAGATGGAAAAAGAGATTTTTAATCAAGATACATCCAATGAAGAAGACGATGATTTTGAAATTGTACGTACCAAACGATTTGATTTAAAACCTATGGCATCTGAAGAAGCTATCCTGCAAATGGATATGCTTGGACATACCTTTTTCGTTTTTACCAATGCGGAAACAGGTGATACCAATGTGGTTTACCGAAGAAATGATGGACGCTACGGTTTAATTGAACCTAGTTAATTGAATACATCCTTATACTAGAAAGATCCTGCTATTTGGGCAGGATCTTTTTTGTCATTGACAGGTTAAGTCTTTAAAGCCTTGAGTCTTTTGAGATTTTGGCGCGGACAAGTAAATGTATGGGATAAGCTAACAAACCGTAAATGGCGAATAAGGGCTGACTGTCTGCAAATAAACTTATTGTTAAACGTAGGGTTGCTCTAAACAGCACGATATTATATTTTTTAGTTATTTTAAGTTCATCCTACAAACATGATGGCTTAAGAAAATTATTTTACAACATTTTAAGAACTGTTCCTTAATGAGTGATTATTCGTATGATGGCTTCCACGCAGCCATTTAAATACACACAAAATCACACTCAGCCCTCAAAACAAAGGGTATTCTACTGCAACAGGATAACCAGAAAACGGCACAAAGTCAGGTTCCGAAAAAATAAATGAAACTTTGTCTAAAATTGAATTTTGAAAGAACAAACATAAAGAAATAACATGAAATTTGGGGATTTTTGGTCTATTCTGAGCAAAATACGACATCATTTGTTGATTTTGGAAATTTTTCTCTATTGTTGATTCATGGTATAACTAAATCATCGAACTAAAAGGAGGCGTATTCATGTCAAATCAAACCTGCCCCCAATGCCAAAGACAAGAGAACCGAATCAAGCAGCATGAAAAATACATAGCACAGTTGGTTGAATATGTTGCTAAAATAAATCAACGTATGACGGATTTGGAAAAAAGGCATGTAAAAAAGATTTAACCCCTTAATCCACGTTTTTAGGCAAGAGTATGCACGTACCTTGCTCCCCTCCTTTCCTTATGAATACGTTTCTATATGTATGGAGCAGCCACTGTGCTGCTCTTTTTTCTGGATTGGAGCTCAGTGCATGTGGCCACGTTCAGTTCCAGCGCCAAGAGAGGCTTCCTTCACCTACGCTAAGTCATGTTTCCTTTGTCCCCTACGGCTTTAGCCCAGTCAGTACTTCGCTAAACATGTGCTTCCTGTTTTTATTCTTGCTGGGTATGAAAATGGCTTCCTTTGTCCTTGAGCATGGGCATTTTGTTGTCATGACGTATCTTTTAGTGTTATGATGTAGTGAGGACTAGTTTAAAAGCGTGATTTTACTAAATAGAGGTGCGAATGTATGCGAGGATTATTAAAAAAGGTTTTTGGTGATGGAAATTCACGTCAACTTAAAAAACTAGAAGCACAAGCAGATCAAATTGAAGCACTGGAGCCTGAAATCGAGAAATTGTCTGATGAGGGCTTAAAAGCAAAAACAGAAGAATTTAAGCAGCGTCTCGAACAAGGAGAGACATTAGATGATATTTTAGTAGAAGCTTATGCGGTTGTTCGTGAAGGGGCAAGACGTGTATTAAACATGCGTCCTTTCTATGTACAGCTTCTTGGCGCAATTGCGCTTCACAATGGTGATATTGCTGAGATGAAAACAGGTGAAGGGAAAACCCTTGCTTCCACCATGCCTGCTTATTTAAACGCTTTGTCAGGTAAAGGTGTTCATATCGTTACGGTCAATGATTACTTGGCAGACCGTGACGCGAAGGATATGGGGGAGCTCTTTGGATTTCTTGGATTAACAGTTGGCCTTAATTCCAATGGTATGTCCAAGGAAGAAAAGAAGGAAGCCTATGCCGCGGATATTACGTATGGAACCAACAATGAATTTGGTTTTGACTATTTACGCGATAATATGGTGCTTTATAAAGAGCAAATGGTTCAGCGTCCACTTAATTATGCCATCATTGATGAGGTGGACTCCATTTTAATTGATGAGGCTCGTACACCACTAATCATTTCCGGTTCAGCCTCCCGTTCGGAAAATATGTATCTTCGTGCTGATCAATTTGTCCGCACGTTAAAAAATGAAGAAGATTATACGTATGATGAGAAGACGAAAAACGTACAGCTAACCGAGGAAGGAAACAACAAAGCAGAGCGTTTCTTTAATATAGACAACTTATATGATTTATCCAATGTGTCTCTCACTCACCACATTAGCCAGGCTTTAAAAGCCCATGTAATTATGCAGCGTGATACAGATTATGTGGTACAGGATGGCGAGGTCGTCATTGTTGACCAATTTACCGGTCGTTTGATGAAGGGGCGTCGCTATAGTGATGGATTGCACCAGGCGATTGAAGCGAAGGAAGGTATGCAGATTCAAAAGGAAAGCATGACACTTGCTACGATTACCTTCCAGAACCTGTTCCGCATGTATCAGAAGATTGCCGGTATGACGGGTACGGCGAAAACAGAGGAAGAGGAGTTCCGTAACATTTATAATATGGATGTTGTGGTGATTCCTACGAATAAGCCTATTACACGTGATGATCGTCCGGATTATATCTATAAAACAATGGAAGGGAAGTTCCGAGCGGTTGTTAATGATATTAAAGAACGCCATGAAAAGGGACAGCCTATTCTGGTTGGTACCGTTGCGGTGGAAACCTCTGAATTAATCTCTAAAATGTTGAAAAAAGCAAAAGTTCCGCATAATGTGCTAAACGCGAAAAACCATTTTCGTGAAGCTGAGATTATCCTGCAGGCGGGTCAAAAAGGCGCCGTTACCATTGCAACCAACATGGCCGGTCGTGGTACAGACATTAAATTGGGTGATGGTGTCGTTGAGCTTGGCGGGTTAGCCGTTATTGGTACAGAACGACACGAATCACGCCGTATCGATAACCAGCTCCGTGGACGTTCAGGTCGTCAAGGGGACCCTGGTTTATCCCAGTTCTATTTATCTTTAGAAGACGAATTGATGCGCCGCTTCGGTTCCGATAATATGAAATCGATGATGGAGCGTCTCGGTATGGATGAGGATCAGCCGATTGAGAGTAAGATGGTTTCCCGTGCGGTTGAATCTGCTCAAAAACGAGTCGAAGGAAACAACTTTGATGCTCGTAAAACCTTGCTTGCGTATGACGATGTGCTTCGTCAGCAACGTGAAATCATATATCAACAGCGCTATGATGTGCTTGATTCCGATGATTTACGTGAAATTGTAGAGGGTATGATTCACTCCACGGTTGATCGGGTTGTCGGTTCATATACTGCAGAAGATGTCCCTGAAGATTGGAATCTGGAAGGGCTTGTTTCCTACATGAACAGTAATCTTCTTGGGGAAAATGAACTTTCAGAAGACATGATAAAGGGACTGGAACCGGAAGAAATCACTGAGCAGATTAATAACATGATTAAGCAAAAATATGATGAGAAAGAGCAGGAAATTTCTCCAGAACAAATGCGTGAATTTGAAAAGGTCATTCTTTTACGCACGGTTGATACGAAATGGATGGACCATATTGACCAGATGGATCAGCTTCGTCAAGGTATCCATCTCCGTGCTTACGGTCAAACCGATCCATTACGCGAGTATCAAATGGAAGGCTACTCCATGTTCGAGCAAATGGTAGCGGATATTGAAGAAGAAGTTTCCCGTTACATCATGAAAGCCCAAATTCGTGAAAACCTTCAGCGCCAGGAGGTTGTTAAGGGTACCAAAGCCGTATCAGGCGGCGGTGAAGAAAAGGAGAAGAAACGTAAGCCTTATGTGAAACAGCAGGCTGTAGGTCGTAATGATCCTTGCCCATGCGGAAGCGGCAAGAAATACAAACACTGTCATGGAGCATAAAATAAATTGAGAGGCACTCCAAGCAAAAAATTGTGGGGTGTCTCTTGAATTGTCAGGGCTATAGCTTGTATAAAATTAGATTGTTTTAGAGGTGATGATAATGGATTTAACGGATATTAAACAGGAAATGGACAAAATGAATAAACGACTCGATGACTTTAGGGGGTCTCTTTGACTTAGAGGAAGACCGGAAGCGAATTGCTGAGCTTGAACAGGAAATGACCGCCCCGGGTTTTTGGGATGACCAGGAAACAGCTCAAAAAGTTATTGGGGAAGTCAACAGTCTAAAGGAGCTTGTACAGTCCTTTGAAAAGAATGAAGAAAATTTAGCGAATCTTGAGGTCAACTATGAGCTGGTTAAAGAGGAAGATGATCCTGAACTTCGGCAAGAATTAGAAGAAGAAGTTCAAAATGTAACTAATGATCTAAATGAATTCGAATTATACATGCTTCTAAGTGAGCCTTATGATAAGAACAATGCCATTTTGGAGCTGCATCCAGGAGCAGGGGGTACAGAGTCTCAGGACTGGGCAAGTATGCTGCTTCGTATGTATACACGCTGGGCTGAAAGTAAGGATTTTAAAGTAGAAACGCTGGACTATTTACCAGGAGACGAGGCTGGTGTAAAAAGTGTTACCTTGCTTGTTAAAGGTCACAATGCCTATGGATATTTAAAAGCTGAAAAGGGTGTCCACCGTTTAGTGCGGATTTCACCATTTGACTCATCCGGCCGACGTCACACATCCTTTGCTTCCTGTGATGTGATGCCGGAATTTGACAATGATGTTGAAATTGACATCAAATCTGAGGATTTAAAAATTGATACGTATCGTTCCAGTGGAGCAGGTGGTCAGCACGTTAATACGACCGACTCAGCCGTTCGGATTACTCATTTACCAACGAATATCGTTGTAACCTGCCAATCTGAGCGCTCCCAGATTAAAAACCGTGAACAAGCCATGAAAATGCTGAAATCTAAGCTTTATCAAAAAGAAATAGAAAGACAACAAGCAGAGCTCGATGAAATTCGCGGTGAACAAAAAGAAATCGGCTGGGGAAGCCAGATCAGGTCGTACGTATTCCATCCGTACTCCATGGTAAAAGACCATCGTACCAATGTAGAAATTGGCAACACCCAAGGCGTGATGGATGGGGGCATTGACCCATTCATTGATGCATATTTACGTTCACAAATGTAGAGAATAGATTTATGGGGAACCAGAGGGTGTTATAACTCTCTGGTTTTTTGGTTTATAAAAGGGAAGATTAAGCTTGATCATGACTTTTAGGATATCTGTCCATAAACGATATTTTTCATAAATAATGAACCCGTTTGGAAAATCATTTATTTGAAGAGAACTTATTCCCAGCATGAACTCAAACAGCCTGTCCAATTCATCGCGTTACTACTGTAAAGCGTTAATTTGACGGCGTTTACAGCCCTTTCTTCGTGTGGTATAGTCCTTAGCGGTATAAGAATTGTCAGATGAAAAAGAGGTGCTTCCATCATGGGGAAACGCGAATTGAATAGTAAGCAGCTGATTGCTATAGAATATTTTTATGTCATTTTAGGTTCGTTTTTTATCGCTGCTTCCTTTAATTTATTTTTGCTTCCGAATGACGTGGCATCCGGCGGTGTGGCCGGTGTCAGTACGTTAACGGAAGAACTGTTTGGCTGGGAGCCTGCGTTTGTACAGGGATTTTTAAATGTTCCTTTGTTTATTGCAGGAGTTCTTATTCTTGGAGCTAATTTTGGACTAAAGTCTTTTCTGGGCACAATTATGCTGCCGATTTTTGTTTATGTAACAAGAGACTGGGATCCGGCAACATTAAATCCACTCTTAGCATCTGTTTTCGGAGGTATTTTAGTAGGTGCAGGACTGGGAGTTGTTTTCCGGGGCCGAGCCTCTACTGGTGGAATTGATGTAGCGGCTGCTATTTTACATAAATTCACAGGGATCTCCCTTGGTATTTGTATTGCGATTTTTGATGGAACGATTGTGACAGCTTCAGCTTTTGTATTCAATATTGAACACTCTTTATACGCTTTAGTCGGTTTATTTATGACGAGTCGTACGATTGATATTATCCAGGTGGGCTTTACCACTTCGAAAAACGTTATGATTATAACGGATAATTTAGAAGAGATGAGGAAAACTATCTTTGAGGAAATCGATCGCGGAGTTACTATCCTTCGTGGAGAAGGCGGGTACACGCGAGAAAATCGCAGCATCATTATGTGTGTTGTCGATCAAAAAGAATTCACCAAATTGACAAAAACCGTGAACAAAGTTGATTCAGAGGCTTTCGTAATTGCTATGTCAGCAGCAGAGGTACTTGGCGAGGGTTTTAAAAAGCAATGAATAGGTTATAATATCCATGAAGTGCAATATATGGCATTTCAACTATTTTGTAAAGGGGGATTAGTAAGGATGAAAAAAACATTAATAGCCCTTCTATTTGGCTCTATTCTAGTACTTGCAGCTTGTGGCGGCGGCGATGACAATGCTGGTGAAGACACAGGTAACAACGATGCAGGTACGGAGCAGCAAGCAGATGAAAATGGTGACACAGGTACTGATAATGCAGGTGACGAGGGTACTGCTGATGAAGGTGAAGGAAATGTAGATACGCAAGCAGCTGAAAAAATTGCTCAAAACAACTGTGCAACCTGCCACGGTGCAGATCTTACCGGTCAAGGAAATTCAGCAGACTTAACAACAATCGGTTCCCAATACTCTAAGGATGAAATTGTAGAAATTATTCAAAATGGTAAGGGTGGAATGCCCCCGGTTAACATTAGTGACGAGGATGCAAACACAGTTGCATCATGGTTAGCCACAAAAAAAGAATAAAAGGACAAGCAGCCTGAAATTTGGTTCACCCATTTTTCAGGTTTTTCTTTTCCCCTATTTCCTACATATCTGACCTCTCTTTTCCTTTCCATACTCCTCAAATTCGACAAAATGTGACATTTGAAATATAACTGTAATAAAAATACCTCTAAAAATTTTGTAGATTGATGTTATAATAGGTAACAGAGTAAACAAAGATGCTAAATTAACTGGGTTTTCTACATCGCTACATAAGTAGATTATGTACGATATGTTTTCTTATCGAACTTTAATACAATAAATAGATAAAACAAAACACAGCTACGACGACAATACAACTTGAGAGGCATAGGTGGTATAACTCATGATTGAGATGAAAGACGTACAAAAAACGTATCACAATGGTGTTACAGCTCTTCAAGGAATAGATATAAAAGTTGAACAGGGAGAATTTGTTTATGTCGTTGGTCCCAGTGGTGCTGGAAAATCAACGTTTATTCGATTAATGTATCGTGAAGTGAAGCCTACAAATGGTGAAGTACTGATTAACAATCACAACGTAGCCAAACTAAAAGAAAAAGAGATTCCAATGCTGCGAAGAGGGATTGGAGTAGTGTATCAGGATTTTAAGCTTTTACCTGCCCTTACAGTCTATGAAAATGTTTCCTTCGCTTTGGAAGTAATAGAAGATTCACCGAAAAAAATTCGTCGAAAAGTGATGGATGTTCTGGATTTAGTGAATTTGAAAAATAAGGCTCGTTTTAAGCCAGCAGAATTATCTGGTGGTGAACAGCAGCGTGTTGCCATAGCTCGTGCAATTGTTAACAGTCCTAAAGTAATGATTGCAGATGAGCCTACAGGAAACTTAGATCCCGATACATCCTGGGAGATTATGAAAATATTTGAAGAAGTCAATGCTAGAGGGACGACGGTTATTATGGCTACCCACAGTAAAGACATCGTGGATACATTGAAGAAACGGGTTATAGCAATCGAACATGGACGAGTTGTTCGTGATGAACAGAGAGGTGACTACGGTTATGAAAGCTAGAACTTTAAAGCGTCACCTCAGAGAAGGAAGCAAGAACATCCTGCGTAACGGCTGGATGACTTTTGCCTCTGTTGCCTCTGTTACGACAACACTCATTTTAGTTGGTGTTTTCCTCGTGATAATGCTGAACTTAAACGAAATGTCTGAGAAAGTAGAAGAAGATGTTCAAATTCGGGCATTTATTGATATAGCAGCTAACCAGGAAGACATCGATGCGCTAGAAAAGGAAATCACGAAGCTTTCAGAAATTTCTACGATTGAATATTCCTCAAAAGAGGAAGAGCTGGAAAACTTAATGTCAAGCTTAGGTGCTGATGGAGAAGCGATGGCTATGGTCAATCAGGATAATCCGTTAAATGCTGCGTTTATTATAAAAACGGCTGACCCCATGGACACATTTGATGTAGCCAAAAAGATTAAATCCTTTGACCATGTTTCCTCTGTAGAATATGGAAATAATGTCATTCAGAAGCTCTTTACCTTTAACGAATATGCCAGATACATAGGCATTGGTTTAATAGCAGCACTCGTTTTAACGGCAGCCTTTTTAATTTCAAATACCATTAAAATCACCATCATGGCAAGAAGTGAAGAAATTGGTATTATGAAACTTGTTGGGGCTACCAATGGTTTTATTCGCTGGCCATTCTTTATCGAAGGATTATTAATGGGAATACTCGGTTCTATTGTACCCATTATTCTGGTGATTGGTGGTTATTATTACTTATATGAAAATATGAAAGATCGAACATTCGTACCATTCTTTGAATTGATACCCTTTAGTCCATTCGTTTGGCAAGTATCTTTGATTTTATTAGGCATTGGTGCTTTCATTGGCGTTTGGGGAAGTGTGATGAGTGTTCGGAAATTCCTCAAAGTATAGATATGAATTGATAGCTTAGGAGAGGAGACGGGGCCTTGAAAAAACGAACTTTTTCCGTTATATGTATATTAATGTTAATGATGGTCAGCTTTTCATTTTCAGATAGTGAGAAGGCTTTTGCAACATCTAAAGGAGACCTTCGACAAGAAATAAACGATCTTAAAGAAAAGCAGGAAAATCTGGATAAGCAAAAGAAAGATCTGGAAGAGAGTGAATCAGAGACAGAGGAAAAAATTGATGAAAATCAAGCTGAACAGGAACGAATTAATGCTCAAATTCAGGAGATAGACCAAAAAGTAGCGAATACAGAAGAGGATATTCAAAATACAGAACAAGAGATTAGTCAGACAAAAAAAGACATTAAGGAATTAAAAGAAAACATTAAAGAAGCGAAAAAGCGTATTAAGGAAAGGGACGAGCTTTTAAAGAATCGTCTTCGTACTCTCCAGAAGAATGGAGGATCTATCAGCTATTTAGAGGTTTTACTTGGAGCTCAAAACTTTGGGGACTTTTTATCACGTAGTAATGCTGTTAGCAAGATAATGGATTCAGATAAGCAAATCCTGGAAAAACAAAGAGCTGAAAAAGAACAGCTTGAAAGTGATAAGGCTGAAGTAGAAAAAAAGCAGGATGAGCTAGTAGCGAAAAAAGACGAGCTTGAGTCAATGAAAGTCAAATTGGACAAGCAGCGAAAAGAGAAAGCAAATCTAATGGCTCAATTGGAGAAAGAAGAGCAGGAGCTTCATGACCATAAGATGTCCTTGCAGGAAGAACAGGAAATATTAAAAAATCAAAAAAGTGCTCAGAAGCGTTTGATTGAAAAGAAAAAGCAGGAATTAGAACAGCTTAATAAACCACAGCCATCGACATCATCTTCAAGTGGTACACCTCCAGTGTCAAACGGACAATTTACGAGACCAGCTCAGGGTTATGTGTCAGATGAGTATGGTACACGTGGGGGAACCCACTATGGTATGGATATTGCCAAAGGTGGATCGGTACCGATTATTGCTTCAGCTTCAGGAATCATTTTTCGTGCCTATCATTCATCGTCCTATGGAAATGTGGTATTCATCACACATAATATAGATGGGCAGGAATTCACAACAATCTATGCACATATGTCCAGATATACCGTTTCAGAAAATCAGTATGTTAAAAAGGGACAAGTAATTGGATATATGGGCAATACAGGTGATTCAACAGGCCAGCATCTACATTTTGAATTGCATGAAGGACCTTGGAACTACAGTAAATCTAATTCTGTTAATCCTCGTAAGTATATAGGCTTCTAAAGTGGACATGTTTACGGAGACAGTATCATATAGTAAGATTAAAGGCATCGCACATATTACGGTGGGATGCCTTTACATATTATAAAGCATTCAGATGCAAAAAAATTTCCACAACTATAAGAGTGGTTACTCGAGGTGAGAAAGATGAACGTTAAAAAAAGTTATCTGGCTGCTTTAATCATTGTTTCCATTGTTCTGGGATCTGTATTGACTTATGTAGGTGTAGAGGTTATAGGTATTGGTCAAACAGAACAGGCAGATGGTGGCAGCCAGCAGTCCAATGCAGGTACAGATGGAGAAAAGCAAGAATTAATCGAGGAATTTAGTGATATGAATGCTTTTTCCAAGGTCATGCGTGCTTACTCTGTAATTGAAAACAATTATGTAGAAGATGTGAAACAAAAAACATTGGTTGAAGGTGCCGTTCAGGGAATGCTTGATTCGCTGGGTGACCCTCATAGTGTCTATATGGACAAAGAAACGGTTGAGCAATTTAACCATAGTATTGAATCGTCCTTTGAGGGGATTGGAGCAGAGGTGAGTATGCGCGATGGACATGTAACGATTGTGTCTCCTATTAAAGGCTCCCCAGCAGAAGATGCAGGTCTTCAGCCGAAAGATCAAATATTGGAAGTCGATGGAGAAAGTCTTGATGGTTTTGACTTGAATGAAGCCGTTGCTAAAATACGTGGAGAAAAGGGAACAGAGGTTGAACTAACCATTCAAAGACCGGGCGTATCGGATGCCATCAGTGTGAATGTGGTTCGTGATGATATCCCTGTGGAAACCGTTTATCCTGAAGTGAAAAATCAAAATGGAAAGAAAACAGGTGTTATTCAAATTACCTCATTCTCACAAAAAACAGCCGAGGAATTTAATCAAGCTCTTTCTGATTTGGAAGATAAGGGAATAGAAGGTCTGGTCATTGATGTAAGAGGCAACCCAGGTGGATTATTTACATCGGTTGAAACCATTTTAGAGAATTTTATTCCTGAAGATCAGCCTTACGTGATTTTTGAGAAGAAGAACGGCGAAAAACAAAGGTACTATTCCGGTACGAAAGAGAAAAAGAACTACCCGATTACTGTTCTGACAAACAAGGGAAGTGCTTCAGCTTCTGAAATTTTAGCTGCTGCTATGCTGGAGGCAGGTTATCCAGTTGTTGGAGAAAAATCATATGGGAAAGGTACTGTACAAAAAACCCTTGATATGGGGGATGGAAGTCAAATAAAAATTACAACGTATAAATGGCTGACTCCAGATGGTACATGGATCAATGAAAAAGGAATTGAGCCAACGGTGAAAGTCCAACAGCCGGAATTCTTTTATACAACACCGGTCGAAGTTGAAAATCCTCTGACCCTGGATATGAATAATGAGAATGTCGCCAACATTCAAACGATGTTAAAGGGAATTGGTTATGATCCTGGTCGTACGGATGGATACTTTAGTGAACAGACTGCCCAGGCTGTTGAAGCCTTTCAAAAGGATCATGATTTAGAGGTTACTGGAAAGGTGAACCAGGAAACTGGGGAACAAATTCAAGCACAGGTCGTTGAAGCCGTATCAGCGGAAGAAAATGACCGTCAATTAAATAAAGCTTTAGAAGTATTATATGAACAGTAAAAACCATAAAACGACAGCTTGCTACGTTGCAAAGTGGCAGGCTGTTTTATGTTTAGCAAGGGCTTAAGAAGTGGTTTGTCCTCGGTTGGATTGAACCTTTAAAAAATGAAATTTCACCTGTTTCGTCCTTTTTCACCATTTTCAATAATAATTAAGGAAGTTTTTAATTCAAGCTTATGTTCCAGTAAATAAATATTTTATACTTTGATTGTCTTTAAACCTGTGGTACCAGGATTCAGCCGATAGTTTTTGTTTGACATATGTTAAATCTATTAAATCCGAAGACTGGGACTAGCAGGAAACAGTAATATTTTGTAGAATTTATAGTAACGAATGCATTTCATATCGGAGGTACAACATGATAAATCAATGGCTTATAGAAATAGGAGAAGGTTTCATCTGGCTGATTGGACAGCCTCTGTTATATTGGGCTATTTTATTAACCATAATTACATCCTATTATCGAAGGAAACAAGAACGGAACGATTTTGGTTCCAGTGTTTATGGCTTCGGTACAGAGTGGAGTAGAACGTGGCTGATTAGCTTGGTTAGTGGTGTGATTTTATCTGCTTTGTTGATTATTTCAGGTGGTGTATTATCCTACCCGGTTCTATTAATGATTTCTGTGTTATCTATTATAGGAACTGTCACAGGAAGGCTGTATTTTCTCTCAGCGGGCTATGTTATGAGTACGATAATTTTAATTCTTGGTTTGATTCGTGAATTTTCCCTCACGATTAATCTATTACCAAATGGGTGGATGAACGAACTCTCAGGAACCAGTCTTCCGCTTCTTTTAGCCTTAACAGCTGTTTTTCTGGTCATTGAGTCTGTCTTATGGTTTACGACAAACAAAGAATATGCTTATCCTAAATTAATTAAGGGAAAACGGGGAAAGTATATTGGAAAACATCATGTAAAACGTTTAAGTGTTGTGCCTTTGCTTGTACCCGTTCCGAATGGTGTGATTGATAGTCTATTTTCCTGGTGGCCGCTGTTTCCATTAGGTGATGGGGGCTATGGATTAATGGTATTTCCATTACTGATAGGTGTTCAGCATGCATTTCAAGGACACTTTTCCAATCAAGGCGGCAGATTATTTGGAAAATGGGTTCTAACCCTGGGGCTTATTACCGGTATTTTTGCCGCAGGAAGTTTCTATGATCCGATTTTTATTTATATTGGTATAGCTACCGCTTTTGTCGGACGGGCTCTTATCCAATTGTATGTACGTTTTCTGGATTTGGAAAAACCGGGCCTTTTCACTCCTCATCCTAAGGGACTCATTATATTAGCTGTTATCAAGGATTCTCCTGCTGATAAGATGGGTCTCAAGTCAGGTGAAAGAGTGGAGAAGGTTCACCAGATATCAGTTTCAAATGAAAATGAATTTTATGATGCCCTTCAGGAAAGTCGGACTTTTTGTAAGCTTGAAGTTCGAAATGTAGATGGAGAAATCCGCTTTGTTCAAGGTCCAATGTATCAGGGGGATCATCATGAATTAGGATTGATTTTTGTGAAAGAAAAACCTAGATTTCGGCTGTATCAGGATTTTCCAGATCATGTTGGATAAGGATGATACAATATTGCATGGGTCAAGTGTCCGCAGCACTTGACTCATTTTTTTAAATATCTTGGCTGGTAATCTGACTTTTTCCTACTTAAGCAAAGAAAGTATACCAAAGTATAATTTTTTCATTTCTTTCCTCGTGATATGTTATTTGAGAAATAAGAAGGAAGGGAATGGAAATAATGAAAAAAGCAATGCTATTAAGCTTTTTGGGTATACTGGTTGTGTTTATTACTATCGGATGTCGCTCCATTACGATTCCAGGGGAAAATGGAGAGGAAATGGAAATCGACATGAAGGATGCTTCGGACGGAAATGTAGATGTTTCAATGAAGGAATCAGATGGAAATGAAGAAAGGTTTGAAGTGTCATCAGACGGAGAAACAGCCACTATATCCTCATCAGATGGAGAATCCTCATTCAACAGTCAATCAGGAGAAAACCTTACTTTGCCCGAAAGCTTTCCTGATGACTTTCCTTTACCAAGTGATGCAAATGTTATTAGTGTTTCAGAAATGAGTGATCATACTAAAAGCGGTGGAGAAATCGATTCGATTACGTATCTCTTTGAAGGGGATATGGAGCGGGCATATGATGAATTGAAAACGTACGCAGAAGCGAATGGATATACCATTATGGCAGAGACTCAAATCGATGGCATGTACACTATTCAGTCTGAAAAAGAAAAAGGATATTTCTCTGGTTCCCTCATACCGGATACGGAAAATGAAACCCAAATTACAGCAAATATTCAAATTGGAGCGCCTAAGTAGTAAGAAATCCTCTTTGACTGGTATTTACTTCAGCATTTTGAGCCTGGATAAATGTATATCCAGGCTTTTTTGCATTTATTTATTCGACATTTCCGAGTACTTTATTAGCCGTGATTTTAATTTATTTGCTGGAACGTAAATTTATTTACCTCACTACAGCTCGCTCTGCCTATTCACCCTGCATGAATTCCTTTTAATAGGAAAACCTAAAATGAACTAAATAGGTGTGGAATTTTTAAACGTTTTCATGAAAACCCTTGCACAACCTGTACATACAAGTTATACTTTAAAATGTAACCTGTACATACAAGTTATTACCATTAGGAATTGATTATTAGGAGGTCTTTCTGGTGATAGATAAAGAAAGAAGCGATCGGGAAACGTTATATGCACCTCTTAGTGGTGTCATTAAAAATCTTGAAAATGTTCCAGATCCCACATTTGCTCAAAAAATGATGGGGGATGGTTTGGCCATTGAGCCGACTGCTGGAAAAGTAGTTTCACCTGTAAACGGGGAGATTGTACAATTATTTCCTACCAAACACGCAGTAGGTCTGCGTAGTGAATCAGGGGTAGAGGTGTTAATTCACATTGGTTTGGAAACGGTTGCCTTAGATGGTGAAGGTTTTGAGGCCCATGTTAAACAAGGAGATCGAGTAAAGATTGGTGATTCCCTTATAACCTTTGACTTAGACTTTATTAAGGAAAAAGCGGAAAGCTCCATTTCACCTACAGTCATTACCAATGGCGATGTTCTGGACGTGTTTGAAAAAACGGAAGAGGAAAAAGCAATAGCTGGAGAAACGGCTTTCCTACAGGCAAAAGTAAAAGGTGAAGAGGAAACTGTAGAGCAAACTGTTGAAAAAAACGAAGCAAAACCATCCAATAAAAAGGAGAGTGAGTATCGTGATGAAGCGAAGGAAATCGTTGAGGCAGTAGGCGGGGTGGACAATATTGCAGCAGCCACTCACTGTGTAACTCGACTTCGCTTTGCTTTATCAGATGAAGATAAAGTCGACGAAGAAAAACTGAAAAACATGGATTTAGTTAAGGGACAATTTTCTGCTAATGGCCAATATCAAGTCGTTATTGGACAAGGTACGGTAGATAATGTTTATAAAGCCATGGTTCGAGAAACTGGAATTGAAGAAGCATCAAAAGAGGATGTGAAAGCTGCTGGAGGGAATAAGCAAAATGCCTTACAACGTGGTGTAAAAGTATTAGCTGATATTTTCATCCCGATTTTACCCGCTATTGTAACGGCTGGTTTATTGCTAGGGATTAATAACATTTTAGTAAATCCAATCTTTACGGATGAATCCATTATTGAAATGTTCCCTTCCTGGTCAGGACTTGCAGATATGATTAATATTATCGCTAATACAGCCTTCACATTCCTGCCAGCATTAATCGGCTGGTCGGCTGTCAAACGGTTTGGTGGAAATCCGCTTCTTGGTATCGTATTAGGTTTAATAATGGTTCATCCCGATTTAACGCCTGCCGGTGACTTTGCCCAAGGAGAAGGGGAAACATGGAATTTATTTGGTATTCAAGTAAATCAGTTAAGTTATCAAGGACAAGTTCTACCAGTATTAGTAGCAGCATGGGTATTAGCAAGAATTCAAGTTTGGCTCGAAAAGCGAGTAATGGATTCTTTACAGCTATTAATCGTACCGCCTGTTGCTTTATTGGTAACTGGTTTTCTCGCGTTTATTATTATTGGACCCGTAACCTATACGGTTGGTACATGGATTACAGATGGAGTCGTATGGGTATTTGAAGTAGCTCCTATTATCGGTGGACTGCTATATGGATTTCTTTATGCGCCATTGGTTATTACAGGTATGCACCATACCTTCCTTGCAGTGGACCTGCAGCTTATCGGAAGTACGGGCACAACATTCCTGTGGCCTATTCTTGCCCTATCGAATATTGCCCAGGGAGCAGCCGTATTTGCCATAATGTTAGCGGCCAAAGATGAAAAAGTAAAAGGTTTGGCTGGAACGTCCGGAGTTTCTGCAATGCTTGGTATTACAGAACCGGCTATGTTTGGTGTGAACCTTCAATATAAATATCCGTTTTATGCGGCGATTTCCGGTACAGCAATCGCCGGAGCCTTTATTACGTTCCAGGATGTTTTGGCAAGCTCGGTTGGTATTGGTGGTCTTCCTGCACCATTATCTATTCAATCCGGGTTATGGTCGTTCTTAATTGGAATTGTCATTGTCCTTATTATTCCATTTGTAATTACCTACATCATTGCAAGAAGAAAATTTCGTTAATTTAGAACAACAGGAGTGAGACACGTGTCTGAGACATGGTGGAAAAAAGCGGTTGTGTACCAAATCTATCCAAAAAGTTTCCATGATACGACCGGAAATGGTATAGGAGACATTCAGGGGATTAATCAAAAGCTGGATTATCTTCATAAACTCGGTGTCGACGTCATTTGGTTGACGCCGGTTTATCAATCCCCGCAAAAAGATAATGGTTATGATATTAGTGATTATTATTCCATAGAGCCACAATACGGGACGATGGAGGACTTTGAAGAATTGTTAGAGGAAACCCATAAGCGTGGAATGAAACTGATTATGGATTTGGTTATTAATCATACCTCAACTGAGCATGAATGGTTTCAACAGGCAGCTTCCTCTAAAGAAAATGAATTCCGGGATTTTTATATTTGGAAAGACCCTGTTGATGGTGATGTGCCTAACAATTGGCAGTCAAAATTTGGCGGTCCTGCCTGGCAATATGATGAAAAGACCGGACAATACTACCTCCATTTATTTGATGTTACGCAAGCCGATATCAACTGGGAAAATCCCAAGGTACGTGAAAAGCTTTATGAAATGATTCGATTCTGGGCCGAAAAAGGCATCGATGGTTTCCGTCTTGATGTCATTAACCTTATTTCTAAAAAGCAGGATTTTCCTCATGATGATACAGGCGACGGCCGTAAATTTTATACTGACGGTCCACGTATTCATGAATATTTACATGAACTAAATCAAAATGCCTTTTCTCCTTATAACATGATGACCGTTGGGGAAATGTCATCAACTAAGCTTGAAAATTGTGTTTTATATACTAATCCAGAACGTCAGGAACTAGATATGACCTTCCAATTTCATCATTTGAAGGTCGATTATCCAAATGGGGAAAAATGGACAAAAGCCCCTTTTGATTTTGTAGAATTGAAAAAAATTCTGTCCTATTGGCAAAAGGGCATGCACGAAGGTGGTGGCTGGAATGCACTGTTCTGGTGTAATCACGATCAGCCTCGTGTTGTATCCCGCTTTGGAGATGTGGAGAACTATCATGATAAATCTTCGAAGATGCTCGGAACCACGATTCATATGATGCAGGGAACCCCTTATATTTATCAGGGCGAAGAATTCGGTATGACCAATCCTGACTTTACATCAATCGATCAATATCGGGATGTGGAGTCGCTAAACGCTTATGAGATGTTAAAGCAGGATGGAAAGGCTGATAAAGAAATTATGGCTATTCTTCAGCAAAAATCCCGGGATAACGCACGCACCCCAATGCAGTGGACGAGTGATGAAAAAGCTGGATTTACGAAGGGTACCCCATGGATTGAAGTAGCAAACAACTACCAGGAAATAAATGCGGAAAAGGCGATGCAAGATTCAGACTCTATCTTTTATCATTACCAGCAATTGATTCAATTACGTAAAAAGTATGATATTATTACGTATGGAGATTATCAATTAGTATTGGAAGATGATCCACAAATCTTCGCATATACACGCAATTTGGAGAATGAGAAACTGATTGTCGTAAGCAACTTCTACGGGGAAGAAACGACTGTAGAACTTCCTGTTCATGTTGAAGGAACTGCGAAGATTCTTATTTCCAACTATGACGATTCGTCCGCAACATTAGCCTCATTACAGCTAAGACCTTACGAATCGATTGTGTATCATGTGAAAGCATGAGGGATGGAGAATGAAAAAGAAATATCTTTCTATTTATGAAGACCTAGCACAAAAAATCAGAGAACATACGTTACCTGCTTCCACACTTTTGCCATCTGAAAATGAGCTGGCGGAGGCTTATGATACATCAAGAGAAACGATACGAAAGTCACTGAATCTGCTATCACAGGGAGGCTATATCCAAAAAATACAAGGAAAAGGATCAGTTGTGCTTGATTTGAATAAATTTTCCTTTCCTGTCTCCGGAATTGTCAGTTATAAAGAATTAACCGAGAAATTACGGCTTAATAGTAAGACGGTGGTAAAAGAAATGAATGTAATGGAAGCGGGTTCGGATATTCATAAAATCCTCAAAGCGACAGAAAACAGCCAAATTTGGAAGGTTGTACGTGTAAGGGAGATATCGGACGAAAAAATTATTCTCGATAAGGATTATTTTCTATCCGAGTATGTCCCGCTTCCTTCCAAAGAAACTTGTGAACATTCCATTTATGATTATATCGAACATGAATTGGGCTTAAACATTGGATTTGCCGAAAAGGAAATAACAGTGGAAGAACCAACAGAGGAAGATTATCAGCTCCTCGATTTAGAGGGATATTTTAATGTTGTGGTAATCAAAAGTCTGGTTTATTTAGAGGATACAAGTCTATTTCAGTTTACTGAATCACGGCATCGTCCTGATAAGTTTCGGTTTGTTGATTTTGCCAGACGAGTGAAAAACTAAAAGCTGTCTCTTGGAGGCAGCTTTTTCGGAAGATGTGAAAATAGAAGGGGAAGAACGTTTAAACGGATATTATCCTCATGATCAAAATCATCCAGCTTCTTTTACATTAAGCTATATGACGCGAGAGTATATAAAAGAAAATAGTGCGCATTCGACAAAACACCACCGAATTCCCGGTGGTGTTCGTTATAACTAATGTGTTATAATATTTTCAAAATATTCAATATTTTACAAGGTGGTCTTTCCGTCATTATGGCCTTTAAAAATTCGAACCAGCAAAACCGAACACCCTTCTATAATAACAAAGATTTGGATTTATTCATTGGACGGGATGAGGAATTAAGGCAATTGGAGGAAATCATTACGTATCCGGAAAAATTTCCTTATCGTATGGTTTATATCCATGGTGTTGCAGGCATTGGGAAAACACTTTTGGTAAGGATGCTCTGTCATCGTCTACCGAATCATAACCAGTCTTTTCTCACCCTGGATTGTCGAGGATTGAAGGCCATACCTGATTTATTTTCGAAATCATTAATCGATATTCTAAAGGAAATGAACTCCCCTCAAAATTTCTCGGGCTTTGGGCAAAGTCAGAACCATTCCTTTATTTTATTTATTGATCATTATGATGAGGAGAATCTTATTGCAGAATGGATTCAGGAGCATATTATCGCTGAAGTTCCTGAACACATCCTTATCATTTTGTCAGGACGTCATTCGCTTCATGGTGAATGGCTTTCTTCACCGGTTTGGCAGCAGGGAATTAAAACCTTGGAATTAAAGAAGCTCACCTTTGAAGAAGTGAAGCTCTATTTACAACTCCGCGGCTGTCATCAATCCTCAGCCCTTTATAAGCTATGGCATTTTACGAAAGGGCATCCACTTGCACTTTCTTTATTTACCGCTAAATTGCAGAAAACACAAAATGATAAACTAAAATTAACGGAAGCCTTTGATGTAATGGAATATCTCGTACAAACCTTTTTGAAAGAAATGGACAGAAATCCAGAATTTCGATCTCTGTTGGAAATTTCAACTATACTTCATGATTTTAATGAAGAAAGTCTTTCCTATATTAAAAATCAGGAAGTATCCAGTGTACAATTTGATTATTTAGTGAAGCTATCCTTTATCAAACAGGGGAAGAATGGCTGGTTTTTGGACCCTTTTGTGCGGCAGATTATGAATCATTACTTTAAACACCGCCACCCACAGCGATATGATGAAATATCCAAAAGGGCAGCGGCATATTATCGGCAAAAGATATTTTCAAGCTCCAAGCAGACAAAGCTAGAGTTATATATTTCGGAATTTGTCTACCATCTTGGAGATGCTTTGATTGCCTCCTCTTTGTTTGATATGGCAGAAGGCACTGAGTATAGATTGGAGACAGGCAACAAGCAAAACTTTTTAGATGTTGTAAAGTATTTTGAAAATCGTAAAGAACATGCGCCTAAGTATGAAGTAGACTACTATAATCCCAAGACGGATGATCAATATTCGTTTCGGGTTTCCAGTGAGCATAATCAAAAAGAGAACGAATTAATAGATGTTCAAACATTGAAACAGCTTGGCTATGATATTTTTAAAATGTTAAAGGATGAAAAAGGAAATACAGTAGGAATGTCCATTGTCATTCCTATAAACCGCAACTTTTTTACAGAAGTTCCCGGTTTCTCGAAGTTATTTTCATCAACTGTCAATAAAGGAGCTAAGCGAATGGAAGGTTGCGGATAATGAGGTAGGGGGCTGGTTTATCCGGATGATTGATGTCCATAACCCAGAGGATCCTGTGAGGCGTTCCTTTTTATTATATAGCCTAATGCCGCTACTGTTATCCGGAGGGCGAATTCTTACGTCTACCCCTTTAAAAATGTATCAGGAGATGTTGAAGCGATTGGGATTTGAACAAGTAAAGGGTGCTACCCATTTTGATTATGGCCCCAATGTCCCTTCACCTACCTATTTGCTGGATGTACGTGGACCTCCATTAGTCTCTTATTTAGATGAATTAGCCGCAAGTTTAGCTGAACCGACAAACTTAAATCTGCCGAAAAAGAGTCTCCCCTTTTCACCGAGAGAATTTGAGGTTGCTGAATTAATTGTGGAAGGACTGACCAATAGTGAAATAGCCAACAGACTCTCGGTAAGCCAGATTACGGTGAAAAAGCATGTAAGTCAGTTACTGAAAAAAATGGAGGTAAAAAACCGGGCCCATCTCATCCGTAGATTGCTGGATTATGTGAAAGAATCGGATTAATAAAAGATTTATAGGATGATTTTTTAAAATCTCTGGTGCGTTTGCCTGGGGATTTTTTGTTTTTCTGGAGTTATTGGCTGGAAGCTGGTACATTAGGTGACTGCTTTTATGGCGAGGAAACTACCGAGGATAAGGTAGACAGAATTACGTAGGGAGTCGACAGGAATCTAAGGTAAATAGACTTAATGAATCAGAGTTGGGACAGGATTCTTTAGTTCAGACCGGAATAGTTCCTGATTAGACAGAATGATTTGCATAGAAAACATAAAAATAAGCTCGGCTGACAGAATTCCCCTCATTGCTGAAGGAAATCATTATCCTTTAGACAGAAGGTAGCCTTCCTATAAATCGGGTGACAGAAATCCTGGGTTATTTAACAGAATGAGATCGATCAGTGACAGAAAAAATGCCGAATGAGACAGAATCATTCATCATACAGAAAGAAGCGCTTCAGCATTCCTTTATGTAATCATAGAATATTTATCTTTTACAGTCTGGACTTCTAATCAGTACCGCCCGCCTTTCTTCTTTGCAATACACTGCAAAAAAACATATCCTATTATTAGATGATAAAAGAAATGTAAATAAATAGAATGTTTGTTCGTTTTTTGTTATACTATAGATAATTGTTGTCGGAGAATGGAGGTTCAATGTTGGAGAATCAATTTGAGTTGGAGTCGAAATATAGTCCTCAAGGAGATCAGCCTACTGCTATTAAAGAGTTAGTAAATGGAATCAATAAAGGGACCAGGCATCAGACGTTACTGGGTGCTACGGGTACCGGAAAGACCTTTACCGTTTCAAATGTTATTAAGGAAGTTAATAAGCCAACCCTTGTGATTGCACATAACAAAACATTGGCTGGACAACTGTATAGTGAATTTAAAGAGTATTTTCCGAATAATGCGGTGGAATATTTCGTCAGCTATTATGATTATTATCAGCCTGAGGCCTATGTTCCACAGACAGACACCTTCATTGAAAAAGATGCCAGCATTAATGATGAGATTGATAAATTACGTCACTCTGCGACATCGGCTCTATTTGAACGCCGAGATGTAATCATTGTATCGAGTGTTTCGTGTATATATGGTTTAGGTTCACCGGAAGAATATGGTGAAATGGTTGTTTCGTTACGTATAGGGATGGAAAAAGACCGTGACGAGCTGCTCCGTGACTTAGTTGATATTCAGTATGCTCGAAATGATATTGATTTTCAGCGGGGAACATTCCGAGTGCGAGGGGATTCGGTGGAAATCATTCCTGCATCTCGTGAAGAGCACTGTTTGCGGGTTGAATTTTTCGGTGATGAAATCGATCGTATTCGTGAAGTAGATGCTTTAACAGGAGAAATCATTGGTGACCGGGAGCATGTCGCCATTTTCCCGGCTTCCCACTTCGTCACCCGCGAAGAAAAAATGAAGCGTGCGATTGCTAATATTGAAAAAGAATTAGAAGAACGTTTAGAACATCTGAGAGCAAATAATAAACTGTTGGAAGCACAGCGTTTAGAACAGCGGACCAATTACGATTTGGAAATGATGAGAGAAATGGGTTTTTGCTCGGGGATTGAAAATTATTCCCGTCATTTGACCTTTCGTGAACAAGGAGCGACTCCTTATACATTGCTCGATTATTTTCCAGATGATTTTCTCCTTGTAGTGGATGAGTCTCATGTAACGCTCCCTCAGGTTCGCGGAATGTATAACGGAGACCAGGCTCGGAAACAAACGTTAGTAGACCATGGCTTTCGTTTGCCGTCTGCACTGGATAACCGTCCATTAAAATTTGAAGAATTTGAAAAGCATATTAATCAGTCCATATTTGTTTCGGCCACACCAGGTCCTTATGAGTTAGAGCATACCCCTAAGATGACCGAGCAAATTATTCGGCCAACTGGATTACTGGATCCAGAGATTGACGTTCGCCCTATTAAAGGTCAAATTGATAATTTAATTGGTGAAGTGAAAGAACGATCTGAGCGTAATGAACGGGTACTTGTTACAACCCTAACCATTAAGATGGCTGAGGATTTAACCGATTATCTGAAGGATGTCGGCTTTAAAGTTGCTTATCTCCATTCAGAAATTAAGACGCTTGAACGAATTGAAATTATTCGTGATTTGCGCATGGGAAAATATGACGTCCTTGTCGGTATTAACCTGCTCAGAGAAGGACTGGATATCCCTGAGGTTTCGCTGGTTGCGATTTTAGATGCGGACAAAGAAGGCTTCTTAAGGTCACAGCGTTCTTTAATTCAAACAACAGGGCGTGCGGCCAGAAATGCTCAAGGTAAGGTTATAATGTATGCTGATAAGATTACGGATTCCATGCAAATTGCTATTGATGAAACCTACAGACGAAGAGAAAAGCAAATTGCTTATAATGAAAAGCATGGCATTGTTCCTCAAACCATTCAAAAGGATATTCATGACGTCATTAAGGCAACAACAGCCGCAGAAGAAGAGGAAAAATCCAACAAAGTACAATCGTTAACCAACCTTTCTAAAGAAGAGAAACAGAAGACGATTGATCAAATGGAAAAAGAAATGAAGCAGGCTGCCAAGGATTTAGATTTCGAGCGTGCAGCTGAATTAAGAGATATTATTTTGGAGTTAAAGGCGGAAGGATGATTGGAACATGGCGATGAAATCAATTAAGGTACAAGGTGCCAGAGCCCACAATTTAAAGAATGTAGATGTAAATATTCCTAAGAATAAGCTTGTTGTCATGACCGGACTCTCCGGTTCAGGAAAATCCTCGTTAGCTTTTGATACGATTTATGCAGAGGGCCAAAGAAGATATGTAGAGTCGTTATCAGCCTATGCCAGACAGTTTTTAGGACAAATGGATAAGCCTGATGTGGATGCGATTGAAGGCTTGTCTCCAGCTATATCGATTGATCAGAAAACGACGAGTCGAAATCCCCGTTCTACAGTTGGAACTGTAACAGAAATATACGACTACTTGCGTTTATTATACGCACGTGTCGGGCACCCCTATTGCCCGGAGCACGGGATTGAAATCACTTCACAAACGGTTGAACAAATGGTTGACCGTATAATGGAGTATCCAGAGCGCACTAAGCTGCAAATCTTAGCTCCTGTAGTTTCAGGACGAAAGGGTGAGCATGCAAAAGTTTTTGAAGATTTAAGAAAGGAAGGCTTTGTACGTATCCGTGTTGACGGCGAAATGCATGAAGTGACCGAGGATATTGAGCTGGATAAAAATAAAAAACATTCCATCGAAGTAGTCATTGATCGAATTATTGTAAAAGACGGTGTAGTCTCCAGGTTAAGTGATTCTATTGAAACGGCCCTTAAGCATGGGGATGGGAAAGTTATTATTGATTTGATTGGTGATGAAGAGCTGTTATTTAGTGAAAAACACGCCTGCCCAATCTGTGGATTTTCCATTGATGAATTAGAGCCACGTATGTTTTCCTTTAACAGTCCTTTTGGAGCGTGCCCAACCTGTGATGGTCTTGGCACGAATTTGGAAGTCGACGTGGATTTAGTTATTCCGGATTGGGATTTGTCATTAAATGAGCATGCCATTGCCCCATGGGAGCCATCCAGGTTTCAATATTATCCACAATTACTGGCTAGTGTATGTGAGCATTACGATATTCCTATGGATGTACCTGTTAAGGACATTCCAAAAGAAAAAATGAATAAAATTTTATACGGGAGCGGCAAAGAGCGTATCCATTTTCAATATACAAATGATAGAGGACAGGCACGGGATAATCATATATATTTTGAAGGTGTTATACGGAACGTGGAAAGACGTTACCGGGAATCGACGTCAGATTGGGTACGGGAACAAATGGAAAAATACATGGTTCACAAATCCTGTCCGACTTGTCATGGTCATCGATTAAGTGAAGAGGCGCTGTCTGTTAAAATTGATGAAAAACATATCAGTCATGTAACAGACTATTCCATTTCGGAAGCCCGAGAGTTTTTCCAGGGTCTTAAACTTTCGGAAAAAGAAGAACAAATTGCTCAAATGATATTGAAAGAGATTTCGGATCGATTAACCTTTTTACAAAATGTTGGCTTGGACTATTTAACCTTGTCCCGTTCAGCAGGCACTCTATCCGGTGGCGAGGCCCAGCGGATTCGGTTAGCCACTCAAATTGGATCGGCTTTGACCGGTGTGCTATATGTTTTAGATGAGCCATCGATTGGCTTGCATCAACGGGATAATAATCGCCTGATAGCCACGTTACAACAAATGCGGGATTTAGATAATACATTAATTGTCGTAGAGCATGATGAAGACACCATGCTGGAGGCAGATTATATCATTGACATCGGTCCTGGAGCAGGATCACATGGGGGAGAACTTGTAGCCAGTGGAACGCCAAAGCAAGTGATGCGAAGCCGGAATTCCTTAACTGGACAGTATTTATCCGGAAAGAAATTTATTCCACTGCCGAATGAACGTCGAAACCCAAACAATCGTTTTATCGAAATCGTTGGGGCAGAGGAAAACAACTTAAAAAATGTGGATGTCCAAATTCCACTCGGTCTTTTAAATGTGGTGACCGGTGTTTCAGGATCAGGGAAAAGCTCACTTATTAATGAAATTTTGTACAAATCTCTTTCTCAGAAGCTCTATAAAAGTAAACTGAAACCAGGAAAGTATAAAGAGATTAATGGCTTGGATCATTTAGACAAAGTTATCGATATTGATCAGTCCCCAATTGGGCGTACGCCTCGTTCGAATCCAGCTACATATACGGGAGTGTTTGATGATATTCGTGATGTATTTGCTCAAACCAATGAAGCCAAAATACGCGGCTACAAAAAGGGACGCTTTAGTTTTAATGTGAAAGGTGGACGCTGTGAAGCCTGTCATGGAGACGGAATTATTAAAATTGAGATGCACTTTTTACCTGATGTGTATGTTCCATGCGAAGTTTGCCATGGAAAACGCTATAACCGTGAAACTTTAGAGGTTAAATATAAAGGTAAAACGATTGCGGATGTTCTAGATATGCGCGTAGAAGAAGCGCTCGACTTTTTTGAAAATATTCCTAAGATCAAACGGAAAATACAAACTATTGCTGATGTAGGTCTTGGTTACATCAAGCTTGGACAGCCGGCAACGACTTTATCTGGTGGAGAAGCCCAGCGTATGAAGCTTGCAAGTGAGCTTCATCGCCGTTCAAACGGAAAATCCTTTTATATTTTAGATGAGCCAACGACTGGATTGCATGTTCACGATATTAAGCAGCTGTTAACGGTTCTTCAACGTTTAGTCGAAAATGGAGATACCGTTTTGATTATTGAGCATAATTTAGATGTTATTAAAACGGCTGATTATTTAATTGATTTAGGTCCGGAGGGAGGAGAAGGTGGCGGCAAAATTGTAGCAACTGGAGCACCAGAAGAGGTTGCAGATCAGGAAGACGTCTCTTATACCGGGAAATATTTAAAACCAATATTGGAACGTGATCGAAAGCGTATGGACGAAAGACTTAATGAGAAGGTAACATCATAAGATAAGTAACAGGAAAGCTAATGAGAGGGGATTTAGGATGAAAGCAATTGAACGGGCTGACGTACAAAAAGCCCTAGATCAGTATGCAGAGCAGGATGTATATGTCCATGTAGAAACAACAAATGGGGCATATGCCAAACATTTTAATCGCAACCACAATGTGGGTGCTTACATTCGGAATGCACAAGTCCGATATACACGGGCTAAAATCGTGGATGCAGAAGATGCTTTTCGTGTAGGGCTTAAAATGGAGAAAGGCTGGATTTACGCTGAAGGTGTAACTGACTGGGAATGGAATGAGAATGGAGAATTACTCCTGGCTGGTCATGACTCTGAGGGGCGGTTAATGGTTGCCCTCCAGATCAGCAAAAATCCATTTCGTTATTAAATAGGAGAGAGGAGAGAATAGCCGTGCATAAACATGTCGTTGTCATTTATCCCCATCCTGACGATGAGGCGTTTGGAAGCTCGGGTACGATGACGCAATTTCGTAAAGAAGGTATTCCTGTTACATATTTATGTGGATCCCTTGGTGAGATGGGAAGAAATATGGGGAACCCGTTTTTTGCCAACCGTGAAACACTTCCTGATATTCGAAAAAAGGAACTTCTGGACGCTTGTAAAATATTAGATGTGAATATCAAAATGTTAGGATATCGAGATAAAACAATTGAATTTGAATCAAGAGATGAAATAGCAGAGCATATAAAAGGCTATTTGGATGAAATAAAGCCTACACTTGTGATTACTCATTACCCTGGGGAAGCTGTTCACCCGGATCATGATGCCATGGGGGCTGCTGCTGTTGAGGCTGTCAGACGTATGGAAAAAGAGAAGAGACCTGAAGTATGGGCACAAGCAATTACAAATGGTCATTATGAAAAGCTTGGCCAGCCTCAAATTGTAAACAATGTTGAGGAGGAATTTGAAGTCAAACTTCAAGCAATACAGGCCCATCGTTCTCAATTTGAAGGGATGTTCCCGAAAATGAAGGGTAGCTCTGATTTTGAAGGACAATATGAGGAAGTTATGAAGCGATTTAAACAGGAAGAATTTTACAAGTGGACATTTGAAAACTAATCAGCGTTTTCGTACGCTGATTTTTTCTTACAGCTTGTTCATGTACGATGTACTTTTAAAATAGGCTTTGTTTAACATACGCTTTTCGCGACCGGATCCGGGAGAGGTCTCGCGAACTACCGCACCAATCAACTTGATAGAAAATGAACAAAAAGCTTTAAAAAAGCGTGTGTCCTTATATCGAAAGGAGAATTATGATGGAACAGGAACGAAAGCGGATTTTAAAGCTGATTGAAGAGGGGAAGTTATCAGCTGAGGAGGCTGAAGAGCTGTTACAGGCACTAGAGGATGCTGAACAGGTAAAAGAAAAGGGCGATAAAACCCAATCTTCAATCCCTGGTACAGTTGTTTATGAGGATGAGGGGCAAAATCGGCAAGAGAGTACCCATTCCACGAGGCAGTCCTCAACGAAGGAAAAAATATTTGATTTTATTGATGCAACCGTTGAAAAAATTAAAAAAACTGACTTTGATTTTAACTTTGGCCCTTATAAGCAGGTATCACACATTTTTCAATATCCTAATACCTCTATCTCATCATTTTTAATGGATATTGAGAACGGAAGTGTAGAAGTTCAAACCTGGGATGAACCTGATATACGGATTGAATGTAAAGCAAAAGTTTATAAAGTGGATAATCAAGAGCAAGCGAAAGAAATGCTATTAAAGGAATTGTCCGCCCAGGTCGAGAGTCAGCAATTAAAGGTCATTTTAGATACGAAGAAGATGAAAGCAGATTTTCGAATATGGATTCCAGAGCATATCTATCAGGCGTCTTCCATAAAAATCTTTAATGGCTCTATTAATCTTCGGGATTTAAACGTTCCTGAGCTGAAAGTTAAAACGTCAAATGGAAAAATTAATCTGCAGAATATGACAGGCGAGAAATGGGATATTAAGTCTGTAAATAGTAATATTCGAGCGGAAAACGTTACAGGAAGGGAATGTGAAATTGAAACTTTAAATGGCTCCATTTATGTGGATGGAGAATGGGAAGAAATCGAAAGCCAGGTGATCAACGGAAGTATTAAAGGATATTTGCGGGGTATGGAGACGAAAAACGCCTATTTCAAATCCACTACAGGTTCTATTTCGTTGTTTGTTCCAACCGATAAGTCAGTAGATGGGGAGTTAAAATCCAGCATCGGAAATGTCCAATGCTATTTGCCTAATCACAGACTAGTGAGTAGCGAAAAAGAAGTACTCAAAAAGTCCATGCATTTTGAAACAGATGGAAATACTCCAACCCTTTATCTCGAGGCGGAAACGAAAACGGGAAAAGTGAACGTAAACCCATTAAATTAATCTTTCAAGGAGTGATACCATGATTAAAAATTGGGCTTTATCTATTATATTAAATGCTATTGCATTGATTGCTGTTGCTCAATTATTTGAGGGTCTTATCATAACGGATTTTGTAACTGCCATTCTTGCGAGCTTAATTCTGTCGCTGTTAAATGTAATTGTAAAACCGATTCTTGTTTTTTTCACCCTGCCCATTACGATTTTTTCGTTAGGATTGTTCTTATTTGTCATTAACGCCATAACGTTAATGATTACCCAGGCAATTATTGGTGATGCCTTTGTCATTGAAGGATTTGGTACTGCTATTTTAGCAGCTATCGTATTATCTGTTTTAAATTTATTACTCCAAAAACTTGTCGTAGATGCATTTAAAAAATAGAGGCATTTTCATATTATTTGTTGCTCTGCCTTCCGCAGGTGAAATACACTACGATCTTGGCTGGTGAGAGATAAGTCTCCTCGCTACGGGGTCACACCTGTCTCACGTCTCCCCCTGGAGTCTCCGTGTATTTCACTTGCTTGCGCACTATCAACGAATTCACTTTTTAAAAACAACAACCTTTTAGAAAACATCCAAAATAGAAGGAAACAGGAGAAAGCAGCCTCTAGAAATACAGGCTGTTTTCTATTTGAAGAGAACTTTTCTATACATGTTTATATTCGGTAACCTGCAAGCAGCTTAGTGCTGTTTATTACGGTAATCTTTTTGTGAATCCTGAAGCTTTAGTGTAAAATATACGTTAAATCGTGCTAAAATAAGTAGCAGCAAGGGAACGTTTTAGGAGGAAATATACATATGGCGAAAGTACGTACTAAGGATCTTATTGAACGATTTAATTTGGAACTGATTGCAGGGAAAAACGGAATTCATCGTGAAATTGTAAAAAGTGATATATCAAGACCAGGCTTAGAAATGGCTGGTTACTTCAAGCATTATGCAGCAGAGCGTATTCAACTTTTAGGGAAAACAGAGGTATCCTTCTTTTACGATTTATCGGATGAAATGAAAACTGACCGGATTAAGAGACTTTGTACGGATGTAACTCCGGGGATAGTGATTTCGCGGGGAATGGAAGTACCTCAGGAACTAATTGAAGCCGGACAGAATGCTGGAGTTCCGATTATGCGTTCTCCACTTAAAACGACAAGTGTAATCAGTCGTATGACCAATTATCTAGAATCAAAATTTGCCCCATTTACTGCTATTCATGGGGTCCTTGTAGATATTTACGGGGTAGGCGTACTCATTACAGGTCAAAGTGGCGTCGGAAAAAGTGAAACTGCTTTGGAGCTTGTGAAAAGAGGACATCGGCTGGTTGCTGATGATAGTGTGGAAATTCGTCAGGAAGACTTTGATACCCTGATTGGTAATTCACCACCGCTTATTGAACACTTACTGGAAATTCGTGGGCTAGGAATTATTGATGTAATGACTTTATTTGGTGCCGGAGCTGTTCGCAGTCATAAGCGAATTACCATGGTTATCAATCTCGAATTATGGGATAAAGACAAACAGTATG
Organism: Salinibacillus kushneri; assembly: GCF_900111405.1. Lineage (GTDB taxonomy): Bacteria > Bacillota > Bacilli > Bacillales > Alkalibacillaceae > Salinibacillus > Salinibacillus kushneri. The sequence goes on along the minus strand of NZ_FOHJ01000001.1, from coordinate 230,821 downwards.
ATAGGCTTGGTTTGGATGAAGATACGATGAAAATTATGGACGTTGAGTTACCTCAAGCGACGATTCCTGTTCGCCCTGGACGTAACCTTGCTGTCATTATTGAAGTAGCAGCGATGAATTTTCGCTTAAAACGGATGGGGATAAATGCGGCAAAGGACTTTAGCCAACGTCTAACGCAAATGATCGATTCTGATGATGATAAATTTGAAGAATAAGGAGAGGAAAACATGCTATTCAATATACAACCCTACGACCGAGTCTTTATTGAATTAGGACCAATCTCCATTTATTGGTATGGTGTCATTATTGCTACCGGTGCCGCACTAGGTTTGTGGTTAGCAACTCGTGAGTCAAAACGATTGGGCTTAAAAGAAGATATTTTTGTAGATTTACTGATTTTTGCTATTCCTGCAGCCATTATATGTGCAAGAATCTATTATGTCACGTTTGAATGGGACCGTTATGTAGGTGAACCCTGGTGGAAGGTATTCGCTGTCTGGGAAGGAGGCATAGCGATTCATGGCGCCTTAATTGGTGCTGTTTTAACCGCCTTTCTTTTTGCCAAAGTAAAAGAAATATCCTTTTTTACGCTTGCTGATATTGCGGCTCCAAGTCTTTTAGTAGGTCAGGCAATTGGCCGCTGGGGGAACTTTATGAACCAGGAAGCTCACGGGGGGCCTGTATCTGAAGAAGCCTACAACCATTTTATTCAATATATTCCTGATTTTATAACCAATCAAATGATTATAGATGGTGTCATGTACCAGCCAACCTTTCTTTATGAATCGGTTTGGAATATATTAGGACTCTTGGTATTGCTTTATATGCGTAAAGTTAATCCTAGACGCGGGGAAATTTTCTTTAGTTACTTAATATGGTATTCCTTTGGTCGTTTCTTTATAGAAGGATTACGTACGGACAGTTTATATGTAATGGGAACCGATATCCGTGTAGCCCAGCTTATTTCTGTATTATTAATTGTTATCAGTATTTTGGCGATGGTTTATCGTCGAAAAAAGGGGTTAGCAAATGTACACTATAATGGTCAATTACCATCGGAAAAATAGGAGGTTAGGTCGTGTCGGGAATTTTACAACGTGGACTTAAAAGCGGATTATCATTAACGTGGATGCTAGGAAAGATCATTTTTCCTGTTACATTGATTATTACAATCATTGGCCATACGCCATTTTTTCCCGTAATTATTGGCTGGTTAGAGCCCTTTATGAATTTATTAGGGCTGCCAGGGGAAGCTGCAGTACCTCTTGTATTAGGAAATTTCTCAAATCTTTATGCCGGTATTGGCGCAATTATCACCTTTGATTTTACGGTTAAAGAAGTTTTTATTTTGGCCATTATGCTTTCCTTTTCTCATAACTTACTAATTGAATCCTCCATTGCATCCAAGGTAGGCGTAAGCTGGTGGCTGATATCTGGTATTCGAATTGGTTTGGCTGTCTTTTCTGCCGTTATCATTCATTTGTTTTGGAGTGGCGGTCAGGAAATGGCACAGTATGGACTAATTTCCAGTGGACCTGAGCCAGAGACATGGGCAGGCATTTTATATTTAGGACTGGAAACAGCCTTTATTGCGATTGTACAGTTAGCTTTGATTGTGATTCCTTTAATGATAGTAATGCAGTGGTTAAGAGAGAAAGGCTACTTTACGGTGATGTCTAATTGGCTCGCTCCATTTACCAAACTGTTAGGTGTACAGCGTAATGCGTCGATGACACTTGTAACAGGATTAACGATAGGGCTCGCTTATGGCGCTGGTTTGATGATTCAGGCTGTAAAAGAAGATGGAATTTCCAAAAAAGACATGACACTTGTGTTAATTTTCCTTGTTTCGTGTCACGCTGTAGTAGAGGATACCTTAGTCTTTGCACCACTGGGAATCCCACTATGGCCACTTCTTTTGATTCGACTGGTTACTGCTATTATACTCACAGCAACAATAGGATTTATCTGGAACCGCCGCACAGAAATTAACAAAGGAAAGGAAACGACAGCGCATGAGCATTCGTACACTTCTATTTGATTTAGATGGAACTTTAATCGATACAAATGAGTTAATTATTTCATCTTTTTTACACACGCTAGAACAATATGTGCCGGGTCAATACGGAAGGGAAGACGTCTACAAATTTATCGGCCCGTCCTTATGGGACAGTTTTGGAACAGTTATGCCAGACAAAGTAGATGAAATGGTTGATACGTATCGAAAACACAATTTAGAACACCATGATTCCTTTGTAGTTGCTTATGATGGTGTTTTGGAAACCATTCAGCAAGTAAAGCAGGATGGTTATCAGCTTGGGATTGTAACGACTAAAATCGCTGAAACGGCAAAAAGGGGACTAAAGGTTACGAAACTGGATTCCTATTTTGATGTCCTTATTGGTTTAGATGATGTGAGTCATGAAAAACCTCATCCTGAACCCATATATAAGGCATTAAAAGCTTTAGATGCGAAGGCAAGTGAAGCGATTATGGTAGGAGACAACACCCATGATATCCTCGCAGGTCAAAATGCGGGTGTGAAAACAGCTGGTGTAGCATGGACAATAAAAGGACGAAAGACTTTAGAATCCTTACATCCAGATTATATGCTTGATAATATGCGTGATTTGTTAACGATCGTAGGGAAGTGATGATGTGAGACGGACGAATCGATACCGTGTCCAGGGAGCTAATTCGCTTTGGCATGTTTATAAGACAGTTCCATTTTGGAAGGTCGTCAAAAATTTTATCGTTATCCAGGCGGCACGGTATACCCCTTTTTTATCCATGAAAAATTGGATGTATCGCAGATTATTGAGGATGCACGTTGGCGATCAGACATCCTTTGCTTTTAATGGTGATGTTAGATGTTATGTTTCCTGAAAAAATTTTCGTAGGGCGAAATACGGTAATAGGATATAACACGACTATTCTAGCTCATGAATATTTGATTAAGGAATATCGACTTGGTGAGGTTGAAATCGGAAATGAGGTCATGATTGGGGCTAATTCCACTATCCTTCCCGGTGTAAGAATAGGTGATCATGCGATTGTTTCAGCTGGTACGGTTGTCCATAAAGATGTACCTGCAGGGAGTTTTGTAGGAGGCAATCCTATGCAGGTGATTTATACCAAGGAGGAAATGGACGAACGGAAGAAACAGGATGATTTTTTGAATCAGGACGACGTTTAAAGCTGGTTAGTGAACTTTTTATGTTTGTAGTTCATTAACCAGTTCTTTTTATTGACTAATTGGGTAATTCGCCTAATCTCCTCATTTATTTACCCTCTCTTTGACCTACCTATATATGTCTAATTTTTCACCATAATGTCAATAAAATTGTTAAAAAATTCCTAGTATTTCATCAACTAATATAATAGAATGAAGGTAAGCGGTAGGGTTATAGAGTTCAATGATTTGAATGCAGGTGTGAGCATTCAAAATCTTTGAGGAGGATTTTTTATGATGAAAAAAATAGTGAATGACCCTGAATTAGTAGTAGAAGAAATGTTACAAGGTTTTGTTGCTGCGCATCCAAACGATGTGAAGCAGTTACCAAATACAACAGTGATTGCACGAAAAGATGCACCTGTGTCCAACAAAGTCGGTCTGGTAAGTGATGGTGGAAGCGGACATGAGCCTGCCCATGCTGGTTATGTAGGAGAAGGTATGTTAGATGCAGCGGTCGCGGGCGAAGTGTTTACTTCACCAACTCCAGACCAGGTGTTTGAAGCGATTAAAGCTGTGGATAGTGGACAGGGTGTATTTTTAGTTATTAAAAATTATACCGGTGATGTAATGAATTTTGAGATGGCGAAAGAAATGGCTGAGGCTGAAGGAATCAGAGTTCAGCAGGTCGTTGTAAACGATGATGTTGCAGTGGAGGATAGTTCTTTTACAACGGGCCGCCGTGGAATTGCAGGAACAGTTTTTGTTCATAAGATTGCAGGTGCTAAGGCTGCTCAAGGTGGTTCATTAGAGGAAGTAAAGGCTGTTGCGGATAAAGTTGTCGCAAATGTGCGTTCCATCGGGATGGCTTTGACACCATGTACTGTACCTGCTGCTGGAAAACCAAGCTTTGTTTTAGAGGATAAAGAAATGGAACTTGGTATTGGTATTCATGGGGAACCAGGCATCGAACGTAAAGCAATTACAACCGCTGATCAGTTGGCAACAGAACTTACTCAAAAAGTATTAGATGATATGAACCTCTCCAGTGGTGATGAAGTGGCTGTAATGATAAATGGTCTGGGCGCAACGCCGGAGATGGAACTATATATTGTTAACAGGAAAGTAAGTGAGATTCTTTCTGATAAAGGGTTTAAGGTTTATGAAACGTTTGTAGGGAATTATATGACATCGCTGGAAATGGCAGGCTGCTCTGTAACATTGCTGAAAGTCGATCAAGAGTTAAAGGATCTTCTTGAAGTACAATCGAAGGCGCTGGCATTTCGTCGCTAGAATGGAGGAATTTATATATGGAACTGCAAATTAAACAAGTTATCAGCTGGATGGAAAAAACGAATGAAAAGATACAATCCAATAAAGAGTATCTAACTTCTCTTGACCAGGCGATTGGTGATGGAGATCATGGGCTGAATATGGCTCGTGGATTTCAGGAAGTGGTGAATAAACTATCATCGTCAAACTATACCTATGTGTCAGATGTACTAAAAGATGTTTCTATGACCCTATTATCTAAAGTGGGGGGTGCATCTGGTCCATTATATGGTACAGCCTTTTTAAAAATGTCTACAGCTTTAAAAGGGATTGAAACGGTTGATTACCCTCAATTTAAGAAGGCTGTTGTGGAAGCTGTAAATGGTGTAAAAGAGCGAGGGAAAGCGAATAAAGGAGAAAAAACGATGATAGATGTTTGGGAACCGATTGTTGATTTTCTCCAAAAACAGGATAATCTCGAAGCGAAGGAACTAGAATCTACAGCTGAAAAGGCAATGGAAGCAACCCAGGATCTCAAGGCTACTAAAGGCCGCGCTGCATACTTAAAGGAACGTTCTATTGGTCATTTAGACCCTGGATCTGTGTCTTCCTATTATATTTTTGCTGCCCTTTCAGAGGTGCTGGAGGAAGGAGCATAACCGAATTATGTCAAACGTAGGAATCGTCTTAATTTCACACAGTCCCAAGGTGGTAGAAGGAATTAAAGATATTATCCGGCAAATGGTTCCAGATGTACCAGTTGAGCTGGCAGGTGGAACCGATGATGGTTCCATTGGTACCAATGTGGAAAAAATCCAAAACGCCATCGAAAACGCCTATAATGAAAAAGGTGTACTACTCTTTTTTGACCTTGGAAGTGCCATGATGAACGCAGAGTTAGCAGTTGAAATGACAGATTATGAAAAGGTAAAAGTTGTGAAAGCCCCTTTATTAGAAGGCGCTTACGTTGCGGCTGTGGAATCTGGAATGGGCAAAACGTTAGAAGAAGTTGAGAAAGCTGCCCGGAATGTTTTCGACCAAACATAAGATAGTTAAAGCAAATCCCTTCCAAGGATGGATAGAATAGATTATCATCTTTGGAGGGATTCTTTATGTGTAAGAGAATTTTTTAATTGGAATAGAAACAAACTATACAAAAAGTGTTCAGTAAGATTGGGGTGTCTTTTTGATTGAATTTAAAAGCAACGTTGTCCCAGCGCTTCGGAATATAAAAGATTTTGAGAAAATGCTGGAAAGCGAACACGAATTTCTGGTGTTTTTAGAGACAAGGATTTCGCAGTTACGCAGTTTAGTCAAGTATGCTCACAAACAGAAGAAAAAAGTATTTATTCATGCCGATTTGGTACAGGGACTCAAGGCAGATGAGTATGGAATTGAGTTTTTAATTAATGAAGTGAAAGTTGACGGCATTATTTCTACTAGAGGAAATGTGATTACATTAGCTAAAAAGCATCGAATTTTCGCTGTCCAGCGTTTATTTGTACTTGATAGTCATGCGTTAGAACATAATTTGAAAATATGTAATCGAGTGAAGCCGGATTGTATAGAAGTTTTACCAGGTATTATCCCGAAAATTATACAAGAAGTTCACGAACAAACAGGTATCCCGATTATTGCAGGAGGACTTATCCGCACGAATCAGGATATTGAAGAAGCTTTAGGCAATGGTGCTGTGGCGGTAACAACCTCAAACCGGGATCTTTGGGATTAAAAATATAAAGAAAAGAAAAAATAATGGTTGACAGCGTTTTCATAGACATGTATTATAATAGATAACAAGTTAATTATCGTGATGGAGATTATGAGAACCACACTTTGTACCATATTTCTTGTTTTGGAGAAGTATGTAGTTAAAGTGTGGTTTTTATTTTTCTCTATCGCAGCACGTGCTAACAACTTGTTAAATCTTAGTTCCTAAAATAGTATAAGGGAGTGTTGGAGATGACTGAATTTCTTGCGGAAGTTATCGGCACCATGATTCTCATTATATTCGGTGGTGGTGTTGTTGCTAGTAATGTATTAAATAAATCAAAAGGTGAAGGCGGCGGCTGGGTATTAATTACACTTGGCTGGGGACTTGGTGTTACATTTGCCGTTTTCGCTGTAGGAAATGTATCAGGAGCACATATTAATCCTGCTGTTACATTAGGTTTTGCAGCGGTTGGAGATTTCCCCTGGGATAAGGTACCAATGTATATCTCAGCACAAATAATTGGCGCATTTATCGGAGGTATTATCGTTTATTTTGCTTACTTGCCTCATTGGAGAGAAACGAAAGAAGCAGGCTTAAAGTTGGCTGTATTCTCAACCGATCCAGCGGTACGCAGTCCCCTATCGAACTTTGTAACGGAGTTAATTGGTACTTTTGTTCTCGTAATGGGTTTACTATTTATTGGAGCTAATGAATTTACAGAAGGATTGAATCCATTAGTTGTTGGTGCATTAATTGTTGCGATTGGAATGTCTCTGGGAGGACCAACCGGCTATGCGATTAATCCAGCACGTGATTTAGGTCCAAGAATTGCCCATGCTTTACTTCCTATTCCAGGTAAAGGAAGTTCAGATTGGGGATATGCATGGATTCCCGTAATAGGTCCAGCTTTAGGCGGTATTTATGGTGCGTTATTCTACAAGGCCGTTTTTACTAGTGAGTATTCTGGAGCGTTTTGGGCAGTAAGTGTAATTGTGGCTGTTATATTAATTGCGGCAGCTGGAATAGAATTAAAAAAAGCTAATGAAGCTCCAGTTGAAAATAATGCTTCACAATCATTATAAGGAGGAGATATTGATGAGTACATTTATTCTATCTTTAGACCAGGGAACAACAAGCTCGCGAGCGATATTGTTTAATCATGCAGGGGAAATTGTCGAAACAGCACAGAAGGAGTTTGAACAATTCTTTCCAAAGCCAGGTTGGGTGGAACATGATGCGAATGAAATCTGGACATCGGTTCTATCTTGTATTTCAGAGGTATTGCGCAAGGCAGATGTAGAGCCGGATCAGATTGCAGGAATCGGAATTACCAACCAGCGTGAAACAACGGTTGTTTGGGACAAAAATACCGGAAAGCCAATCTATAAAGCTATCGTCTGGCAATCCCGTCAAACCGAGGATATTGTACAAGAATTACGTGAACAGGGATATAATGACTTATTTAAAGAAAAAACCGGTCTGCTCCTGGACCCTTACTTCTCTGGTACAAAAGTAAAATGGATTTTGGATAATGTAGAAGGTGCAAGAGATAAGGCTGAAAAAGGTGAATTGCAATTTGGAACTATTGATAGCTGGCTCGTATACAAACTATCCGGCGGAAAAGCTCATGTCACCGATTATTCAAATGCTTCCCGTACGTTAATGTTTAATATTTATGATTTAAAATGGGATGACGAACTGCTTGATATTTTAACAGTGCCAAAGAGCATGCTGCCTGAAGTCTGTCAGTCCTCCGAAGTTTATGCCAATACAGTAGATTATCACTTCTTCGGTCATGAGGTACCCATTGCCGGAATCGCTGGGGACCAGCAGGCTGCATTATTTGGTCAGGCCTGCTTTGAAGAGGGTATGGTTAAAAATACCTATGGTACAGGTGGCTTCCTATTGATGAATACAGGAGAAGAGGGTGTGCAATCCAAAAATGGTCTATTAACCACACTTGCCTGGGGAGTAGATGGCAAAGTGGAGTACGCTTTAGAAGGTAGTATCTTTGTATCCGGTTCAGCTATCCAATGGTTACGTGATGGCTTGGAAATCATAGATCATGCACCACAAAGTGAAGATTATGCTACTAAGGTTGATTCTACAGATGGTGTTTATGTTGTACCAGCATTTGTTGGTTTGGGAACACCATACTGGGATAGTGAAGCACGGGGAGCTGTGTTTGGTTTAACCCGCGGTACATCCAAAGAGCATTTTGTACGTGCTACGCTGGAGTCTCTTGCTTATCAGTCTAAAGATCTTGTAGATGCGATGGTGGCCGATTCAGGTATTGATGTAAAATCTCTCCGTGTAGATGGTGGAGCAGTTAAAAATAACTTTCTTATGCAATTCCAAAGTGATATTTTAGGCGTTCAAGTAGATCGTCCAGTAATCAATGAAACCACAGCATTAGGTGCTGCCTATCTCGCTGGCTTAGCTGTTGGTTATTGGAATGATAAAGAAGAAATTGCGAAACAATGGAAAGTTGAACGTACATTTACAGATAACCTGCCTGAAGAAAAACGTAACGAGCTATATGATGGCTGGAAGAAAGCGGTTGCTGCAACCCGAGCATTTAAGTAATCCATGTTCGTTGCTTTAAAGATGGTTGTTTCCATAATTCCTTTGCCCCACATAGGGGCCCTGTCCGCTTTTTATCCGTGGAAATGACTTTCCATAAAGTGATACACATGTTATAATAAAGATAAGTTAATAAATTGGACGGAGATTCCTGAGAGACCACAAGTGCTCTATATAATGTATAGGGGCAATTTGTGGTCTCTTTTTTATTAGTATCCGTCTTTAAAGGCTGGATAGCCTAAACAATAGAGCTTGTTGAATAAAAAGGAGCGATGGGCGATGTTTTCAAGTTTAAACCGTAAAGACATAAAAACTGGAATGAAGGATGAATCCCTTGATTTACTCGTTATTGGAGGGGGAATTACAGGTGCAGGTATTGCCCTTGATGCTGTAACACGTGGAATGAAGGTTGCAGTAGTAGAAATGCAGGACTTTGCCGCTGGTACATCCAGTCGTTCTACAAAGCTCGTGCACGGTGGGCTTCGTTATTTAAAGCAATTTGAAATTGGTGTTGTATCTGAGACAGGTAAGGAACGTGCTATTGTATACGAAAATGGCCCTCATGTTACAACGCCTGAATGGATGATGCTTCCATTTTACAAGGGTGGTACTTTTGGTCCGTTATCTACAAATATTGGGTTACGTGTTTATGATTTTCTTGCTGGTGTAAAAAAGAGTGAAAGAAGAAAAATGTTTACATCAGAAGAGGCAATGAATCGTGAACCTCTCTTAAATGGAAACAATCTTAAAGGTGCAGGGTATTATGTAGAATATAAAACCGATGATGCCCGTTTAACGATTGAGGTTATGAAAAAAGCGGTTGAAAAGGGTGCCCTTGCATTAAACTACACTAAAGTTACTGATCTCATTTATGACAATAACACAGTAGTTGGGATTGAAGTAGAAGATCAAATCGACGGCAGCACAGACCAGCTCTTTGCTAAGAAAATAGTAAATGCTGCAGGTCCGTGGGTTGATACGTTACGTGAAATAGACCGTTCTAAACGGGGAAAAACGTTACAGCTTACAAAGGGAATCCATCTGGTATTTGACGGCGAGCGTTTCCCGTTAAAACAGGCTATTTACTTTGATACACCTGATGGCCGTATGGTTTTTGCTATTCCGAGACAAGGCAAAACCTATGTAGGGACAACAGACACCGTTTATAAAGGTGATATTGCCCATCCGACAATGACAGTAGAAGACCGGGACTATGTGTTAAAAGCTATTGATTATATGTTCCCTGCTGTAAAAATTAAACCAGAGGATGTAGAGTCAAGCTGGGCTGGGTTACGTCCACTAATTCATGAACAAGGTAAAGATCCTTCTGAAATCTCACGTAAAGATGAAATTTTTGTTTCTGATTCAGGCTTTATATCCATCGCAGGCGGGAAATTGACCGGCTACCGTAAAATGGCTGAAAGTATTGTTGATTTAGTCGGAGAACAGTTACAAAAAGAAGAAGATCGAACATTCCCGGGTACACAGACGAAAGAATTACCTATCTCCGGTGGTGAAGTAGGTGGTTCAGCAGGATTTGAGAAATTTATAGCTCAAAAGGTTCATGAAGGAGTAGAAGCAGGTCTGGATGAAGCAGTCGCTAAAACATTAGTAAAGCGCTATGGATCTAATATTGATTATATTTATGAAATCTATCAAAAGGAACAAGATGAAGCCGAAGCTGAAAATCTTGACCCGATTGTATATGCCATGCTTCGATATGGTATTGAATACGAACTTGTTTACAAACCAGTGGACTTCTTCATAAGACGTACAGGTGCTTTATTCTTCGATATCAACTGGGTACGCGAACACAAAGACGCTGTAATGGCTTATATGGCGAAGCAATTCAACTGGTTAGATGAACAAATACAGGAATATACCGAACAACTTGATCAACTCATGTATGAAGCTACACATCCAGTTGAGGATAGTGAGTAGAGCATGATGAAGGCTGACCCTTTAGTGGTCAGCCTTTTTAGGTGTGCCAGTTGGAATCCGGTGTGCAGTGGCGATTTAATGAGGGGGATTAAGGATTAAAGAACCCATTTCGTTAAATGATTTTGATTTTATATATAATTCGTAAGTTTTATGATCAATGACCAATTTAAAACAAGACGAATATTTGGGAAATACGCTCTGAACCTAACCTTCTTAAGATTAATGTGATTTCCAACGGACGATATCTACAAAAGAGAAGGCCTTTTTATAAAAAATCATGAAGCCAGCTTATTACTGTAATTCTGTTGACACCCGGTTAATTTTCCATGACAGGCTCACCCCCCTAAATCAAGATTATTCCAGCATTAACAACTGTCCTGCCATCATGCTATTAGAAAAACAAAAAGCAGCCCCATCCCATGAGGCTGCTACTTTCACGATTTAATACAGTTCTTTGAAAATTTCCTTCACACGTTCTACGGTCATTGCGCTGCCGCCCTCTTCTTCAACTCCTTCCAGTAACATAGCTATGAGAAAGTCCTGGTTTTCCGAGTCATAGGCAACGAACGCACCATTTTCGATTCCTTCTTCATCCTGACTGCTTTTTAATTCAGCCGTTCCTGTTTTTCCTGCAATAGGAACCTGTTGTATATCTGCGCCCCGTGCGGTTCCGTTCGTTCCAGCTACAACTTTTCGCAGCGCCTGGTTAATCATATCGGCATTTTCAGCACTTACTAACCCCTCATTCCAGATTTCCGGTTCCTGGTCAGCCAACAGTTGTGGCTTCATGAGATTCCCTTCATTCATAATCGGCGTATACATAGTGGCTAGATGTAAAATGCTCACTTGCAGTTCACCTTGCCCATATCCTGTATCAGCGAGCAGGATTTCTTCATCAAGCTGACCACTATTGGAAATCTCAGATTGTGGGATGCCATACTCATATGGAAATTCACTAGCAAATCCAAAATTTTGCAGTCCAGAAACCATATTCTCACCACCTATTTCTAGGGCGGTTTGAGCAAAATAAATATTATCTGAATAAACAAATGCATCTTCCAGATTTACAGGGTGTCCAGGATCGGTTACTCTGCGGATTTCATAATTGCCCCAACCTTCTTTTTGCCACGTTTCCCCTTTAATATCCCGCGTTTTATCAGGTGTAATGGTTTCCGTGGACAAACCAACCATGGCTGTTACGGGTTTAAAGGTCGACCCTGGTGCATATAAGGCCGTAAAGCGATTAAGTAATGGATTCTTTTCGTTTTCCATTAATTCAGTATAGTAATTGGATGTTAATCCATTGGGATCAAAGGATGGAGAACTAACCAGTGCCAGTGTTTCCCCTGTTTTTGGGTTGATCGCAGCGGCAGTACCTCTTTCCTGGTTCATTTTTTCATATATAGTCTGTTGAATCTCAGCGTCGATTGCTAAATGGATATCCTTCCCTTTTTTCGCCTTTTGGGAAGCAACCGTAACGTTTTCTCCATCAGATTTTTTAATGTAAATCTCTGCTCCAGGTTCACCTCTTAGCTCTTTTTCATAAAGCAATTCAAGTCCTCGTTTTCCAATCTGGTCCTGATTGGAATATCCTTCATCTTTGTACTCTTCTAATTCCTCAGCTGTAATTTCCCCCACATATCCCACTAAATGGGTCGCTGCTTCACCGAGTGGATAATAACGGCCAACTTGATCCTGGTAAAAAACACCTGGTATTTCCATAAGTTTATCAAATAACTCTTTATCATTTGGATTGATGGTACGAAGCGGAACGAACAAATTTGGTTCTACCCAATCCTGATTAAGTCTTTGATCAATATATTCTACATCTATGTGCAGAAGTTCTGATACCGCTTCTTTTGTTTCGTCCTCATGTCCTTCCATGGCTGAGGGCTTAATTCCCATCATAGGGAGTGTATCGTTAATGGCTAATCCATTATCATTACGATCAAAAATTTCCCCACGCGGGGCTTCTGTTGTATCAAGTCCGACTTCATCTCCCTTTTCGAGTTCCTCCAAAATATAAGTGGTGTCCCAATTTACATACCAATTGTCTTTATCATCACGTGTTTCTTTTACTAGTGTCATTTCATGGTCAAACGAAATAGGACCAGCAATGGAGTCCATTTTCACGTGTATGGGAAATGAGGCTTCTTCCATGTCTTCATAAGCTGGTTCGTCATCTTCTGATGGTTTCTCAAAGTCAACTTCAATATTATGAATATCTAAATCACCATATAAGTCCTTATATCGCTCAGCCATATTCTCCTTTGAATAATTTTCCTTGGAGGTTGTTGATAGATAATCTTCATACATTTTGCCAAATTTTTGTTCATTCCATAGGCTTATGTAATCAGCTAATCGCTCATCAGGTGTCACCTGATCATCTTTACATGCACCCAGGATGGTTAATAACAAAATGGCTGAAAACAAAATGATTTTCTTTTTCATACCAGCCACATCCTTTTATGAGTAGTGTTATCTTTATTTTACTTTTAAGTTTTAAGAGCTTCAAGGATTTAACAATAGATAGGAGATTTGTTGTAAAACCAAATTCATGGTCATTTTATTCCTTTATGGAATGTGTTATACTTTTTAGTGGTATATGTGTTGATAGGAGGCACTTCATGACGAATACGGAGAAATACCAATTTGATGATCAATTAAATGTCATCCCGTTCTTATTGGAAGGGGAGTTTTATTTTTCCCTGGGAGTAAAAGCTTTTCGAAAACATGAATTTGAAAAAGCTGAGAAGTGGTTAAAACGTGCGATTGAATTAGAACCAGATAACCCGCTTTATCCAAGCCAGTTATCTGTTTTATATACTGAAATCAAAGCCTATGATCAAGCCAACCAAATGCTTACAAAGGTTCTTGAAGACTTTGGTGATTCTTATGTGGATTGCTATTATTTAATTGCTAATAATTATGCTCATCTTGGTCTATTTCAGGATGCGAAAAAAAATATAGAAACGTATTTACAAAATGCTCCACATGGTGAATTTGCCAATGAAGCGAAGGAGCTTTTAAATTTATTAAAAATCTATAATGATGATTTAGAAGAAGATGGGGATGAGTGGATTTTTGATGAAGAAGACGAACTGTTAACTTATCAGGAATCAGCCTTTTATTATCTTGAACATCAGGATTGGGACCAGGCTCTTCCAATATTAGAGCACATGATTGCCAGATACCCGGATTATGTAGTCGCACAGCATGATTTTGCCTGGGCACTGTTTTTTTCCGGTGAGTATAAAAGGGCACTGGAGATTGAAAAAGAAGCCTATGAAGAGAATCCAAACAGTATTCATAGTATTGTTAATTTAGCTATTTTTTATGCTGAAATGGGCGAACAAGAACAATCTAACCAGTACATAGAATGGTTAGAAAACGTTTATCCTATACATGATCAACAACGACTAAAAATTGCAGCAGCCTTTGCTCATACAAAGCATTATAAACTAGCCTATGAACGTTTTAAACATCTGCCGAAAAATAATCTGCAGAATCATCTTTCTTATTATAAATGGTATAGCATTGTGTTATATAAAGTCGAGATGTATTCAAAAGCCGTTGAAATATGGAAAGAAGGGTGTTCACGTCATCCCTATCTAAAAGAAATTGGAAAACAACTTTCGATTGATGTGGATGAATGAGCATTTCAATAGACGTTTAAATCTTGATTTAATACGATAATACTAAGGGTAAAGAAATGTATTTCGAAGGGAATGATAAGTGTGGCTTCAGAAGATAAGATTTATGATGTCATTATTGCAGGAGCCGGTCCAGCAGGTTTAACAGCAGCTGTTTATACTTCGCGTGCGGATTTAGACACGCTGATGCTTGAAAGAGGAATTCCTGGTGGACAAATGGCTAATACAGAGGATGTTGAGAACTATCCAGGTTTTGACCATATTTTAGGTCCGGATCTTTCTAATAAAATGTTTGAACATGCGAAAAAATTTGGAGCTGAGTATGGCTACGGAGATATAAAGGAAATTAGAGACGGGAAAGAATATAAAACCGTTTTAGCTGGTGATAAAGAATATAAAGCCCGCGCAGTTATTATCTCAACAGGAGCGGAATATAAGAAATTAGGAGTACCAGGAGAAGAAGAGCTCGGAGGACGTGGTGTATCTTATTGTGCAGTTTGTGATGGTGCATTCTTTAGGAATCGTGAACTAATCGTAGTTGGTGGCGGAGATTCCGCAGTAGAAGAAGGCGTTTATTTAACTCGCTTTGCCGATAAGGTAACCATTGTTCATCGCCGTGATGAGTTACGGGCACAAAAGATTCTCCAGCAAAGAGCTTTCGATAATGAAAAAATAGACTTTATCTGGGATACAGAGGTTCAAGAAATAAATGGTAAAGAGGGGAAAGTCGGCAGTGTTACCCTTTATAATAATAAAACAGAGGAAACGTATGAAAAGGATGTAGATGGAGTGTTTATCTACATTGGCATGCTTCCTCTTAATGAACCATTTAAGAACTTAGGTATCACAAATGAAGAAGGTTACATTGAAACCAATGTAAACATGGAAACCAAAATTCCTGGCGTATTTGCAGCAGGAGATATCCGTGAAAAAGACTTACGTCAAATTGTAACGGCGACTGGTGATGGAAGTATAGCTGCACAATGTGCACAAGAATACGTAGAAAATCTGTTAGAGGAATTAAAGGTTGAACAGTAGTACAGATGGACTATCTGTGTAATATTCCTTTATTTAAACGTAACTTCCTTTTAATGCTGTTGTAATGTGTGTGAAATAATTTTAGGGTACAATGTAATTAAGAAAAATTGACCCCCTTTTAAAAGATAGATTCAATTTTTAGGCACAGGCGATGAATTTAGCCTGTGCTTTATTTTTGTAGTAAGAAAAGTGAAGGCGACTGATCAGGTTTTGCGGTCTAAGACGAAGACATGGAGTGACACGGATTTAACCGCAGAATGGCTTTGGCTTATGTCCGCCATGACCTAGGAGCACCGGAGCTGGACCGTAGAAAAGCGAAGGCGACTGACCAGGTCTGGAGGCTTTTGTAAGTCCCCCGCAAGAAAGGATCATGAAGGACACTTTCGGCTGGTTTCTCCTAAGTTTTGTCTTTCATAGCCGTGATGAAGGACAAATTTAATGTTTTTCTCTATATTTTGTCTTTCATAACAATTATGAAGGACATTTTCGTTCGTAATTCCTGAATTTTGTCTTTCAATACCATGATGAAGGACAGTTCTTGTATGTAATCTAGAGCTTTTGTCCTTCATCCTTATCATATCACCCAATGCATACACCAGGATACATTTACCACAGTAAAACGAATGCAAGCCTGGTCATTATCAACAACAGGGTTTCGTATCGCCTTCGTTGGTTTTCGTATTTTTTCGTAGTATAATAAAAGGAGAGATAGTGGGGGGAGGACACACCTAAATGGAATTTGTTGTACCTTGTGTGACTTGTTACGGAGTGTGGCTTTCCCATTTGAGGTGATGAATTTGCAACGTGTGACAAACTGTATTTTGCAGCATAATAACCATATTTTAATGTTAAAAAAGCCGAGAAGAGGCTGGTATGCAGCACCTGGTGGGAAAATGGAGCCTGGTGAACATATACAGCAATCGGTGAAACGGGAATTTTCTGAAGAGACCGGACTAACGTTAATTAAACCGGAATTAAAGGGTGTTTTTACATTTGTAATCAAAGAAAATAACCAAACCATTAGGGAATGGATGATGTTTACCTTTTCCAGTTATGAATTTGATGGTAAGCTAACGGATTATTGTAGAGAAGGAGAACTGGAATGGGTTCCCTTAAGTGATGTTATGAACAAAGATATGGCTGAAGGAGATCGAGTGATTTATAAGCATATTATGAATCGTAATGATGTTTTATATGGTACGTTTACATATACATCTGATGATGAATTGCTTTCATTTCAAGTCGATTAAGTAGAAAGGGGGCAGAAAGAATGAGTGAAGAGGTACAAAAGGTTGAATTGGTTATCATTACAGGCATGTCGGGTGCAGGGAAGACCGTAGCTGTGCAAAGCTTTGAAGATTTAGGATACTTTTGTGTAGATAATTTGCCACCTGCACTGCTTCCTAAGTTTTTAGAATTAATGAAGGAAAACCACCAGCGCACACCTAAAGTTGCTGTTGTGATGGACCTTAGAGGAAGAGAGTTTTTTGACTCATTAATTGATACTCTTGTTCAGGTTGGAAAGGAAGATTGGATTTCTGAGCAAATTTTATTTCTGGAGGCCGATAACGACGTACTTGTCTCCCGTTATAAAGAAACAAGGAGATCCCACCCTCTTGCCCCCGATGGATTACCATTAGAGGGTATAAAAAAAGAGAGGAACTTGCTGGATGAGCTAAAGGGAAGGGCGCAAATTATTATTGATTCATCAGAACGAAAGCCGCGGGAACTAAGAGAAGAAATCCTGCAAGCCTTTAAAGGTCAGTCCCAGCATGTATTTTCGATGAATGTGGTGTCGTTTGGATTTAAACATGGTATGCCGATTGATGCTGATTTAGTCTTTGACGTTCGCTTTCTTCCTAATCCCCATTATGTAGAATCAATGCGTCCTTTAACAGGTAAGGATACTGAGGTTGCTGATTATGTCTTTAAATGGTCGGAAACTGCAACCTTCATGAATAAACTGTTAGATATGTTAGCATTTATGCTTCCACAGTATAAAAAAGAGGGAAAGAGACAATTAGTTGTTGGGATAGGCTGTACAGGCGGGCAGCATCGGTCTGTTGCGATTGCCGAAAAAATAGCTGATTATTTCAGTGAAGATTTTGACACATACGTTACGCATCGTGAGATAGATAAAAAGAAAGGATAGCAAATGGTTATGAGAGATGAGCGAAAACCAAATGTGGTGGTAATCGGAGGCGGGACAGGTATGCCCGTTTTAATTCGTGGACTAAAAGACTATCCTCTATCCGTATCTGCCATTGTAACGGTAGCTGATGATGGAGGAAGCTCGGGTCGTTTGCGAAGTGAAATGGCTATTCCGGCTCCTGGGGATATACGTAATGTGATTGCAGCCATGTCGGATGCTGAACCGATGATTTTAAAAATGTTTCAGCATCGATTTGAAAATGGAAATAGTCTTTCAGGGCACTCATTAGGGAATTTATTGCTTGCAGCAATGACATCTATTACTGGTGACTTTTATAAAGGGATTAAAGAAATTTCTCGAGTATTAAATGTAAAGGGCAGTATTTATCCGATTGCGAATCAAAATATGTACCTCCATGCTGAAATGGAGGATGGTACGATTATTTCCGGTGAATCTAAAATACCTCTAGTAAATAAACCGATTAAGCGGGTGTTTTTAAGTCCTGATCATATTGAGCCCTTACCTGAAGCGGTAGATGCTATCAAAGCTGCTGACTTAATCGTTATAGCTCCAGGAAGTCTCTATACAAGTATACTTCCGAATATTATTATTCCGGAGATTGGTGAAGCATTAAAGAAAAGGGTTGGAAAGATGGTCTATGTTTGTAATGTAATGACCCAGGACGGTGAAACACAAGGGTTTACTGCCGCTGATCACGTACAGGCCATTCATGACCATGTAGGAAAGTCTTGTGTAGATTCAATCGTTGTACACAATGCCCCTATTGAGCACGATGTCCAAAAGCTTTATGAAGAAGAAAATGCCAAGCCGGTTGTATATGATACACAACGCCTGCTTGAGATGGGTCTTGAGATTATTGAGGGAGATATCATTGATCACTCCAAAGTAAAATTACGTCATGATACTGATAAAATCGCAAAACTCTTATACTCGTTAATGGAAAATAAATGAAAAAAGGGGGTGCGGGATATGTCATTTGCATCAGATATAAAAAAGGAATTAACGAAGGTTGAAGTTGATTCATGCTGTGTAGAAGCGGAACTGTCCGCATTGATTAAAATGAATGGATCTGTTTCGATATCGAATCAGGAATATATTTTGGATATTCAAACGGAGAATGCTGCCATCGCTCGGCGTATTTACACCTTAATCAAAAAGTTATATGAACATCCTATTGAACTTTTGGTCCGTAAGAAAATGCGCCTTAAGAAGAATAACGTCTATATTGTACGGCTGAAAAAAGAAGTGCAGCCTTTTTTGGAACAGCTGGAGATTCTGGAAAATCCTTTTACCTTTAATCGAAAAATAGCTGAAAAGTATACGAAAAAAACCTGCTGTCGACGTTCCTATTTACGTGGTGCTTTTCTGGCAGGTGGATCTGTAAATAATCCCGAAACTTCCTCTTATCATTTGGAGATTTATACATTATATGAAGATCATAATGACGCATTGTGTGAGCTCATGAATATGTTTGATTTACATGCACGGACACTTGAGAGAAGAAAAGGATATATTACGTATTTAAAAGAAGCAGACAAGATTACAGAGCTATTGATTAATTTAGGAGCTCATCAGGCATTACTTAAATTTGAAGATGTACGTATTATGAGAGATATGCGCAATTCCGTTAATCGACTTGTGAATTGTGAAACAGCAAATTTAAATAAAACCATTGGTGCCGCATTCCGACAGGTTGAAAATATTCGTTATATTGAGCAAACGGTTGGGTTGGAAGCCTTGCCTGATCGATTACGTGAAATTGCGGAATTAAGGTTAAAGCACCAGGATGTTTCCCTTAAAGAATTAGGTGAACTCGTTTCAACCGGAAAAATTAGTAAATCTGGTATTAATCATCGTTTGAAAAAGATAGATGAGTTTTCTGATAAAGTTAGACGCGGGGAAATAAGTGAAATGTAGGTTTCCAGGGTAGCGGGAAAATAAGTCTATGGAATTTCAAATAGAGATAGGAGAATGCTTCTAAATGAAAGTTCCCCTTTATTTTTCCGTTTCCTTTTTCATCTTTCCATGATATAATGATTTTAAATTAAAACGCTTTCAAATTGAAGCGTTTCTTTCTATATTCATGTACTGATTCTCATTTAGATAAAGATGATACATAAATCGTTTTTCTGGTTTTTTAGTTAATGGAGAGCAGAGAGGAGAATACAGAATGGTTGAACGAAAGGTTACGGTTCAATTATCGACTGGTCTACAGGCAAGACCTGCAGCAAAATTTGTGCAGGAGGCCAATCGATTTTCAGCTAATATTTTTATTGAGAAAGATGGAAAACGAGTAAACGCCAAAAGTATTATGGGGCTAATGAGCCTTGCAGTTGCCAGCGGAGAAGAAATTGTATTACAAGCTGAAGGTTCTGATGAGCAGGATGTTATCCATGAATTAACAACATTTGTTACGCAGGAATAATTTTGAAATAACCGAAAAGAGCCTTTGACATGAAATCAAGGGCTCTCTCCGTACGATAAATTAAACATCGACACCATTCCTTTCGTCGTATTTCCTTTCTCTCCTACTCTACAGTCAGTACGTCACCTTAAAGTACTCTTAAGTCGATTTATTCAACGTTTTATGGTTTCTTCCTTCATAAAAACACCGACCAACAATATAATAAGCCCTAATAAGAAGATAATTGCGAAAACACAAAACATCATCAATCCACCCCAACCATTTTCCAATAATGCCTGCATAGGTCAATCCAACTGAAAAAGAAAAAGCTGGGGAAATGGGCACCATAAGGGCTATGCCCCACACTTTATATTTCAACTTTTTCGTTTTCAATTCGTTTAGCAGAGCGGTCGCCATTACACCTATTAATGCAATAAAATACCCTACAACACGCATTCATTTCGCCACTCCTTGCCTATTTGACTTGCACTAGCCGGAACGTTTATTTATTTTTATTAATGATTTCGTATTATTTTCCTGCAAACCAAACGGTAAAAAGCAAACCATTCATTAGGAATACATACAATGGAACCAGCGAAGTAAACAATGAAATCATCATAGGTTACGTTCCACGTTTGCTTTGAACAAGCTGAAAAAGGAAGAAAACTATCGGCTAAGGCCTATGTTTAATACTTATTAAAGATTAACAGCCTTTTCTTTACGGGCTTGTTGAATGTAATCTTTTCATTGCAAATCTTGCAATGGGCTGTGCAATTAACAACTCAATCCAAAATGCTACACCAAAGTTTCTAAACCAACTGTGAAAAAAGTTCTGAAAAGGTTCAAGGCTTATTTGTTTCGTACCAACCCAAGTTCCGATAATTGTAAGAATAATAGATAAGACTGTAACATTCAATAAAGTATTTAATAACACTCTGGCATTAAATCCATCTTTTTTTTCTACGAATTTTGGCATCACTTTACCAACTAATGGCCCCGCAACAAATCTTACTAATATAATGACGATAATCCACATAATCGGAATAACCTTTAAGGTTTCCTAGTAATTATCCTTACTGAAACCGAATTCCATCCCCATAATAATTGGTGCAATAGTGTTGACTGAAATAATCGAAATAATCAACATAAATATTATGCCCTCTTTTGGGGTTTGAGGCAGTCTATCTTCCCTATACATATTTTCACCCTCCGAAAAAGATGGCAGACGTATCATTCGACATATATTTTTGGTTAGTAAAACTCATACCAATATCTCTACACACTGATTATTCAATTTTAAACACGTTTTTAAATGAATTCCAGTCTTGAAAAAATTGAATTTATGTGAGCAAACTTGGATTTTGTTGTTAAACTAAATAGAGCTTTAATTAAAAAAGGATCGTCTTATGATTTAAGACGATCCCCATTTTTTATATAGGCTATATACACTTAAAACAGAACCCTTTTGACATGAGATTTAAGGCTCTATTTTAGGAATTTTTCGTTTCCATTACTTGATCAATTAGGCCATAATCTACTGCTTGTGACGCTGACATAAAGTTGTCGCGATCTGTGTCACGTTCAATGACTTCAAGTGGCTGACCTGTGCGATCGGAGAGAATTTGATTTAATTTTTTACGCATTTCCAGAATTCGTTCAGCGTGAATTTGGATATCCGACGCTTGACCTTGGGTTCCGCCAAGTGGCTGGTGAATCATTACTTCACTGTTTGGAAGAGCATAACGTTTTCCTTTCTCGCCAGCTGCAAGCAGGAAAGCACCCATAGATGCAGCCATTCCAATGCAGATCGTTGATACATTAGGTTTAATAAATTGCATTGTATCATGTATAGCCATTCCTGCAGTAATAGAACCACCTGGTGAGTTAATATACAAGGAAATATCTTTATCAGGGTCTTCAGCAGCAAGGAATAGCATTTGAGCTACAACGGTGTTTGCGACATTATCGTCGATCCCGCTTCCAAGCATAATGATACGGTCTTTAAGCAGTCTTGAGTAAATATCATAAGCACGTTCACCGCGATTGGTTTGTTCAATAACAGTTGGTATTAAATTCATAAAATGTATCCTCCTTATTTCACTAAGTATTTGTTGTCTGACTATCTTAAGAGTCAGATGGAGTTGTGAATTCTTTTGTTGTCATGTTTATCATACCTAATTGGTCAATAAAGGTCAAACGAAAACTTTCACTTTCTCAATTCTCTTCTTCTTGGTTTATTTTTACATTCCTGCCAGACGCTTAAAATCATTATATGTATGAAGGTACAAACGAATCCCTACTATCCTCTCCTATAATATATAGTGATATACAAGGGATAACTCTCTTTTGAAATCATTTGTGTTTTGCTGTGTTTACGAATTTTGATTGTTACTTGCGTTTTTTACGTTTGAACCGTATAATAAAACATGTCGTTTTCTTTATAATTAAAGATTTTGCCCTCGTGGTGTAACGGATAGCACGCGAGATTCCGGTTCTCGTAATAGGGGTTCGATTCCCTTCGAGGGCGCTAGCTATAGTTCGGAAAACTGAAATATAAAATTGACAAACACCGCTATAATGTTGATTTATCAACGTTTGGCGGTGTTTTTGTATTTCGTTAAGGGTTAAACTAAAAAATATGATTTCGACTTGTTTTACACATTTTTTACACAACCAATGTTTTTAAAGGATAGAGTATGATGCAAAAAGCTGAATGGGGTTATGTATATGTAGAATCGGTTATTATTGGATGCGGAATAGGATACAGTTCAGGAGGTTCGGCAAACAAAGTTAAAATTGATAACGAGAAGAAAGACGGATCAAGAGGGCGTTAATACGATAAAAGTAAAAGAATCTGATTTAACCGAGTTAGAGAATACACCGAGTTCCAGAACTGAAGAACTCGATTCTTTAAACGATGAAATATCTAAGGCAGAACAAAAACTTAAAGATAATGAAGAAAAGTTAACCACTTAACAAAACTTGAAAATAATGAGGAACAAATGGAATCTGATATTAACAAAAGTGAAGAAACCTTGTCGCAATTAGATTCTGAGATTTCCTCTGCTGAAGACAAATTGCAAGAATTACAAGGAGGAGTGGAAAAAGCAGAAGGCGAACCTAAAGAGTTAGGTGCTGGTCAGTTTTTTGTAGGAACGGATTTACCAGAGGGAAGATATGAAGTGTTGCCGGTAGGTGATGGAAGTAATTTTACAGTTTAGAGTGAAAGTGGAGATAAAGGTAAATACAATTTTAGGATCAAACGGTGTTCAAAGCTACGTATTTTTAGCCAGTAAGAATGATTATATAAAATCAGAAGCTCCTACTAAATTTGTTCCAGTGGAGTAAATAAAAAAGGCAGCACTCGTTTTGAGTAAGCTGTCTTTTACATAAAAAAAGTTTAAAAATCCCTTATACAAATATAAGTTATATAGAGGCTGATTCAAAGTTTTGAATCAGCCTCTTTTTTTGTTATCCAGTCGAATTTTTATACTTATTTTTTCTCTTTGAAGGCTAAACTTTTTGTTATACTTAATGTAGTCATAAATTTTTATTCTTTAGAGGGGGGATAATGATGAAGCCAAAATTAACCCAGGAACAAAAGCTGACCTGGAAGTTGACCCAGCAGCTCGGGCAGGCAATTGAAATCCTCCAATACAATGGATTTCAGTTGCAGCAATTTCTGGAAGAGCAAATGAAGGAAAACCCCCTTATTGAAATAGAAACAGAGAGCTTTACATCAGATTATACACGTCCGAAACAAGGAATGGGATTTGATGAAAGCTTTTGGATTGATGAAGAACAGGATCTGGCTGATTATATGAAAGAGCAATTAATCGATAAAGACTTGTCTCCCTCATTCAGGGAAATAGTGGAGTTTGGTATTGATTCTTTAGATGAAAATGGTTATTTAACCGTTGCTTTAACGGATTGGCAATTAGCTTTTCATACGGGCGAAGAAATGATTGAAGAGGCTTTGGAGCTTATTCAAAGCCTGGAACCAGCTGGAATTGGCGCGAGAACTCTGCAGGAATGCTTAGCTCTCCAGCTTCGTCGCAAGCCTGTCCCCAATCACTTGGCGATTGACATCGTAACAAACCATTTGGAATGGGTGGCTGATTATCGAATAGAGGAAATGGTGCTTGAATATGGCGTTTCTGAAAAGGAAATTAAAGAGGCGATTCAGGATATTCAGGCGTTATATCCAAAACCAGGTATATTAGTTGCTGGCAGAACATCATCTACTATTATTCCAGATGGAGAGGTATATCAAAGTGAAGGGACTTGGAAGGTTGCGTTAACCAAATGGAACAGACCTTCTGTTACTATTTATGATTATTCTTTAAATCAAAATGACCTGAGCCAGGAGGAAAAGGAATTTTTTCAAAAGTATACCCAACAGGGAAAATGGCTGCAAAAAGCCTTAATACAGCGCTCGGATAGTCTGGAGAGGGTTTTTGCAGCCATTGTGAAACACCAGATATTATTTTTTGATCAAGGACCAGAACGTTTAAAGCCTTTAGTTCTTAGAGAAATAGCAGAAGAACTGAACTTGCACGTGTCCACTGTTAGTCGAGCCGTGAAGGAAAAGTATTTACAAACACCACACGGAGTCTTTCCTGTAAAGTTTTTCTTTCAGTCTGGACTCAAGTCAAACACAGGGGAAATTAGTGCTTATGCTATAAAGATATTAATAAAGGAAATGATTGATTATGAGGATAAGCAAAAGCCTTTATCAGATCAGAAAATTTCTGAGCTACTAAAACATGAGTTTCACATCGAAATTTCCAGGCGTACGGTAGCTAAATATCGTTTGGAGCTTAAACTGCCTTCATCCAACAGACGAAAAAGGAGAATGCATAATGAGTAAAAACATTATATTTTATACGAAAGAGCAGTGCCCTCTCTGTGATGAAGCCAGAGGTTTATTGATGCTTTTACAAGAGGAGTATGATTTTGATATCGAGGAGAAGGACATTTACCAGGATGATGAACTCCTTGAGAAATACCAGATTTCTATCCCGGTTATTCAGGTTGATGAAGAAGAAATCGATGGATCACAAATGAATTTTCAACAAATAAGAAAAGTTTTTGACAAAAAGCTAAGATAATTGCATACTAGATTACGGATTGATAAAATAAATAGTGAAGAAGTTGATGTATTTTTTTACACCAATCGGGACAAAATAGTCCACACTGGGACGGAATAATCCCAAAAAGATTCTAAAGGGGCTTTTTTATGAAAGACCTGATATCTTTACAACAAAAAGTTTTCCCTGAAGTAATGGAATTTATGGAACGTCGCACAAATTTATTGAAAAGTATTCAGTTACTTCAGCCCATTGGTCGCAGAAGTTTAGCTGAGCAGGCTAAGCTTGCGGAGCGACTCGTGCGTGGAGAAGTTGAATTTTTCCAGCAGCAGGGCTTTGTGGAGATTACTTCAAAGGGAATACATATGACAACGGAGGGTTCTAAGGTTACAGAGCAATTGGAGCAGCTTATGCAGGAAATTTCCGGCTTAAAAGTGCTTGAGAATCAAGTGAAAGAAAAGTTTCAGCTTGAGAAAGTAATCGTAGTCCCCGGTAATAGTGATGATGAAAGAAGGGTAAAACAAGAGTTAGGAAAAGCTTGTGTTTCCTATTTAAAAGGTGTCCTGGAAGATAATATGACAATTGCGGTGACTGGTGGAAGTACGATGTCGCTTGTAGCTGAATCCATGACTCCTTTAAACAAAAAGAATTGCTTGTTTGTTCCTTCACGTGGTGGTCTTGGTGAGCAGTTGGAGAATCAGGCCAATACCATTTGCGCACAGATGGCTAATAAAGCCCAAGGTGAATATCGACTTCTTTATGTACCAGATCCTATAAGTGAAAAAGCCTATCAATCCATAATCGAGGAACCAGCTGTAAAAGAGATATCCAACGAAATTCAACATGCCGATATTGTGTTACACGGTATTGGTGAGGCACTAACCATGGCCGAAAGAAGAAAAACACCTGAAGACCAGTTGAAAAGAATCAAGGAAGATCATGGTGTAGGTGAAGCCTTTGGATATTATTTTGATAAATCCGGAAAAATTGTACACAAAGTACGGACAGTTGGATTGCAAATGGAGGATTTGCAAAAGATAAAACAAGTCATTGCTGTAGCAGGTGGTACATCGAAAGCAGATGCTATTGAATCTTATTTCAAACAAGGCCGAAGTAATGTATTAATTACTGATGAAGCTGCGGCAGAAAAGTTAGTAAAGGGGTAACCCTTTCATATAAAAAAGGATTTAAAATTCTAAGGAGGAATTATAAATGGTAAAAGTAGGTATTAATGGTTTTGGCCGTATTGGTCGTAACGTATTCCGTGCAGCACTTAATAACAATGATGTAGAGGTTGTAGCAATCAACGACCTTACTGATGCTAATATGCTAGCACATCTTCTACAATATGATACTGTTCATGGCAAGCTTGACCAGGAAGTAAGCGTTGATGGAGAAAACCTGGTTGTTGGTGGTAAAACGATTCAAGTACTATCTGAAAGAGATCCAGCTAACTTAGGATGGGGCGATTTAGGAGTTGAAATCGTAATTGAATCTACAGGTCGCTTCACACAACGTGATGATGCGAAGAAACACCTTGATGCAGGTGCAAAGAAAGTAATTATCTCTGCTCCAGCTAAGCAAGAGGATCTAACAGTCGTTATGGGTGTTAACGAAGATCAATACGATCCAGAAAGTCATCACGTACTTTCCAATGCATCTTGTACAACAAACTGCTTAGCACCATTTGCTAAAGTGTTAAATGACAAATTTGGAATTAAGCGTGGATTAATGACAACTGTTCACTCATATACAAATGATCAGCAAATTCTTGACTTACCACATAAAGATTACCGTCGTGCACGTGCAGCAGGAGAAAACATTATCCCAACTACAACTGGTGCAGCAAAAGCTGTTTCCTTAGTACTTCCTGAACTTGAAGGAAAACTAAATGGTATGGCCATGCGTGTTCCAACACCAAACGTTTCTCTTGTTGACTTAGTAGCAGAGCTAGATGAAAATGTAACAGCAGAAGATGTGAATGCTGCTCTTAAAGAAGCTGCTGAAGGTGAATTGAAAGGAATCCTTGGATACTCTGATGAGCCTTTAGTTTCCCGTGACTATAACGGAAATACAGCTTCTTCTACAATCGATGCTCTAACAACTCAAGTACTTGAAGATAACATGGTTAAAGTGATCTCATGGTATGACAACGAATCTGGCTACTCCAACCGTTGTGTAGACCTAGCTGCATATATTGCTAACAAAGGTCTATAATACGAAAAGAGGAAAAAACAACCTCTCCTAACAGGATATAGAACACATAAGGAGGAGGAAGGGAAACACCCTCCTCCTTGTGGTGTTTTTCATTATGTTTGTAATCTAAGATACATATTGCTCAACAAAGGAGGGCATTGTCATGAAAAAGCAGACAATCCGTGATGTTGATGTGAAAGGGAAAAAAGTTTTTTGCCGTGTCGACTTTAACGTACCGATGGATAACGGTGAAATTACGGATGAAACGAGAATAAAAGCAGCTTTACCAACCATCGATTTTTTAGTTGGTAACGGGGCTAAAGTGATTTTGGCCAGTCACCTGGGACGTCCCAAAGGTGGAGTCGTAGATGAATTACGCCTGGATGCTGTTGCTCAAACATTAAGTGACCGTTTAAATAAGCCGGTAACGAAGACAGATCAGGTTTATGGTGAAGAAGTAAATCAGGCGATTAGCGAAATGGAAAATGGAGATGTTGTTCTTCTTGAAAATGTACGCTTTGAAGCAGGAGAAAAGAAAAATGACCCTGAACTTGCAAAGGCATTTGCTGATTTAGCTGATTTATATGTGAACGACGCATTTGGTGCCGCTCATCGTGCCCACGCTTCAACAGAAGGAATTGCTCAATACCTGCCAGCAGTAGCCGGATTTCTCATGGAAAAAGAATTAGAAGTACTAGGAAATGCATTGGAAAACCCAGATCGCCCATTCACAGCCATTATTGGCGGGGCAAAAGTTAAGGATAAAATTGGGGTTATCGATCATCTAATTGATAAAGCGGATAATTTGATTCTTGGTGGAGGCCTGGCTTATACATTTATTAAAGCAAAAGGCTATGAAATCGGAAAATCATTACTAGAAGAAGACAAAATAGATATGGCGAAGGACTTTATGAAGAAAGCGGAAGAAAAAGGCGTTCATTTATATCTGCCAATCGATATTGTTGTAGCTGATGATTTTTCTGAAGAGGCGAACACCCAAATTGTTTCTATTGATGAAATCCCATCCGATTGGGAAGGTCTCGATATTGGACCAGAAACAAGAAAGAAATATGATCAAGTTGTGAAAGATTCCAAACTTGTCATCTGGAATGGACCTATGGGTGTGTTTGAGCTTGAATTATTCTCTAATGGTACAAAATCCGTTGCCGAATCACTCGCCCAGACAGAAGGCTATACAGTTATAGGTGGCGGAGACTCAGCAGCAGCCGTAGAAAAGTTTGGAAAAGCTGATCAGATGGATCATATCTCAACTGGTGGCGGAGCATCTCTAGAATTTATGGAAGGTAAAGTACTTCCAGGGGTAGCTGCCTTGAATGATAAAGAATAACAGGATTTGAAACGAATTTACTGATGAGGTGATAGGATGCGCAAAAAAATTATTGCCGGTAACTGGAAAATGAACAAAGTTGTCTCTGAAGCCGAGCAGTTTTTGAGTGAGGTAAAAGGAAATGTTCCTGCTTCAGAGCAAGTGGAAAGTGTCGTTTGTGCTCCATTTGTTTCTCTTCCTGCTTTAGTAGAACAGGCAAAAGGAACAGATGTAAAAATTGCTGCACAAAATATGCATTTTGAAGACAATGGCGCTTTCACAGGTGAAGTAAGTCCAGTTATGCTGAAGGATTTAGGCGTAGAGTATGTAGTATTAGGACATTCAGAACGTCGTGAACTGTTTAATGAGACAGACGAATCGGTTAATAAAAAAGTACATGCAGCATTTAATCATGAGCTTACACCAATTGTTTGCGTAGGAGAGACGTTAGATCAAAGAGAAGCCAATGAGACAAAATCTCATGTTGAAAAGCAAGTAAAAGCAGCTCTTGAAGGTCTTTCTGAGAAGCAGGTCAAGCAGGTTGTTTTAGCCTATGAACCTATTTGGGCGATTGGAACTGGTAAAACCGCAACTTCTGAGCAGGCAAATGAAGTTTGTACTCATATTCGTGAAGTTGTAAAATCAGCCGTTTCTGAATCTGCAGCAGATGCTGTTCGTATACAATATGGCGGAAGTGTAAAGCCAGCGAATGTTGATGAGCTATTAGCTCAATCAGATATTGACGGTGCCCTTGTAGGAGGCGCTAGTCTTGAAGCTGACTCCTTCTTAAAACTAGTGGAGGCAGGTAAACATGAGTAAAGATAAATTAGCAGCATTAATCATTTTAGACGGTTTTGCATTACGGGATGAGGAGAAAGGAAACGCGGTTAAACAAGCCAATACACCTAATTTTGACCGTTATTGGAACCAGTTCCCTCATACTCAGTTACAAGCAAGCGGGAAAGCTGTAGGACTTCCTGAAGGGCAAATGGGGAACTCTGAAGTTGGTCACTTGAATATTGGTGCAGGCCGGGTCGTTTACCAAAGCTTAACCCGTATAAACTTATCGATTGAAGATCAAAGCTTTTTCCAAAACGAACAATTTAATGATGTTGTTCAGCATGTAAAAAGTAAGGATAAGGCCCTTCATATCTTTGGTTTGCTATCTGATGGCGGCGTTCATAGCCACATTGAACATTTATTTGCTCTGCTTAAAATGGCAGCTGATAATGGTCTGGAAAAAGTATATGTACATGCATTTCTTGATGGACGTGATGTTGGTCCTAAAACAGGATCTACGTACATTAATCAGACAGAAGAAAAAATGAAAGAATATGGTGTGGGACAATTCGCGACCATTTCCGGACGTTATTATGCGATGGACCGTGATAAGCGCTGGGAGCGTATAGAACTTGCTTATCGTGCGATGGTTTACGGGGAAGGACCAAAATTCAACAATCCTCATGAAGTTTTAGAAGATGCCTATGAGGATGAGGTGTTTGATGAATTTGTCATCCCGGCTGTTATGACCGATGACAATGGAGATCCCGTTGCAACGATTGATGATGAAGATGCCATTATCTTTTATAACTTTAGACCTGATCGTGCTTCTCAAATGACACGAACCTTCACCAATCCTGATTTTGCTGGATTTGATTTAGGGGAAAAGGCACCAAAGAATGTGCAATTTGTCATGCTTACCCAATACAGTGATGACATTGATGCCAACGTTGCTTTCGGTCCAAATAATTTAAAGAATACCATTGGTGAAGTGGTTTCCAAAGAAGGATTAACTCAACTTAGAATTGCTGAAACAGAAAAATATCCACATGTTACCTACTTCATGAGTGGGGGACGTGAAGAAACCTTTGAAGGTGAAGATCGTATTTTAATTAATTCCCCTAAGGTTGCAACCTATGATTTGAAGCCGGAAATGAGTGTGTATGAAGTAACGGATGCACTTGTAAAGGATATCGAAGAAGATAATCATAACGTTATTCTGCTAAACTTCGCTAACCCGGACATGGTAGGACATTCAGGAAGACTTGAGCCCACGATTAAAGCCATTGAAGCAGTGGATGAATGTTTAGGTAGAGTTGTGGACAAAATTTTAGAAAAAGGTGGTCATACCGTTATTACAGCCGACCACGGTAATTCTGATGAGGTTATTACATTGGATGATAAACCTATGACAGCTCATACCACAAATCCCGTTCCGGTTATTGTGACAAAAGAGGGTGTAGAATTACGAGAAGAAGGTATTCTAGGCGATTTGTCCCCAACGATTTTAGACTTATTGGATGTAGAAAAACCAATTGAAATGACAGGCGAATCGTTAATTAAGAAATCCTAAGGGTAAGCATCCCAGGTTAAGCAGGAATGTAAATCCTCTTAACAAAAGGCTATTTTCAAAAGATACATGAGATGAATAAAAAGGAGAGAAAAATTATGCCATATATTACAGACGTTTATGCACGTGAAGTATTAGACTCACGCGGTAACCCTACCGTTGAAGTAGAAGTTTACACAGAATCTGGTGCTTATGGTTCAGCACTGGTACCAAGTGGTGCTTCCACAGGTGAACACGAAGCGGTTGAACTACGTGATGGAGATAAAGACCGCTACTTAGGTAAAGGCGTTTCCAATGCTGTAAGTAACGTAAATGAAATAATCGCACCAGAATTAATCGGCTATGATGCCACTCGTCAAGTTGACATTGATGAACTTATGATCCAATTGGACGGAACGGATAATAAAGGAAACCTTGGTGCTAATGCGATTTTAGGTGTTTCCATTGCTGTAGCTCATGCAGCAGCAGATTTTGTTGGCCTTCCACTTTATCAATACTTAGGTGGATTCAGCGCTAAAGTGCTTCCTACACCAATGATGAATATTCTAAACGGTGGAGAGCATGCGGACAACAACGTAGATATTCAAGAATTTATGATTATGCCAGTAGGTGCTCCAAGCTTTAAAGAAGCTCTTCGCATGGGCGCTGAAATTTTCCATAGTTTGAAGAAAGTATTGGGCTCTAAAGGTTATAATACAGGTGTCGGTGACGAAGGTGGTTTCGCACCAAACTTGAAGTCTAATGAAGAAGCGCTCTCTACCATTGTAGAAGCAATTGAAGCAGCAGGTTATAAGCCAGGTGAACAAGTGAAGCTTGCTATGGACGTAGCTTCCTCTGAGATTTATGAAGATGGAAAATATAATCTTAAAGGTGAAGGCGTTGTTCGTACCTCCGAAGAAATGGTTCAGTGGTATGAAGAGCTTGTAAATAAATTCCCTATCGTGTCTATTGAAGACGGCCTTGATGAAAATGACTGGGAAGGTCACAAGGTACTAACTGAGCGTATTGGTGATCGCGTCCAGCTTGTAGGTGACGACCTATTTGTAACAAACACAGAGCGTCTTGGCCGAGGAATTGAACAAGGTGTCGGAAACTCTATCCTTGTAAAAGTTAACCAGATCGGTACATTAACGGAAACCTTTGAAGCCATTGAAATGGCGAAAACAGCAGGTTACACGGCAATCATTTCCCACCGTTCAGGTGAAACAGAAGACGCAACCATTGCAGACATCGCCGTTGCTACCAATGCAGGGCAGATTAAAACAGGTGCACCATCCCGTACCGACCGCGTTGCGAAGTACAATCAGTTGCTTAGAATTGAAGACATCCTAGGGGCTACTTCAAATTACGCAGGTGCAGAGGCATTTTATAATTTAGATTAAGTATAGTTTTAAGATAAAACGGCATCCCATTGGGTGCCGTTTTTTACTATTGCTGAATGATATAGCTTTTTGTTCATCATTTACCTCAGCATTCACATGACAAATTTATAAAATGAATTAACGAACAGCGTTTATATATCTATTGAAAACAGGTTCTTTCTGTAAAATTGATAAAAGACTAAAATTTACTATAAGTCCATATAAAAAAGCCGACAGAATCTCATCTGCCGGCTTCATATATTTTTATGATTCCGTAATTTCCTTAACAAACTCAACTACTTCTTCTGCAGTTGATTTAGATAAGATTTCATCTTTATGTGATGCAATTTCATCTTTAGATAGCTTAAGAAGCTGAGAGCGTGCTGGTAAGATGGAAGTTGCACTCATACTGAATTCATCTAGACCTAAGCCTAATAGAATTGGAATCGCAACTGGATCTCCAGCCATTTCACCGCACATACCAGCCCATTTACCTTCTGCATGAGCAGCTTCGATGACATTGTTTACTAGGTTTAAAATGGCTGGGTGATATGGTTGATATAAGTATGATACTTTTTCATTCATACGGTCGGCTGCCATAGTGTATTGAATTAAGTCATTTGTTCCAATACTGAAAAAGTCCACTTCTTTTGCAAATTGTTTTGCAATAACAGCAGTAGAAGGAATTTCGACCATAATCCCCACTTCAATATTTTCAGAAACTTCTATGCCTTCTTGCTTCAAGTTCTCTTTTTCTTCAAGAAGAATGGCCTTTGCCTGCTTAAATTCAGAAATCGTAGCAACCATCGGGAACATAATCTTCAAGTTACCATGGACACTTGCACGTAATAAGGCACGTAATTGAGTACGGAAAATATCATCACGTTCTAAACAGAAGCGAATCGCTCTGAATCCTAGGAATGGGTTCAATTCTTTAGGCAAGTCGAGATAATCAAGCTCTTTATCTCCACCAATATCAAGGGTACGAACAACAACAGGCTTGTCACTTCCTACCCCTTCTAGTACTTCTTTATAGGCATCATATTGTTCATCTTCTGTAGGCAGGCTGCTTTTACCCATATACAGGAATTCTGTACGGTATAGACCAACACCCTCGCCGCCATTACGTAAAACCCCGTCAACATCATCAGGTGTACCAATGTTTGCAACTAATTCTACGTGTTTTTGGTCAGCGGTTACAGAAGGCTCGTCTTTTAATTTAGCCCATTCTGCTTTTTGCTCTTCAAACTGAGCTTGCTTTTGTTCATATGTTTTACGCTCATCATCACTTGGATTAATCAACACTTTCCCATCAAGACCATCAATGATGATGATATCCCCATCTTTAATATCCTGAGTTACGGATTTTGCTCCTACGACAGCTGGAATTTCCAGGGATCTAGCCATAATGGCAGAGTGAGAAGTACGTCCTCCCACATCTGTTGTGAATCCCTGAACAAACTGCTTGTTCAATTGAGCTGTATCAGATGGTGTTAAATCCTGTGCAACAACGACCACTTCTTCGTTGATAAGGGCTGGATTAGGAAATGGTCTTTCGAGTAAGTGAGCCATAACACGCTTAGTCACGTCACGAATATCGGCTGCACGTTCACGCATGTACTCATTATCCATATTTTCAAACATGGTAATAAACATGTTTGCTGTTTCATCTAAAGCTGCTTCAGCATTGATTTGGTCTGATTTAATTTTATCTTCAATTGGCTGAATTAATTCAGGATCACTCAAAACGAGCAGGTGAGCGGAAAAAATTTCTGCATGCTCATCGCCCATCTTTTCCTGAGTGTGAGCTTTGATTTTCTCCAACTCAGATTTTGATGTTTCAATTGCGGATTCTAATCGTTTAATCTCCTCTTCAGGATTTTGATCCTTTTTCGTTTCAAACGATAGATCCGGAGTTTCTAATCGGTAAGCCTTTGCAATTGCAATCCCGTTAGAGGCTGCAATGCCTGTTAATTGACTCATAAAATTACTCCCCCAGGTTTTCGTTTTTCATCACGTCAGCTAATGCATTAAGTGCTTCTTCTTCATCGTTCCCCTCAGCTGTAATTTTTACTTCTGCGCCACTTGGGATACCTAGAGACATAATCCCCATAATGGACTTTAAATTAACCGTCTTGTCATTGTATACCATATTTATATCAGCATTGAATTTACCTGCATTTTGTACTAAAAGAGTTGCAGGGCGAGCATGAACACCTTCAGATGCAGTGATTTTAAAAGTTTTTTCTACCATTGTGTTGTCCTCCTATATCTTTGTTTCTTCCGTTTGTTACAGAATTCAATTTTGACTACAAATTTAGGTCTAGTTTTAGTGTCATCTACTCATGCATAAATATTCTTATTCATTTTTCCTCTAAACCCATGTGAAAGAGAAGATTGAATTCAGTTTTCAAACGTGCATTTACTTATATCATTTTATCGCAAGCCTGTTCTGAATATCAATTAAAATTACTTAAATTTCTTCAAAAAATGACATTTTGTTCACCATTTGTTCTATTTTTCGGTTCTGTGGTTTCACCTTGCTACGTATATTTTTTTATGCTACATTTAGTAGAGATACAAAACTATATGATGGACAGGGAATAAGGGCTTTTATACCACATTTATTTCATATCATATCGTCCTGCTTTATATTTGGAGGTGCAGTAAATAAAATGTATGGTACTTTGGTTACGTTGCTCGTTGTTGACGCTATAATCATGATTGTTCTCGTATTATTACAATCTGGAAAAAGTGCTGGTCTATCCGGTGCGATTTCCGGTGGTGCTGAGCAGTTGTTTGGTAAACAAAAGGCACGTGGAATTGATGCGGTTCTCCACCGTGCAACCATTGTGACTGGGATTCTCTTTTTCGTGATTACATTTGCGTTAGGCTATATTGTTCAGTAAACAGCAAGCATTACTTGCTGTTTTTTTGTGCGAAGAAAATGTTAAAGTAAACATTATATAAGAGGAGATGACAAACATGAAAATTAAAACACCGGAACCTTTTACATTTGAAGGTGGAAAACGTGCGGTTTTATTACTCCATGGGTTTACGGGACATTCCGCTGATGTGCGTATGCTAGGTCGTTACTTGCAAAAGAAGGGATACACTACTCATGCTCCAATTTATCGTGGTCACGGTGCCCCGCCTGAAGAGCTGATCAAGTATGATACAGATGATTGGTGGGAGGATGTACAGCAGGCCCTGCATAACTTACGTATATTGGGGTATGATGAAATTGCTGTTGCCGGGTTGTCCTTAGGAGGGGTTATGGGATTGAAACTCGCTTATTCCGAACCCATTATGGGAGTTGTTCCAATGTGTGCCCCTATGTTCTTTGACAATACCTCGCAGCTATCAAAAGGCTTTCAGCAGTTTGCTAAAGAATATAAACAATTGGAAGAAAAGGATAAAGACCAAATTACGGATGAAGTCAAACAGCTGATGGAAAATTCCACACATACATTTGAAAAACTTGGAGAATTTATAACCGACGTTCATGATCATATTGATGAAATCTATACACCAACATTTGTCGTCCAGGCCGGAAAAGACGAAATGATTAACCCGGAAAGTGCCAACTACATTCATGAAAAAGTAGAAACCGACGAAAAACAAATCAAATGGTATGAAGACTCAACCCATGTCATCACCCTATCAAACGAAAAAGAACAATTATATGAAGACATTTATAAGTTTCTAGAATCCCTGGATTGGACATACTAGTAAGAAGAGCGGTGACGACAGGTCAGGTCTGACGGTATAAGCCAAAGGAGTGGCAACACGGAATAACTTTGGTTTAGGTCCGCCACGACCTAGGAGCCCAAACTGGACAAAGAAAAGCGGAGGCGAGTCTGACCGCATATGCAGAATACGTAGAGTAGCATACATTTGGTTACTTAGATGTCCAACATATCGGAACTAAAGGACCAATACTCGGTTAAAACTAGGGGAATTGTCTTTCAAGACGACCTATTAGATTTTTAGGGACCTCTGTGAAGGTTTATGAAGGACAAAAGGAAACCATAACTTAAATAAAATGTCCTTCATAAGCTTTATGAAAGACAAAAGAGCGGGGCAACACAAGCAGGATGTCTTTCATATAAGTAATGAAAGACACAAACTCGGTAAAAACCACGGAAATTGTCCTTCAAGCCATTCGTATCGTTTATATTGGCTTATTACTCTTCTGTACAAGTTGTGTGACAAACAAATCAAGCGGGATAAGAGTAGCGCGTTTTGGGTTACACAATATCGGGAATACTTTTTCCGGCTACATCTAGATCCTGCACCTGGACAGGCAGAAAAGCACATGTTTTTATAAACATTCCCCCTTCAAAAGGAAGGTGATAATATGAGTACACTAAAAGAAAAAATTCTTTCATATTTTAATGAAAATGCAAAACCACTCTCTGTACATGAGATTGAAGAAGTACTCGAATTAGATGAAAATGTAGATTCATTTAAAGATTTAGTAAAAACGTTAAATGAACTCGAGCAGGAAGGGGAACTTGTTCGAACACGAAAAAATCGTTATGGCTTACCGGAAAAAATGAATTTAATTCGCGGGACGATTCAAATGCACGCAAAAGGCTTTGCCTTTTTAATTCCGGATGAAGAGGAAAAAGATGACGTATTTATCAATCATCGCGATTTAAATTCTGCTATGAATAACGACCGGGTTTTGGTCCGGATTGAATCTGGTGGTGCTAGTGGTCAGCGTCCTGAGGGAACGGTGATTCGCATACTGGAGAGGAATACCAATCGTATCGTAGGAACTTATCAGGATAATGGTTACTTTGGCTTTGTCATTGCGGATGATAAACGGATTCCAAATGATATTTTTATTCCTAAAGGTGTAACAAGTGGGGCAGTAGATGGCCATAAGGTTATTGTCGAGATTACGAAGTTCCCAGAGGACCGCATGAGTGCCGAGGGGGCTGTTGTTGAGATTCTTGGCCATAAAAACGACCCTGGTATTGATATTTTATCTGTCATTTACAAGCATGGAATAAAAGCTGATTTTCCGGATGAAGTGATGGAGCAAGCCAATCAAGTCCCTGATAAGATTGATCCCTCAGAGATTGAGAACAGGCGTGACCTCCGTGATGAGCTAATCATTACGATTGATGGTGCAGATGCTAAGGACTTAGATGACGCCGTTACTGTGAAGAAATTGGACAACGGCAACTATAAACTTGGGGTATATATTGCGGATGTATCCTATTATGTTAAAGAAAATACACCTATTGATAAAGAAGCATTAGAGCGTGGAACCAGTGTTTATTTAACGGACCGTGTAATCCCGATGATTCCGCACCGGTTATCAAATGGAATTTGTTCGTTAAATCCACAAGTTGATCGTCTAACCTTATCCTGTGAAATGGAAATCACAGATAAAGGGGAAATTGTCGACCACGAAATTTTTCAAAGTGTTATCAAAACAACGGAGCGAATGACCTATCATGACGTGAATGAAATTTTGGTCAATGACGATCAGGAACTAAAGGAGAAGTATGGCCACATTACACCAATGCTTCAAGATATGGAGGACTTAGCACAGATTCTTCGTACCAAACGAATGGAACGTGGTGCGATTGACTTTGATTTTAAAGAAGCAAAGGTTGAAGTCAATGAAGCAGGAGAAGCTACAGATGTCGTATTACGGGAACGCTCCGTCGGTGAAAAACTCATTGAGGAATTTATGCTGTCTGCCAATGAAACGGTAGCGGAGCACTTCCACTGGATGCAGGTTCCGTTTATTCACCGAATTCATGAGGAGCCGAAGCCAGAGAAGCTGGAGCACTTCTTTGAATTTATTGCTAATCTTGGTTACGTTGTGCGTGGAACAGCCAACGAAATCCATCCCAAGGCTTTACAATCGGTACTTGAAGAAGTAAAAGGTACACAAGAAGATATGGTGATTTCAAAACTGATGCTTCGTTCCATGCAACAGGCGAAATATGACCCGCAAAGCTTAGGGCACTTTGGGCTTTCAACGGAGTTTTATACCCATTTCACATCACCAATTAGACGTTACCCGGATTTAATCGTCCATCGCTTAATCCGTACTTATCTAATTGATGAAAAGATGGATGATGAAACCAGAGAAAAATGGAAGGAGAAATTGCCGGACATTGCAAGACATACGTCCTTTATGGAAAGACGGGCTGTTGACGCTGAACGGGAAACCGATGATTTGAAGAAATGTGAATATATGCAGACGAAGATTGCACAGGAGTTCGATGGAGTTATTAGCTCTGTTACCGGTTTTGGCATGTTTGTTGAACTTCCAAATACGATAGAAGGACTTGTCCACGTCAGTTATTTAACGGATGATTATTACCATTTTGAAGAGCGTCATTATGCCATGATTGGGGAAAGAACAGGTAATGTCTTTAGAATTGGGGATGAAATTACCGTTCGTTGTATCAATGTAAACATCGACGAACGTGACATTGATTTTGAAATTGTCGGTATGAAGCCTCGGAAAGAAAAGCCAGTTAAAGATCGGCCTACAGTAATCAAAGCGAAGGAAAAGAAACCGAAGAAAAAAGAGGGTAAAAACGGCTCTAAAAAAGATAAAAAGTCAAAGCATAAGCCGTTCTATCAAAGTGCACCAAAAAAAGGAAAAAAGAAGAAATAAAAAAGAGGGGACTTAAATTAAGACTAAGTCCCCTTCGTACGTATGGATTCAGGGTAAACGTTCTCCTTCAATATCCTTCCAGACTCCATGTAAAACCCATGGCTTCCGGATTTCAAATGTATCTAAGTTTTTGGCCCGCTCCAGTCCTTCTTCCATAAAATCAATCCATAACCGGTGCTCAGTAAAAGTCGTCTGCAATTGATTCATCACCGTATCCCAGAATCCTGCCTGTTCAAAGTGATCATTCCATGGATACATTACCATGGCATAGAGCTCCTTCTTTTGGTCCTCTTTCATGATAAAAAAGCGGGTACGATCTTTATTTGCAAAAAACAAGGATTCTTCTAAATCGTCATCACTAAGAAAACCGTCCTGATAGGGGAACGGGTAGTAGCATTCATAAGGGAAGACTTCAAAATCACTATCTGAGAATAAGTTTAAAATATGACGCTTTTCCTGTTTTGTCTGAAGCTTTTCCCATTTAGGTCCGG
This sequence comes from Salinibacillus kushneri, assembly GCF_900111405.1. Classification (GTDB taxonomy): domain Bacteria; phylum Bacillota; class Bacilli; order Bacillales; family Alkalibacillaceae; genus Salinibacillus; species Salinibacillus kushneri. Next base: position 191,404 of record NZ_FOHJ01000001.1, on the reverse strand, counting down.
GTGTCCCTTGAACCGTTTCTCCTCTGTACAATTTCACTGGATATAAGGGTGGGTGAGCTGGAAACCCCAGTTTTTCAAGTACTTTTAAGGCAGGTTTGTTATGGATTTCTGTATTAGCTCCAATCCATTTAACATCTGGCCTGGTCTTCAAATCCTTAATGATAGCTTTGAGCAATTCCGTCGCATGTCCCTTTCCTAAAAAACGCTTGTCACTTCTGAGTCTTCCTAACATAGCATATTGATCTAAATAAATGGAATACCCTGCAACAGACAGCATTTGCTCACCGTGAAACAAGCCGTATAGTTCATGTTGATGACTATTAATCAGTTTAGGAAAGATTCGTACTACATAATCATCTTCAATGCCTGTTTCCATCCTGTTTAACAGGTCATAATCATTTTCTGTTAACTTGCGAATTTGTAACAGTTGGTTCGTCATGATGGATGAATCCTCCTATGTATAGATTCCTCCTTTATATTCTCATAAAGACGTAAAATAAGTCTATAAAAAGGTTTGCAATTGTATGAAAATAACGCTTCAACCCCTTGAACAATGAAGATTTCTTTTCATAAAGGGCTGCTTTTGGTAAAATATTTTGTATGTCACGAATAGGAGGTTTTGCTATGCCAAAAGGTCAAGGGAATGTCATTGCGCAAAATCGAAAGGCCAACCATGATTTTTTTATAGAAGAAACATATGAGGCAGGAATTGTATTACAAGGAACGGAGATTAAATCGATCCGTGATCGCCGGGTTAACTTAAAAGACTCATTTGCCCGTGTTGACCGAGGCGAGGTGTTCCTCCATAATATGCATATTTCCACGTATGAACAGGGAAATCGCTTTAACCATGATCCTGTACGGACCAGGAAGCTGTTACTCCATCGAAAAGAAATTGACAAGTTAGTTGGAAAAACGCAGCAGGAAGGTTATTCCTTAGTTCCCTTAAAAATGTATATTAAAAATGGTGTAGCAAAAGTTTTAATTGGTCTCGGTAAGGGTAAGAAGAAATATGATAAACGTGAGACCTTAAAACGCAAGCAGGCAAAACGGGATATGGAACGCGCGATGAAAAACCAGTATTAACAGGATGTACCAGTAGTAATTCTGTTGAAAAGAGATGCTGATGTGTTATAATAAGAATTGTCGTTGAAAGAGACGACATTGGCAAACTCAAGCCACTATCTTTACTAAATCCGGGGACGTTACGGATTCGACAGGGATAGATCGAGCTTGGGTTGCGTGTCGAGGTTACGTCTCGTAAAACGTTACTCAGTTAAATATAACTGGAAACAATAATAACACTACTCTAGCAGCAGCGTAAGCTCTGCTAGGATCCTTCCTGCTATCGCCCATGTGGCAGATTGAAGGGTCTCAAATCAAGTGGGCTATGCTGTTAGTCGCCGTCTGAGGCTGACAGAAGAATTCCAATCAGACTAGCCACTTGGAAGCCAGTCGTTAGGCTGAAAAGCTGGCGAATGACAATATAGCGACTACACACGTAGATACCTGAGTGACGATATCTCTGGACGTGGGTTCGATTCCCACCGTCTCCACCATACATAATATGGTGGTTTTTTTATGTTTGTAACTTGAACCATAATCTTGCCGGAATGGCAATGCTATGCTTCAAAAAACTCATGGCAAATATATGCTTCAAAATGGAGTGGTAAAGCTGTAAACAATAAAATGTTTACAGCTTTATTTATAAGTACATTAACATTAACTATAAAACAATTTAATTATTAGTAATTGAGCCGATTATGTGGCAATCAATATTCAAAGTCTTGTCTATTCCAATTTTACTGATTTGAAAGGATGATTTGATCAACAAAATGAGAAGTAAACCTAAATTATTAGTTATTACTGCCATGGATGGTAAAAAGGTAATTGGATATAAAATTGAATATGAACTTGATGATAAGAAATTTTATAGTTGGTTAGATGGGGTGTACACAATTATAGAAAGCATGGTATTGCTTCTCCAGCTAATGAAAAAACAACATCAATATTTAAAAGAAAACGGATATTGTGCTGTTCAAACAAAAACAATGAATAGATGGCGTAGCATGTTAGTGAATCATCTAGAATTAAGTAAAAACCCCTAAAAGCCATTGCTCCGCTCTTAGGGGTTCAATTTTAGTCATTTTTTCGTTGTCTCTACTACAGTTTGAAGTCCTGGATGGAACTCTTTCCTATACGAGCAGCTAGAGCAATATTTAGAAATCTTACCTACAAAACTGAATGTTTTTGAACTATCTAATTTATTTTTACAATGGGGGCATTTTTCATCGATTATCCATTTCAAGAATTTCACATCTGTCACTTCCATAAAGTTCAGAAATCCTATAAAAAAGTATGAATTAATAATAGCATATTATAAACTATATAGTACATCATACTGAACATGGAAATGAGTCCCTAAACGCATGTGAAAAAATTCAATTAAAAGATTTAGTAGGAGTAGTAAGATTCATATATCCTCTTTAATCTTTTATCAAATTCTTCTACATGGACAAATCGAGCTTCTCTAAAATATTCTTTACCTTAATAAACAGTATTAATACTGGTACAGTAAAAATAGAAAAGTAACCGTTTATTTTTGACTAACGGATATCTGACCTAATTTTTGGATAGTTATCCATAATTGCCCCTATTTGTGGAAGTAAAGCATGGCAAACGCTACAGTTTTCCTTGGATAGATAAATAAAAGTTAATGGGAGGATTTAATAAAGGATTCTGTATCTCTTATTGATTTTATTTCTTGAAAGGATTGTATGCTTGCCTCCTATATTATATCTAGGGTTTATTGTTCATTCAAAGTCTCTGTGATAATATCGACAATCTCTGGGGTTTTCATCATTTCAATCATTTGATTGCGCATATCAGGTGAGGTCATAACATTACTCATAACCTCTCTCATTTCGGGAGTACTCATGATTTCTACCATTGTTTGTTTCATTTCTTCTTCGGACATAATTTTAACCATTTGGTCACGCATTTCTGGAGATGCCATAATCTTAACCATTGTATTCTGCATTTCAGTTGTCATCATCATTTCCGAGAATAATTCTGGTGTCAAAACCTCATTCATCATCCCCTGACCTAAATCTTCCGCAGAATTCGGTCCAAGTTGTTGCATGCAACTAGTTAATAAAAGAGTAGTAAACAATACGGCGAATATCTTATATTTCAATTTATACAATCCTCCTATGGAAGGGTTATTAAATGAAAAGTAATCAACAGGGTTGACAATATACCTATAGGGGTATAAAATATGATGACGAATTAGTTAAGGGCGAATATTTTTGCTTAAACTTAAAAACACGAGTAAAATCTTAACTAAACTGATTATCAAACTACTTTATTGGAAAAAATTCATAATATTCATTTATACATTCCCTAATCAAGCTAAAATGTATTCAGCTAGAAAGAAACTTTTTTAAAATGTCACTTTGGTTATGAATTCAATAATAAAATTAAAAGGTATAGAGGAGGTGTCCTTATGAAGTATGATGAAAAAGTAAAAAACAGAGTAAAACGAATCGAGGGTCAAGTCCGGGGATTATTAAAAATGATGGAAGAAGACAAAGAATGTCGTGACGTAGTGAATCAAATGTCTGCTGTTCGAAGTGCTTTAGACCGAACAATTGCCGTGATCGTCAGTGAAAACCTTGAACAGTGTATTCGTAAAGAAATGGAAACAGGTGAATCTTCCGAAGACCTTATCCATGAAGCCGTGAATCTACTTGTCAAAAGTAGATAAAGTTTTCTGTTTGACAAAGTTAAGTGTATAATTTAAGGTGAATACCGTTGGGTTAAACTTATTTAACCCCATTTTTTTTAAAAGTTAAACATACCCCTACCCGTATTAGTATTTTATATATAAAGGAGAAATTTATGATGAACATTAAAAAACGACGCAAAAGGATTAGCATGTCCAATGCCGATTGTAAAAACGAAAAAAGCGATTGAAGAAATTCAATCAGGTGAAGTCTTAGAAATTCATCCAACAGATAAAGGTGCCAAAGTCGATTTAACAGCTTGGGTAAAATCAGGTGGTCATGAATTATTAAAAGATATAGAAGAAGAAGGTATATTTAAATTTCGGGTACAAAAAGCTTAAATCAAAGAGGAGGCAATCATCATGACTGAGAAAAAGAAAACAACTATTGTATTATTTAGTGGGGATTATGACAAGGCCATGGCTGCTTATATTATTGCAAACGGTGCAGCTGCATATGATCATGAAGTGACGATCTTCCATACATTTTGGGGATTAAATGCGCTTCGTAAAGAAGAGCAGGTACCAGTAAAAAAGAACTTTATGGAAAAAATGTTTGGAAAAATGATGCCTCGTGGTGCAGATAAAATGGGACTTTCAAAAATGAATTTTGCTGGTATGGGGCCAAAAATGATAAGGGATGTTATGAAAAAACACAACGCCATGCCGTTACCTCAACTTATTGAAATGGCGCAGGAACAAGATGTGAAATTAATAGCCTGTACAATGACAATGGACCTTTTAGGACTTCAAAAAGAAGAGCTTATTGATGGATTAGATTATGCAGGTGTTGCTGCTTATATTGGTGATGCCGAAGATGGAGATATTAACTTATTCATCTAAAATTTTTTTAAATGAAAATATACCCCCTGTAGTATGATTTTTGTGGGTCTTCCTAAAATACACGGGGGAGTATAAGAAGAAATCATAGGAGGTGGAAAGGGTGAAGGAAATTTCTCCGGAGGAGCTGGCGGACAAACTAAAAACAAACGATAATATCAGCATTATTGACGTTCGTGAACATGAAGAGGTAGCACATGGGAAAATTCCAGGTGCAAAGCATATTCCACTGGGTGAGTTGCCAGAGCGCCTAAATGAAATCGACAGAAATCGTAATCACATAATGGTCTGTCGCTCAGGAAATAGAAGTGGAAATGCTGGCCAGTTTCTTGAAGCGCATGGATATGATGTGATTAATATGGTTGGCGGAATGCTTGAGTGGAAAGACGAAGTAAAGAAATAAAAGGAGGAAATATATTGTGGATATTTCAGTAAATAAAGTATTAGATGCAAAAGGTTTGGCATGTCCAATGCCAATTGTAAAAACAAAAAAAGTTATTACAAATTTAGAGCCAGGTCAAGTCATGGAGGTTCAAGCTACTGATAAAGGTTCTACAGCTGACTTAAAGGCTTGGGCTGACAGCTCTGGCCATCAGTATCTAGGTACCATTGAAGATGGTGATGTGTTGAAACATTTTTTACGTAAAGCGAGTGAGGAAGAAGCGAAAGAAGAAACAAAACATGAAGAAGTTGTGAATTTAGATGATTTGCGTAAAAAAATTGAAGGAAATGAAAAAATCTCAATTTTGGATGTTCGTGAACCTGCTGAATTTGCCTTTGGTCATATTCCAGGAGCAGTCAACATTCCATTAGGGGAGCTCGAACAACGTTTTGAGCAATTAAACCAAGATGATGAACTTCATATTATCTGTCGCACAGGAAATCGAAGTGACTTAGCAGCACAACAGTTAACGGAAAAAGGTTTTACAAATGTGAAAAATGTGGTTCCTGGAATGACCAAGTGGGAAGGACCACTAAATAAAAATTAATTTTAAGAGGAATATTTTATGGCTAATACAAAAGTAGCAATTATTGCAGCAAACGTAGGGCGTTTTGACGCATATAAAGTGTTTAATGTAGCGCTAGCAGCTGCCGCTTCTGATGCAGAGAGGGATCTTCTTTACCTTTGAAGGGTTAAATTTAATTCTTAAAGAGGAACATAAAAACCTTCCTTTTCCAGAGGGAAACGAACATTTTCAAGAAGGTTTTGAACGTGAAAATGTGCCAACTATAGAAGAAATGGTATCTATGGCTCTAGAGTTGGGTATTAAATTTAATCGCATGTCAAATGACAATGGATATTATGAGCTTAGAGAAAGATGCATTTGTTGAAGGAATTGAAGTGGGTGGCGCGACTCCCTTTATCGAATACGCGAAAGATGCAAATACATTACTTACGTTTTAACTGAGGAGGAGAATAAAAAATGCCAAAAGAAATGACAACCAGTGAGTTGGCGAAAAGAATCGTAAATCATGAAGAGATATTTATCTTAGATGTACGGAATACAGATGAATTTGATGATTGGAAAATTGAAGGTGGGAAAGTTGAAGTCATAAATGAACCATATTTCAACCTACTAGATGGTGTTGATCCAATCGTTGACAAATTACCAAAAGATAAGGAAATTATTGTAGTTTGCGCAAAAGGCGGTTCATCAAGAATGATAGCTGAAATGCTTGAGGAAGAAGCAGGCTTCACCAACATGATGAACTTAGAAGGTGGCATGAAAGCTTGGAGTGAACACCTAGAACCAGTAAAAGTTGGTGATTTGAAAGATGGCGGGGCTCTTTATGAATTTGTACGTTTAGGAAAAGGTTGTTTGTCTTACTTCGTTGAGTCTAATGGAGATGCAGCCATTATTGATACAAATAGAATGATCAGTATTTATGAATCATTTGCTGCAGAACGAGATGTACAAATTAAACACTTAATTGATACACACCTGCACGCTGACCATATTTCAGGTGGACGTGAACTAGCTGAAAAAGTTGGTGGAACTTACTACTTACCACCAAAAGATGCGACAGAAGTAACGTTTGATTATACACCTGTTGAAGAAGGAAGAGACATTACAGTTGGAAATACAACCGTAAAAGTCCAGCCAATTTATTCACCAGGTCACACAATTGGTAGTACTTCTTTCATTATCGATGATCAATATTTCTTAACTGGAGATATATTATTCGTTGAATCAATTGGCCGACCAGACCTTGCAGGTAAAGCTGAAGATTGGGTAGCTGATTTAAGAAACACGCTTTATAACAAATACAAAGAATTGTCCGAAGACTTGCTTGTTCTACCTGCGCACTATTCATTTGCGAAAGAACTTGGAGAAGGTGGACTAGTATCGGCTCGCTTGGGTCATCTTTACAAAGTAAATTCAGGATTACAAGTGGATGATGAAGGTGAATTTAGAAAAATGGTAACAGAAAATCTCCCACCGCAACCAAATGCTTACGAAGATATCCGAAAAACGAACATGGGTAAGATCAATCCAGAGAATGAAGAACAAAGAGAAATGGAAATTGGTCCTAACCGCTGTGCGGTACACGAATAAACCTAAAGGAGGAAATATGATGGATGCAAATAAAGTACTAGATGCTAAAGGATTGGCATGTCCAATGCCAATTGTGAAAACGAAAAAAGCAATTGAAGAGCTAAATTCAGGTGAAATATTAGAAATTCACGCGACAGATAAAGGAGCTAAAAGCGACTTGGCTGCTTGGGTGAAATCAGGTAACCATGAATTGATTCAAGATACGGAAGAAGACGGCGTATTAAAATTTTGGGTCAAAAAAGGATAAAAGGGAGCCCATTTAGTGAGACCCCTTTACTTTAAAGGATGATATGACATGGAATACAGCTTACTATTTATTATAACCATTTTTCTTATCGGTTTCATTGGTTCTTTTATCTCAGGAATGGTAGGAATTGGTGGATCTATCATTAAATATCCGATGCTACTTTATATACCACCCATGGTCGGATTAACAGCGTTTACTGCTCATGAAGTATCCGGAGTAAGTGCAATACAAGTTCTATTTGCAACTTTAGGAGGAGTATGGGCATATCGAAAAGGTGGATATTTAAATAAAACACTCATTCTATATATGGGAACGAGTATTTTAATCGGAAGCTTTATTGGTGGTTATAGCTCCGATTTTATGACGAGTTCGGGAATTAACTTCTTGTATGGTGTACTAGCAACAATAGCTGCTGTTATGATGTTTGTTCCGACAAAAGGAATTGATGACATTTCACTTGATCAAGTGACATTCAATAAGTGGTTAGCAGTGTTTCTAGCTTTATTAGTAGGTATTGGTGCCGGAATTGTCGGTGCAGCTGGGGCATTTATATTAGTACCCATTATGTTGTTAGTATTAAAAATACCAACAAGAATGACAATTGCAACATCGTTAGCTGTTACCTTTGTATCATCGATAGGTGCAACAACTGGTAAGGTTCTAACTGGACAAGTGTTGTATTTTCCAGCGATTATCATGATTATTGCAAGCCTAATTGCCTCTCCGTTGGGAGCCAATGCGGGGAAGAAAGTCAATACAAAGGTACTCCAATGGATTTTAGCAATTTTAATCCTTGGGACTGCCATCAAAATATGGTTTGATATTTTAAGCTAATCGACAGGAATCATAGGGCGAGAACAGTGGAAACAAGGAATTTTATTTATGGTTGCAATTTTGTTTATTGGGAACTTTTTGTGCCAGTTAAGGGTGTGAGGCACATCACATCGAAAGAAGCAAAAGATAAATTCAAGGATAATAAGGTGCAGTTTGTTGATGTGAGAACACAAGGCGAATATCGTAGTAATCACCGTAAACCGTTTCGTAATATTCCTCTTCATACGTTAAAGAATAGACTTGGAGAACTGCAAAAAGATAAAGAAGTAGTTGTGATTCGCCAAAGTGGAGTAAGGAGTATGAAGGCAGCTAAGATATTAAAAAAAACATGGCTTTAAGGATATTACAAATGTTAAAGGCGGAATGAGTAGCTGGGTGTAACCGATTTTTGAATAGTTAATGAGAGGCTTTGAAGGAAATGGCAAAGGGGGAAGTTACTCCCTCATTTCCTACATAAAGGGGAGAGGACATATGAGTGATAAGCGTTTCAACCCAGAACATGCACACGTTTTGTGGAGTGAGAAGAGACAAAAGTTATTACCTTCTGAAGAAGTGATCCAATTTTTGGAATTAAAAGAAACAGACAAAGTTGCTGATTTAGGTGCAGGGAATGGGTATTTCACATTACAGATAGCGCGGAAAACAAAACAAAAAGTGTATGCAGTAGATATTGAACAAAAGATGTTGGATCAATTAAAAGAACACGCTGATTTAAATAAAGTTACAAATATTCATTACGTCGTTAGTGATATAGAAACTATTAAACTTGATGACAATATGATTGATAAAGCTTTTGTTGCCTTTGCTATTCATGAGGTAAATAGCCATGAAAAGGTTAAAAAGGAAATTAAAAGAGTCCTTAAAAACCAGGGACAAATCGTAATTATTGAATGGGAAAAAAATGAGTTTGATATGGGCCCATCTATAGATGAAAAAATTTCATCTCATCATATGTCTAAAGTATTAAAAAACCATGATTTGAGATTGATGTAGTCCAGCCACTAAAGTCGTTTGGTTACGCAATTCGAGCAACGAATAAAAAGTGCTAATTTCAATGAATATCTTGCCTATGAGGGGATGTCATGATGAACAAAAAAGTAACACCGTCAGAGGTTGCTGAAAGGTTGAATATGGGAATAAACGTTTTTGTTTTGGACGTAAGGGAAAATGATGAGGTTGTACAAGGAAAAATACCAGGTGCAAAACATATCCCATTAGGTCAGTTAGCATTACGTAAGGGTGAGTTAAACAAAGAAAAAAGTTATGTTGTTGTTTGCCGTTCAGGAAACAGAAGTAAAGCCGCGTGCGGGATTCTAAATGCACTTGGTTTCGATGTTGAAGATATGGTTGGTGGGATGAATGATTGGCAAGGTGATTTAGACAAATATTTATCGGAATCCGTTGATAGGGTAGATTAAAAAACAAAAGGAGAGATTTTATGTTTCATTATACAGTTGAGACGAATAAAACATTAAATGAAACGGTTACGTCACTTGAGGAAAGTTTAAAAGAAGAACAGTTCGGTGTTTTGTGGCAGTTCAATATTCAAGATAAATTGGAAGAAAAGGGACTAGAGCTTGATGACCCCTTTCTTGTATTAGAGGTATGTAATCCAAAAGAGGCACAACGAGTTCTAACGGAAAACAAGATGGTGGGTTATTTCCTACCTTGTAAAATTGTTGTGTACGAAGACAACACAAAAACAAAGATTGGTATGCCACGACCAACTGCTTTAATTGAAATGATTAACGACACTGCTGTGAAGGAATTAGCAGAAGATATTGAAAACCGATTGATTGAGTGTATTGATCGAGCTGTTTAATTTAATAAATACCCTTCAATATAAAAATAAGAAGTAGACCTAACTGTTAATGAAGAAGCTCAACAGGACGTAGTAAATGCAATAGGGATGTTGGCAGTACCACAAACGAATGTTAATGGACATTGGGTAGTTGGTTTTTACCCAGATCAAATATTAGAAAAACTGAATATAGAATAAACGGAAGGAAAGAGGGGATTCCCTCTCTTCCTTTGCATTTTTATATTCGTAATAAAAGGGGAGGATTTGATGAAGAAGTATTGGGATTTGCTATAACCTTTACAAAAGGTGATATTCCTGGTAGGAATAATATTTATATTCTACAAATTATTTTCTTAATACAATTATTTTCCCATGTAGAAATGACAGAAGCTTTCAGTTTTGAAATGTAATGATGTAAAACAACTACGTTAAGATATCTTATTAGTTAAAATAAAATAGAAAAACGAAACAGAAGTTAGATATTTTATTATAGACTCCTTACCTTTTTTTAATCCAGTAAGAATCAAAATTTCCTCTTCTACTGTGACAGTGTGCTACAAGATACTGGTTAAAATAAATCGATACTGAGTAATAGTTTTCCCATTATTTATCGGTTCATAAAAGTTGAAAAAACAAATAATGGTTCGACAATAAACGCACCTAGTAAAGAAAAAATAACCCTTTTAATAGTGGGGATATATCTGACTTAAACTCAATCAAGCTAATTACCGTAACAGGTATGAGTGTCTAATCCCAAGGGAGGTATGGCATCCAAGGGGCAACCTCATATTAATAAACCCCGGACTGTGCACCTAAGAAGTCAAAAAAAGAGGAGATGATTAACACTAGAAAACTAGTATATAAAAAGGTTTCTGCTTGCTTTTTTACTTTGATACATCCAAATGAACCAAGGTAAAGTAGATAAAATTATACCTGCCCACCAATGTGGTGAGAAAGGTACGTTTTTCAAAGATGAGAGAACACATTAACCCTCTGAAGGTGAATGTGTTTTTTGGGGGCATAGGGGGAAGATATGTTTTTCTTTATTAATACTAGCAATCATTCTTAAACAATCGGTCACGTTTATCTCATAATGCGTCTTTTTTGTTTAGGGTGCTAATATTGAATAAGAAAGACGAAAAAACATCAGATCTATTTAATGTGCAGTACAAATATATACAATGCAATATTTAGTATTGGTGTAGGAGACTACTTATATGATTAATGTTGATTATTTTGTGGTGAAAAAGTTTAAAAGAAAGTAGGAGAACTCAGTGAAAAATTAATAACTAGGATAGCATCTGCTAATGAAAAATGCAGGGAAGCATATATTAACTGTATCTATTAGAAGGGAATAAAAGTGTACCATTATTTTATTTAAGAGCATTTTATTTTTTATTGGGAGTTTAGTTTATAAATTATTAATATAGATCATTTGTCCTTATAACGCTACATCATATTTTGCTAGAAGTTCTGTAGAGAAGGATAAGCTTGCCTAAAGTACCTAAATATAGTATTAACGTATAAGTAATTTGGATAATCAAGCTCACTTTCAAAGGAATAGTGCGGAAATTTATAGTTGAGAATATTGTTATACCAATCTTTGTATATCCTTCAATACTCGGCAAAAATATGGTTCAAGTCACAGTTGTAACTTGAACCATAATCTTGCCGGAATGGCAATGCTAAGATTTTAATAACTTGCGGTAAAATTATCCTTCAATATGACATATTGTGAAGTATTACATTTAAAGTTTAAATCGAAAGACACACGTGTATTTTACTGTGATCGACACGTGTGTCTTTTTGCGTGAGGATATTATGTTAAATGATTTGGTAGTGAATGTCCATTAACTGTTAGAAAACACCATCCCGGTAAAATAGAGTTATATGGTAGCTTAAATGTTTTCTCCATTAAATTTAAGGATTTTTGTCCTTTTAGGTGTATAGTATTGACGGATAGCCTTGATGATTTCATCTTTTCTAATATTTGCCTGCTCAGGTTTAAGGGATAGCGTTACATCATCAATATCATGAGGTCCAATCCGCCAATGGCCAAGAACTGCTCCTTGAAACTCGCCATCAATTAACAGATACTGCAAGACTTCCTGCCCTTTATAAAGAGTCTTAAGCTCATCTAAATGGGTCCTGACTAGAATATCTGACTTATCAAGCATAAATACCGATTTTGGAACCTTCCGGTGCGCAAATTCCACTTTATCAGTCCTCATATATCCAGTCCCTAAACCTTCAATACTGACTTCAACCATTAATTTTTTCGCTATCAGCTGTTGCAGTATCCGTTTTAATAAGTTCTTTTTCAAATGCGACCAACTTTTTATTTGATCTAAGTTAGCAAAGACCATAGAATCAAGGAAATTCAATAAAACCTTTTCCACACTCTCATCTGTTTGTTCCGGCACCTCAAACCATTCTTCAGAAAAATCAAACCACCCAGTATCCCAATCCGTATCAATTTGATTCTCATAGACAAGACAAGCTTCTTGCAATTTCGTTAATGCCTTAGTAATGTCTTTGGCAGAGTAACTTAATTCTTCTTTTAGCTTATCCTTTGAAATACCACTCATATTTCGAATGGTTCCAAGAATGTCTTCATGAATAGAATCTATTCTTTTAAGTGGCTTTTGAAAGACACGAGTATACAGCTTTAAATCTTCTTCAAACACATAGCCAACGCGGCCGCCTTGAAATCTAGCTTTCACGATTTGATGTTTTTGGCGAAGTGTTGAAGTGACTAAAGAGTCATTAAATAAAGTACGATGAACTAATTTGGGCGGATCACCTGGCCTTGAGTTGTGAACAGGAGCTACAGGCTGTAGCAGCTTGAATAGCTTTTTATATCCGTCAAAATCTGCTGGGTCTTCCAACGGCTCAAGTAATCCTTGTTTCTTCATTCGTTCATACAGAATCGTCTGTTTATCTACCCTCTCCATAATATAAAAACTCCTTAATCCTCTTTTTAACCTATTTCTTTATTTACCATAATAACCCTCCATTTTGTGGAAAGTCGCTAAAAATTTTTAGAAATTTTGGTAATGAATAGAAAACAACAGTAAAAATAAAAAATTGAAAAATGTCAAAAGGTTCATTTTTGTGTTTAAAGTTTTATAGAATGTATAATATAGTATATTTAGCAAGCTAAGTGGGAGGAGAAAATAGAGATGAATTTACTGGAAGGCATCGAGTCTAGAAAAAGTATCGCAAAAGTGAAACAAGATCAACTGGAAAAAGAGAAAATAGGGGAATTACTTAGATTGGCAACTTTGGCCCCCAATCATCATTTAACAGAACCTTGGCGCTTTTTTGTTATGACAGGAGAAGGACGAAAAGTATTGGGAGATGCGTATAGAGATATTGCTTTAGAAAATAATACAGACGCTTCAGAAGAGTTAATTGATTCTAAACAGCAAAAAAAGGCAAGACGGGCACCTGTCGTTATTGCAGTGGCTGTTTCTTTTAGAAGTCAAAATGAGATAGAACGAAGGGAAGATTGTGCTGCTACACATGCTGCCATCCAAAATATGCTATTAGGTGCGTATGGTATGGGGCTTGGTGCGATGTGGCGTAGTGGTGCACCTATGTATCATCCAAGAATGAAGCAAGCTTTTGGACTGGATGAAAATAGTGAGCTGGTTGGCCTTCTCTATATCGGATATCCAGAAATAGAACCCGAAAAGAAGACAAGAAAACCAATTTCGGAAGTAACAACATGGATTGACTAAAGTTTTATAGAATCTCTAATTGACAGATTCCTTTAGATAACTTACCCAAAATGCCTAATTCTCTATACTTACACTCACATCAAGAGCTTTTTAAATCATTTGTATATCAGTATAGAAGTACCAGGTGAATACAGGGTTATTCAAGTGGAGATTGTATTCAACCAGTATTTGAGCAAGGGGGGATTTGGGCAAAAAATCTCTATCCAGTTTTTAATTTTGTTTCCTCACAATAAAACTACTTTAACTCCCCTTGCCATTTAAGCCGTTTAAATAACCGACTACCTAAAGACAATATACTAAAATTGCTTTTTGTCTTTCCTTTCCTATCGATATTGGACAACATCACCAGCAACAGAAATTTAGAATTTAATAATAACCATAGATGCTGTCTCTAAAATAGAGATGTTGAAATACATAAATCATTGCACGTTTCTTCTTAATAACCAAAATTGTTAAGCCTTTCATAATAAGATTGTAGAAATTGAAAAAAGACTTGTTCAGATGGGGCAACTTCCCGGTTTGATGGCAGGATAATACCGACTGTTCGTGAGACATTTGGTTCAATAATTTCAACCGGCTTTGTATCACGCATCGGCAGGTCATTTAGTGTAATTTCAGGGAGTAAGCTTACACCAAGGCCAGCTGAGACTAGTCCTTTAATGGTATCAACATCTTCTCCTTCAAAGGCAATCCTTGGTTGAAAACCAACCTGGGAACAAGCCTTCATAATAATTTCCCGAATATGATAGCCTTGCCTGAAAATCACAAACGGTTCATATCTTAATTGGACTAAACGTAAATAGGGTTCGTTAGCAAATTCATGATTATTGGGTAATAAGGCCATCATTTTTTCAGTAAAGAAGATATGACCTTTAACTTCCTCATGGTGGGACGGGACAGGAGAGACGAAGGCAATATCGATCTGACCTGAAATAACCGCTTCTGTTAATTCACTGACTGTTCCCTGATACAATTGAAATCCAATCTGCGGATGCTCTTTTCGAAAGGCTGAGATTACATTTGGCAACGTCTTGGCAGCTAGACTTGTTGGAAATCCGAGCCGAATATTACCGCTTTCTGGATTTAAGTATTCATATATTTCTCTTTCTGCTTTTTCAAACTCAACCATCGCCGATTTCACCCGTTCAAGGAAAATTTCTCCTACCGGTGTCAGTTGAATTTTCCTTCCCCCACGTAAGAACAGTTTAACTCCAAGTTCATTTTCCAGATTGGCAATCTGTCTGCTAACAGCTGATTGGGCGACGTGTAATTCAGCAGCAGCCTCACTCACGTGTTCTAATTCCGCCACTTTTATAAAATATTTAATTTGCCTAAGCTCCATCATATCACCCTTTATCCAACTGTTATCTCATTTTGCGATTAATAGTATCGAATATATATATTGAAAGCATAACAAAAAAATTATATGATTTAAATACCTGTCGGACTTTTACCATTTTTTTAATAAATTTTAATTTACCGAAAATTATATGGCATTCTCGCATTTGCGAGTTTATTTTTTACTATCAAAAATTTATCAGATAAATCGGAAGATAGTATAAGTGCAACTAGACAATTTCCGGCGCCGTATAGCTTGCACAAAGCATGAGGGTTTCTAAAGATCCCTTTAATGTACTCAAGTTTTCTTTATTTAATCCAATGGAAAGGATGGGGTGAGGCAATGATTCGAACAGTACTTCCACAAAAACAAGGGTTGTATGATCCCAAGTTTGAAAGTGATGCGTGCGGTATTGGCTTTATTGCAAGTATAGATGGGAATCAAACGCATCAAATGATTCAAGATGCAATCACGATCCTCTGTCGACTAGAGCATCGTGGTGGTCGGGGATCAGATCCTAATACAGGTGACGGTGCAGGTATCATGATGCAAATTCCAGATGAGCTGTTTCGCAAACAATGGAATCAAATGCTGCCCCAACAAGGTGAGTATGCTGTTGGTATGCTGTTTTTACCACAACAGGAGCATTTAAGAAAGCAGGCTGAGTCTGTTGTAGAACAAGTAATAAAAGAGGAAAAGCACGATTTAATCGGGTGGCGAACGGTTCCTGTTGATGATTCCATGCTTTCAGAGACAGCTAAATCTACGATGCCATATATTCGTCAGGTCTTTATTAAAAGGCCTGAAGGGACGCATTCAGTAGAAAAATTCACACAATCCCTCTACTTAGTCCGTCGCATCATTGAAAAACGTGTTTCTAAAATGGATGAGCTTAAAGAGGGTCCATTTTATTTTGCGAGTTTATCGCCAGAGACTATTGTGTATAAAGGAATGCTGACACCGGAACAGATGAATCGATTTTATTTAGATTTAAATGATTCAAAGGCTAAAACGGCATTTGGTATGGTGCATTCCCGATATAGTACAAATACGTTTCCGTCCTGGGAGCGCGCACATCCTAACCGTATGTTAATGCATAATGGTGAGATTAATACGATTACAGGAAATATAAATTGGATGAAGGCGCGTGAAACAGCTGCCATTTCTCATGTTTATGAAGAGCGCCACAAGGAGCTTTTACCTATTATTGATGAAGATTCCAGTGACTCAGGTATGCTTGATCAGGCATTTGAGTACTTAGTAACAAATGGTCGTACAATGTCTCAAACGGCAATGATGATGGTGCCTGAGGCCTGGGATTTAAATGAACAGATGAAGGACCCTGAACGTGCGTGCTTTGAATATTTAAGCACCATTATGGAACCATGGGATGGCCCAACAGCAATTGCTTATACAAATGGTAAGCAAATTGGAGCATCACTTGATCGTAATGGACTCCGTCCCGCGCGTTATTATATTACGGAGGATAATCGTATTGTTTTATCTTCTGAAGTAGGTGTTGTTGATATCGAACCAGAACAAGTTGTTCAAAAAGGACGTCTTGCTCCAGGTGAGATGATTTTAGTTGATTTAGAAAAGCGCGATGTGCTGTTTAATGAAGATATTAAGCGTGAAATTGCAACAAAATTTCCATATCGTGAATGGTTGAATGATTCGCAAGTTCAGTTAAAAGGTTTACCGGAGAGTGATTTCTCCGAGGACCTACCTAAGGATGAGCTTCTTCCATTTCAGTTAGCGAATGGTTACACGAAAGAAGAAATGATGAAAAACATTGTTCCAATGGTCACGGAAAAAAAAGACCCCATCGGTTCAATGGGGAATGACACACCATTAGCTGTTTTATCAGAACAACCACAATTGTTGTTTAACTATTTTAAGCAATTATTCGCCCAGGTAACGAATCCACCGATTGATGCGATTCGTGAAAAAGGGGTGACGTCCACTACTTCTTATCTTGGTCCACGCCATAATTTCTTAGATGATGGACCAGAGCATTGTAAAAGGATTCGTTTATATACACCAATTTTAACGAAGCAAGAGTTTGATGCGGTAATTCATAATAGTCGAAGTGACTTCCGGTTTGAGCGTGTGTCAACTACTTATCCTGTTTCCCGTGGAACAGCTGGCATGGGGGCTGCATTAGAATCGCTTTTTCAGCGGGTTGAAAATGCGATTGAACAAGGTGTATCACTAATTGTGTTAACCGATCGTGATATGTCGATTGATCGTGTGGCAATGCCATCACTATTAGTGGTGAGTGGATTACATCATCACTTGGTTCGTAAAGGATTGCGGACGAAAGCAAGCTTAATTCTGGAAACGGCTGAAGCCCGTGATGTTCATCAGTTCTCTGTTTTAATTGGGTATGGCGTTGATATTATTTATCCATATCTAGCATATCGTTCGATTGAAAAGCTGGTGGACGATGAATTTATAGAAGGTTATCGTTATGAAACAGCTATTGCGCGTTACCGGGAAGCTGCAACTTCCGGGATTGTAAAAGTGATGTCGAAAATGGGGATTTCAACGATTCAAAGTTACCGTGGAGCACAGACATTTGAAGCTATTGGAATTAATCGTGATGTCATAAATCGATATTTCTATGGTACGTCGTCTAAGCTTGGTGGTATTGGATTAGAGACAATTGCCGAAGAGTCGTTAACCAGACATCGTATTGCTTATTATGAAAATCGTTCGACATTACCATCTGGTGGTGATATGCAGTGGCGTCATGACGGGGAGTATCACGCGTTTAACCCAAGAACGATTCATACGCTTCAGCATGCCGCACGGATGAATAGTAAAACTTTATATGAAAAGTATTCAAAGCTTGTCGAAAATGAAAAAGTAACATACTTACGTGACTTGTTGGATTTTAAAGTTGATGAGTCGAAATCTATTCCTATTGAAGAAGTCGAGTCAGTAGAAACTATATGGAAGAGATTTAAGTCGGGTGCGATGTCCTACGGTGCACTCAGTCAGGAAGCACATGAAATGCTGGCGATAGCGATGAATCGAATTGGTGGTAAAAGTAATAGTGGTGAAGGAGGAGAAGATCCTAGTCGCTTCACCCCTGATGAGAATGGTGACTTTAGAAGAAGTGCAATTAAACAGGTCGCCTCTGGTCGCTTTGGTGTTACGAGTTATTATTTAACTAATGCGGATGAAATTCAAATTAAAATGGCCCAAGGTGCTAAACCAGGTGAAGGTGGTCATCTTCCTGGTAAAAAAGTACACCCTTGGATTGCAGAAGTCCGAAAATCTACGCCTGGTGTTGGTTTAATTTCACCACCACCGCATCATGATATTTATTCCATTGAGGATTTAGCTCAATTAATTTATGACTTAAAGCATGCTAATCCGGATGCACGCTTGAATGTAAAACTGGTTGCGAAGTCTGGTGTTGGAACGATTGCAGCCGGTGTTGCGAAAGGGAAAGCCGATGTTATTTTAATCAGTGGTTATGAAGGCGGTACAGGGGCTTCACCTAAAACAAGTATACGTCATGCAGGTTTACCGTGGGAGTTAGGATTAGCTGAAGCGCACCAGACATTAGTTTTAAATGGTTTACGTGAGCGCGTTCGACTTGAGACAGATGGGAAGCTTATGACTGGTCGTGATGTGATTAAAGCAGCCCTCCTTGGAGCGGAAGAATATGGCTTCTCAACAGCTCCAATGGTTGTACTGGGATGTATTTTAATACGTGCCTGCCACTTAGACACGTGCCCTGTAGGTATTGCTACTCAAAACCCTGAGCTACGTGATAAGTTTGCAGGCCAGGCCGATCATGTTGTCAATTTCATGCGCTTTGTCGCAGAAGAAATGCGTGAAATTATGGCACAGCTTGGTGTACGTTCCCTGGATGAATTAATAGGTCGTACGGACTTATTAACCGTGAGTCAGAAGAAAGCTGATCATCCAAAGGCCAAACAGCTTGATTTAGGCCCACTGTTAAATACAACAGATGCAAGCTGGCTTAACAACAAACGTCCAGAAATAAATGTTTTTGATGAACATCATCTGGATACGTCTAAGCTTATTCCACAGTTGAAAGAAGCAATAGAAAATGGTGAAACTGTACAATTAGATTTACCAATTGAGAATAAGAATCGGACCGTTGGAACTACACTTGGGTATGAAGTCTCCAAACGGTACGGTGAAGAAGGTTTACCTGAGGATACGATAGACCTGCATTTTACAGGTTCAGCCGGTCAAAGCTTTGGTTCGTTTGTACCAAATGGTGTGACTATGCATGTTAAGGGCGATGGAAATGATTATGTCGGGAAAGGACTATCAGGAGGTAAATTAATTTTTCAGCCAAATCTACCGTCAGCTTTACATCGTATGGAAGAAGTCATAATTGGTAACGTCGCTTTATTTGGTGCAACAAGTGGTGAGGCCTATATCAATGGAGGTGCAGGTGAACGCTTTGCGGTTCGTAATAGCGGCGCGCGTGCCGTTGTCGAAGGTGTTGGTGATAATGGATGTGAATATATGACAGGCGGTCGTGTTGTAGTTCTTGGGGGTATTGGCAAAAACTTTGCAGCTGGTATGTCGGGTGGAATTGCCTACATCTGGGCAAATGATGCCAAAGAAGTTAAAAGAAAGTGTAATAAAGAATTCGTTTTATTCGAGAAACTTGATAATCAGGATGATAGAAATGAAGTTAAAGATATGCTGCTAAAGCATGTGCAATATACAGGAAGTAAGCGTGCGAAATATCTATTAAATCATTGGGAAACAGTCGTACATCAGTTTGTGAAAATTATACCGGAGGAGTATAAAGCCATGCTATCGCACGACGAAAGTACAACGCAGGAAAAAGTGGTGCAATAATAATGACAAAAGGAGGGGAACAACATGGGGTATTTAAAAGGATTCATGGAATTTAACCGAAAAGACCAGGAAGTGCGGGACCCCATAGAGCGTATTAAGAGCTGGGAAGAATACGTCCTTCGTTTTGATGATGACGAGTTAAAACGCCAAAGCTCACGCTGTATGGACTGTGGTACACCCTTTTGTCACACAGGTGCCGAGTGGGATGGTGATTATGTTGGTTGTCCTGTTAATAATTTTATCCCTGAGTGGAATGAACTTGTAAGTGAAGAAAACTGGCAGGAGGCACTCGCGCGTTTGGAAGAAACGAATAATTTTCCGGAATTCACCGGCCGCGTATGTCCTGCTCCTTGTGAAGGTTCCTGCACTCTTGCAATTAATGATGATCCGGTTACCATTAAATCGATTGAAAACGAGATTATCGAACGAGGTTTTGACAATGGCTGGGTTCAGGCGAAAGTTCCGGCTCGTCGTACAGGAAAACGTGTAGCTGTTGTTGGTTCAGGACCAGCTGGTTTGGCAGCTGCTGATCAGCTTAATGAACAAGGCCATCGTGTAACGGTTTTTGAACGAGATGACAGACCTGGTGGACTCTTGATGTATGGGATTCCAAATATGAAATTAGAAAAGGATACCGTTAATCGTCGAATTAATGTGATGAAAGAGTCGGGTATTGAGTTTGCTTGTAACACAGAGGTTGGTGTTGATATTACACGTGATGAATTAAATCGTGAGTATGATGCGGTCATCATGTGTACTGGTGCTCAAGATCCGCGTGATATTCCTTTAGAAAACCGTGATAGTAGTGGAATCCATTTTGCGATGGACTATTTAACAGCTGCTACGAAAGCACTTGAAACCGATCCAAAAGATACGCCAATTTCAGCTGAAGGTAAAAACGTAGTTGTTATCGGGGGTGGTGACACAGGTGCTGACTGTGTCGCTACTGCTCTTCGTCAAAATTGTAAGCGTGTCGTTCAGTTTGGTAAACACCCGAAAAATTCTGAGGAACGAACGGATGACAATCCTTGGCCAGAATTTCCAATGACATTTAAATTAGATTATGGCTATAAAGAGGGATTAAGCGTCCAAGGGGAAGATCCACGTAAGTATGAAATTTTAACGCAACGCTTTGAACAAAATGAACAGGGACATGTAAAAGCTTTGCATACGCTAAATGTAGAGAAAGTTTATGAAGACGGGAAGCTGGTTACAAAAGAAATACCGGGAACTGAACAAGTCTGGGAAGCTGATCTGGTTTTAGTTGCGATTGGCTTTACAGGACCTGAACAAGAGGTCTTAGAACACTTTGGATTAAAAACCGATGAACGCGGACGCATCTGGACAATAGACGGAATGAAAGACTATCGTACGAGTGAAGAAGGTGTTTACGCTGCAGGTGATGCACGTCGGGGACAGAGTCTTGTTGTTTGGGCGATTCGTGAAGGACGTGAAGTTGCTGAGCAGGTGCATGACTATTTAACGGAAGAAACGACTAAGAAGGTTGTATAGTAAAGAAAAAAAATTCCGCCACCCAAGGCGGGATTTTTTATTCATAGATGTTAAAATGGCCATTCTAACATAACACCAGCAGTTGCTTAGAAATGACATGCCTACATATATATGGTATTTTTGAGGATGATTTAGAAAAAATATACTTGTACAACTGTCAATACTTAGAAAGGAGAAATATCAGATGAACTATGTAACGTTAAACAACGGCGTAAAGATGCCGCAGCTTGGTTTTGGTGTCTGGAAAGTAGAAAATGATCAGGCAACAGAAGCTGTATCGAAAGCCCTTGAGGTTGGCTACAGATCAATTGACACAGCGATGATTTATCAGAATGAGAAAGGCGTTGGAAAGGCCATTAAAGACTCTGGCGTTCCACGTGAGGATTTATTTATTACAACGAAGGTCTGGAACAGTGACCAGGGATATGAAAATACTATTCGTGCTTTTGATGAAAGCCTGGAAAGACTTGGGCTTGACTATGTAGATTTATATTTGATTCATTGGCCAACACCTGAGTTTGATGACTATGTGGAAACCTATAAAGCATTAGAAAAGCTTTATCATGATGGCCGAGTAAAAGCAATTGGGGTTTGTAATTTTGAAAAAGAACATTTAGAACGCATTATGGAAGAATGTGAGGTTAAACCCGTACTGGATCAAATTGAATGCCATCCTTTTCTTGCACAAAACGAACTAAAAGAGTTCTGTGCTCATCATGATATTTTTGTAGAAGCTTGGAGTCCGCTTGATCAAGGTGGCGAAGCATTGCGAGATGAGGTAGTGAAAAGAATTGCTGAGTCACATCAAAAAACCCCCGCTCAAGTTGTATTGGGCTGGCATCTGCAAAATAAAACCATAGTAATTCCTAAATCAGTAACTCCATCCAGAATAGAAGAGAATTTTGATGTGTTTGATTTTGAGCTTACAGCTGAGGAAATGGATGAAATTAATCAGCTAAATCAAAACAGGCGTAATGGACCACATCCAAATGATATGAATAAACGATAATATTTGAAAGTATTTTAAAAGGCATTGTTTCAGGTGATATGCACCCCCAAAGGAAACAGATTCTTTTATTTAATCTCTCTACCCCTTAGAGGAGCATATTACAGGAGCAATGCCTTTTTCGATTTATTATTGTAAATGTCTAGATTGAATCATTTGAACACAAACTTAAATATATGTATAATAACGTTTGTGAGTTTTGAAGCTATTAAAATAATGTGCTCTTTACGGGGTTGGATGGGTGACTGGTGTCCCCCTGGGTCTTCAAAACCCTGAGGGAGGCGCGTGCCGTCTCCGGTGGGTTCGATTCCCACACAGTCCCGCCAATCATTTTCGTTTTTAAGTCGTCAATGGCTTTCATTGTTACGGCTTTTTTTATTTTGATAAATTAAATATAATATCTAAATCAATAGCTCTTCAGAATGAGACACTTAAAAGGATGAATAGGTCATGAAAGTAGTTTTAGCCACTCCACATTTTCATCAGCCTCGCGGAAATACCGTAACGGTCCAGCGTATTGCTGATGGTCTTGAGAAGCTAGGAGTTACAACAGAAATTGTTTCAATTACAGATGAAGGCATTACTGCGCTTCCAGAAGCAGATATGGTACACGGCTTTCATGCATACAAGTTTTATCGCTTTATGCAGAAAATAAACGACATACCCAAAACTTATATGATTACAATAACGGGTACAGACTTGAATTATTATTTATTTGATTCCAAAACGCGTGCTGAAGTAATGGATTGTCTGGAGGGTGCCAAAGCCATACACGTTTTTAATGAAAAAGGAAAGCATATTTTGGAAAAAGAAGTTCCATCTGTATCAGATAAGGTATTTATTTTGCCACAAGGGACGAGTGAATTTTCAGAATCGGATTTTCCAGTACAAAAAGAAGACAATACCTTTGTATTTACACTTCCAGCAGGTATTAGAAAAATCAAAAATGTTCCCTCTGCAATAAAGATGCTGTCAAAACTGCATTTTAAATATCCCCAGACCAGACTATGGATTGTGGGGCCTGTTCTTGAAGAACAAGAGGGGGCAATTGTAAAAGAATTGGTAGAAGAAAACCGTGACTGGGTTACCTATTTTGGTCAAGTAGATCACAAACATATGGGAAGTATTTATGCAAAAACCGATAGTGTCATTAATACTTCGGATTCGGAGGGGCAATCCTCCGCTATTTTGGAAGCTATGGGATTTGGTCTTCCCGTGCTTGCTTCGGACAATGAAGGAAATAAAAGCATTATAACCCATCAGCAAAACGGGCTGATATTCTCGAATGAAAGCCACTTTCTCGATTATGCAGAACAGCTAATGAACCATAAGAAATGGACACAGCACATCGGAAATCGTGCAGAAGAATATGTTAGAGATAAACATTCAGGCAGTTATGAAGCGAAATACCTATTAAGCATTTATATGCAGGAATAAAACGGGTGAATGGAGAGCTCGTGATCGAGTTCTTTTTTCTGACTATTACTACTATGAACTAGTATTATAAGAGAACGTTATGGTAACCCAAACCTTAGGCGCAGGACAAGGCCTTGAAAGTATTCATTGTGTGAAGCAGGTAAGAAATAAAGAATAGCGAGTTGATCTTTGTGTGGTTCAAAAGTAGAAATATTATTACGGTAATCATATTAGGCGTTTTGATTTACTTCAGTATGGAGCTTACGGAGTTTAACTTATCAAAATTTAGAGATTTTCGTAACATGGTTGATTTCCTAGGTGAATGGTTCCCGATGGATTACGCTAAGCTACCTCATATGCTTGAAGATAGTCTGGAAACACTTGGAATGGCTTTCCTGGGCAGTCTTTTTGGACTTATTGTTGCCTTGCCCCTTAGTTTTGTCGCTGCCAGAAACACATCACCATCAGGATTCTTCTATCACCTATCAAGAGTTTTGCTAAGTTTTGTTCGATCGATTCCTGAAATTGTTTTTGGATTAATTTTGCTAACTGCCCTGGGTCTTGGCCCTTTTCCGGCGGTCCTTGCCATAATGTTTCATAATATTGGAGTGCTGGGTAAGCTAATATCTGAACTCATTGAGGCGTCTGATTCAGGTCCTCAGGAAGCGATGAAGGCAGTAGGAGCCAAGAAAGGATTTGCTTATTTATTCAGTATTCTTCCACAAATATGGCCGAACGTACTATCACACTATTTTTATCGCTTTGAAGTGGCCATTCGAACATCGCTCATATTAGGATTTATTGGTGGGGGAGGAATTGGGCAGCGCTTATTTAATGATTTTAAAACCTTCCAATATTCTTCTGTTTCTTTAGATGTTTTGATTATTATGGTTATCGTCATCATCGTCGATTTATTTGGCAGCTTCGTTCGGAATAAGGTCATTTAAGGAGGAAGCAAAATGCTCGAGATTAAAGATTTGTCTGTTCAATATGAAGATAGTGATTTTGAGGCGCTATCTTCCATCGATTTACACTTTCAGAAGGGTGAATTTGTTTGTATCCTCGGAAAAAGCGGGGCTGGAAAATCAACATTAATCCGTTGTATAAATGGTTTACAAGATCCGACAAGTGGCACTGTTTATTGGAAAGATCAACCGTTGTCATCGTTATCTGAAGAGGACTTGCGTAAAATAAGAAGAGAAATGGGAATGATTTTTCAACACTTTAATTTAATTCCCAGACTTACCGTTTTACAAAATGTTCTAACCGGACTGTTTGGATATCGATCAACATATAAAAATATCATTGGACTATTCAATAAAGAGGAAATAAATCATGCTAAGAAGGTTATTGCTGATGTGGGGCTAACAGATCAGATGTACCGTAAAGTTGAAAAACTGAGTGGTGGACAGAAACAACGAGTTGGTATAGCAAGGGCTTTACTGCAACACCCAAAAGCCTTTCTTGGGGATGAACCCGTTTCAAGTTTAGATCCTGGTACAGCTAGTCATATCTTTCGCTTAATTCAAAAAATGCATAACCGTCACCAACTACTTACGATTATTAATGTTCATGATGTGAACTTGGCAAAACGGTTTGCAACAAGGATCATTGCACTAAAGAATGGAAAAGTAATCTTTGATGATCATCCAGATTCCTTCCAGGATGAAGAGTTCCATCTCACCTATTATGAAACAGCAAAACAGCCTTAATAATCAGCCACTTATAACAAAAGAGAGGAGAATGAAGAATGATGAAAAGTCCATGAGTAGTTGATCAGTCAAGGGTCGTGTACGACTCGAAGGATAGTCATGTATTAACGAGTATCAATTCTTCTGATGAAAAAACGGTTGTGTTAACTTTTGACGATGGTCCTGGCAAAGTGCTGCCGCAAATTCTTGATATTTTAAAAGAGGAAGAGGTACCTGCTATGTTCTTTTGGCAGACTCGACTTTTATACCAGGAAAGACCTTGGGCCAGGCTTGTTGAGGAAGGTCATAAAATAGGAACTCACACCATCAATCACCCAGATCTGTCAACATTAGATTTTAACAAACAATACAAACAGTTAGCCGAAAGTGTCAAAAAGATTGAAGGCATAACTGGACAGAAAGTTACCTATTTCCGGCCACCATTTGGCCAGTATAATGCGGATACAATAAAAGCAGCAAACCAGTTGGGATTAACATCGGTTATGTGGCGAATTGCAGGTATTGATTGGGAATTGAAAGGGAATTCTGAACAGATTATTTCAAATGTAACGGAAAACTTAGAAGATGGAGCTATTATTCTACTACATGAACTTAAACAGACGGTTGAAGCCCTTCCTGAAATGATTCGGATTATTAAAGAAAAGGGGTATCAATTTACCATTCTGTAATTCAAGAATACCGCTGGAATTCACTTCTCTTAAATGTTAGCCGTTCCAGAAAGTATTTGGATACGTTAGTTATCGAGGCCTCCAGGAATATGTGTTTGGAGGTTAAAGGTGGAAAATAGTTAAAGGAATTTATTTTATTGGCAGGGAAAATTCCATAAGATGGTGAAAGATTAATCCTAAGTAATAATCAAAGGAGAGAAGTCTATGGCCACATTGGATGATTTTCAAAACCTGGATATCCGCATTGGTACTGTGCAAAAGGCAGAGCCCTTTCCAGAAGCCAGAAAACCAGCGATTAAGCTTGAAGTTGATTTTGGTGAATTAGGCAGTAAACAGTCCTCAGCTCAGATTACGAAACGATATGAGCCCGAACAGCTTATTGGTCGCCAGGTTGCGGCTGTTGTCAATTTTCCTCCTATGCGAATTGCAGGCTATAAGTCAGAAGTGCTAGTAATAGGTGGTGTACCTGAGGACGGTGACGTGGTGCTTTTGAAGCCTGATCAGCCAGTTCCCAATGGGACACCAATTGCTTAGGAGTTATATGGTATTCAAGAATGGTGAAGTAGTTCAGCTTGATTAAGCTGGACTCTTTTTTTATTGCTTTTACCCGTTTTTTGTCTAGTTTCCAAAGAATTCCCCCGATAAATGTACCCCTTTTTTTAATCTTCTGGGAGCTAAATATACATAATAAGTGATTGAATAGTATGAAAATGATTTATATATTTAAATGAAGAGGTTTTTATTATGAAAAATCTATTTTGCAGTGTTATTTAAGATAAGTGAGGGGGGATGTTCGAACGTATTTTCTATTTATTATAAAGCGCTTTCATTCGGCGTGTATTTTTACTCTACTATTCCATTACTCATGATGAAGAAAAGGAGGGCATTTATGTATAAGATGTTTTGCAGAATATATCAAGCTGCAAGTCGTATATTTACCCGTTTTTTACCCTGGCGTGAGCCTGTGTTATTAGAAGGGGAAAATAGTTTAGGAAAACTCCCACCCCTATTAAAAAGAAAACACCTTACTAAAGTCCTAATTGTTACAGATGAAGGGATCCGCTCAATTGGATTAATGGATAATATGCTTAAGGAGCTACGCGAAGAAGGAATTAAATATGTTATTTATGATAAAGTAGTGCCTAATCCAACTATTGAAAATATTGAAACCGCTTTAAAAATATTTAAAGAAAGCAACTGTAAGGGAATAATTTCCTTCGGTGGAGGCTCCCCTATGGATTGTGCCAAGGGAGTTGGAGCAAGAATAGCCCGGCCGGGTAAAACCCTCCCACAATTAAAGGGACTATTAAGGGTGCGTAAAGAAACACCTCCTCTTGTTGCTGTTCCAACCACAGCTGGAACAGGAAGTGAGGCAACGGTTGCAACGGTTATATCCAATCCGGATACACATGAAAAATATGCCATCATGGATTTATCTCTTATTCCAGACTTTGCTGTACTCGATCCCCTACTCACTAAAAATCTTCCTCCACACATTACTTCCACAACAGGAATGGATGCGTTAACCCATGCAGTTGAAGCTTACACAAACCATGGTGCTTCCGAAAAAGCGAAAAGATGCAGTCGAGAAGCCGTAAAACTTATTTTTGAAAACCTCTATGAAGCATATTCTAACGGTAAAAATATGGAAGCCCGTACCAATATGCAGCGGGCAGCCTATGTAGCAGGTGTGGCCTTTACACGAGCTTATGTTGGAAATGTGCATGCGATTGCTCATACCCTAGGTGGGTTTTATGCTGTTCCACACGGTTTAGCAAATGCAGTCATCCTGCCTCATGTTCTTGAATATTACGGACGTTCAGTGTATCCCCCTTTAGCTGACCTGGCAGATTTAGTGAACATAGGTGACCCATCAGATGATAAAGAACAAAAAGCAAAAAAATTTATTGAAGAGATTAAGAACTTTAATAAGAAGATGAATATCCCAGACAAAATAAGCGGGATTAAAGAAAAAGACCTTTCAATCATGATAAAACGCGCGCTGTCAGAGGCCAATCCAATTTATCCAGTTCCTAAGATTTTTTCTGAAAAGGATATGGAATACTTATATCATGTGATTCAGGAATAGGGAGGGAGAAGATTGGAAAACAATCAATCACTTATCCGCAAGCAAAGGGAATTTTTTCGTAGTGGGAAGACAAAAGAGGTTTCTTTTCGAATGGAGATGCTGCAAAAACTTAAAAAGGCCATTCAGGAAAATGAAAAGGAAATTATGAACGTCCTGAAGATAGATTTAAATAAATCAGCATTTGACGCTTATTCTACGGAAATCGGCATTGTTTTGGAGGAAATCGGATTCACGTTAAAGCGGTTGCGCTCATGGATAAAGCCAAAAAGAGTCAAAACCCCCATTACACACTTTGGTTCTTCAAGTTATGTTTATGCTGAACCATACGGGGTTTCTTTGATTATCTCGCCTTGGAATTATCCTTTTCAGCTCGCATTAGCTCCCTTAATTGGTGCAATCGCAGCAGGAAATACAGCGATTATTAAACCGTCAGAATATACACCGGAGACCTCGGATTTTATGAATCGTCTGATTTCAAAGCTGTTTCCTGAGGAGTTTGTTTCGGTTGTTCAAGGAGGCGTTGAGACGAGCCAGTCCCTTTTAGCTGAAAACGTTGACTACATTTTCTTTACCGGAAGTATCCCGGTAGGAACAATTATCATGGAAGCCGCATCAAAAAACTTAACGCCTGTCACGTTAGAATTAGGTGGGAAGAGTCCATGTATTGTTCATGAAGACGCAAACATTAAACTGGCTGCAAAGCGCATTGCCTGGGGGAAGTTTACGAATGCAGGGCAAACCTGTATAGCACCGGATTATTTATATGTTCATGAAAACGTCAAAACAGAATTTTTACAAGAATTTAAGAAGGGTGTTCGTCATTTATATGGAGATCATCCTTTGGACAACAAAAATTACACACATATTGTGAGCGAAGAGCATTTTAAACGGCTGAAGGGATTTTTAAGGGACGGAGAAACGTTTATGGGAGGACAAATTGATTCGAAAAATCTCGCCATAGAGCCCACTGTGTTAACTGATATTTCCTGGGATGATTCAGTCATGCAGGAGGAGATTTTCGGTCCGATTCTACCTGTGATGGACTATCAGGATTTAGAAAATGTCATTGAAGGCATTGATCAGCATCCCCACCCGCTTGCTCTTTACCTGTTTACAGCCCAGAAGGACATTCAATCGGAGGTACTTAATAACATTTCTTTTGGTGGGGGATGTATTAATGACACGGTCTATCATTTTGTATCCCCTTATTTACCGTTTGGTGGCGTGAAGTCCAGTGGTATCGGATCTTATCATGGGAAGGGAAGCTTTGATACCTTTTCACACAAGAAAAGTGTCGTAAAGCAAACCAATCTATTTGACATTCCTTTCCGATATCCGAACGTGAAAAACGGTCTAAAAAAGATTAAATGGTTTCTTAAGTAAAGTATTTTACAAGATTCACGATGAATATTGTATAAGAGGATCGTCCAAACCCAGGACGATCCTTTTTGAATGACAGAACCCCCGCTTGTTGAATACCTACTACTAAATTCATACTATGAAAGACATTTTCTCACATTTGTGTTTTGTTTTGTCCTTCATCGGCGTTATGAAAGACATTTCCTTGAACTTCTGTCCTTATATTGTCCTTCATGGGCTCTGTGAAGGACATTTCTCAAGTCCTTCTGCTCCTTTTTGTCCTTCATCAGTTCTATGAAGGATAGGGCGTCATTTTATATGCTTAAGTTTAAATGGGGATTATTGCATATGCTTTATTTTGCTTAAAAAGGGAAAACATAATTGTAAGAAGATTTCAGTCATTTTGATTGACAGCAAATACATTAGGGGGGTATAGTATAACTATAAAGGATAAGGAGTGGTAGAGAATGGGAGAATTCCTGCATGACCATCCTGTTACCCCTAGAACGGATGAGGAAAAACAGGCGGTTGTTAATCGTCTGAAACGAATAGAGGGTCAAGTGCGTGGCATACAAAAAATGGTTGAAGAGGATAGATACTGTCCGGATATTCTGGTTCAAATTAGTGCGATAAATGCAGCATTAAAAAAGGTCGGCTTCTCTATAGCTGAACGCCATACGAAGCATTGTGTCAGTGACGCGGTTAAGTCAGGTAATGGAGATGAAGCCATAGATGAACTAATGGAAGTGATGAAGCAATTCTCTAAATAAAATTCATGGAAATGGTTCCAGTTCATGTATCGCAAAGGAGGGAGAAGCATGAGCGAACAAGAGCATACAACC
This sequence comes from Salinibacillus kushneri, assembly GCF_900111405.1. Lineage (GTDB taxonomy): Bacteria > Bacillota > Bacilli > Bacillales > Alkalibacillaceae > Salinibacillus > Salinibacillus kushneri. The sequence goes on along the minus strand of NZ_FOHJ01000001.1, from coordinate 160,797 downwards.
CTCGGTGTTACAGGGATGACTTGTGCAGCTTGCTCAAACCGAATCGAAAAAGTGCTCAATAAAATGGACGGCGTCGATGCTCAGGTAAATCTGACAACAGAGAAGGCTAGTGTCGATTATGATCCATCTACAACATCTTTTGATGATATTGCGGGAAAAATAGAGAAATTAGGCTATGGGGTTCAAACGGAAAAAGCTGAGTTGGATGTCATGGGAATGACATGTGCAGCCTGTTCCAATCGAATTGAAAAGGTTTTAAATAAACAAACAGGTGTAAAACAGGCAAGTGTTAATCTGGCAACTGAAAGTGCATCCATAGAATTTACACCGGGATTAATCGAGGAAAATGATTTTATTGGGAAAATACAAAAACTTGGCTACGATGCCAAGGTTAAAGAAGATCAGGCAGGTAAACAGACACAGAAGGAAAAACAGCTAAAGCATATGAAAGCAAAGCTTCTTACATCAGCTGTATTATCTGTCCCCTTGTTGGTTACCATGCTTGTACACCTATTCGGTATTACGATTCCCGAAATCTTTATGAATCCATGGTTCCAATTTGTATTGGCGACACCCGTTCAATTTATTATAGGCTGGCAATTTTACGTTGGCGCCTATAAAAATTTAAGAAACCGCAGTGCAAATATGGATGTACTGGTTGCATTAGGAACAAGTGCGGCTTATTTTTACAGTCTTTATGAAGCATTAAAAACAATCGGAAATACGGCTTATACCCCTCACCTCTATTTTGAAACCAGTGCGATTTTAATTACGCTGATTTTATTTGGAAAATATCTTGAAACGAGTGCAAAAAGTAAAACTACGGTTGCACTCTCCAAGCTATTGAATTTACAGGCGAAACAGGCACGGATCATTAGAGATGGAGAAGAGATGATGATTCCTGTTGAAGAGGTGGGGACAGGGGATAGACTCATGGTTAAGCCAGGTGAGAAAATACCTGTAGACGGTACGATTGTAAAGGGGAGAACCTCTGTCGATGAATCCATGATTACAGGTGAATCGATTCCGATTGAAAAAGAGGTCAATGCTGAAGTCATCGGCTCCACGATGAACAAAAACGGAACGATTGAAATGGAAGCAACAAAGGTTGGAAAAGATACAGCATTAGCTTCCATTGTAAAAGTAGTGGAGGATGCGCAAGGTTCAAAGGCTCCTATTCAACGCCTGGCTGATGTAATCTCGGGTTATTTTGTACCGATTGTAGTCGGAATTGCAGCATTAACCTTTATGGTTTGGATCTTCCTGGTCACCCCAGGTAACTTTGAATCATCTCTAGTTGCAGCCATCGCTGTATTAGTCATTGCTTGTCCTTGTGCATTAGGTTTAGCAACACCAACTTCGATTATGGTTGGTACAGGAAAAGCGGCTGAAAATGGCATCTTATTTAAAGGCGGAGAGCATTTAGAACGTACACATGATTTGGATGCCATTATTTTGGATAAAACCGGAACCATCACAAAAGGTAAACCAGAAGTAACAGACTTTACGGGCGATGAGGAAACACTGCGTTTGTTAGCAGGTGCGGAAAAAGGATCCGAACATCCTTTAGCAGAAGCCATTGTCTCGTATGCGACGGAACGGGACGTAAACTTAGAGGATGCCGATGATTTTATAGCGATACCTGGTAGAGGTATTAAGGCAGTGATTTCAGGTAAGGAAATTCTAGTTGGAACGAGAACACTTATGGAAGAAAATCATGTAAATGTAAACAACGCAGAACAGCATTTAGTCGATTACGAAAGCAACGGAAAAACCGCTATGCTCATTGCTGTAGCAGGAGAATACCAGGGTATCGTAGCTGTAGCAGACACGATTAAAGACACGGCCATTGATGCTATTGGTCAGTTAAAAGAGCTTGGACTTAAAGTCATTATGTTAACAGGTGACAATAGACGAACAGCAGAAGCCATTGCAAATCAGGTTGGTATTGATCAAGTGATTGCACAAGTATTACCGGAAGAAAAGGCAAATCAGGTAAAAGAAATTCAACTTCAAGGAAATAAAGTAGCCATGGTAGGAGATGGTGTAAACGATGCGCCTGCACTAGCTGTAGCAGACATCGGAATCGCCATCGGAACCGGTACAGAGGTAGCGATTGAGGCTGCTGATGTGACCATTTTAGGTGGCGAACTGTTACTGATTCCAAAGGCCATTAAAATGAGTAAGGCTACCATTAAAAATATCCGTCAAAATCTATTCTGGGCATTAGCTTACAATAGTGCCGGAATCCCAATTGCAGCCATGGGACTATTGGCGCCATGGATTGCCGGCGGTGCGATGGCTTTAAGTTCGGTAAGTGTTGTTTCTAACTCACTTCGATTGAAGCGAGTTAAAATATAAAATTAAATGTAGAAAGGGGTCATAAATTATGCAAACAACAGTAAACGTACAAGGAATGTCATGTGGACATTGCGTACAATCCGTAAAAGGTGCTTTAGAAAGCCTGGATGGGGTATCCAAAGCTGAGGTTGACTTAAGCACGGGGAAAGTTGAGGTAACCTATGATGATTCCAAGGTTACCGTTGAAGCGATGAATGATGCAATTGAAGAGCAGGGCTATGATGTTGTAGCCTAGTCGATTTATAGAAGGGAGTCTGAACCACCAGGAGTGGGACAGACTCCCTTTTTACTGTCCTAGAATAATTGGTGCTATGGAAGTGACTTAAATGCTTTATTGACCGGATAATAAGGGGGAGAGACTTGATTCAGGTGTGAAGAGACAGAATAATAACTGGATTAGGAATGATTGTTTTATCTGGACCGAATAATTGTAGGAAATGAAGGAATTCGGTTACGAACAGACGTAAATAGGAGTGCGGGAGACCGATATAGAAATGCAAGCGAAAGAATCCCCAGTTAAGTCAACAATATAAAAAATCCCCTTACCATCTCGGACTTGATTACCTACAAGGGACGGAATGATGCTAAAAAGAGACAGAATTACTCTTCCAACAGACCGAATTCTTTATTAAAAAAACAGAATTCAAAGTAAATTGTTTTTAGTTCATAATAAAAAACCACTCCGTGACCTTGAAAAAGGCTTTAGAATGGTTTTTCATCCCCTCATTTTCCGATATCCTCTATAACTCCCCGGCCGGCTTTCCTTCCCGAAAATAAACATCCACCTAAAAAGGTTCCCTCTAATGAACGATAGCCGTGGACACCACCGCCGCCAAACCCAGACACTTCCCCTGCTGCGTAAAGTCCAGTAATTGGTTCGCCATCATCATTTAGTACTCTACCTGATAAATCGGTTTGAAGCCCACCAAGGGTTTTACGACTTAAAATGTTTAAACGAACAGCAATAAGCGGCCCATTTTTCGGTTCTAAAATTTTATGGGGCTTCGCTACGCGAATTCTCCGGTCCCCGCGATATTTACGAGCTCCACGTAAGGCGGTAACTTGTAGGTCTTTTGAAAAGGGATTGTCAATAGCTCGGTCTCGTGCTTCAATTTGTCGCTTTATGTGAGCGTAATCCAGTACATGTTCTCCTGTTAAATGATTCATTCCGTTTACAAGTTCCTCCAAATCCTTTGCTACAATAAAATCCTCACCCTTATCCATAAATGCCTGGACAGGATCAGAAGGACCAGGAAGAACTCTGGAGAGCACTTTACGAATACTTTTGCCGGTTAAATCAGGATTCTGTTCAGACCCCGATAAGGCGAATTCACGCTCAATAATTTTTTGTGTCAAAATAAACCATGAATAATCATAGCCTGTAGATAGAATGGCTTGCAAAGTACTAAGTGTATCAAATCCAGGTAAATTTGGAACTTGAAGTCGATGCCCAAGTGCGTCTAGCCAGATAGAGGACGGCCCCGGTAGAATTCGGATGCCGTGCTGAGGCCATATGGGATTCCAATTCTTAATCCCTTCCGTATAATGCCACATGCGGTCGCGATTAACCATTCGAGCTCCAACTTTTTCTGCGATGGAAAGCATTCGACCATTCACATGAGCGGGAACACCTGCAATCATATTTTGGGGTGGATTACCAAGTCGCGAAGGCCAATTTTTGCGAATTAAGTCAAAATTAGCTCCGATACCTCCACTTGAAACGATTACTGCTTCACTTTGAAATGCAAATTCCCCAACAGCCGTACGAGAGCTCTTTTCGCCACGTGCTGCCTTGCTTTCCTCTAGTATGGAACCTTTTACACCTACTATGGCACCGTTTTTTGTGATAAGTTCATCTACCTGATGCCGGGGACGATAATCTGCTAAATCCTTTTTAATCGCTTCACGCAATTTGCGTTCAAAAGGTTCTACAATCCCTGGACCTGTGCCCCAGGTAATATGAAAACGTGGAACGGAATTCCCGTGCCCTTCCGCTAAATAACCGCCACGCTCAGCCCAGCCTACTACAGGAAAGAAGCGGACGCCTAAGGACCTTAACCACTTCCGCTTCTCACCAGCGGCAAAATCAATATAGGCCTCAGCCCATTTCCTTCCCCAATAATCTTCATCGTCTTCACGATCAAAATCGGCTGTTCCTAACCAGTCCTGCCAGGCTAAATCCTTTGAATCTTTAATCCCCATACGACGCTGCTCTGGAGAATCGATAAAGAACAAGCCGCCAAAAGACCACCAGGCTTGACCACCCAGGGATGCTTCAGGCTCCTGATCGAGAAGCAAAACGCGTTTGTCGGCATCGGTTAACTCCGCCGTAGCAACTAACCCGGCTAGTCCAGCACCCACAACGATTGCATCATAGTTCATTTTATTTTGCCTCCTAAAAGAACGAGTTATTTTTCTAATGTATATTTTTGTGTTTATGTCTTTATTCGACCTGTAAGCGTTTTTACCTGCAATATGCAAATGATTGTTCGAAATGTTCTATTAATTAAAGGAGAATAGACATCTGCAAAGAAGTTATATAGGGAGAACATTTTATAAAACTATTTTAGTCATTTTTTAGCATTTAGAAAGGAGCAGGAAAATGAAAAACGAACAAATTTTATTAAAATCCCGTCCCAATGGAACCCCAACGGAAGAAAATTTTGAGTTTAAGGAGGTGAACGTCCCTGATTTAAAAGAAGGAGAAACACTTGTGAAAACGCTTTATATATCTGTGGATCCATATATGAGAGGGAGAATGAGCACGGCAAAATCATACGTTGAACCATTTGAAGTCAATGAGGTGATTTCAGGGGGAGTTGTAGGAGAAGTCATTGAGTCGAAAAGTGACAAACTAAAGAATGGAGATAAGGTTACGGGAATGCTTGGGTGGCAGAGATATAACGCTGTAGATTCATCAAAGGTTCGAAAGGTGAATGAAAATCTTGCTCCTCTATCAGCTTATTTGGGTGTACTTGGTACTACAGGTTTAACTGCCTATTTTGGACTGTTGGATATCGGACAGCCAAAAGAAGGAGAGACTGTTGTCATATCAGGTGCTGCAGGTGCTGTTGGAATGATAGTTGGTCAAATCGCCAAATTAAAGGGAGCCCGTGTTATAGGAATTGCCGGTTCTGATAAGAAAACAGCATATCTGGAGAAAGAGCTTGGTTTTGATGCAACCATAAACTATAAAACGACAGAGAATCTATTTAAATCGATTAAACAGGCTTGTCCAGAGGGAGTAGATGTATATTTTGATAATGTCGGTGGAGCGGTATCCGATGCTGTTACGAGTCTATTAAATGATTATGCGAGAGTTCCGGTATGTGGTGCGATATCTTCATACAATATTACAAGTCTTCGAGAGGATATGGGGCCACGTATTCAACCCAAGCTTATTAAAACCCGGGCATTGATGAAAGGATTTATTGTAAGTGACTATGCACCCCATTTTAAAGAAGCCGCACAAGATCTTGGTAAATGGCTATCAGAGGGAAAGTTAAAGTACGAAGAAACGATTGTGGAAGGGTTCAAAAACGTCCCACAGGCTTTTATTGGCTTATTTAAAGGTGAAAATTTAGGCAAACAAATGGTGAAGGTCACTCATGAAGAATAAAACCTTTTTCATTAAATAAAATGGTAAAAAAAGGAGGAGAGGAAAATGACGGTGGTACCAAGTATTCAGGCCTTCTTGGATCAATTGAAGTCCTTACCTAAAATGGATATGGACCAGATTACCCCAGAGCAGTACCGCGCAAAGGAAAAAGAGATGCTGGCCATAGACCAAGGGGGAGAAAGTGTGAAAAAGGTGGAAAATCGAGTTTTACATCTTGAGGGAAGGGACATTCCGGTACGGGTATATATTCCAAATGAAGGGGAGGATCCGTACCCTTGCCTTGTCTACTATCATGGAGGGGGCTGGGTAATAGGAGATTTAGATAGTCACGATTCGATTTGTCGTTTATTAGCAAATCGGGCTAAGTGTGTGGTGGTTTCGGTTCACTACCGACGAGCTCCTGAACATAAATTTCCGGCTGCAGTGGATGATGCCTATGATTCTTTAGTTGAAGTGGTCAATAATGGATCAGAGTTAAATATAGATGTGAATCGAATTGCAGTTGGAGGAGATAGTGCCGGTGGGAATCTGGCCACAGTAACCTGTATGAAGGCTTATGAACAGGGAACACCTAACATCATTCATCAATTTCTTCTGTATCCTTCTATAGGATTTAAAGGAGATACTCCACCTCCATCCTTAGTCGAAAATGCTGATGGATATTTTCTCACCTTGGAAATGATGCAGTGGTTCAGTAAGCAATATTTTAATGATCCAGAAGAACGCAATCAGCCATATGCATCCCCTATTTTCTTTGAAAAATTAGGGAAACTGCCACCAGCTACCCTACTAACTGCTCAGTATGACCCGTTACGAGATGAAGGTAAAGCATTCGCTGATGAGTTAAAGGCTAATGGGGTTGATGTATTCTATAAAAATTATGAAGGACTCATTCATGGCTTTGGGAATTTTATCGGATTTTCCCCTGAATCAGAGCAGGCCTTAAGAGAAGGCGCGGAGCAGTTGAAAAAGGTCTTTATACCTAAAAACGAACCCCAGAGATAGGGGTTCGTTTTTTGTCATCATTTTACAAAACATAAAAATAGACGGATAAGAAATGGGCCAGACTGCCGAGTAAAATAAAGATATGAAAAATCTCATGAAAGCCCATATGTTTAAACTCTAAGAACTTAGGCTTTGTCCCATAAATCACTCCGCCAATGGTATATAGAATTCCACCTACCATTAATAGAGTCATTCCCCCTGTGCCAATTACATTGGATAGTGGGGAGAAAAAGAAAATGACCATCCAGCCCATAGCAATATAAATAGATGTAGACAACCATCTTGGGCTATGAAAGAAAATCAGCTTATAGGCAACACCAAAAACGGCGAGACTTTGAATAATAATAAACAATATCCATCCCATCGTACCTTCTAAACTAATCAGACAAAATGGAGTATATGTTCCTGCTATTAAAACGAAAATCATAGAATGATCAATTCGTCTTAAAAACGCGATGACGTGTTTTTTCGCCACAACCATATGATAAGTAGCTGAAGCAGAATATAAGAGAATCATACTGACTCCGAAAATAATGACAGCCATAATATCAACAGCGGAAAATGAATTTATAGCTGCTTTAATGACTAATGCAAGTAAACCGACAAATGAAAAAATGGCTCCAAATAAATGGGTAAATCCATTTACTGGCTCACGAATATAGGCACCCAAAAAATCCCTCCGAAACAATAAGTAGTTTTGATTACTACATATAATAATATACCTATAACAAGATATAGTCAACCTTTACTATGTAAAAGTATTCCCTTATAATAGAGGGACAAAATGACATGATAATGAGGGAATTGACGTGGAAGATATTGAGAAGTTAATTGATGAATTGCAATTATATAATCATTTAACCCCTGAAGATATACCTGATTTAGATTTATATATGGATCAAGTCATTCAATTATTTGAAAAGAAGTATCAGGATACAAAGAGAAATGATGATGAAAAAGTGTTGACGAAAACGATGATCAATAATTATGCGAAAGGGAAATTGTTTTTCCCCATAACGAATAAAAAATATTCGCAGGCCCATGTACTCTTAATCAGTTTAATTTATCAGTTAAAGGGAGCACTGTCTATAAGCGACATCAAAACGGTATTAGATAAGCTTAATCAGAAAGTGGTAGATGATGGCTTTGACTTGGACAGCTTTTACCGGAGTTACATTCATCTATCCGAGCAGAATGCTGATACCTTTTTAAATCATACCAAAAGTAGTGCAAAGGCTGTTGAGGATATTACGAATAACTTGGATGAGGAAGATTTGGCTTACCTTGAAAAGGTTTTGCTAATCACATCATTTGTGAATATGAGTAACTTTTACCGGCGGGCAGCTGAAAAATTAGTGGACGAGATAGCTGAGAAAAAGAATAATAAATAGATATATATGGGTGAGGGAACGAGATGAAGAAGAAATTAATTATTATCTTTAGTATTTTATTAGGACTTATTGTAATTGGATCAGGATTTGCAGTCAATTATTTTTATGGGGAGGCGGTAAAACGAGGAAAGGAAGTAGAGCTGTATCGTGGTGCAGAGCCTGCTTCGGCAAATGTTGAAGCGGAAAATAATATCCTTCAGGAAGCGAAACAATGGTATCAGCAGCAAACCTTTGAAACGATTACACATAATTCTTATGATGATTTACGTTTAAAAGCTGATTTCCTGGAAAATGAGCAATCAACCGGAAAGGCAGTTATATTGGCGCACGGCTATCGAGGTCATAAGGAACAAATGGATGATTATGTAAAATTTTATTATGATCAAGGTTTTGATATTCTCATGCCTGATGCACGAGGTCACGGCGAGAGTGAAGGAGATTATATTGGATACGGGTGGCATGATCGTAAGGACTATTTAGGCTGGATTGATATTTTAATAGAACAAAAAGATGCCGAGCAAATCTTTTTGCATGGGAATTCCATGGGTGCAGCTACGGTTTTAATGACGAGTGGAGAAGAGTTACCACAGGAAGTGAAAGGAATTATTGCCGATAGTGGATATACCTCAGTCAAGGAAGAATTAACTCATCAGTTAAAATATTTGTACGGTGTTCCTTCTTTTCCTTTATTGGATATGACCAGTATGTTAACCAAAATACGTGCAGGTTATACATTTGAAGAGGGTTCAGCGATTGAACAAGTGAAGAAAAATACAAAGCCTTTATTCATCATTCATGGTGCTATAGATGAACTTGTCCCTACAGATATGGCTCATGATTTATATGAAGCAGCAGGAGGAGAGAAAGAGATATGGATTGTACCTGATGCAGGCCACACAAAAGCATTTACTGTTGCGCCTAAAAAATTCCAACAAAAAGTAAAAACGTTTATAGAAGAACATCTGGCTGAATAAATTAAAGCCAACCATTTTTCGATATCAAAAGTGGTTGGCTTTTTCACGTTTACCTGTTCATCCTTCATTGATTGAGGTATACCCTATTTCCTATTGCAATCCATAATGGAAACGCATACAATTAAATTGCGGCGCAAATTACTGATTGTGTATATTTTTTTATTTACAATTTACAGAATATTCACTATTTTAATGGACTGGAGGACTGATAAATATGATGAACACCCCTTTGACCTTAGTTCAAAAAATTGAGCGAGCAGAAAAGTATTTTAGTAAAAAACAGGTTATTTCCAGAACAGGCTCTAAAATCCATCGACTTACTTATAAAGATGTTGGAAAGAGAGCACGTGCTTTATCAAGTGCATTAGAAAAGCTGGGAATCCAGAAGGGCGATCGCGTGGCCACACTGGCATGGAATCACCACCGTCACTTAAAGGCTTATTTTGCCGTTCCTTGCATGGGAGCCGTTCTGCATATGGCAAATTTCCGACTATCCCAGGAACATTTAAGCTATATTTTGAATCACGCAGAAGATAAAGTACTTTTAATTGATGACGATATTGTTCCGGTAGTTGAAAAAATCCAGGATAAACTGGAAACTGTAAAGGCTTATGTCATTTTGACAGATGAAGAAACTTTACCTTCAACAACCCTATCTCCTGTTTATTCCTATGAAGATCTTGTTGCTGAGGGTGATTCACAATACGATTACAATACGTATTTATTAGATGAAAATGCCCCCGCAGCTATTTGCTACACTTCTGCTACAACCGGAAAACCAAAAGGTGTGGAATATACTCATCGTGGCCTTGTTCTTCACAGTATGGCATTAGGTTTAAGTGATACATTAGGATTATCAGAATCTGATGTACTCATGCCAGTTGTACCGATGTTCCATGTGAATGCTTGGGGACTTCCTTTTGCTTCCACATGGTTTGGAACTACACAGGTACTACCTGGCCCAATGTTTACACCAAAACGGCTAGCGGAATTTATTGAAGAAGAACGAGTAACATTAACGGCTGGTGTTCCAACGGTGTGGTTAGGGCTGTTAAACGAATTAGAACAGAAAGATTATGATATGAGCAGTTTGCGAGCTGTAGTATGTGGGGGATCGGCAGCCCCGCGTGGTATCATACGTGCATTTGAATCTAAGCACGGGATACCATTCCTCCATGCATACGGTCTAACGGAAACCACTCCTGTTGTGACAACAGCAACATTAAAAAGCTATCAGCAGGATTTACCTGAAGAAGAGAAGCTGGATGTTCGCTCCAAGCAAGGGATAATTGTACCAGGACTTGAAGCAAAAGTAGTGAATGACCGTGGTGAAGTGAAAGCGGATGGAAAAGAAATGGGGGAATTGCTTGTTAGAGGCCCATGGATTGCAGATGAATACTACAATGATGAAAGAACCAAGGATGCTTTCCAGGATGGCTGGCTCCATACAGGAGATATAGCTACTATAGATGAAGAGGGTAACATTAAATTAGTTGATCGTACGAAGGATTTAATCAAGAGTGGGGGAGAATGGATATCTTCCGTTGATATAGAAAATGTACTTATGGCTCATGAAAGTGTGTTCGAGGCCGCAGTTGTTGCAGTGCCACATCCGAAATGGATGGAAAGACCTGTTGCATGTGTAGTTTTAAAAGACGGTTATAAAGGCCAAGTGAGTAAAGAAGATCTGTTAGATTATATGCGGCCTCAGTTTGCTAAATGGTGGCTTCCTGATGACGTTATCTTTATGGATGAATTACCGAAGACATCTGTAGGTAAGTTCCTGAAGCGGTCGCTTCGTGATGAATTAAAGGACCACCTAATGGAAAATGCCTGAGCAAATAACATGAAAAATGAATAAATATATGGTAAACAAAAAGTATGTGGTTACTCATCACATACTTTTCTTTTTTGGGCTGATTGATAAACGGAGAGGATAAACAGAATGAAAGATATATCGGAATTGGTAGAGGCTGTGAAATTTTATAAAACCAAGATTCGTTCCTATCCTGATGACCTCATCTTTGTTGGGAAAGGAAGAAGTGCTGTCGTATTTCGAATTGCTCATACACAATGGGCGGTGAAAATTTTTTATCCAGCCTATGAATATTTAGCGCAACAGGAGGTTAGCATTTATAACGAATTAGACAACTCCCGATTTTTTCCTGAAATTTATGAAGAAGGCGCTAATTATTTTGTTTTGACATTTTTGTCGGGTGTCACATTTTACGACTGTCTCCGAAAGGGTATTGAAATTACTCCGGAAATGGTGAAACAGGTTGACGAAGCGTTGGAGTACACCAAAATGAAAGGGTTAAATCCCACTGACACCCATTTGAAAAATATTATACTTACCAATGATGGAAGCATTAAATTAATCGATGTTGCCCGCTTTAAACAGGAAAAAGAATGTAATCAATGGGAGGATTTAAAAGCATCCTATAAAAAATTTTATCAATTAAGATACTTCCCCAAAAAATTCCCCAAAATCATACTGGAAATGATTATACGTCTGTATCGCTATAATCTTCTTCCTCAATCATTGTTTTAATTTATATCAAGATTCAAGGACACATAGTAAAGGAATTATACGTGAAAATTACGTTTTTCTTTATTTTTATTCAAAAGAAAGACTATAATATAAACATACGACATAGTAGGAGGACTTAACATGGAAGTGAAAATGAACCGGCTAGCAGGTAAAGAAGTAAAACGTATGTTAGCGACGAAAGAAGCAGAAGGTAAAATGATTAGGGTTAGTGTTTCCCATGTACATGGTGATCATGCCCATTATGATATAGGTATAGATACCCCTAAAGAAGATGATGAAATTGTAAAAACAGATAAGGATGTAGAAATCCTATTAAGTAAGCAGGAAGAAGAATGGCTGGACGGAATCTGGATTCAATTTTTCCAGGTACCAGAAGAGGAGTTTGTTATTACAAATCCGAAAAAAGGTCATCACCACCATTAATTCATGATAAAATAGTGAAAATCGCAAAACATAATAAAGGGAATATGTTATATTCCCTTGAAAGGTCATGCTCGAATCTAAAATAGAGGAGAGATTGTAATGGCCAGAAATAACAACATTCTTGTACCAGGATCCCGTCAAGGATTAGACCATCTTAAAGCAAATGTCGCTCATACCAATGATCCCAATGATGCAAAGTATGAAATAGCAGAAGAACAGGGGATTCCGCTAAATCAGGGTGATAACGGTAATATAAAGGCGAAAGATGCTGGTAAGATTGGTGGAAAGATAGGCGGGAATATGGTACGGGATATGATTAAAATGGCTGAAGAGCAATATAGCAAGAGGAAATAAACAGAGGGAGCTATCATTAGTTTTGATAGCTCCCTAATGATTTTGATATTTATCTTGCAGTTTATAAATCTTATCCATTAATTCCTCTCCAATACGTTCTTCCGTTTCTTTATACACTGGTTTAAAAGCCTGCTTCCATTCAGCTCTTTGAATAGGTGAGAGCGTCTGAATCGTCATTTGATTTAACCTTCTTAGATTTCGCATGTGCTGATCATTGATTTCAATCGAATGTCTTCGGACCCATTCTGTTGTCTCTGAAAGAGCCTGGTTGATCGCATCTAGAATTTCTGGAGATAGACCATCCCAAAAATCTTCATTCACAATGACGACATAACCTAAGTAGCCGTGATTACTTAGCGTTAAATAATCTTGAACTTCATAAAACTTTTTTGTGTAAATATTTGATATGGTGTTTTCCTGACCATTGATAAATTCAACTTCTAAATTCTCGTAGGTTTTGTTAAAAGGAAGAGTACTCGTACTTGCGTGGACGGCTTGAAATTGTGATTCTAAAACGGGACTGGGCATTGTTCGAAAATGTAATCGATAAAAGTCCTCCGGTGTACCTAAAGGGAGTTTGTTATTGGTGATTTGTTTATATCCATTGTGCCAAAAGGTTAATCCCTTAACATGTTCCTTTTCTAGATCCTCCAGTAAAGCCTGACCAATTTCCCCTTTATAAGCTTCATCTACAGCCTCATGGTTAGGGAAGGCATAAGGTAAGTCTAATACCTGAAAGCTGGGAATGTGTTGGGCAACCTTTGATGTAGTAGGAGCAATCATTTCCACTTTCCCTTCTTTTAAAGCCTGCCATTGATTCTGATCATGATATAAAATGCTATTTGGGTAAACTTCTACACTCACCTTTCCATTTGTTCGCTCATGGACAAGGTCAGCAAAGCGACGGGCAGCTCTTCCTTTAGGAGAGTTTTCCGCAGCAACATGACTAAAACGAATGACGATTTTGCTATTTAATGTTTGTTGTTCATCATCATATTCATAGCTGGAAGCTAATTCTCTTAAATCTAAGCTGAAAAAGATAATGGTCCCAAGTCCGGCCAATAAAAAGAGTAGGGTAGAACTCCAGGCCTTCATAAATCCCTCCTATTAAAAGCGTTTTCATTTCGTTGTGAGTCTCGCTAAGGTAACTCTATTCTAGCATATTATCAGAATAATGGTAAAATAGGGTTAATTCAGAAAGAGGGGACGGTCTGCATGTCCTTAAAACGAATGCCCATTCGCTGGAAAATCACAATTCTCTCGTTTGGGGTTGTGCTTTTCTCTGTACTTATTGGTGGAATGATCTTAATTGGAGAGGCTATCCAGGCCAAAGAGGAAGAATTAGGTGAACGTGGTTTAACGATTGGAAGAACGGTTGGAAATCTGCCAGAAGTTCAGGAAAATCTTACAACATCCGAGGGCTGGAAATCTATTAATCCGATAGTAGAACGTATTCGAACTATTAATAACGCCAGCTATATTGTGGTTTTGAATATGAATCGTATTCGCTTTTCACATCCAAATGATACGCAGTTAGGTACGATATCTTCCGGAAAGGACGAGGGACCAGCCTTTGCTGAGCATAGTTATGTTTCCAAAGCAGAAGGTGAAGTTGGGAAGGCTATTCGTTCATTTGTTCCAATTATGAATAAGCAGCATGAGCAAATCGGTGTTGTTATTACAGGAAATATGATGCCTTCTGTTTGGGAATTGCTGCTTCGTTTAAAAAATGAAATTCTTACAATCATCATCATTATATCTGCTTTTGGCATGGTTGGTTCATGGCTATTAGCCAGACATATAAAAGAACAAACCTATCATTTAGAGCCTTATGAGATTGTTCAATTACTGGTTGAACGTACTGCCGCATTCCAGGCTATGAATGAAGGGATTATTGCCATTGATCAATTCCGGGAAATTATCATATTTAATGCTAAAGCCAAGGAGATTTTAGATGTTCATGATAATCCTGAAGGCAGGAATGTGGAGAAAGTGATTGATGAAAAGCCATTTGTTCGATTTATAAAAGAGAATGGGGAAAGGTATCGGGAAGAAATTCGCTTTCGTGACAAACTCATGATGTGCAGTCGGGTTCCTATTCGAATTAACAACCAAGTAGCAGGGGCCGTTGTTGTTTTCCAGGATCGGACGGATCTTACAAAAATGGCTGAGGAACTTACTGGCGTTCGTTCATTTGTGGACGCTTTACGTGTTCAAAGACATGAGTATCTAAATCAATTGCATACCATTGCTGGTTTAATTCAGTTAGGACAAACGGAACGAGCTTTGAATGAAGTGTTGAATATAACAGATAAACAACAGGAGCTAACTCAATTTTTGGGTAGTCGTATCAAAGATTACAGTATTGCAGGACTCTTAATTGGCAAAGTCGGACGGGGAAAGGAACTAAATATCTCGGTGACTATTAGTAAGGAAAGTCAATTGAATGAATATCCCCCATTAGTAGATCAACATGATTTCGTCTTAATCCTCGGCAATTTAATTGAAAATGCCTTTACGGCCCTGCAAAAATTGAATCAGCCTGAAAAATGGATTCATATCCTTATTTATCAGGATCATCGTTACTGTCAAATTCATGTAGAAGACAATGGAATTGGGATACCAAAACGCGATGAAAAAAGGATTTTTGAAAAAGGATTTACAACAAAAGAGGAAGAGGAAGCAGGCTATGGGTTATATCTAGTAAAAAATGCAGTAGAAAAAGGCTTAGGTGATATTCAGTTAATCTCCAATAGAGGAGAAGGGACAAGCTTTGTCATCAGATTCCCGATGGAAGTGAAAAAGGAGGCTGTATATGATGAAAGAACAGGTGAAAGTTTTTATTATTGAAGACGACCCAATGGTATTAGAAGTAAATAAACAATTTGTTGAAAAGGTGGACGGTTTCCAGGTGATTGGTGATGCAAGGGATGGAAGAGAGGCCGTGGATAAGGTCGTTAAAACACATCCTGATTTGATTCTATTAGATATTTTTATGCCTGTAAAAGACGGAGTTGAAGTCATTCAGCAATTGAGAGCCCAGCAGGTTCAGGCAGATATTATTGTAATAACAGCAGCCAATGATAAAGAAACACTTCGAACCATGCTTCATAATGGGGTTGTTGATTATATTATCAAACCTTTTAAATTTGAACGCCTTCAAAAGGCTCTCCAAAATTATCGGACCTATGTTCGGAAACTATCTAGTAAACAGGCATTGAATCAACAGCAAATTGACAGCTTTTCACCTTTACTATTATCTACTGATCGAAAGCACTGCAAAAACCAAGCTCATCTATTATCTATCGATGAATTACCGAAAGGACTAAATGAACAGACCCTTAAACAAATTATTTCGTTCTTACAAAAGCAATCCACTTCCATTTCTGCTGAAGAAGCTGCTGATGGGATTGGAATAGCCCGAGTTACTGCCAGAAGATATTTAGATTTTTTACAACGGACAGGAAAAGTGGAGATTGACTTACGTTATGGGGAAGTAGGACGCCCAGTTAATCGTTATTTTTTAGTAGGCGATGAAAGATAAAACACGGTAGCAGGGGCCGCTATTGACCAAAATGAACAAAATGTTCAATATGTACGAAATATTTCCAAACTACTTTGTAAGCGTTAACATTATAAAGAGAATTGCTGTTATTTTCTAAAAATTAAAAGGGGGGGAATCCTCATGCGTAAGCGATTATTATTTGTACTTCTCTTTGCATTATCTTTGATATTAGCAGCGTGTGGAGGAGGCAGTGAGACTAGTTCTGATGGATCTGATAGTGGTTCAGATGGAGATTCTGGTAGCTCAGATAGTCAATCCATAGTACTTGGAACGGGGGGAACATCTGGTACCTACTATCCAATTGGCGGGGCGTTAAAGCCTATATTTGAAGAAAGTGAATTCGTAGGGAATGTAACTGTTGAATCAACAGGTGCTTCGGTTGCCAATATTCAAAACATACAAGATGGTCTCAACCAAATGGCTATCGTCATGAGCGATGTTGCCTATGACGCTATTGAAGGTACTGGGCAATTTGAGGGAAATCAGGTAGATGTGCAGGCTGTGGCCGGTATGTATCAAAATGTAGTTCAGGTAGTAGCTATGGCTGATAGCGGAATTGAGTCGATTGAAGATCTGGAAGGAAAGCGTGTCGGTGTTGGAAAAGTCGGTTCCGGTGTCGAACAAAGTGCTCAAAAAGTCTTAGAAGCCATAGACCTGACCTATGATGATTTAGATAAAGTTACACACACTGGATACGCCGATAGTGTTCAGGAAATGAAAAACGGTAACTTAGATGCTGCCTTCTTCACTTCCGGTGTTCCAAACAGTAATATTACGGATATTATGCAACAGCATGACGTGAATTTTGTAGAAATTAAAGGAGATGTCGCAGATCGATTAATGGAAACTTATCCGTTTTATAAGCCATTTACGATTGAAGCTGGTAATGAAGCACAATATAATTTAGAGAGTGAAGTTCAGACAGTCGGAATTCAAAACATGATTATTGTATCCCCTGATTTAAGTGAGGATATGGTTTATGACATCACCAAACGTTATTATGAATATCTCGGTACAGATGAAGTTGCAGTATCAGCGTTGACACAATTGCCGCGTGAAGAAAGTGCTAAAGATCTGATTGCTCCTTTACATCCAGGAGCAAAGAAATTTTATGAAGAAAATGGATTGCTAGAGTAAGAGAGGAAAGGGTATCGAACATTCGATACCCTTTACATTCAGATGAAGAAGAAATTCATAGCAGGAGCAGGTGTTACGATTTTGATAGGGGTTCTTTTCATATTTCCCGTTCAGGTTTTTACTGTTTCAAGGGAAGGGACTGTCATTGATGCTTTTATATACCGTGATCAAATAAATTTTTCTGTCCAGTGGAAGCATTCTGTTGAAAAGGAAATATGGGAGGAGTTCTTTTCTATTGAAGGAAATGATATCACAATGAATTCTACTCGTTTTAAAACCTTTGGTGCGGGTGTACCAAGCTCTGCAGGGACAGACACTTATGTAAAAGATGGATGGGTATATATGGTCGGAATTAACCGGGAAATTGGTGAAGAACTGGCAATTCGAACAGGAAAGGATACCAATTATCAAATGAAGTATCATAATGACCGTCTGAAGTTAGATGCTCAAACATCCTATCATATCCAAACAGACAAAGTCAGTTTTAGTAAAGCAATTTTTCTTATGATGAGATAATGGAAAGAGGTGAGAGTGTGAGTCCGGAAACTGAAAATAACAATATTCAGGATTATGATCGTGAAAGTAATACCCGAACTTCTATCGCTAAGCCTATTTTACTGTTTATTACGATTTTGGCGGTTTTGTTATCCTTGTTTCACCTATATACTTCTTTTGCAGGTTCCCTGGTTGATATACGGCAAAGGAGCATCCACTTATATAGTTTAATGGCATTAGGGTTTCTGTTATATCCTTTTCGTAAAAAAGGGAAAAAGAAGGGCATACCTTTTTATGATTATATAACAGCAGCTGTATCGTTAGCAGTTGTTGTCTATATGCTTGTAACCGCTGATCGTATTATTGAATCAGGTGGTCAAATTACCAGCCTTGATTTTATCGTCGGGATTGTCATTCTTTTACTGTTATTTGATATGACCAGACGGGTAACAGGCTGGGGATTAGCTACATTATGTTTAGGGTTTTTAATATATGGATTTTATGTAAAATTGGCTATCTATCCTCAGCTAACTGCACCCGTAATTGAGTCGGTATCCAAGCAAATTATCTCTCATCTTGTTTTTATTACTGAAGGGGTTATAGGAACCGCAATTGGTGTTTCTGCTAGTTATATTATTTTATTCATTTTATTCGGAGCCTTCCTTTCCAGATCCGGTATGGGACAAATGTTTAATGATTTAGCACTTGCTATTGCGGGGCATACAAAGGGCGGACCAGCAAAAGTAGCCGTTTTGTCCAGTGGTTTTTTGGGCTCGATTAATGGCTCGGCCATTGCAAATGTGGTGACAACAGGATCTTTTACCATCCCTTTAATGAAAAGAATTGGCTATAACAAAGAATTTTCCGGTGCTGTGGAATCTGCTGCGAGTGTCGGTGGTCAAATATTACCTCCAATAATGGGGGCAGCAGCTTTTATCATGGCTGAAAACTTATCTATGCCTTATACAGATATTATCTTGGCAGGAATTATTCCAGCTTTTTTATTTTACTTAGGGATTCTTCTGCAAATTCATTTTCGCGCCTCTAAACGAGGATTAACAGGAATGCCGAAAAGTAAGCTGCCAGGATTAAAACAAGTGCTGATGGCACGAGGCCATTTATTAATACCGATGTTTTTCTTACTTTATTTATTGTTTTCTGGAAAAACGCCATTTTACGCAGCTTTTTGGTCCATTATAGCTACCATTGCGATTTCCGGAACGAAAAAGATGACAGGGATTATCGGACTCCTATCCTTATTTTTAATTTTCCGGCCGCAAATAACTGCTATTCTGACTGGTAATGGTCTGCCAAATTTAAGAGAAAACTGGTGGGAGTTATTAATTATTGTTGCTGTTCCGATATGCATTAATTTATGGAGGAAGCATTTGAAAATTGAAGCTGAAGAAGTGGGTGTCAAAGAGTGCGTTCAGGCTCTAGAAGATGGGGCTCGTACAACGATTCCCGTCGGTATTGCCTGCGGGGCTGTCGGAATTATTGTTGGAGTGGCATCCCTAACAGGTGTTGCAATAGAGATTGCCAATAGTATAGTAAGTATTGGAGAAATGGTAGGAAGTCCGATTATTCAATTAAGTATAACATTGGTTCTGACGATGCTTACATCCATTATTTTAGGGATGGGTTTACCTAGTATTCCTACTTATATTATTACCAGTACTATGGCAGCACCTATTCTTTTACAGCTTCCTTTATATCAGGAATTAGCCGGATCAAATGAGGTAGGCGTATTTGTTGCCCATATGTTTGTGTTTTACTTTGGGATTTTTGCTAATATCACTCCACCTGTTGCGCTCGCTGCCTTTGCTGGTGCTGGAATTGCTGGCGGGAAGCCGAACAAAACTGGTTTTCAGGCTATGCGGCTGGCGATAGCAGGATTTATTGTGCCGTTTATGTTCGTCTTTTCTCATGAAATGCTGATGATTGATGCTACCTTTTTAAATATCATCATTATCACCATTACATCTATTTTAGGCGTGTTTCTATTATCTGTCATGATGGAAGGTTTCATCTACCATACGGTACCTGTTTGGATGAGATGTATTTCCGGTATAGCAGCGCTTCTTCTGATTTATCCAGGTATTCTCACCGACTTAATTGGTGTACTGGTGTTTCTATTGATTCTGTTAACCAATCGATATAACCGAAGAAATGTTGATTACCAGTCTGCGATTTCATCAGGGCAATAGGTTATAGATATATGCTACGATAAATGTGAGGGGCAACTTAGCTTATTATGGCTTCGATTGCCCTTTTAAAGGATAAGTGAAAGGAGATACTGTGATGGATTTTGGTTTAAAGGGAAAATCAGTATTAGTTTTGGCAGCCAGTAAAGGTTTAGGTAGGGCTACTGCATTAGAATTTGCACGGGAAGGGGCTCATGTTCATATTTCCAGTCGCAATCCGGATGCGCTTGAAGAAACGAAAAAGTATATTCAGGAAGAGACAGGGAATGACCATGTGTACGCCACGGTTTGTGATATCACCCAACCAGATGAGATACAGCATTTGGTTAAAAACTCTGCCCAGACGAGTGGAACGATTGATGTTTTAATAAATAATGCCGGAGGACCACCTGCTGGAACATTTGAAGCATTTGATGATACAGATTGGCAACAGGCCTTTGAATTAAATCTTTTAAGCTTTATCCGTGCGATAAGAGAAGTTCTCCCTTATATGAAGGAGCAGAGAAGTGGACGAATCATCAATTTTGCCTCTTCATCCATTAAACAAACCTTAAATAACCTGATATTATCGAATACTTTCCGCGCAGGTATTGTAGGACTATCAAAAAGCTTATCCCAGGAGCTTGCCCCATATCATATTCTCATTAACACGGTTGGACCTGGTCGAATCGCAACCGACCGCGTAACCCATTTAGATCAAGTTAACGCAGATAAACAAGGGATATCCGTCGAAGAACAAAGAGTGAGGATGGAGAAAGCCATTCCAATGGAAAGATACGGTGAACCGGATGAATTTGCAAAAGCGATTGTCTTTCTTGGATCTGAAGCAAATACATATATGACGGGGCAGTCACTGGTAATTGATGGCGGGTTAGTGAAGGCACTATAGATAGTTTTAAAAATTTTTACAACTTTATGATATAACGCTTAAAATGCTGGTAGTTGGTCAAAAGATTGATTGCCAGCTTTTCTATTTGGGATCGTAGGTGAAGAAATTGAAAGGATTACTTGTTATAGACGTACAAAATGGATTAATCAAGTAAGGGAGATTTTAAAGCAGAAATATCCAAAATAGAGAAAGTCATCCATAATTTAAAAAAATGATGATCCAGATTTTTTATGCGACATTTAGATGATGCAGAAGGTGAGTCCTTTATATAAAAACTCAACAGGTTCCGAATTACATTCTTCTATTGAAATACTGCGGCTGATTGTATGCATAAAAAGAAGAATCCATTTTGTTTGTGAAGAATAGGTATAAGAATTAAAATAAATCCACAAATATCGAGGTGGTAAAATGTTAAAAAATGAAGTTACGAAACGTTTAGGTATTCAATACCCGGTTATACAAGCACCGATGGCAGGCGGAGTAACAACTTCTGATTTGGTAGCGGAGGTTTCCAATGCCGGGGGATTAGGGATGATAGGGGCAGGGTATATGACCCCTGTTCAAATGAGAGAACAAATTAGAGAAATCAGGAATTTAACATCCAGTCCTTTTGGAATAAATCTATTTGTTCCAGCTGAATTTACTGTTACACATAATGAAATAGAATCCTCAAAACACGCCCTGCAACCTATTCGTGATCAATTAAATATTGGTGGTGAGGATAACGTTGAAGTCCCGTCATTTAATAATATTTTAGAATCGTTTCACGAACAAATAAATGTGATTATGGAAGATAAAGTACCCATTTGTTCTTTTACATTTGGTATTCCTTCGAAGGATGTTATTAAGAGTCTAAAAAAACAGGGAATTATATTAGCAGGTACAGCTACAACGGTTAAAGAAGCCATGGAAATTGAGAAAAGTGGATTGGATATCGTTATTGTACAAGGGAGTGAAGCAGGCGGACATCGTGGGAACTTTATCACGGATCATATGGAAAGTTTAATTGGTTTGATGGCACTTATCCCGCAGGTTGTTGATCACGTTCGTATTCCAGTGATTGCTGCAGGAGGAATTATGGATGGTAGAGGATTGATGGCTTCTATATGCTTAGGAGCTAAAGGTGTACAGATGGGAACGGCTTTTTTAAGTTGTGTTGAAAGTGGCGCTAAAGAGATACATAAAGAAGAAATTCGTCATGCCCGGGAAGATCAAATCGTTTTGACCCGTTCATTTTCGGGAAAATGGGCAAGAGGAATACAAAATAAATACATATCAGAAATGAAGGCAAAGGAAGCATCATTACCGGGATTTCCTGTTCAAAATACGTTGACAAAAGGAATTAGAAAAGCATCAGCTTTGCAACAAAATCGTAATTATATGTCTCTCTGGTCTGGGCAGAGTCCAAGGCTTGCGACAAACCTAACAGTGAAATCACTTATGAAGAAAGTGATCAAAGAAGCAGAGGATCTTAATAGTTAGAGAGTGTATTTTTAATACTTATTAACACTGGGATTGGTGAAATGAATGGGGGCTGAAATATTCTCGCCAGTAATAAAAGTGAAAGAGAGCAGAATAGTTGAAAAATAGAATCGGCTAGTTTAAACTTGTTTCCTAATTATAATTCAGAAAAGTTTATATGGTAAAGGAGGCTCCGGTAACCCGAACGGATTTCGAAACGAAGCCAATGTGGCAGGTGCGAAAACCTATAAGGGTGTTGATATGCAAGATATAAAAATGGAACAGACAACGTCATTAAATATGGATAAAAAGTCAGCCCGTTTCGGGATGGCTTTATTATTGGGAGCCTTGACAGCGCTCGGCCCTTTATCGATTGATATGTATTTACCTGCTTTGCCGACATTGACCAGGGATATGCAGGCCGCTACTTCTCTCGGTCAGGCGAGTTTAACGGCTTGCCTTTTCGGACTCGCGATCGGACAGGTGATTTTCGGTTCTCTCAGCGACGCCAAAGGACGACGCACGCCGCTGGTGTTCACTCTTTTCTGCTATGCTGCAGTTTCGGCTTTGAGCGGACTTTCCCCTTCCATCTGGGTTTTGATTGTGATGCGGTTCCTGCAAGGGATGATGGGGGCAGCGGGTGTTGTCATTTCTCGTGCAGTCGTGCGCGATTTGTTTGATGGCTCTGAGATGACCAAATTTTTCTCGCTGTTAATGATGATCAACGGGGCGGCCCCGGTGTTTGCCCCGATAATCGGCGGCCAGATATTGCGAGTAACTGACTGGAATGGGATTTTTTATGTGTTGGGAGGGGTCGGTTTTCTACTGTTTTTGATTATTACGATTTCTCTTCCTGAAACACTGGCATCGGAAAAACGGAACACTGGCGGAATTCGGGAAATGGTCCGTACCTTTGGAAAGCTACTGACCAACCGTAAATTCATGGGCTATGTCCTATCTCAATCCTTCATCTTTGCGATGATGTTTTCTTACATCTCTGGCGGCTCTTTTATCGTGGAGGGGGTTTTTGGTGCTTCCCCTCAGATGTTCAGTATTATTTTTGCCGTCAACGGTGTCGGTATTGTGCTGGCCACTCAGATTACCGGTTTCCTTTCTGGGCATGTGAGTGATACGCGCCTTTTAATCGCTGGCCTGGTGTTGGCTGTCATCAGCAGTCTCTGTTTGTTGGGAGTCATTCTTGCCGGTACCGGTCTTGCCCTTGTATGTGTGTTTCTGTTTTTTGTGGTTTCGAGCATGGGTATCGTCAACACGGCCGGATTCTCACTAGCGATGCAGGATCAATCTCAGCATGCAGGGGGCGCTTCCGCTTTGCTTGGCGTGACTCGATTTGCATGTGCTGGGATTGTGGCTCCCTTCGTCGGCATAGCGGGCAGTACAACGGCGGTACCGATGGGCATTTTAATCGTCATATGTGCATTGCTCGGTACAGGATTTTATTTTCTGTTGGTTGGCCAAAAAAAGATAGCGTAAAGCCGCACAGATTATTTCCGTTATGTGACATTATCTAAAAAAAGCTCTCATCTCTTTTTAAAGTCATGGGAGCTTTCTTTAATGTCTAAAGTCGAAAGAGCTTGAACGTAACCGAAGTGGATCAGATTGGAGTCTTTACTTGGCATGACAGGCGATTATCCTTTTCACCATTCTCCGTACAATAATTCATTGAATCCAATTGCTTCGGATACATTTTTACAAGTCTAACCATGCTTCTGTCTGCGCCTGTAGCTTGTAGATAGTTTACTTAAACTAGGTTTACCCGGGGATCTGTGTTTTTGTTCTTATTTTGTTTTATCCGTCAAGTTATGAAGTTGGTTTGATGACTCAGCGACATTCGTGATGGCACTGTTCATATCCTGAATAATATGAGTGAAATTCTCAAGTTCCTTTTCGATAGCTGTATTATAGTCATTATTTTGAGTCATCGCTGAAACAATCTTATCAAACGATTGGTTGATTTCCTCCATGTTTTCTGTGCTGTTTGAAATTAAGTGGTCAATATCTGTTGCATTATGGGAGACACTTTCAATTTGGTGATTGGTTGTTTGGATAAGTTCGGATACGTTCGATACTGATTCCTTAGTTTGTTCGGCTAATTTTCTTACCTCATCTGCAACAACTGCGAATCCTTTTCCATGCTCACCAGCACGTGCTGCCTCTATCGCTGCGTTTAAGGCTAAAAGGTTTGTTTGTTCTGCAATACCTGTCACGATATCGACAATGTTACGGATTTCGTCTGATATCTCTGTTAATTTACTCATTTCTTCTAGCATTTGACTGATACTGCTCTGAATATCATTTAATTGCTGTTGCTGCGATTCTAGCTCATTTTTTCCTTCTAATGACTGACTCTGGACCTGATGGGAAATTTCCGCACCTTTTGTAGAAACAGATAAAATTTGTTCTGATTTTGATGAAAGCTCTTCGGTTGAAGCATTGGTTTGTTGAGATACGGATGCTAGTGACTTAGCTGTGTTATCAATATCTTCCAATAATTCATTCTTTTTGTCTTCCTCTTCCTGTCGAATACGTTCACTTTCATCTTCAAATGCCTCTAACACTAACTGTTGTTCGATATTTAACATTTTTATTGTCGCTTTTACGGCTCTTATGTAGGAATCTCGATCCTGGATGTAGGTTTCGATTATGCTCATTAATGAGAGTAAGAGGTCTTGGAATGCGCACATGTACCACTTTGATTTTAGTCCGATTTTAACGTGAATATAGGCGATCTTATTTCGTTTTTCAACAAAAGATTGGTCTATTTTGCCGTCGAACATTTCGACAATATGTGTCGTTAAGGTTTTTTTTAAGCGGTCTACTGAACTATTATTATTTATGATTGACATTAAAGATTGTTCATGCTCTAAATTTTTATAAAATTGTGTAACAATCTCGTCCACATGTTGTTCAATAATAGGCTGTAAAGATTTTAAAGTCGATAAATCCTCTGTCCCAAAATCAATCATTTTTAATTGCTTATCCAAATCACTATTTTTTTGGACTTGAATAGTACCTTGAAAATCATCTCTAAATTCAAAGGCAGTTGCAGTTTCTTTACTTTGTGCTGTAAAAAGTTGCTTAATCATTCTTTTTCCTCATTTCTACTATGTATAAGTTTGATTCATTTTTCCTATGAAGCCTCCCATCCTTATTCATCGGTTTTGTCGATGGAATGTTTAACAAATCATTCGAATATAAATATTGGCTTAAGACCTTTAAGACTGTCATGAACCGTAAAATAATTTAAATCTACTATTATACTGGAGTAATTTACTGAGAAATTAATAAAAGCGATGCTTGTGATTAAGCATCGCTTTTATTATGGTTTATTTTCGTTGTTGGTGATGCTTACTTTTTATTTGTTGCCTGGGTCATTTGATGCCATACGGAACCCTTCGCTTCATGACCACCTTCAATACGTTCAATCGCCATGTTGATTTGCAGGCGTACTTCAAACTCGGAATCATCAGCTGCCTCTCTCAAGGCAGGAAGTGCTGATTCATCACCTACTTCATATAAAAACATAGCTGCTCTCCATCTTACTATTTTACTAGGATCTTTTAATGTTGTTATCATTTCCGGAATCGCTTCCTTAAATCCAAGATCTGATAGGCAATCCCCAGCTGTACGACGAACCGTAACGACTTTATCCTTTAGTGCTTTATATAGATAAGGAAGGGCTTCACGTTCTTCAATCATGCCTAAGTATGCTGTT
Source organism: Salinibacillus kushneri (assembly GCF_900111405.1). Taxonomy (GTDB): domain Bacteria; phylum Bacillota; class Bacilli; order Bacillales; family Alkalibacillaceae; genus Salinibacillus; species Salinibacillus kushneri. Next base: position 134,635 of record NZ_FOHJ01000001.1, on the reverse strand, counting down.
GCGATTCTCCGGACAGACATTTTTTCATCATCAAGTGCTTTATTTAAAACCGGTAAATCTTCAACCGTAGGATCATCCATCCGGTCTAAAGCAGCATAACGTACTTTCCAATCCGGATCATCAAGGGTTTCTAAGGATACTTTGTTTTTCTTTATGGTCTCAGTTGCCTCATCTTTCGGTGTTGGGTTAAGAGCCTGTTCGGCAAGTTCCTCCAAGCGTTCTTCGTCATAACTGGCTGATAATTCTTCTACTACATCTTCTCCGACTTCTTCAGGAGCACCATAGCGTGGATTTTGCTCCACCCATTTTCTTTCCATAACAAAATTCGGACTGTCAGCAGAAGCCTTCATTACAGCATTCATAAATCGTTCAGGTAAACCAAATCGTTTTTCCTCATGCCCGTCTTCAATCTTCACCTGCATCGGTATAGCACGGAACATTTGAATAAATACGCTGATTTCACCAAATGGTTCTCGATTTATAGCATCTTCCTGCTCGGATTGTTCAACCGTGTCAGATTCTCCAAATACTTCACGTACTTGTGGTAAAATTTCTTCCCATGACAGCTTTGGTTTCCGGTCAAGCGCAAGAAAATCAGCCACATGGTAAACATTTTTTACCCCTTCAATTTTAAACAATTCCTGTATAAAGGCTGGAGCGTCTCCTAAATCATCATCAGGTCTATAGTTATGCGTCTCTCCTTCAGGTAAAGGTTCGCTCAATATAATCTTCATGGAATTGGGACTCGGTGTCGGTTCAATAGATATAATCTTCATTTCCATACCACCTTCTAGTGACTTCTCCTTTCCCATTATTGTAAACGATTAAGAGGACAAAGAAAAGCGGAGGCGACTGTTCAGGCCCTACAGCATAAGCAGAATACACGGAGTGGCATGCCTTTTCGCCACGGAGAGGATGATGCTTATGACTGCTTGGGCCTAGGAGCCGCAGCTAGACAAAAAAAGCGGAGGCGACCGGTTAGGTACTGCCGTATAAGTAAAAGGTATGGAGTGGTATGCCCTTAGCCGTATAATAGCTTTTGCTTATGACTGCCGATAGGAGAAACATAGAATATAATACTAGGAATAAACATATTCATTTACAAAATAAGAAGGGGGGATTTGCATGGGAGGATTTGGTCTTATTGTATTGATCGTATTAGGCGTTTTATTTATCATCTTTGCTACTGCCAAATGGAAGCTACATCCGTTTATATCACTCATACTGGCTTCTTTTGGTATTGGTCTTCTAGCTGGGTTACCTTTACTAGATGTTGTAGAGGCTGTGAATGGTGGATTTGGTGGATTAATGAGCAGTATTGGTCTGGTCATTGTTTTTGGGACGGTTATCGGAATTATTTTAGAAAAATCAGGTGCCGCACTTCGAATGGCTGAAGTAGTTTTGAGGCTGGTGGGAGAGAAGCGCCCTCAACTGGCCATGAGTTTGATTGGTTCGATTGTTAGTATCCCTGTTTTTTGTGATTCGGGCTACGTCATTTTATCCTCTCTTAAAAAAGCATTAGCAAAAAGAGCAAAGGTTGCAGTTGCATCCATGGCGGTTGCATTAGCAACGGGTTTATTTGCTACGCATACACTCGTACCACCTACACCAGGACCGATAGCTGCAGCAGGTAATATTGGTGCGGAAAATTATCTGGGAACCATTATTTTAATGGGGCTTCTTATTGCGATTCCAACCATAATTACCGGATATATTTGGTCAGTTAAAGTCGGTACAAAAATTAAAATTGAAGGAGAAGATAAGGAACAAGCTGCATATGATTATCAGACCATTATCAACCAATTTGGGGAGATGCCTTCAGCAGCAAAATCATTTACCCCCATTGTGGTGCCCATTCTGTTAATTGGATTTGGGTCTGTTATTACATTTGCTGGATGGTCTGGTACGATCTTTGATATTTTCTTATTTTTAGGTTCTCCTGTGGTTGCTTTATTGGCGGGTGTACTATTTGCGTTTCTATTATTACCTAAATTTGATGAAGAGACCCTTTCTGAATGGATAGGAATTGGTTTAAAAGAAGCAGCTCCGATTCTGCTTATAACAGGTGCTGGTGGTGCCTTTGGGAATGTGATCAGTTCGACCTCTGTTGCTGAATATATACAAGGATTGGGGGAAAATGCCTTCTTCTCGGGAGCTATGTTCTTGTTTATTCCGTTCCTGATAGCTGCTGGGTTAAAGTCGGCACAAGGTTCATCGACTGCTGCCATTGTCATTACGTCAACGCTCGTAGCTCCTATACTTGTCGAGATTGGTATAGCAGGGGCTGTTCCGCTTGCACTGGTTGTTATGGCTATTGGGGCAGGGGCGATGGTCGTTTCCCATGTGAATGACAGTTATTTCTGGGTGGTAAAAGAGTTCAGCGGAATGAGTGTAACACAAGCCTATAAAGCACAAACAGCAGCTACATTATTACAAGGAATCGTAGCTTTTGTGTTTACCTTTATTTTATGGTTAATCTTTCTGTAAACGCTTAAAAATCGATAAGTTTGAGCTTCCAATGGTATGGATTTTTGGAAGCTTTTTTATTTTGGGAGGAAGGTGGTTCTGGAATATTGGCTTCATTAGATAAGTAAGCTTCTTTTTCACTAATTGTCCATAAACACTTTGCTATTGAGCTTCTGAAAAAGCGAATTAAACTTGATTGCAAAAAGATTAATCGTGAAATTTATCCATTCATTCTATAATACACGAATTCAATCTGTAAGAATTTAATTCTACATAAAAAAATGGAGCCGGATAACCGGGAATTAATCATCCCAATCTCCTTGTACCCTACCTTCTCAAATCATTCCCATAACCTCTCGTGCGGAGCTTCATCCGACAAAATAACCAAAAATATTCCCCTGAATCGGTATTGACAATCATTCTCAATGAGCTATAATGAGGGTGTCTAATTGATAATGAATCTCATTTTCATTATTTAAAACCATTCTAATGTGGGCGAAACAAAATGGCGTTACATGTAATCTAGATTACAATGATTTTAATTCATTTATAATGAGGAATTTATATGAAAAAGAGATATTTACTAATTGTACTTCTAATCCTGTCCGTAATATCGCTGTTTATCGGGGTATCTGAGGTATCACCATTAGATCTATTCAGACTACATAGTGAAGAGATACAAATCTTATATGTTAGTAGAATCCCACGCTTAATTAGTATTCTTATTGCCGGCATGAGTTTAAGTGTTGCGGGATTAATTATGATGCAGCTAACAAGAAACCGATTTGTATCACCAACAACAGCGGGAACGATGGATTCTGCCCGCTTTGGAATTCTTATATCAATGATGGTATTTACCTCAGCCAGTCCGTTGCAGAAAATGCTTGTTGCATTTGTATTTGCCCTGTTAGGAACCTTTATATTCATGAAAATCCTGGACAAAGTCAAATTTAAGGATACGATTTTTATTCCATTAGTAGGCTTGATGTTTGGAAATATCGTGAGTTCATTATCAACTTTTTTTGCTTATAAAAACGATTTAATACAAAATATGTCTTCTTGGCTGCAAGGAGATTTTTCCTTAATTATTCAAGGTCGATATGAATTATTATTTCTCAGTATTCCACTACTGTTAATTGCTTACTTTTTTGCCAATCGATTTACCATTGCTGGAATGGGGGAGGAATTTGCTAAAAATTTAGGGTTACATTACCGGCAAGTCGTAAATATAGGATTAGCCATTGTTGCGATGGTAAGCGCTGTAGTTGTACTGACAGTGGGAATGATTCCTTTCCTCGGTCTTGTTATACCGAATAGTGTGACGATTTCTCGGGGAGATCATTTAAAAAACAATCTTCCGCATACAGCCTTGCTAGGAGCGATATTTGTTCTGGCATGTGACATTTTAAGTCGCTTGATTATCTATCCTTATGAAATTGCTATAGGACTTACAGTAGGTGTCGTTGGAAGTGCAATATTTGTTTACTTACTAGTTAGGAGAAAGACATATGGGCTATAAAACAAAGATCTCCGTTTTAGCTGGACTAAGCATGATGCTTATTTCCATATTCTTATTTACAGATATCTCTGGAAATTGGAGCTATATTTTATCAAGGAGAGTTATCAAACTAGTAGCGATTGTTTTAACAGGAGCTGCGATTGCATTTTCAACAGTCGTCTTTCAAACGATCACCAATAATAGAATTCTAACCCCCAGTATTCTTGGATTAGATTCGCTTTATATGCTGATACAAACCTTTCTTATTTTTGCATTCGGCTCTATGAATCTAACCATGCTTAATCAAAATATGAATTTCATCCTTTCTGTGGGGGTTATGGTTGTCTTTGCAGGCCTATTATACAAACTTCTATTTAAGGGAGAACAACAGACTATTTACTTTCTTCTTTTAATTGGGCTTGTGATTGGCACATTATTTGAAAGTCTTTCAACCTTTATGCAGGTATTACTGGATCCTAATGAATTTTTAGTTGTTCAGGACCGGATGTTTGCAAGCTTTAACAATGTCAATGAGGATGTTTTAATCTTAGCTGGCATTGGACTTGTGGTCATGACTTTGTATGGAATGAAATTTTTAAGGTATTTAGATGTTCTATCCCTGGGAAGAGATCAGGCTATTAATCTTGGTGTGAATTATGATTATGTTATCAAACGTTTACTCATTGTTATTGCAGTTTTGGTTTCGATTTCAACAGCTCTTGTAGGCCCCATTACATTTTTGGGGTTACTTGTAGCCAATGTTGCCCATGAGTTTATGCGAACCTATCGCCACAATTATTTGATTTCGGGAGCTATTTTGATTAGCTTCATTGCGTTAATCGGCGGCCAATTACTGGTGGAAAGAGTCTTTACATTCTCCACAACCTTAAGTGTGATTGTGAATTTTGTTGGCGGTGTTTATTTTATCTATCTTTTGTTAAAGGAGAGTAAAAAATGGTAGAGTTAAAAAATCTTTTAAAAGAGTACGGAGATAAACCGGTTGTTGAAGATGTCTCATTAACCATTCAAAAGGGAAAAATCACCTCCTTTATTGGTCCAAATGGGGCAGGAAAAAGTACACTTGTATCCATGATTTCTCGATTAATAGCAAGAGATGAGGGTGAGGTCTATATTGATGGAATGGAAATTAGTCGTTGTAAAAGCAATGATCTCGCCAAAAAAATCGCCATTTTAAAGCAATCCAATTTTATTAATATTCGCTTACGTGTGAAGGAGCTCGTATCCTTTGGCCGTTTTCCATATTCAAAAGGACGTTTAACAAAAGAGGACTGGAAGTTTGTTGATGACGCGATTGCCTACATGGGTTTAGAGGATATGCAGGATAAGTATTTACATCAATTGAGTGGTGGTCAAAAGCAGCGGGCTTACATAGCGATGGTGCTTGCGCAGGATACAGAATATATCATTTTAGATGAACCCTTAAATAACCTGGACATGAAGCATTCCGTACAAATTATGAAAACGCTAAGAAAACTGGTCAATGATTTGGGAAAAACGATTGTCATTGTTATACACGATATTAATTTTGCTTCCTGTTATTCAGACTACATTGTAGCTTTGAAAGACGGAAAGCTGGTCAAAGAAGGAACAACAGATGAGATGATTGAACCATCTGTTTTAAAAGAAGTATATGGAATGGACTTTACGATTGAAAACATAGATGGAAATAAGATATGTGTATATTTTTCATAAATAGTGAGGAGGATGATGTATGAATATAAGAAAAGTTGGTTTACTGATTCTTTTTATGTCAATTCTTTTTCTGGCGGCATGTGGGGGGAATGATTCCGATTCTACTCAGGCATCAGAATCGGATACGATGACGGTTGAACACAAACTGGGAAATACAGATGTTCCGAAAAATCCGGAAAAAGTGGTTGTATTTGATTATGGAATTTTAGACTCCCTGGGCAAAATGGGTGTGGAGGTAGCCGGTGTACCTCAAGCTAGCCTGCCACCTTATCTATCTAAATATGAGTCTGACGATTATGAGAATGTAGGAAGCTTAAAGGAGCCAGATTTTGAGAAGATCGCAGAAATCAACCCGGACCTGATTATTATTTCAGGAAGGCAGCAGGATTTATATGAAAAATTAAGTGATATTTCGCCTACGATTTACTTAGGTGTAGATACAACCAGATACATGGAGTCCTTCAAAGAAAATATGAATGTATTAGGGAAAGTCTTTGAACAAGAAGAGTTTATTTCAGAAGAACTTGCCAAAATAGAAGATTCCATAAGTCAATTAAAAGAATCAGCTAAAAGTGTCGAAAATTCCCTTATCGTGCTATCAAATGAAGGAAGCCTTAGTGCATACGGTCCAGAATCGCGTTTTGGAATCATTCATGATGTATTTGGCCTTCCAGCAGTAGCGGAGGACATTGAGGTATCTACACATGGGCAAAGTATAAGCTTTGAGTATCTAGTAGAAAAAGATCCAGAGCATCTTTATGTTATTGATCGCACGGCAGCTATTGGTGGAGATGTGATGGCAAAGGAAGCATTAGATAATGAGCTTGTGAAAAAGACAAGAGCGTATCAAAATGACAAAATCACATACTTAGATCCAAACTACTGGTATTTATCAGGTGGTGGATTGATGTCTGTTTCTGAAATGATATCGGAAATTAAAAGCAGTTTAGAGTAAAAAGGAAAATAAAAGGGCTGTTTGGCTTCAGGAAGGATACATAAGCTAAAACAGTCCTTTTTTAATGATTTGATACATAGATGTAAAACATTTGTAAATAACGCCTGTCCAGGGCGTCATGATGCTATTCCCCATCTTTTCTGAATTTTACGTGACTTGATTCGTGCGTGCAAACATGATTGAATAGGGTTTGCAAACTAAAAAGAGGAGTGAATATGATTTTGATGAAAAAAGCATTAGTAAGCTTAGCAGCGATTCTTCTCGTTTTTCTAGCAGCGTGTTCAGGCGGAGAGAATGAAGAGAATAAAAATAATAACCAGGAAGAAAATGCAACAAAACAGGTTGATGAAGATAAAACAGTAGCAAAAGTTAATGGGGAAGAACTAAAAGGAAAAGACTTTAATATGATTTATGAGCAAATTTCCTCAGTTTATCAAGGCCAGGATATCTCTGAAGATCAAATGAAAAAGGCAACATTAGACCAATTAGTTGGACAGGAACTCTTATTACAAGAGGCACAGAATCAAGGCTTTAAACCAACCAAAAAAGAAATTAACGAACAATTTGACAAGCAGTATAAGTCTAATTTTGATAATGAAGAAGCTTTTCAAAAGGCTATGAAAGAGAATAATTTGACAGAAGAACAGTTAAAAAATAACCTTTCAGAACAATTAGCTGTTGATAAATATATCAATGAAGAAGTAGAAACAAGTGAACCGACAGAGAAAGAAATTCAAGATTACTTTGAACAAATGAAACAGATGTCACAAGAAGAAGTAAAACTTGAAGATGTGAAAGACAGTATCGTAACACAGTTGAAGCAGCAAAAGCAAAATGAGAAAGTTAGTAAACTTGTTGAACAATTAAAAGAAAAAAATGACGTCGAACTATTACTATAAAAGTATGGGATATCCTCCCATACTTTTTCCGCTTTTAACCGACCTCAAATATAATATAAACCTTTTGGCATACGATTAGGAAGAACCTGATCATTCTAGTCATACTATAAAGGTCACATTTTGAAGCAGTCAAAATGGGCTTATTTCTTAATTTTGCTTAAACCCGTTTGGATTAAAATGTAACCGGGAATTAATTAGCATGTAATAGAAGTGTAAAGGCTTGAACCCTATCTGATTTAGCCTTTTTAACGTAGATTATATAGGAACCTTAATTTTAACATTAATGAGGTGAGAGTGATGGGGACCCACACAAAGCGTGATCCTTATTTTGATAACGCACGTTTTATTCTGATTTTCCTTGTGGTGATAGGTCATATGATTAGTCCTTATCGCCACGATAATCAGCTTTTAAATACCATTTATAAATTTATTTATACTTTTCATATGCCTGGATTCATCCTGATTGCCGGTTATTTTGCGAAGAATGTATTTAAAAAAGGGTATATACAAAAACTCACAAAAAAATTACTGTTACCCTATCTCATTTTCCAAGTAATTTTTTCCTGCTTTTTTGTTGTGGTTGAAGGAGAAGAAGGATTTACCCTATTTGATCCAGAATGGACCTTATGGTTTTTATTAAGCCTATTAGGATGGCATCTTTTATTACTTGTCTTTGCAAGAATACCATATGCACTGACTATAGCTTTGCTTATAGGATTATTTATTGGCATGGTTCCAATGGTTGGAACGTATTTAAGCTTATCTAGAACCTTTGTATTTTTCCCGATTTTTCTACTGGGGTATAAACTGAAAAAAGAGCATTTTGCAGCTTTAAGAGACCCGACTTATCAAAAAGCTGCCCTTTTCCTTTTAATCGGATTATTTATTTCTTATCATACCATTCTTAGTGACTTAACTACGGATTGGTTATTAGCTTCATCCTCCTATACAGATATTGGTGTAGATGAGACCTACGGCGTGTGGATGCGTCTGTTTATATATGGAGTTGTCTTTTTATCAACCTTTAGTGTGCTTTCCTTGATCCCAAACCGGAGATTTGCCTTTACCGATCTCGGAGGAAGAACACTTTATATCTATTTATTGCATGGTTTAGTAATCAAAATACTTGATTTAACACCTATTTTTGAAAGAATAACACAGACGGGACAGCTATGGCTCTTTTTAGTCCTTTCGATTACCTTAACGATTCTGCTGGGTTCACGCCCTGTAACGAAATCAACGAAACCTCTTATAGAACCATATCGAATCTTTAATAACTAAGTGGGTAGCTCAAAGTCTACCCACTTTTTTAAGAACTAACCATTTTCCCACCGTTTACGTGAATGACCTGGCCGGATACATAGGAAGAATCATCAGAAGCTAAGTATACATAGGCCGGAGCTAATTGATACGGCTGTCCAGCATGACTGAGTGGAACATTTTGGCCAAAGGTTGTGACATCCTGCTCAGTGAAACTGGATGGAATAAGTGGAGTCCAAATAGGCCCTGGTGCAACAGCATTAACATGAATTCCCTGCTTAGCCAGATTTTGTGAAAGGGCTCTTGTAAAACCTAAAATTGCCCCTTTGGTTGCCGTATAATCAATGAGTTGTTCATTTCCCTCATACGCCACAACAGATGTAGTATTAATAATTTTAGCTCCCTTTTGCATAGAAGGAAGAGCAGCTTTTGTTAAGTAAAAAAAAGGATAAATGTTCGTTTTAAAGGTTAAATCCCACTGCTCTGCTGTGATATCAAGAAAGTTTTTTTGCGGGAACTGAACGGCATGGTTATTAACTAAAATGTCGATATGATCAAAATGATTCATCGTTTGGCTGATGGCCTTTTGACATTGGGCTTCATCCTTTAAGTCCCCGGTAATTAGTAGACATTCTCTCCCAATCTCTTCAACTCGTTTCCTCGTTCGCTGAGCATCTTCATTCTCATCGTCTGAAATATAAGGAATCACCACATGAGCACCTTCCTTGGCAAAAGCGATGGCAACAGCTGCTCCAATTCCACTATCTCCTCCTGTAATAATGGCCACTTTATCTTTTAATTTACCAGATCCCTGATATTGAACATCTTCTATAATCGGACTTGGGACCATTAAGGATTCAATACCGGGCTGCTGAGGCTGGTGCTGAGGCGGAAATGCATTTGGCTGGTTTTGTGAAGATTGATCCATGTTGTTTCATCCTTCCTTTTGAAGTTTTATGCTAGGATTTAAATCAATGTTTTGGGTAATCCTCTTAGTAGTATGTGTAAGAGCATGTGGGATTAAAGGATTTTTTTGTGTCTTTGCCTAATTATACTTGTAGAAAACTTTTATGAAGAAGGTGGGTTTCATGTATGAAAAGAATGGCTATAGTTCTTCTCATCATGATGTTAACAGCTTGTGAAAATGAAGAAGAACCCCCGCAAACCCTTAAGGATAATGAGGAAGCTGTTGAGACGAATAAGCTTTCTAATATAGAAGTCATCGCAGAAAATTTAAACATCCCATGGAACATTACGAAGCATAAGGGCACGTTTTATTTAAGTCAACGTGAAGGTTCTATCCAAAGAATTGATGCAATAACCGGAGAGGTGACGTTACAGCCCCTTAACGTAACAAAAGAGATTGTTCATGAAGGTGAAGGAGGGCTGTTAGGATTTATTTTACTCCCCGACTTTGATACGACAAACGAAGCTTTTGCTTATCATACATATCAGGAGGACGGGAGACTTCGGAATCGAGTGATTCGATTACAATTGCAGGATGATGCATGGGTGGAAATGGATGTTTTACTTGATGATATTCCAGGTGGCTCGATACATAATGGTGGTCGTCTAAAAATAGGCCCGGACCAGAACCTGTATGTAACTACAGGGGATGCTGGTAATGCCGATTATGCTCAGAATCTCGATTCTCTGGCTGGCAAAATTTTAAGAATGAATGTAGATGGAAGCATACCGAGTGATAATCCTTTTCAAAATTCCTATGTATATTCTTATGGACACCGAAATCCTCAAGGTCTCGCTTGGAATGAGGATGGAGAGCTTTTTAGCACAGAGCATGGACAAACGGCTCATGATGAACTCAATTTGATTGAAGCAGGTAATAACTACGGGTGGCCGGTGATTCAGGGGGATGAAGAAGAACCAAGTATGATAACCCCTTATTATCAACACAGGGAACACAACCTGGGCTCCATCTGGAATAGCCATCAGAGAGGATAAATTGTATATCGCTACATTAAGAGGGTCCCATTTAATTGAATTTGATTTACGAACGAAGGAGGAGCGTGTCATATACGATAGAAGGGACAGACTTCGTGATATCTTTATCCTTAACGATTCGATTTATACGATTACAAATAACAGGGATGGCCGGGGAACTCCAAAAGAAGGTGACGATAAACTCATTCAATTGCAAATGGAAACAGAAAGTTAACACAATAAAATGATAAGAAGTTGTGCCTTTTCATAACATCATTTAAAATAGAAATTGTAATTCAAACTAAACCAATCGGAATAAAATGAACTCCAATACCTTTTGAGGGAGGAATCCAATTGTCAGACTTATTTTCTCCATTTATTAAAACAGAAAAACAGAATGAATTGTATAAGCTGGCAGAAAAGTTAGCACTACGAGTTAAGGAAAGAGCAAAAGAAACAGATGAACAAGCCGCTTTTTCTAAGGAAAATTTACGAGATCTGAAGGAAACAGACTATGTTACGTTAACATTGCCGAAAAAATATGGTGGCAAGGAAATTTCTATTTATGAATTGCTTCTCGTTCAGGAAAAGTTAGCCGAAGGGGATGGGTCTGCTGCATTATCAATGGGCTGGCATTTAGGTGTTGTAAAAGAACTGGCAGAAGATGACCTCTGGGATGAATCGGTATTTGACCGTTTTGCTAAAGAAGTTAGCGAAGAAAAGAAAATTGTAAATCGTATCGCTTCAGAGCCTGCTACCGGAAGTCCATCAAGAGGAGGAATTCCAGAGACACGTGCTGTTAGAGATGGTGATAACTATATCATAAATGGACATAAAAATTTTGCCACAATGGCTGGTGTTCTGGATTATTATATTGTGACTGCTTACGTTGAGGATCAGGAAGAGATTGGATCCTTTCTTATTCCTGCTATAACTCCGGGAGTGAATGTGAAGCATACATGGGATACATTAGGTATGCGGGGCACAGCTAGTGATGATTTGCTCTTAGAGGATGTGAGGGTACATCAGGATCAATTGGTGGAAATGAAACAGCAATCGAAAAAGCCAAAAGGCTGGTTGTTGCATATCCCGGCATGCTATTTAGGGATTGCTATTGCTGCACGGAATGAGGCCATTGAATTTGCCAAAAGTTATCAGCCAAACAGCTTAAACACACCTATTTCCGAGGTTCCCCACATTCAACAAAAGATTGGAGAAATGGACTTTGAGCTTTTAAGAGCTCGTCAATTTATGTATGCTGTAGCGGAAAAATGGGATCAATTCCCAGAAAAACAAATGGAACTTGGTCCGGAACTATCTGCAGTCAAAGTAGCGGCAACAAACGCGGCAAGTAAAGTGGTAGATTTAGCGATGAGAATTGTAGGAGGACGAGGATTGTCTAAGCATTTCAATTTTGAACGTTATTATCGGGATGTACGGGCAGGTTTACACAATCCCCCGATGGAAGACGCTGTGATTCAGATGCTGGCAAGAAAGGCTATTGATGCTAAATAACGTCCAAACACAAATCCCGTATCCTTTTAAAATAAGAGGATACGGGATTTGTGTTTGATTTTTTCGTTTATGCATTTGCCCGTTTAAAGCTTACGGTTGCAAGGAAGACAAGAATAAAGGCAAAAATCACAATGAATATAACTTCCTCAAAAATGGTTAGCTGCCTTCCGAATAAAGTAAGATTAAGCCCCATTGCATCCATTACAGTAGAAGACATATTCTCAATGTCTACCATCACCTTTTTCATCACATCGACACCGTAGGTTACAGGATTGATTTTGACGATAAAATCCATCCATGCTGGCATATTACTAACAGGAAAAAGGGCACCTGATAAGAAAATCATGGGCATGACCAGAATTTGTACAGTTAACTGAAAGCCCTGGGTCGAGTTAATTAAACTTGAAAATAACAATCCAAGTGAAGACAAAGCACATCCTAATAGAAACATGAAGGGTATTACCTGAATTAACGCCATAATATCATAGGATAGTCCCAATAAAGGGATAAGTAAAAAGAGCATAATTCCCTGTATGGTGGCAATTGTCGCTGAACCAAGCATTTTCCCAACTGCAATGCTGACTCTTGAAATAGGCGATACCATAATTTCTTTCATATACCCAAAATCTTTATCCTCTATAACAGACATAGCTGAAAAGATTGAGGTCATAAGAAGTGTCATGGCAACAATTCCAGGGAATACGAATTCTACATAGTTAAACTCTCCGGCACCTTCTGGCATACTTCCTGCCATCATCGTTTCCATGGAGCCGCTCATTCCTCCACCAAAAATTAATAAAAATAATATGGGCATGGTAAAAGATCCAAATAATCGTGCCTTATCGCGAAAAAACTTAAGTAAATCTCTTTGCCAAATGGCAATAATTCCTTCCATTCTATCCTCTCCTATTCTTTCACCGTTTCGCCTATTTTTCGACCTGTAAACGCTAAGAATACATCATTTAATGTTGGTTTCCGAATATTTAATCTGGTAATCGGAATATTTAATGTTTTGATAAAAGATGAAATAAATGCATCACTGCTTGCAACTTTCAGATGAATCGTATCTTCATCCACGGTTACTTCAGCTTCTTTTACTTTCTCATGAATCTCTTTTAATGCCTGTTCGTTGTCTTCCGTGGATAGTTCAATAATATCGCCACCAAGCTGATCTTTTAAAGCAGTTGGGGAATCGATGGCAATGATGTCTCCCTGGTCCATAATGGCGACACGATCGCTGATTTCAGCTTCATCCAGGTAGTGTGTGGTAAGGAACATCGTAATGCCTTCTTTTTCTTTTAAACGCAAAATATATTCCCATAAGTGAGCCCGGGTTTGTGGATCTAATCCTACTGTTGGCTCATCCAGGAATAAAACTTTCGGATAATGAAGAAGGCCACGTGCGATTTCCAAGCGACGCTTCATCCCACCTGAAAAGGTTTCGACACGCTGACTTTTTTCTTCAACCAGGTCTACGATTTCCAATACTTCCTGAATTCGTTCTTCTCGTTTGTCTTTAGGTACATTATAAAACCGGCAGTGAAGCATGAGATTTTCATGGGCGGTCAGTTTTTCATCAAGGGTATTTTCCTGAAAAATAATCCCGATACTTCCACGGACAGCGTCTTTATCCTTGCTTACATCGTACCCGTTAATCACAATATTGCCTGAGGTAGGCTTCAACATGGTACAAATCATATTAATCGTTGTACTTTTTCCGGCACCATTAGGCCCAAGAAAACCAAAAATCTCTCCTTCCTCTACTTCAAAATTGATTCCTTTCACCGCTTCAACATTCTTATAGCTTTTGGTTAAGTTGTGGACGGAAATAATAGATTCCAAATTAATGACCTCCATATGGAAAAAATAACTATTAAACATTATCTACTTTATCAGGAAAGAAGTCAAAATATAAAACACCTCAGGGGGAGACATGACATCATAAGTAAAAAATGAGGAGCAGCTTAGTATTTATTTGATTATTGAATAGTTTATACAGGTATGTCATACTTTTATTAAGTAAGTGTATTATATATCATAGTACACTTATTACGCATTTGGAGGTGAATATGTTGCACCTTTTATTAGACCCAAGGAGCAATACTCCCCTTTATGAGCAAATTATCCAACAAGTTCGTGAGCATATTGCTCAGGGGATTTTGAAACCAGGTGAAAAAATCCCTTCCATAAGGAGTTTATCCAAGGAGTTAATGATCAATCCAAATACTGTAAGTAAAGCTTACAAGGAGCTGGAAAAGCTTGGGATATTTGAAACTTATCAGGGTTATGGAACTTATATTAATAATCGTCTGGACCAGATGATTGGCAATCAGGAAAAACATCACGTAAAAGAAAAAGTAAAAAAAGTTGTCATTGATAGTATTTATGCTGGTATTCAATTGCATGAGATAACAAAATGGGTGGAGGAATATTATAAGGAAATGGGGGGACATCGGGATGCTTAAAATTGAGGGCTTAACAAAAAGGATTGGAAGTGAAAAGGTACTTAATCATATCCAGCTTCAAGTAAAACCGGGAACCATTACGGGAATTGTTGGGCGTAATGGTGTAGGAAAAACTACTCTTCTACGTACAATGGCGGGAATTCTTAAACCTTCAGAAGGGAGTATTTTATTGAATGAGCAAAATGTTTTATTGAACCCTGATGTTAAACAGGATTTAGTGTTTGTACCAGATACCAGTGATGCATTAAAGCAATACAATAGTAAAGAAATTGTGAAATTATACAAAAAAATATATCCTAAATTTGATGAAGTCTATTTCTATGAATTATTGAACCGTTTCTCGATGAAAAATACAGGTAAGATTAGAAATTTATCAAAGGGACAAAAGGCTTTATTTTCGTTGATTTTAGCGTTTGCTACAAAAGCTGCATATATCCTCTTAGATGAACCAACTGATGGACTTGACGTAATTGTGAAAAAGGAAATCCTGCGATTTATTGCTGGTGAAGTGGCAGAGAGTGAAGTGTCAGTGGTCATTTCTTCTCATCGTTTGGACGAATTAGAGGCACTGGCTGACCATATTGTTGTCTTAAAAGGCGGCAGTGTAGAAACAGAAATGGAAATGGATCAATTAAAACAACAATATCGAAAAATTCAAGTAGCCTATGAATATGACATACCTGATCAGCTCAAAGAACAAGTGCAGATTTTGAGCAAATCAGGTCGGGTCTATGTACTATTAGTTAAACAGGCTGATGATATTCTTGTTGAGCAGCTTTTAAATGAGGAACCTCTATTATTTGAAGAACTGCCTTTATCATTAGAAGATATTTTTGTAGCCAAACTCGGAGGTGATGCATATGCTTCCTAAAGCCCTGCTTATAAAGGAATGGAAACATGCTAAAGTAATTATTTGGGCTATTCTGGTAGTCTATTTAATACAGTTTCCGGTTTTTATTAGTATGAAAATGGAAGAATGGAAAGACTATCAATATGAAAGCTTCTTTCAAAACCGAATGGATTATGAAATTACTTCTGCCTTTACAGGTAATTTTTTGATTGTAATTTCTGTTGGACTTATTTTCATATTAGCCGGGGTTTTGGTAGGATTGGAGCGAAATTCAAAAAGGCATGATTTTTCCCTTGCTCTTCCGTACTCAAAACCATCCATGTTCTTAACGAAAACGTTTTTAGGTTTAGTAAGTGTTTTAGTATCGTATGTGATTAGCTTTTGGATTGGATATTTTATGATCTGGAATTCTGAATTTTCCTATATGTTAAATGAACTTGATTTATTATCAACTTTTGTAGCCCCTTTCCTGGCTTATTTTGTATTATTTACATTTGCCATGTTTATTGGGACTATTGCTGGAGAGATGAAATCACAGGTTGCCCTTAGTATTATTTTTCTATTTTTCCCAGTTGGGGTTATGTACATATTGTCGCAATTCTGGGAAATTCATCATCTAGGTCACTTCGATTTTCCTAAAGAGATTATGCATGTTTTCTGGCCAACTTATCTAACAGGAACGACAATGGAATGGGTGGAACTCCTTTATCCTGTAATGGGAGGTATCATTTTCTTTTTTGCAGGTTTAAAATTATTTGAAAGGGTACCTGCCGAGCATAGTGGTCAATTTCTTGTTTTTTACGGACTGCACCCAGTATTTAAAATAGGGATTCCCGTTTGTTCAGCATTACTTGGAGGTTTTCTATTGTCCGGTATTGTTCCATATCATGCAAGTGAAGGCATACATTTAATCTTTTATTGGATTGGAGCACTTGTTGCCTTAGTTTTTTCATGGATTATTACGAAACGACTGCTTGTCAGAGCTTCTTAAAAAAGGCTCAGTTAAAGTTTCATGTTGATTTTTAGACAAAGCAGATTTCGTAAAGTTTGTTACTCTGCCTTGTCGCAGTTGAAATACACTAGGCTTTCTGCGGGAGGCTCTGTGTATTTCAACTGTTAGTATGACAGCGATCAACGAATTCACTTTGAAAAACTGTCTTCGACAACAAAACAGAACTTCCAATTTATTAAGGAAGTCCTGTGTGTTATTGCTTCTTCAACTAACGTTACCCGTTTGTTCAATAAACAAATGTACTGATTCTATCTTCCATGCTTCATAGTTAAGTTAACTATATTGTTGTAACTATTTTTGCGATGCATGGACATGCCCAACAATAACGATTGTGGGATTATAGCTTTGAATAAGCTCTTCAATCTACATGTGTAAATTCCAAAAACATATAAACAACCAACTATTGTTAATCGTATTACTTATCGTGCAATCAGGCTAACATGTGAGGGAACTAAAAAATGCTTATGTTTTATTAAACCTTTTTTTGTAGTATTCACGTAATTCAAGTGCATTATCTTCCCATTCTATTGTACGACCATGGATTAATTGACCAAGGACATCTAAGCATCTATGCCATCCTGCAGCTATATATATCGCCATTGCTCGATCATCAAACGTATGACTAAATGTCAAGGTGCATCCTTGATCTGTTGTATGTATGCTTATATCTAACAAGTCATCAATTTCCCGAAAACGAAAGGAATATGGGGGATTTAATTCGGTAATAACTGCCTCATAGGTTGCTCCCTCACCATCATCGAACTTTATCTTTCCACCAACACTAAGATCCATCTCTCCAGTTGCAAATGGATACCACTGAGTGAAGTAATCAGGGTCCGTTATCATACGAAATACTTTTTCGGGACTAAATGGATATTTACGTTCAAAAACCAAAACTTGTCTTCCTTCTTTTTCATGGAGCCTACCATCGTTACTCACGAATATTACCTCCTATTTTAAAATGTATTACATTTTCATCGCTTTATCTGCGTACCCTTCTTGAACATTAAAAATGGTGTTACCTTTTCCATTTTAATCCATATCCTGATAATATGTAAATTTATATATAATAAATATAGTATAGTTGATTTCCTTGTTAACCTAAACGGCCCGTACTTTAAGTACAATTTCTCAACGTTAGTAGTCTTCTATTGATTTTACCTTAAATCCCCATTTAACCTTGGATTAAATAAAAATTCACACGAAAATGACAAGCAATTTACACCCACCGCACTATTTATGTCCGACCCTGTGAATAGTAATGTAATCTATAGTGCTATCATCAAGTGGAATTTCCTGTATTTATTGATTTCAAAGTGAAATAAAAAACACGTGAATTCGATTGTGAATTCACGTGCGAAATAGTGTGTGATTTCCTTTGAAACGGAACCGGTTAGGTGTATGTCTCACCTCTAATATTTTGGCAGAGTAGTTCCGTTGACATAAAGGGGAGGAGTTGGATTTTTTACGTACAGTTCTCTCGGAAAGTTCGCCAGAGTTTCGCAGCCGTTGTCCGTAATCCGAATGGCCTCACTAATTTCAACTCCGAATTTTTCATACCATAATCCAGGAATTAAATGTAATGTCATATTGGGTTGAATGACGGTTTGATCTCCAGGGCGAATACTGATGGTATGCTCTCCCCAATCAGGCGGATAACTTAAGCCGACAGAGTAACCTAGACGGGAACGTTTATGAAACCCGTGTTTGGCGATTTCACTTTGCCAAACGTTTTCAATTTCCTCACTTGTAACACCTGGTTTAATAAAATCTAACGTTTGCTTAAGAGCGTCCACAATCACTTTTGAGGTTTCTGCTAATTGCTGTGGTGGTTCACCAATAACCATCGTTCGAGCCAGAGGTGAGTGATAGCGATTATAACAACCCGCAAGCTCAATAATCACAGGATCATTTTGTTGATAACGATCATCAGTCCAAGTAAAATGTGGAGCAGCGGTTTTTCGTCCAGATGGAATCATCGGAACAATAGCTGGATAATCACCCCCATGCTCTGCATTCCCGCTTAATTGTGCTTGAAATATATTTGCGGCAACATCACATTCTCTTACATTGGCATCAATCGTTTCATAGGCTCTTTGCATGGCTAATTCAGCATTTTGAGCTGCTTGTTTCATATAGGCAATTTCCTGTGGAGATTTAATGCATCTCACCCAATTGACAAGCTGATTAGCATCTTTAAAAGTTGCATTAGGTAATTCATGGACCAGTTTTAGATAGGAAAGAGCACTGAAATAATGGGTTTCCATTTCTACACCTATATGTCGGTTGGCCTGCCCAATTTCCTTTAAAATATCTGCTACAAACTCCATAGGATGCTTTTCGTCGGATTGTATATAGTCATCGGGATAAGGTATAATATTATCATTGTTTATCCACGTCGAGATACGGGCACTATTGACATCCATTTCTCTGCCGATCCAAATCGGCTGCTCTTCATCAATCATCACAATAACCATTTGATGAACATAAAAGGACCAAGCGTCATATCCAGTTAAATAATTCATATTTGAAGGGTTAACCAGTAATAAGACTTCGATTCCTTGCTCATTCATTCTTTGCTTTGTTTGATGCATTCTTTCTTTGTATTCTTCCACCTTAAACATCCTCGTCACTCCTTTCCTGTAGCTTAAAGAGACCTTATATGGCCAAAGTTTAAGATAAATTGAAGCAAACCACCTTAGGATCTGTCATTTCATTGATAGCAAATTGAATTCCTTCCCGGCCAATACCTGAGTTTTTTACACCTCCGAATGGCATGGCATCAATTCGATAATCACTACTATCATTGACCATAACTCCGCCTACATTTAGTTTATGAATCGCTTGGAAAGCGCGTTCCAGATTTTTTGTGAAAATTCCAGCCTGCAGACCAAAATCAACATTATTTGACTTTTCAATCGCCTCGTTTAAGTCCGATACAGCGTATAAGATGACTACGGGACCAAATACTTCTTCCGTAGCAAGAATGCAGTGTTCAGGCAGTTGTTCTAACACAGTAGGATCATAAAAGGCACCACTACGCTTTCCCCCACAGAGTAAATGTGCTCCATTTTCAACCGCATCATTTACCCAGTTTTCAACTCTCAATGCTTCTTTTTCTGTAATGAGAGGCCCCATGTCCGTGTCTGGTGAAAGTTTATCTCCTATTACATAATTTTTTGTCCGTTCAACAAATTTGGTTTTAAAGTCTTCATAAATATCTTCCTCCACATATATACGTTGAACACCAATACAGTTTTGGCCGGCTGCAGCATAGGATCCGGAAATAGTTGACTCAACAGCCTGATCTAAGTCGGAATCACTTAACACAATAGCCGGAGAATTTGAACCCAGCTCCATACCAAGCTTTTTCACACCAGATTTAGCGGTAATATCCTGACCTGTTTCAACTCCACCGGTAAAAGAAATCATTCGAATGTCTTCATTTTCAATTAGTAAATCCCCAATTTCACTTCCGCGACCGGTTATAACACTGAGTACTTTCTTTGGTAAACCGGCTTCTTCCATCAATGCAGCAAGTTTTAGTGCGCTTAATGGAGTGGTAGAGGCTGGCTTTACAATTAATGCATTCCCGCTTGCTACAGCAGGGCCAACTTTGTGGGCAACAAGATTTAAAGGGTCATTAAAAGGAGTGATGGCGGCAATGAGTCCGATTGGAAAACGGTAGTAATAACCAACACGATTTTCACTACCAGGCCGCTGATCAAAAGATATGGTTTCTCCTTTAATCCGTCTTGCTTCCTCAGCGCTGATTTGCAGTGTTTCAATTGCTCTGTTGACTTCTCCCTCTGCTTCTCGAATGGTTTTACTTCCTTCTTTTGCAATGGTTTCTGCAAATTCAATCTTTCGTTCTGATAAAAGGCTGGCGGCACGGTTTAAGATGGAAATGCGTTTGTGAACGGGAATCTCTGCAGCAATCTTTACTCCTTTTTTGGCTTCTTCTATAGTGTTGATCATGTCTTCTTTACTTGCTGAAGGTACACTTGCAATAAGTTCATTATTTTGGGGATTCAATACGTCAATCTTTTGATTACGATTTACCCATTCTCCACCGATACACATTTTGACTTGCTGAACTTGTGCTTTCATGATTTGACACTCCTTTCTTAAAAAACCTTCATCTATACACTAAACATTATTTTTATCATGTGAACTGGCCGTAAATCTAAGAGAATTCATGATAAGAAGGAGTAGTAGAAGACGGCCAGTATCATGCTAATAGGTCTCCTGCTAATGAGTGAATCCTCCCACTGATTGAAGGTTATTGAATCACATTTCGTTCGATATTAATGAGATCAATTAAAAGGGAGTATCCTGTTTCGATAATTCCAGCACCAGCCCCCATCAAGGTAATAGGGCCTGATAAATCACATTCATAGGTAATGGCATTAATGGCTCCTTGAACACCAGCAAGAGGGTCTGTCATATCTACTGTTTCTGGTTTTACAGATGCGTAGACCTGATCATCCTGTTTGGTAATTCGACCAAGCATTTTCCAACGTTTATTTTCCTGCTTTGCCTGCTCAATATCATCAATTGTCAGGCTTGAAATTCCTTCACAGATAACATCTTCCTTTGTTAATGGAATATCCATAATTACATTGGCCAAAATAACGACTTTATAAAGAGCATCATATCCTTCTACGTCACTGGTAGGATCTGCTTCTGCATATCCTAACTCTTGAGCTTGTTTTAAAGCGTCTTCGTACGTCTTCCCGGCTTCCATTTGTGTAAGAATGTAATTGGTTGTTCCGTTCAAAATCCCTCGTATTTCCTGAATTTCATTTCCTGTTAAGGAGACAAGGGGCATTCGAAGTGCAGGTGTTCCACTCATGACCGTACCTTCAAAACCCCAATGCACTCCTTTTTCTTTTGCAAGCTCACTCAGTTCATCATGAGCAATCGCAACCGGTCCTTTGTTGCTCATCACGACATTTTTCCCATTTTCGAAAGCAGCTTTACAATGATCAATGGCTGGTTGACCTGTTTGAACATCGGTATAGGTGATTTCGACAATGGTATCTGCATTAGACTTTTCAATCGTCGTTAAACTATCCCAGCCTTTTATAAGTCCTTCCGTATCTGGATAATCCTCTAACTGGCCTGAGTTATCCATAATGCTGGCGATTTTAGCTAAATCGAGGCCATTAGGATGGTGAATCGCTCCTTTTTTCATATCCGATATGGACACTACTTCGATATCCAGGCCTAAACCTTCATTTAGCTGTTTTCCCTTATTTATTAATATGTTCATCAATCCTTGACCGACTCCACCAAATCCGATAAAGGCAATTTTATGGCTCATGTTATTCCCTCCCTCTATTCAAGTGAATATTCACCTTTTAAAAACCGGCACACTGTTTCGGATAGAATGGTTACACCGTAAATAAGTGCCTCTTCATCAATATCAAATTCAGGCATGTGAAGCCCGCGGTTTGGCAGGCTGTCTTTTTTGGCTCCAAGAAATAGCATTGCACTTGGAACAGTCTCAGCCATATGACTAAAATCTTCTCCAGCCATACCAAATGGCTCGTGCTTAATGGTAAAAGAAGGGAGAAGACTTTGGATCGTTTGCTCATACCAGTTTGTAATAGCAGGATGATTATAGAGTACAGGCTCCCCATGATTGATGTTTAACTCATAACTTCCACCCATAGATTCCGAGATTTTTAGTGTATCTTCCAGTTCTATTTTTAATTGCTTACGAATAGCAGGATGATAGCTTCGTATGGTTCCTTGGAGTATAACCTCATTTGGTATGACGTTATAGGATGGAGTCGTTCCGATATGGGTTACAGATATAACTGAAGATTCCAGTGGTGAAATGGTTCGAGCTGTAATACTCTGGATGGCAGGTAAAATACTGCCTAACATTCTAATCGGGTCCTTAACAAGGTGAGGATATGCAGCATGCCCACCCGAACCTTTAATCGCGGCTCGAAAGGTATCGACACTTGCCATGCTGTACCCTTCGCTTAAAGTTACTGTACTGACGGACTCTTCAGGATTCATATGCAGGGCAATAGCTGCATCGACATTTTCTAATACACCTGCCTTCATCAGGTAAGGGGCTCCTGTGAACCCATGATCATCTGTATCTTCCTCAGCAGGTTGAAAAATAAATATGATTTTACCAGAAAGTTCTCCCTGCCTCATTTTTTGGGCGAGTATTTTAGCTGTACCCAGGGCGATTGTCGTATGAGCATCATGGCCACATGCATGCATAACACCCTTATTTTGTGAACGATAGGCTAGCTGATTTTCTTCTAATATGGGTAAAGCATCAATATCAGCACGAATGGCGATGGTCGGTCCGCTTCCACTGGAAATGGAGCCGACTACGCCTGTATTTAGTCCGATTTCGTCTTTACCTGTTTGAACTGTTATTCCTTTAATGGTGTTTAAAACGTTTTTAATATAGGCTGTCGTCTCGTATTCTTGAAAGCTCAATTCTGGATACTGGTGCAGCTTTCGTCTAATATCGATTAATTCATCTTTAATGGCTTGTGCTTCTGTTAATAGACTCATGTAGCACATCACTCCTTGAAGTACGGTTGATTTAGTTTTTTACGGCAATGTAGGATAAAGCATTTTCTAAATCTGCTAGTAAATCATCCACATCTTCAATTCCTACGGAGTATCGAACTAAGCCTTCTGGAATACCGAGTGCTTTACGTTCTTCTGGTGTACATTCGACGTGACTTGTTGTACGGGCTGGACCAACAACTGTTTCAACGGATCCTAAGTTTGCAGCCCGATTGGCATATTGAAGTCTGGGTAAGAATTCTCTTACACCATCGAGTCCTTCCTTAAGGGAGAAACTCAACATGCCACCGAAATATTTCATTTGTTTTTTGGCAATATCATGATTTGGATGGGTCTCAAGCCCTGGATAAAAGACCGCATCAATAGCTTCATGCTGTTTTAAATAGTTGGCTATTTTCATCGCACTGGCCGATTGACGTTCATTACGTAAATGAAGAGTCTTCATTCCTCGTAGTAGCAGATAAGCAGCCATAGGGTCAAGTGTGGCTCCATTAATTTCACGATAATGATAGATTTGTTCTACTAAGTCTTCACTGCCGCACACGACTCCGCCAAGAGCATCGGCGTGCCCACCTAAAAACTTCGTTGCACTATGAATGACCAGATCAGCCCCTAAAGCCAGTGGATTCTGGTTCATTGGTGTGGCAAAGGTATTATCCACAAACACAAGGGCATCTACAGCTTTAGCGGCTTTTACCATTCGCTTAATATCCGTGATTTTAACGGTTGGGTTTGTAGGTGTTTCAAGATAAAGAAGATTACAGCCTTTAGCAATTTCTGTTTCCATTTGCTCATGATTAGCTGTTTCGCATAGTTCGACATCAATATTAAGCTTAGGCAAAAATTCCGAGAAGATTTTGTTTGTTCCACCATAAGTATCCTTAATTGATACAACCCGGTCACCAGGCTTTAAAAAAGTAGATAAGGAGTTACTAATGGCTGCCATCCCTGTTGAAAAACTGGTAGCACTTTCTGCTCCTTCCAAAATTTTTACTTTATCCTCGAAAGCCTGCACGGTCGGATTTGTATTTCTGCCGTAAATATGTCCTTCTTTTTCCCCAATAGCTACTTCAAACCATTCATCTACATCTTCATAGCCAAAGGAAACACTGTGAACAACTGGAACTTGTGTTGCTCCATGAGCCAGGTAATCTCTTTCACCAGCCCATACGGTTTTTGTTGCATTTGTCAGGTTATGAATCTTTGTCATGAGTCAACCTCTCCTTTCATATTTGTGAATGAAAAGATTTTATAAAAAGTGTTTAACGTGTTTGTTAAATGCTTTTTATCTATAAATCGATATATTTTTATGATATTATACAAAGAAAAAAATGAATATTCGCAAATTTGTATGAAATTATTCTTTTTTCTTTTGTCATTTTTATAAAAGAAGATGGGAGGTATCCCAGTGAGACTTGCGATGGAAGAGATTTTTCAGCTGGATTTGCTTAATAAGGGTAAGGTTATAACAGCGAATCATACCATCAGTGATTCCATTGTTGAATGGATTTCTGTAATTGAAATGCCTGTTGAAAACTTTGTAAGAAAAAATGAATTCGTCTTAACAACAGGAGTAGGCTGTAAAGATGATGAGGAATTATTATTTCAATTTGTAAGAGAAGTGATTGAATCCGAGGCGTCAGGTCTTGCCATTGCGATTGGCCGTTACATTCATGAATTGCCGACACGGATGATTGATTTTGCCAATGACCATGATTTTCCGATTATTTTATTACCCTGGGAAATTCGCTTCGCTGACATTATACAAATCGTACTTAATGCGTTAAAGCAGGAAGAAGAACGTTTGGTTGAGCAGAATAAAGAAATTCAACAGGAATTGCTTAACCTTATTTTAAAAAATGGCAGCTTTTATGATGTTTCCGATTATATTGAAAAGAAGCTGGATAAAGGAGTTATCATTACTGATACTAGGGGACGTGTGAAAGGAAAAAGCAAAGGTGCAGCTAAACTGGAGAGAACATGGACAGAATTTTTGCAATCAGAGGATTATAGTTATATGGTTACTTCTTTTGAAAACAACAATCAATATAGTACCTCTCCAAATGCGCGGGTGATGTCGATTGAAGGTAAAAATATATTACAATTTCTGGTCCAATCAGCCAGTGAAATACAGGGATTTGTCATTGTTGAGGGCTTAACTGATGATGACGTGGATTATTTATTAGGACAGCAGACTGTTCATTTACTGGAGCATGCTGTTACAGCGATAGCCCTTTGCTTTTTAAAGGAAAATACCATTATTGAGACTGAACTAAAGCTAAGAGACGATTTTGTGTGGAGTTTGGCAAAGGAAAAGGATACTTCCTGGGATCAGGTGCTTTCGAGGGCGAAATCCTTAAAGTATAACGTCAATCTGCCTTATGTATGTGTGATTGGTTATCCTGAAAACTTTATGGAAGTGTTTCAAAAAAATCTGGACCAATCTACTTATGAGCATTGGGAACAGACGATTACAAGAAGAATAGAAGATGAAATCTATTATTCTGGAAAATCGATTGCCAGTCAAACGATGATTACCTTTCAGCGTGATCATTTTATTATCTTTTTGGAAATTAGTCACCATCAAGTCACAGAAACGGTGGACCAATTCTTTTACCATCTGGAGAAACGCTTAAATCAATTTATGCCGGAGCTTATTTTCAGCTGGGGGATAAGTAAAACCGCTGGACTTCGCTGTTTTTATGAGAGCTATCAGGAGGCTCAGAAGGCCTTAGAAATTGGTCGTCGTCAGAAAGGGCCCGGATTTCAAAATATGTACGCGGATACACGAGTGGACCGGGCACTAATGAATCTTGTTCATGATGAAGAGCTTAGGAATATTACAGATCAGACGATTGGAACTTTATTAAAATATGACCAGGAGCGGGGAATTAATCTTGTGTATACCTTTTCGGTTTACAATAAAAACCGGGGGAATGTGAGTCAAACTGCCAGAGAATTAAACTTACACAGGCAATCTTTACTATATCGTCTAAGAAAAATTGAATCGTTAACAGATTGTGATTTGGATAAACCTGATGATATGTTTCTGATTAATCTTTGTATAAGGCTTTGGACTTTAGGGATTTTGGATAACCGAAATGAAGTCATTTAAATGATATAGAAGAGCAGGGGGATAGGCTATTATGGATTCAATTCAAGCAAAAATAACTCAAAGTATGGATACGATAAAAAATGTTATCATGGGGCAGGATGAAGCGATTGAATTATTATTTACTGCCCTATTAGCAAATGGTCATGTGCTTTTAGAAAGTGTGCCTGGTTCTGGAAAAACGAAGCTTGCAAAGAGCTTTGCGCAAGTGGTGGTTGGTCAATATGGGCGGGTGCAATTCACTCCGGATGTTCTGCCTGGTGATGTTACAGGTCTTCAATTTTATAATCCAAAGACACAGGAATTTGAATTAAGAGTAGGTCCGGTGATGACCAATATATTATTAGCCGATGAAATCAACCGGGCTACACCCAAAACCCAGTCCAGTCTATTAGAGGTAATGGAAGAAAACCAGACAACTATAGATGGGGAGACTTTCTTTTTGGATCCTCCCTTCATGGTGATTGCTACCCAGAATCCAATTGAATCAAACCAGGGTACCTTTCCTCTTCCTGAAGCGCAATTGGACCGATTTTTGCTGAAAATAAATATGGATTATCCTTCTTTGGATATTGAGAAGAAAATTTTAGATAAGTACAGGATGGATGATCCTTTAAATGATATTACATCGCCAAGTCTGTTAAAGGATGAGATTTTCATTATGCAAGAGGAAGTCAAAAAGATTCGGCTGGGGGAAACTGTAACAGAGTATCTGTTAAATATTGTACGACAAACACGGCAGCATGCTGACATTGAGTTGGGAATAAGTACAAGAGGAGCACTTGCTCTTATAAGAGGAAGAAACTATGTGAGACCTGAGGATGTAAAGGAAATGGCTCCTTATGTTTTTGCTCATCGTCTTGTTTTGTCAATGGAAGCATCGCTGCAGAAAAATTCAGGACAAGTGGTTGCTGATATATTGGAGTTCATTGAAGTTCCAGTAGAGATTGGAGAAAGAGATTAATATGCAATGGGAAAAGCAATTCAACCAAAGTAAGTATTATGAACTTCTCGCCATTATCAGTATAATCACCTTTTTGATTAGCTTAATTTTCAAGCAGTCCCTATTATTTTTACTTGTTGGCTTGTTAATAATCTTTATTATCCTAAGTAGGCGATATCACCGGATAGCAGGCAAATCCTTAGTATTAAACCATTCAAAAAAACAAATTCGCCTTTTTCCTGGACAAGAAACGACTATTGATTTTAATTTTACTCACCACTCCTTACTTCCTGTGGTTAATGGTACGTTCTCTTTCCTGATTCACGATATAATAGATATTTTGAGATTCAAGGCTACTAAAGTGAAGGGAAAAGATCATTATGAAATACCCTTATCTATTCTCTCGAGAGGTGAGACTAAGCTAATAATCCCAATAAAAGCTTATAAACGAGGGGTTACACAAATTACCAATATTCACTATCAATATCCTCATCTTATTAATTTTCGGTCGATTAGTTTAAGGTTTCGCCCTTTTTATCAAACAGAAATTCTTGTTTATCCATCGTCTTTACCTGTTTATGGGATAGAGGAAACAAACTATGAGACGATAGGGGAACAAAGGGTGCGATTTTCACCCTTCGAGGATGTGTTGCAACCAGTGGGAACAAGGGATTATCAACCAACAGATCCTTTTAAACGAATTCATTGGAAGGCTTCAGCCAAAAGACAATCCCTGCAGACAAAGGTGTATGAAAAGACGAGGGACCATTCCTGGGTTTTGATTGTTAATCTCAGTGCCAGGACTCGATTAGGTAATATTTATTGGGATGAAAGTATGGAAAACCGATTATCCTATATCGCCTATGTCTGTCAGTATTTGACGAATAAGGGTGTTTCATTTGAACTATATTTAAATACCAATCAAGGCAACCTTCAATCCGGAGAAGGTAAAGAGCATTTGAAAAAAGCTATGGAAATGCTGGCAAAGGTATCGAATAATCAGAACCTTATTCATACCTCTCGATTATTTCTTCGGGTAGATCAACGTTTAGAACAGCCACAAACTGTTGTCTGCTTTGGGGATTTATATGAAGAAAACCAGTCCTATCTATTAAAATGGCAGAACCAGGGTGTGAAAGTCTACCATGTAAAGGAAACTCAATCAGGGGCATATATGGTACCAGTACTTAAAGCAGGTGAGCAGTATGGATAAATGGAACCAAGTCCTTTCATTTCTTCAGGTCACAATCATCATTTATCTTATCTTTATGCCGATTAATTACCTTATAAATGCCCCTTTGCTATTTCCTGAATACATAATTGCTGTCTTCTTGTTAGGTGTATTGTTGGCTGAAATTAGACAAAGGGTTACGACCTATGCTCCATATATATTATTGATTCCAATTGTCATCTTTGTTTGTATGTATTTTTTCAAGCTTTCGTGGTTTGTTGCCATTGTACTTGGCTTTACACTTATTTTTGTATTCATTCACCAATTGAAAGAAGGAAGTACTGAAAAGGAGACAGCAATCCTGCTTACGACCTTTTTATTGGCAGTTGCAGAAGCACTTATTTTCTCAAATCCTGATGTAATCTGGGTGGCCATGGTACAATTTTTTCTTCTGTTTATAGGCTTTTATACCAGACATTATATATCCCATCAACAAAAGACAGAACAAGAGTTGACCTTTACTCAGATGATAAAGATTCCTGGACTGCTTTCTCTAATCTTTTTGTTTATAAGCTTTCTATTTCTATTATTCTTTGAACCTGTTCGGTCTATTTTTAAAACGCTACTTCATTGGTTAGCGGTATTTCTAACATACATTTTAAGGGTAGTTGGGTTTGGAATTGATTTAACAGGAATTACCAATATAGATGTAGAGCCATCTGAACAGTCTTCCATGAGTAAAATAGACGAAAATATGAATCAAAATCAGTATCAGTTTTTAGGTGAAGATGCACAAGCAGTTATCAATCAGTCTGTAAATGTGCTGATTTGGATTGGTTTTTTTCTGTTGGTTGTCACGGCGCTATATCTTACAAAGAAGTTTTTTAACGGGAGCTCGTTGGCTATAAGGCAAAACAAAAGCAGACTGACGTTTATTTTTCTGATTACGGAGATGGTGACAATCGGGATCGTTTGCGTCGCTCCCTTTTTCAGCGTTTTTCCAGAAAGCCGAATCACCTGGCACGCCGATTATTTTATCAATTTGAACAATTTGCGATAAAGTCAGGGTACGGACGCAAGCCTTATGAGACGATAGAGGATTGGTTTTACCGTGTTGATTTGACTTTATCTGATGTGGATTTGTATCAAAGGGTCAGATATGGGGAAGAAGATATTTCACTGAAGGAGGTCAAACAGTTAAAAGAAGATTTGGATGCCAAAAGACAACAACTGAAAAGCAGAGTGAAAGAGGAAGAGGGTGACTAGTGATACCCTGTCTTCCTTTTTTTATGTCGTAAAGAAATAAAATATACTCATCACAATAATAAGGCTTACTCCAATAGACGTACCCAGGTAAACAAAGGATTGTATCCATTTTTTTTGTTCAATTAGCTTAATCGTTTCTAAACTAAAGGTTGAATAAGTGGTAAACGCACCGCAAAAACCAATACCAAAGATATGTAACCAGTGATTTTGAAAATCAAAAGCAAGAATGAAACCTAGTAAAATGGATCCTAAGATATTGACAATCCAGGTCCCCCAGGGAAAATCGTTTTGGTTTAGCCAATGACTTATCCAGGCACGTGAGAAGGCTCCAAAGCATCCTCCTAGAAAAACTCCCATCATGACCGCTCACTTCCAAACTGTTTTGACATCCATGTATAACTTATTCCACTAAAAAATAATCCCCCCGCTATACTTACGAAAATATATAGAAAAAACAATAGACTATGACCACTTTGAAGCAGCTCTATACTTTCAGTAGAGAAGGTAGAAAAGGTTGTAAAGGAACCAATCATTCCTGTTCCAATCACTTTTTTTAGATTGGGATCTAAAGTGGGAAGCAAAAGAATGAATGGTAATAATAAACACCCAATGTAATTCGTAATTAGTGTCGCCCACGGAAATGCTGAATAATCAATGATTAAAGACAGCGCATAGCGTAAACTTGCACCGATTCCTCCTCCTATTGAAATGCCTATCCAAATTAGCTTTGACACATGTAACACACCTTCCGGACAGCTAAGATTTTCTTGATTTAAAGAGTAATGTAATCCCTAAAATAATCGCCAACGATACAACAATTGTACCACCAGGAGGGATTTCAAAATAATAGCCGCTAATGAGTCCGGCAATAACGGAAATTTCTCCAAAAATAATACTATAAAATATCGCTTGTTTAAAGCTTTTAGCCACTCGAATACTCGAAGCTACAGGTAGCGTCATGAGTGCTGAAACGAGTAATACTCCAACAATTCTAATAGAAGCTGAAATCGTAAGTGCTGTTAACAGAATAAATAATAAGTGAACATATTTTGCATGTATGCCAGCAACCTTGGCATATTCCTCATCAAAGGAAACAGCAAATAATTCCTTGTAAAAAAAGAATACAGCAGCAACTATAAATAATGTAATTCCCAAAATAAAGTATAAATCGTGGCGACTAACTGCCGCAACGGAACCAAATAGATAAGCGTATAAATCGGTATTAAAACCATCTGCTAAGGAAATAAAAATAACACTCAGCCCAACCCCTACGGATAAAATAATCGGAATAGCTATTTCCTGAAAAGATTGATAAATACTGCGTAAATATTCAATAATCATTGCCCCAATAATTGAAAATCCAATTCCTGCGTAATACGGTGATATGGCTAACAATGCAATTTTCTTCTCTAAAAATAGACCAAAGGCAATTCCTGAAAGCGTTACATGCGATAGTCCATCTGCGATTAAGGATAAACGTCGCACGACTATAAAGGTTCCCAGAAGAGGTGCAATGAGCCCAATTAATAAACCCGTATAAAAGGTATTGCGTAAAAATTCAAATTCTAAAAAGGTTTCTAACATTCCTGTTCCTCCTGTTAATGGTCATGAGATATAGCGTGCATGGAGTGACCGTAAAATTTTGAAATTTCCTCATCGGATTTTTGATAAAATTCAGAGGGGTTTCCATGATAATGGATGGTTTTGTTCAGACATAATAAATCTGTTACATAGGAAGTAATTGTGCCAATATCGTGAGAGACTAACAAAAGTGTAATGCCTTCCTGTTTATTTAACCGGGCAAGCATCTTGTAAAAGCGCTCCACATTTTCAGTATCAACCCCAACAGTTGGCTCATCTAATATAAGGAGTTCAGGTTGACTTACGAGGGACCTTGCAATAAATACTCTTTGCTGTTGACCACCAGATAAATCTCCAATATTACGATGGACATAATCACTCATTCCTACATTTTCAATTGCCTGGTAAATTTGTTTTTTATGTAATCGATTAAAAAAACGAAAATACCCGATATTTCCGGTTAGGCCCATTGCCACTACTTCATACACAGTAGCTGGGAATCCCCGATTAAATGTATTAGCTTTTTGAGAAACAAAGCTGATTTTATTCCAGTTTTTAAACTTCTGAATAGGGGTTCCGAATAGTTCTATGTTTCCCTCCTGTAACCGTAAGAGACCCAGGATTAGTTGAATAAGTGTGGTTTTCCCGGATCCATTAGGCCCAACCAGACCTGCAAAAGATCCTTTTTGAATTGAGAAGGTTACACCTTCAAGCACATTTTGTTGTTCGTACTTATAATCTAATTGATTTACTGATAGTACAGGGGCTGTTGAGTCCATTCCTATTCCTCCATTTTTAGCATTCATCCGTTATCATCCACCCTATATTAAAGAATAGTCGGGAGAAAAATAAGTGATGGAAACATTCCTGATTCATTCCTCGTTATGATCTAAGTCTAACTCTATCCTAATCAACGTAACGATATATCATTCATTATAAAACTTTTTTTATTTTAACGAACTCCATCCAATTTGTAAATCATAATGATTACGATTTGTTTAAAAGCATAGGCTGCTGATCAGCTCTCAACTCCTAAATAGAATCCGCTGAGTAATATATTTTTTGACAAATGGATTCTTCTTATGACCTCAGGAGTTACAGTAGCTGGAGATACAGTGAGTATATTTATTATTTGCTGATAAGCCCGTAAGGCAAAATACATAAGGGGAACAATCGTTTAGCAAGATTTAATCCGTGTTGATAGGGGAGAGGGAGTTCATTATGAAGTGTAGAAGGATACAGGATCTAATCCAATAGAGAAGGTCCGGTATTCTTTCTGAGAGTTTCTGACATTGAAAAAAACATAATGTCAGAATATAATCCTGCGTAGGTGCTTATGTTAGAAAGGAATGTATGAGAAATGCTAGCAAGCGGACATCAAGCTATGGGAATTACTTGGGGAGTTGCCTCCATAACAGCAATATCCAGTACGTTACCTTTTTCCCTTCAAAGTGAAAAAGAGTATATCGGATATTTTTTTGCTATCATGATAGGTTCATTGCTCCCAGATATGGATTCGATGAAATCTAAAATGGGGAGATACATGTATTCAATCGCTTCGATATTGGTTATAGGTTTGATTGGCTTCTTTTTAGTAGATTCAGAAAGATTCTGGTCGTGGATAAATGCAGAGGCAATCTTTTTATTAGCGCTTATTATTCCAGTTTTCTTTGTCTTTAGCAGTCATCGTACATGGACACACTCCTTACTATTTGTAGCGATGCTGGGAATCTATTTTCAGCTTCTATCTATTTGGTTTACTATACCCCTTTATTTACAGATGGGGTGTGGAATAGGAGTTTTATC
This sequence comes from Salinibacillus kushneri, assembly GCF_900111405.1. Lineage (GTDB taxonomy): Bacteria > Bacillota > Bacilli > Bacillales > Alkalibacillaceae > Salinibacillus > Salinibacillus kushneri. Next base: position 101,615 of record NZ_FOHJ01000001.1, on the reverse strand, counting down.
ACATATTTTTGGTGATTTTATCACTAAACGTGGTGTACCCCTTTTTTATCCGCTTCATCGTAAATATTATCGCTTTTTATTTACTTTCCACACGGGATCCCAAGCTGAGAGGGGCATCGTTTTTTCATTAGTTTTGGCTAATATTTGGTTATTGTTTACTCAAGTGTAGATGGAATGAAAACTTAGCCCCTTCCTTTAGGAAATAAGCCAGATTTCTGTAGATAAGGAAACGGCAATTTAGAGAAGATAATGGCTTGGAAATCCCGTTATTGGATTGGGGAGTACATAGACTAAGGATGGGTGAACGCGTGTGAATACCTTTTCGCACGTGTTTTTCTAATGGACAAACATATTTCTTGCTTACATCCTTTTCATGTCATAAGATTACTTTATTTGACTTAATAGATTAAGAGGAGATGACAGCATGAAAGGCTTATTTCAAACAAAATGGTCTGTTATAGGCATAGCCGTTTTTTGTTCCATTCTTTGGGGCAGTGCATTTCCTGTTCTCAAAATAAGCTATACGGAAATGCAAATGGCTGCCGATGATATTATTGCCAAAATTGTTTTTGCGGGAATGCGCTTTTTATTAGCAGGTCTTATTGTATTATTATTTTTAGTAGTAATGAATCCTAAAAGTATTTTGGTCTCGCGTAAACAATTTTTGATATTGATTATTCTGGGTATTGTACAGACAGCACTTCAATATTTTTTCTTTTATAATGGATTAGCAAACGTTTCAGGAATGCAAGGAGCGATTCTCAGCTCAAGCGGAACGTTTCTTACCGTACTCCTGGCACATTTTTATTATAAAAGTGATCGTTTAAATTGGAAAAAGGCTATCGGACTGGTTGCAGGATTTTCAGGCATCATTATTGCCAACTGGGGTCAGGAGTTTCAGCTTAGCTTTCAATGGAACGGTGAGGGCTTTATGATTTTATCCGGATTCACAAGTGCCATTGCAACGATTATGGCAAAAGAATTGGCTGTCGGAATACATCCATTTGCTGTAACGGGCTGGCAGTTGTCTTTAGGCTCCATTCTTATGTTATTAATAGGAGTTCCCCAATTATCGGAGGGAGCTATAGTATTTACTTCCTTTGGCTGGGGATTACTTATTTATTCTGCTTTTCTTTCGGCTATAGCCTTTGCGCTATGGTATTCACTCCTTAAGTATAACAACGCAGGTATTATCAGTATGTATAAGTTTATTGTTCCAGTTGCAGGTACTGTTCTGTCTTCAATCTTTATACCAGAGGAGCAGTTGAATATGTATATATTAATGGCTATTGCTATGGTTGCGTTGGGCATTATTGTGGTGAATTACAAAGGAAGGAAAAAGATACAAGTGCAAAAGAGTAAGCCTGTAGAAATAAAGTAAAGGCTTTAAGAATATAAATAAAAGGAAAAACCGCTCAAATTCCTGAGCGGTTATTTACTATCATTAAATTATTCTATTCTGTAGGCAAGTTCCATGGGGATTACCTATACGATTGGGGCTGATCAAGGCTCTTCCGCTTTTCTTATTGTCCAGCTACGGCTCCTAGGTCCAAGCAGACATAAGCAGAATCCACTGTGTGGCGAAAAGCGTGCCACTCCGTGAATTCTGCTTATGCTGTAGGACCTAACCAGTCGCATCCGCTTTTCTATGTCCAGCTCCAGGGCCTAGCCCCTAGTCGATATAAGCAACCCCATTACATGGTAAAACCACCATTCCATGGGATTACTTATACGATTGGGGCTGATCAAGGCCCTTCCGCTTTTCTTATTGCAAATAAGGGAATTGGTTTTTGTCGCCTGCGTATTGTTGATAGGATTGTTGCATTTTCTGCTGATCTGCAACTTCCAGGCTATACCATCCATTTTTAAACATGAGGTCGAACAGGTTGCGCTGACAGTCTTGCGTTTCTTTGAAAATTAGTGAAACATCCTGATATAGACCTTGATTACTGACTTCATTCATGGCGGTGTTATAGGAAGCGGTCATGTATTTTTCGGTGGCAAGCATATCATTGACAAAGTCCCGTTCATTCATTTGGGGGGTTTTTGGTACCTGAGTTTCCTGGTTGGAAATGGTTTGACTTTGCTGCTGGCTTTGAATTTGCAAATTTCTTTGGGCCTGCTGCTTTAGCTGATTCTCATTTGTCATATATACCATCCTTTCTTTTATGCTGTTCTCCAAGTTAAATTACCTGGATTCATTCACTTCATATGAAAGAAGACCCTTTTGTTCGTTAAAAAACATGTAAAACATTCTAAGTGTATAAGTGATAAATTTACTTATTTGCTGATTTTTACTTGTAAAAGAGGAGAACAATAATCCTTCCAACAGCCATCGAGTATATTATTTCAGCCCACCTGGCATATTTCTCAGTGATTCACTTGTGGACTTGGATTTTGATTTAAGTACTGCAATATCTTCTCGTAATGACGTTGATGCATTTCCCCAGCTGCTTCCAGAGCAGTCTTAACTTCTTGATTTTGACATTGCTGGGCAAAAAAATGTGCCTTTTTACTAGCAATTAAATTCCATGACAGCATATCCGATAAATAAACATGATCTTTTGTACTAATCATATTTGGGGGTGCAGGCATGGCATTGGTTTGCTGGTATTGATTATTCTGCTGTTCCTGTGCCATTTAAAATTCCTCCTTCTAAAGCTTTTCTCTTTATAGGATGTCACATTTTTTTGAGAAAAAAACCGTTGCGAAAAATCTGAATATATTTTATAGTGAAATTAAGACTTAGATAGGTAACTATCTATTTTTTTCGTAGCGAAAATGAATGAGTGTTCATTCAAAAGAGATAGGGGGAACTAGCATGGAGCGAACAATCAAGCGCGCAGCAGTATTGGGGTCAGGCGTAATGGGATCTGGAATTGCTGCACACTTGGCTAATTTAGGAATACCAACATTAATGCTCGATATTGTACCTCGTGAGTTAACAGAAGGGGAGAAAAAGAAGGGGTTAACCCTTGAAGACCCTAAAGTCAGAAATCGAATGAGTGAATCGAGTAAAAAGCAACTCTTAAAGCAAAAACCATCACCAATTACCAGCAAAAAAAGTCTTGACCTTATTGAAGTTGGGAATATGCAAGATGACATGGAAAAATTACAAGATGTGGACTGGATTATTGAAGTTGTTGTTGAAAACTTGGATATTAAGAAAAAAGTCTTTGCCCAGGTTGAAAAATATCGAAAAGAGGGTACGGTAGTAAGCTCAAATACTTCTGGTATTTCTATTGAGGCGATGGCTGAAGGACGCTCCGAAGACTTTAAAAAGCACTTTATGGGTACACACTTTTTCAACCCGCCACGTTATTTGAAGCTTTTAGAAGTGATTCCGAATAAAGAAACAGACCCACATGTTCTATCCTTTATGAAGACTTTTGGAGAAGATGTACTAGGAAAAGGAGTCGTAGAAGCTAAGGATACGCCAAACTTTATCGCCAACAGAATTGGTACCTATGGACTTCTTGTTACGGTTAGAGAAATGCAAAAAGGCGGGTTTAGCATTGGAGAAGTGGATTCAGTAACCGGTCCGTTAATTGGCCGTCCAAAGAGTGCAACCTTTCGCACATTAGATGTTGTTGGTCTCGACACATTTGCACATGTTGCTAAAAACGTTTATGACCAGGTGGAAGGTGAAGAAAAGGAAGTTTTTGAAATTCCTGAATTCATTCATTCAATGCTGAACAAAGGCTGGTTAGGAGCAAAATCGGGCCAGGGCTTCTTCCTTAAAAAGAAAGGAAAAGACGGAAGTAAAATTTACGAATTAAATCCTGAAACATTAGAATATGAAGAACGTAAAAAATTAAAAACCTCTGCAACGGAAGCAGCTAAGCAGGAGAAAGGATCGAAACGTAAATTGAAAGCGCTTGTGTCTGCTAAGGGAGACCGTGCAGGAGACTTAATCTGGTCCATTACAAAACCAGCCCTCATCTATTCGGCTGAGCTTTTAGGAGAAATAGCAGATGATTTAACAGCTATTGATGACGCTATGAAATGGGGATTCGGCTGGGAACTTGGTCCATTTGAAATGTGGGACGGAATCGGTGTGAAAAAATCTGTTGAGCGAATGAAAGAAGAAGGCGCTCAAGTTCCACAATGGATAGAAGAAATGTTGGAGAATGGTTACGAATCCTTCTATAAAAAGGAAAATGGTAAGATTTATTATTACGATCAGGGTGAATATAAAGAAAAACAAGTGAATAAAAAGGAAGTCAATCTCAAATTACACAAAGAAAAAGCAGGTGTGATTAAGAAAAATAGAGGTGCAAGTTTAATTGACCTTGGGGATGACGTTGCTTTGTTGGAATTTCATTCTCAAAGTAATTCCATCGGATTAGACATTATCCAAATGATTAATAAGTCTCTTGAAGAAGTGGAAAACAACTACCGTGGTCTAGTGATAGGAAACCAGGGGAAGAACTTCTGTGTTGGTGCAAACTTAGGCATGATGCTCATGGAAGCACAGGATTTCAATTTTATGGAATTGGGCATGATCGTAAAGCAATTCCAAAATGCGATGCTAAATATTAAATATAGTGAAAAGCCTGTAGTGGCAGCACCATTTGGTATGACACTTGGTGGAGGAACAGAAGTATGCCTGCCAGCAAGCTCTGTTCAAGCGTCTCCTGAATCTTATATGGGGCTTGTTGAAGTTGGTGTTGGCCTTATCCCAGGTGGAGGCGGTAATAAAGAATACTATATTCAACAATTGAAAGGACTTCCTCAAGGTGTAGATCTGGACTTGCAAAAAATTGCAAATGATGTGTTTGAGAAAATTGCAATGGCAAAGGTTTCTACATCTGCAGAGGAAGCTAGAGAAAATGGAATCCTTAGCCAAAATGACTCGATTAGCAGAAATCCCGACCATCTTATTTATGATGCGAAACAGAAAGTCTTAGCTTTAGATAAAGAAGGATATAAGGCACCTGAACGCAATAAAGTTCCAATTGTAGGAGAAGCCGGTTATGCGACAATGCTCCTTGGAGCTAAGCAACTCCAAATTGGCGGATATGCATCTGAGCATGATTTGAAGATTGCAGAAAAATTGGCATTTGTATTAGCGGGTGGACGATTGAAAGAAGGAACACTGGTAGATGAAGAATATTTACTAGATTTAGAGCGTGAAGCTTTCTTAAGTTTAATAGGAGAACCAAAAACCCAAGAAAGAATGCAGCATATGCTCATGAAAGGAAAACCGCTTCGTAATTAGTCAATAAAAATACTCCAATAAGAAGAGGGGGAAAAAGTGTGAAAGAAGCTGTTATTGTATCAGGTGCCCGTACACCTGTCGGAAGAGCGAAAAAAGGGTCACTAGCCAATACACGCCCCGATGATTTGGCAGCACTGACTGTGAAAGAAACACTGAAGCGTGCGAATCATTATGAGGGTAATATAGATGACATTGTCATTGGATGCGCTATGCCAGAGGCTGAACAAGGAATGAACATGGCTCGAAATATTGGTGGTCTTGCTGGTTTATCCATTGATACACCAGGCATCACCATTAACCGTTATTGCTCATCAGGACTCCAAAGCATCGCTTATGCTGCTGAACGTATTATGTTAGGACATAGTGATACGATTATTGCCGGTGGGGCTGAATCTATGAGTCTAATCCCAATGGGCGGACATGTGATTAAACCTAACTTGGATTTGGTAGAAAATGCTCCTGGCTATTATATGTCAATGGGCCACACAGCGGAAGAAGTGGCAAAGCGCTTTGAAATATCCCGTGAAGATCAGGACGCCTTTGCTGTAAGAAGTCATGAGAGAGCTGCAAAAGCTTTGGAAGAAGGTAAGTTTGATGAAGAAACGGTTCCTGTTGATGTCACCGTTCGTGAACTGGGAGAGGATAACAAAGTTCAAGAGAAATCTTTTACGTTAAATCAGGATGAAGGTGTGCGTTCAGGAACTACGACGGATGTGTTAGCAAAGCTTAAACCAGCCTTTTCCGTTAACGGTACTGTTACAGCAGGTAACTCCTCACAAATGAGTGATGGAGCAGCAAGTGTGTTGGTTATGGACCGTGAAAAAGCAAATTCTGAGGGACTGGAACCGCTCGCTAAGTTTCATTCCTTTGCAGTGGCAGGAGTAGAACCTGAAATCATGGGAGTAGGTCCAATAAAAGCTGTACCGAAAGCGCTGGATATTGCAGGTTTAAATCTTTCTGATATCGGACTATTTGAATTAAATGAAGCATTTGCGTCCCAATCCTTACGTGTGATTCGAGAACTGGGATTGGATGAAGATAAAGTGAACGTAAATGGTGGGGCTATTGCACTAGGGCACCCATTGGGATGCACAGGAACAAAACTAACATTATCGTTAATCCATGAAATGAAGCGCAGAAATGAACAGTTTGGTGTTGTTACGATGTGTATCGGCGGCGGTATGGGAGCTGCTGGTGTATTTGAACTATTATAATGGGGAGGAAGTAAGACATGAGTGAAACAAAAGAAAAGTTATTTAAAGGTGGAGGCTTTTTAGTAGAAGATTTAGAGGGTGAAGATATTATTACCCCTGAGGACTTTTCAGAAGAGCATTTAATGATTGCCAAAACAACAGAAGACTTTGTAGAAGGTGAAGTAGTACCGAAAATTGATAATTTGGAAAATCACGAATTTGATGTATCTGTAAATCTACTAAAGCAAGCAGGTGAGCTTGGTTTACTAGGTGCAGATGTACCAGAGGAATATGGTGGTCTTGGGCTTGATAAGATTAGTTCTTCACTCATTACTGAAAAGATGTCCCGTGCTGGTGGTTTCTCTATTTCCCATGGGGGACATGTAGGAATTGGCTCACTTCCTATCGTATTTTTTGGTAACGAGGAGCAAAAGAAAAAGTATCTTCCTGCCTTGGCTACAGGTGAAAAGCTGGCTGCATATGCATTAACAGAGCCAGGATCTGGTTCTGATGCTCTTGGTGCAAAAACAACCGCAAAGTTAAATGAAGCTGGTACTCATTATATTTTAAATGGTGAAAAGCAATGGATTACGAATTCCGCATTTGCAGATGTTTTTGTGGTATATGCAAAAATTGATGGTGATAAGTTTACGGCATTTATCGTTGAAAGAGAGTTTCCTGGAGTATCTACTGGACCAGAAGAGAAGAAAATGGGAATTAAATCTTCCTCGACCCGTACACTGATTTTAGAGGATGTTGAAGTTCCAGTAGAAAACGTGCTTGGTGAAGTAGGAAGAGGACATGTTATTGCCTTTAATATCTTAAATGTTGGACGTTATAAGCTGGCTATTGGCGGTGTAGGTGGAGCTAAGCGAGCATTTGAAGTAGCTGTTAAGTATGCAAATGAACGTAAGCAATTTAAGACACCTATTTCAGGCTTTTCATTAACAAAAGAAAAATTCGGTACAATGGCATCAGAAATATATGCCAACGAAAGTTCCGTGTATCGTACGGTTGGATTATTCGAACAGCGTTTAGGAAATTTAAGCCAGGAAGAATTAAATGATGGTGGAAAGGTAGCTCAAGGAATTGCGGAATATGCTATCGAATGTTCCATGAACAAATATAGTGCTTCAGAAATGCTTGACTATGTAGTGGATGAAGCTGTACAAATTCATGGTGGGTATGGCTTTATGCAGGAATATGAAGTGGAGCGCGCATACCGCGATTCCCGTATTAACCGTATTTTTGAAGGTACCAATGAAATCAACCGTCTAATTGTTCCAGGGACATTGCTTAAGAAAGCGATGAAAGGTGAACTCCCACTATTACAAAAGGCTACTGCTCTTCAAGAAGAAATCATGACAATGATGCCAGAACAAGTAGGAGATGAAACCCTTGAACAAGAGAAATATCTACTAACGAATGCCAAGAAGATTGGTTTGCTTGCAGCAGGAGTTGCGGCACAGAAGTATGGTGAAAAACTTGAAAACGAACAAGAAATTCTTGCTAATATCGCGAATATGGCATCAGAAATCTACAACATGGAGTCAGCGATCCTACGTACGGAAAAAGCCATCAATAAAACAGGTGAAGAACAAAACAAACTAAAGCTTCTCTACACTCAAGTGTTTGTACAGGAAGCCTTTAATCGTATTGAAAGTCATGCAAAAGAAACACTAGTAGCAAGTGAAACCGGTGACCAATTACGTATGATGCTTTCCGCTTTAAGAAAGCTCACACGTCATGATCCTACAAATGTGATTGCGAAAAAACGTGAAATCGCTGAATTTTCTATTAAGGAAGAAAAATACACGGTTTAACTTCAATTAAATGATAGTAAGCCCTTGTTATAAGTAGCGAGGGCTTACTTTTTGTTCATGAAAAGTGATAATCACAATAAGAATATGTTAAACTATTGATAATTAAGGAGAAGGGAGTTATCGTATGTCATTAAAAGTGTATCAGTATCCCAAATGTGGTACCTGTAAAAAGGCTTTAAAATGGCTGGATGAACATGATATAAATTATGAGTCCATACATATTGTTGAAAATCCACCTTCTAAAGATGAACTTGCTTCACTTATTGAAAAAAGTGGTCTGCCCGCTAAGAAGTTCTTTAATACAAGTGGAAAAAAGTATCGTGAATCCGGTATGAAAGATAAAATAAAAGATGCAACAGAGGAAGAAATGATTGATTGGCTGGCCTCAGATGGAATGTTAATCAAAAGGCCGGTAGTAACAGATGGAGAGCAGGTTACTATAGGCTTTAAAGAAGATTTATTCGAACAAACATGGAATGCATAAAATAGAAAAAACGGAGGGATTGAAATGAGTTTACCAGCGGATTTATATTATTCAGAAGAGCATGAATGGGTAAAAGTTGAGGGGGATAAAGTCCGAATCGGAATCACCGAATTTGCCCAGTCTGAATTAGGTGATGTAGTCTTTGTCGAACTCCCTGAAGTTGGCGATGAAGTTGAAGCAGATGAGCCATTTGGAAGTGTTGAATCGGTGAAAACTGTTTCCGAGCTTTATGCTCCTGTGAGTGGAAAAGTAGTAGAAATCAATGAGGACTTGGATGATAGTCCGGAATTTGTGAATGAATCTCCTTATGACAAGGCTTGGATGATTGTAATAGAACCCGATGGAAAACCAGATCTTAATCATTTAATGTCTGCTGATGCGTATGAAAAAATGGTAAATGAAGAAGAATAAATTTATATTCAAATCGGAAAAGACAGGCAGTGCTTAAACACTGCCTTTTTTAAATTAGGCGGTTTTTACATGGTTTGTTGCCGCAGAGGAAATAAACCGCCCGCGGAAAAGCGATTTTATTGGAGAGGAAATCAACACCTGTCTTTAACAGAGCCTAATTAAAAAGACTCTTTATACATTTAAAAAAGGGAGATTCCAGTAGAAAAGCATGAAACAGCTTTAACTATAAACTTATTGTCTCTCTTTAATGTCCATTAATGTGGTGATTGTAATGAATGAATTTGATAAAATTATAATAGTAGAGGGCCGCTCCGATTATAAGAAGGTAAAGCGAATTCTTAACGAGCCCCTTCAGATTCTCTATACAAATGGAACGATAGGTATGGATAAATTAGAAGAACTTGTAGATAGCCATATGCTTGATGAAAAAGATGTCTATATTTTGGTAGACGAAGATGATTCGGGAAAAAGATTACGTAGACAATTGACACAAGAATTGCCCCATGCTATTCATCTATATGTGGATCGTTCCTTTCGTGAAGTTGAAGCTACGCCAGATAATGAGCTTGCTTCCATTTTAGCCTCTGCTAACCTGAAAACTCATTCTAACTTTTTAAAGGGGTATCATCATCATGAAGGAAATTAATCCAAAAGACTTATCTATTATTCTGGAAAGTCATTATAAACAATATGTTTTTATATACACACCCTTTTGTGGGACTTGTAAAGTAGCTGGAAAAATGTTAGAGACTTTGGAAAGTATGGAAAACCTGCCAAACTTTCAAACTATGAATGCATCATTGTTTCCTGATTTCATGCAGAATTATCAAATCGAAAGTGTTCCTTGTTTAATCATTATTCAGGATGGAGAAATTTTAGATAAAACCTATGCTTTCCATTCTGTACCATTTATGTATCAAAAGTTATTATCGATCACTAATTCTATCTGACAAAATCCGCTATATTTCCTGGGAAATATAGCAAGGGAAAACTCCAGATAGATAGCTAAAAAAATATATTGACGTTTCTGGGCACTTTGTGCTAGTATAGCAGTTGTTTCAATAATATATGTATCTCATCTTATCAAGAGAGGCGGAGGGACTGGCCTGATGAAGCCCGGCAACCCTTCAGATGTTAAAAAATCTGAAACGGTGCCAATTCCTTCAAAGTTAGGAAGCTGACTTTGAAAGATAAGAAGAGAGATAATCAGTTTGTGTTTATCCCTCTTCTTATGGAAGAGGGTTTTTATTTGGTTGTAAAGCCACATAGGAATAGAAATATATAAATAAATAATCTCTTATCAAGAGAGGCGGAGGGACTGGCCTGATGAAGCCCGGCAACCATCAAACAATTGTTTGACAAGGTGCCAAATCCTGCAAGGCTTATGGCTTTGGCAGATGAGAGAACGGAAAGTATATCAAGCTCTTCTGTTCTCTTCCAGAACAGAAGAATTTTTGTTTTTTAGATGAAATGTCATGATGAAAAGTTGAAGAGGGTGAATAGAACATTGATTTCGATTAAAAACCTTTCAAAGATATATAAAAGTAAAGATAAGATGGATGTAACTGCTGTTGATAACCTTAATCTCTCCATTAATAAAGGAGAAATTTTCGGTGTAATTGGATATAGTGGAGCAGGTAAAAGTACTTTTATTCGTCTGTTGAACCGACTTGAAGAGCCAACAGGCGGGGAAATTGTCATGGACAATAAAGACATGACTTCTTTAAATAATCAGTCATTAAGAAACGAAAGGCAAAAAATCGGTATGATTTTTCAGCATTTCAATTTATTATGGTCAAGAACTGTTTTTGACAATATCGCTTTTCCGCTTGAAATTGCAGGTGTGGCAAAGGATGAACGGAAAGATAAGGTTAATGAACTCATACAGCTTGTAGGGCTTACAGGAAGAGAAAATTACTATCCATCACAATTAAGTGGAGGTCAAAAACAAAGAGTAGGGATTGCAAGGGCACTTGCTAATGATCCTAAAGTGCTCTTATGTGACGAAGCAACATCTGCACTGGATCCACAAACCACTGACGATATCTTAGACTTGCTTGTTAATATCAATCGCAAACTGGGACTTACTATTATAGTGATTACTCACGAGATGCATGTCATCAAGAAAATCTGTCAACGTGTTGCAGTAATGGATAATGGTAAGGTTATTGAACAAGGGGAAGTACTTGATGTATTTATGCATCCAAAAGAAAAAACAACACGGCGTTTTGTTCAGCAAGTGATGGGTGATCAAGAGGAACAAAGCCCTATTCATTATTTTGTGAAAAACTATCAATCTGGTAAGGTGCTTCGCCTGCACTTTGTTGGAGAAACGGCTAATCAAGCCTTAATTAGCAAATTAGTAAAAACATTTAATGTTGAAATTAATATTTTGCAAGGTAACATTACACAAACCAAAGATGGAGCCTATGGCACCCTATATGTTCATATGGATGGAAATAAGGAAGAAATTCAGAATGCTATTCATTATATTCACCAAACCTCAGTGGAACTGGAGGTAGAAGATCATGCTTAGAGAGTTATTTCCGAATGTTGTTATTGAAGATTTAAAAGTAGCAGCAAATGAAACCTTTTATATGACTGGAATATCAGTGCTGGGAACATTAATTATTGGAATTTTACTTGGTTTAATGTTGTTTTTAACGGATCGCCAGGGCAAAACCTACAAAATATTGAATTTTATTACAGCAACCATTGTAAATGTCTTTCGTGCGATACCGTTTATTATATTAATTCTCCTCTTATTCCCATTTACTGATTGGTTAATGGGAACCATTAGAGGACCTAAAGCTGCTTTACCTGCCCTAATTATTGGGGCTGCACCATTCTATGCAAGGCTTGTAGAAATTGCTTTAAAGGAGGTGGACAAAGGGGTTGTTGAAGCAGCGAGAGCGATGGGCGCAAAAACCAGACACATTATATTTAAAGTGTTATTACCAGAATCTATGCCAGCTTTAATTTCAGGAATCACCGTAACAGCTATCAATTTAATAAGCTATACAGCAATGGCTGGTGCGATCGGAGCAGGCGGTTTAGGGGATTTGGCTTACCGAAAAGGTTTCCAGGCCTGGGACTTTGACGTTGTGTTTGCTTGCACCATACTCATTGTGATTATTGTGTTTATATTCCAATTTATAGGTGATTTTCTATCCAAAAAAATTGATAAGAGATAAAGGAGAGAGAAAAATGAAAAAAATTGTTACCTTATTATTTGTATCCTTGTTTGTATTCGCATTAGCTGCATGTGGAACTGGAGATGATACACAGGAAGATACAAGTTCAGATGAGAACCAGACAGAGGAAAATTCAGCAGAACAATCTGAAGAGACTACAACAATTACCGTAGGTGCTACTGCTGTACCGCATTCAGAAGTTTTAGAGAAAGCTAAACCACTGCTAAAGGAAAAAGGTATTGAGCTGAAGATTGAAACGTATGATGAATATGTTTTACCGAATCGTGATTTATCAGAGGGCCGTATTGATGCAAACTATTATCAGCACAAGCCATATTTAGATCAGCAAATAGAAGAATTTGATTATGATTTCGTAAGTCTGGGCGGGATTCACATTGAACCTATCGGTGTGTATTCCAAAAATATCTCAAGTGTAGAGGAAATTCCAGAAGGCACAACTGTCCTTTTAAGTAATTCTGTTGCAGAGCATGGACGAATTTTAGCTTTATTTGAACGTGAAGGACTTATTTCCTTTAAAGAAGGTGTGGATCCACAATCAGCAACTATAGATGACATTGTTGAGAATCCAAAAGATTTGGAATTTGATGCAAAATATGATCCAGCTATGCTTCCGCAATATTACGATCGTGAAGAGGATGTGCTTGTGGCCATTAATACGAACTATGCAATTGAGGGTGGATTGAACCCAACTGAAGATGCACTGATTTTAGAGGGATCAGAATCACCATATGCAAACCTTGTTGTAACAACAAGTGAAAATAAAGATAATGAAGCTCTTCAAACACTGGTAGAAGTTCTCCGTTCTGAAGAAATTCAAACCTATATGGAAGAAGAATACAATGGAGCAATTGTACCTGTAAACGAATAAAATAATAAAAAGCATATGAGAGCAATCAAGAGAATGATAGGTTTTTTATCAAGTAGAGAGATGTAATTTCCTTTAGTGAAGTTACATCTCTTTTAACATGTCTAGAGATTAAAATATACGTTTTGTTTTCATTAGAAATCAAATGTTATAATTTCTTACATAAATTTTAGAAAGGGATGATGGGTTTATTACTTCTGACAGTTTAGGTTTACAGTACACTGGGGAAATGGAAAAGGCTATGCAGCAATCTCATGGAATGGGATACATGGAGTATAGCCGAAAGCTTGACAAAAGATTACTGGTTGAAAAACGTAGAGAGCAAAGCTATCAAAAGAGTCGTCAGGTCATTGCAGAGATGGATCGCCAAGTATTTAGATAATTAAATAGAAATAAAGGGTTGAGGATCAATGGTAGCTAACATTGGGTCTTAGCCCTTTTTTTATATCCTTTATATTCTTTAAATATTTTTTAATTCCAGTTAAAAAGTGTTATAGTTATTAAAGATGTAATTCTCAATTTCTATATGTGTATATGGGAAAAATAGGACAAGTTTTACTACACTTAAAATACTTACATTCTTACAAAATAAAGCAGTTGTTCATTGTTGAATCCAGATACTATTTGTTATAAGATTGTAATGAGAATAGATTGAGAATAAAAGTCATTTTTTATTAAATACAATAAATGGAGGTATCGTTATGGCAGGTTCAACTTTAGAAATCAAGGATCTTCATGTAGAAATTGAAGGAAAAGAGATTTTGAAAGGGGTTAACCTTACGATAAATGGTGGAGAGTTTCATGCGGTAATGGGTCCTAATGGTACAGGTAAATCCACATTAGCATCCTCTATTATGGGTCACCCACATTATGAAATTACACAAGGCAGTGTAACTCTTGATGGAAAAGACGTACTTGAGATGGAAGTTGATGAACGCGCAAAAGCAGGTCTGTTCCTTGCTATGCAATATCCAAGTGAGATCAGTGGAGTTACAACATCTGACTTTCTACGTTCAGCAATCAATGTGAAACGTGATGAAGGTGATGAAATTCCATTAATGCAGTTCATTAAAGAAATGGACGAAGCTTTGGACTATCTTGAAATAGATAAAAACATGGCACAACGCTACTTAAATGAAGGATTCTCTGGTGGTGAGAAAAAACGTAACGAAATTTTACAATTACTAATGTTAAAACCAGAGATTGCCATCTTGGATGAAATTGACTCTGGCCTTGATATCGACGCCTTAAAAGTCGTTGCAAAAGGAATTAATAAATTACGCAGTGATAACTTTGGCTGCTTAATGATTACCCACTATCAACGTTTACTTAATTACATCACTCCAGATAAAGTGCATGTTATGATGCAAGGTCGTGTTGTTAAATCTGGCGGTCCAGAACTAGCACAACGTCTAGAAGAAGAAGGATACGATTGGATTAAAAAAGACTTAGGCATTGAAAACGAAACTGTAGAACAAAATGCGTAATTAGTTAGGAGGGGTATCATGGCCGTAGAAACGAAATTACCATACGATAAACAGTATGTGAACCAATTTTCTGAAGGACGTGGAGAGCCAGATTGGATGAAGAATTTTCGTTTAGAAGCATTGGAACAGGCAGAAAATCTTCCAATGCCTAAACCGGAAAAAACGAGAATTAAGAACTGGAATTTCACAAACTTCGAGCATGATGTTTCTGGAGAAAAAGTAAATTCTATTGATGAATTACCAGAAGATATCAAAGTATTTTTAGATCAGGATCCCGAAAATGTTATTATCCAAAGAAATGGCAATGCAGCATTTTCATCTGTTGCTGAATCTCTAAAAGAAAAGGGCGTTATTTTCACTGATATTCGCACTGCATTGACTGAATATCCAGAATTGGTACAAAAATATTACATGAATGATGCCATTAAAGTGGATCAAAATCGTTTAACTGCACTTCATGCTGCCCTGTTAAATGGTGGTGTCTTCATTTATGTACCAAAAAATGTAGTGATAGAAGAACCATTACAAACGATATTTTGGCAGGAGGATAATGAAGCCGGTCTGTTTAATCATGTTCTGTTAGTTGCTGATCAGGGTAGTGAAGTAACGTATGTTGAGAATTATATTTCTCAAAACAATGATAAGCAGGCTGTTTCTAATATTATTTCTGAAGTGATTGCTCTTGAACAATCCAAAGTATTATATGGTGCTGTTGATAATTTTGCCCAGGGAACGACAACTTATATAAATCGTCGCGGTGTTGCTTATCGTGATGCTAAAATTGAATGGGCATTGGGACAAATGAACGATGGAAATACGGTGTCGGAAAACCTCACTTATTTAATGGGTGACAATTCCTATTCCGAAGCTAAATCCGTTTCTGTAGGCCGCGGAAAACAAAAACAGGATTTCGCAACGAACATTACACACTATGGCAAATTTACAGAAGGATATATTCTACAGCATGGTGTTATGAAGGATGAAGCAAGTTCCATCTTTAGTGGAATTGGAAAAATTGAGTATGGCGGTTCCAAATCAAATGCTGAGCAGGAGTCTCGTGTTCTTATGTTAGACCATGGCGCCCGTGGTGATGCTAACCCGATTTTACTCATAGATGAGGATGATGTAGAGGCAGGACACGCAGCATCAGTTGGACGTGTGGATCCAATTCAATTGTATTATCTTATGAGCCGTGGAATTTCTAAGACTGAAGCAGAAAGACTTATTATACACGGATTCCTCGCTCCAGTCGTTAATCAGCTTCCTATAGAGTCCGTTAAGAATCAGCTTACGGAAGTTATCGAAAGGAAAGTTTACTAATGGATGTAAAAGAAATTCAGAAAGATTTCCCGATATTAAATCAGGAAATCAATGGCCATCCTTTAGTTTATCTCGACAGTGCTGCAACATCACAAAAGCCGTTACCTGTTATTGAAAAACTGAATGAATATTACTCTATGCACAATTCAAACGTGCATAGAGGTGTTCATACACTAGGTAATCGAGCTACTGAAGGATATGAAGGTGCGCGTGAGAAGGTTAGAAGATTCATTCATGCTAAGAGTACAAAGGAAATTATCTTCACGAGAGGTACCACAACATCCATTAATACCGTTGCCTATAGTTATGCACGCACAAACCTTACTGAAGGCGATGAAATTGTCCTTACACCAATGGAACACCATAGTAATATCATTCCTTGGCAACAGACAGCTAAAGCTGTCGGAGCACAATTAAAGTATCTTCCTTTACAATCTGATGGTACGATAAGTTTAGATGCTGTTGAAAAAACGATTTCGGATCGAACCAAAATTGTAGCGATGGGGCATGTGTCAAATGTTCTGGGCACAATTAATCCTATAAAGGAAGTAGCTGAAATTGCGCACCGTAATGGAGCCATCATCCTTGTAGATGGTGCTCAAAGTACGCCGCATAAAAGGATAGATGTCCAGGATTTAGATTGTGATTTTTATACGTTTTCAGGTCATAAGATGTGCGGACCAAGTGGTGTCGGTGTTCTTTACGGAAAAAAAGAGTTTTTGGAAAACATGGAGCCTGTTGAATTTGGTGGAGAAATGATTGACTTTGTTGGCCTTTATGATTCCACCTGGAAAGAGCTTCCTTGGAAGTTTGAAGGCGGAACTCCTATTATTGCTGGTGCTATTGGTTTAGGTGCAGCGATTGACTATCTCGAAGACATTGGTCTTGAAAATATTGATAAACACGAACAAGAGCTTGCAGCATATGCTCTGGAACAATTTCAAACGATTGATGGTGCCGAGGTGTATGGACCTAAAGATAGAGCTGGTCTGGTAACGTTCAATTTAGATGGTATACATCCACATGATGTAGCTACAGTTTTAGATCAGGAAGGCATTGCTGTTCGTGCTGGTCATCACTGTGCTCAGCCACTAATGAAATGGTTGAATGTAACGGCGACAGCCAGAGCAAGTTTTTACCTTTACAACACCAAGGAAGATATTGATATACTAGTAACAGGACTTCAAAAAACAAAGGAGTTTTTTGGTGATGTCTTTTAATAACCTTGACACACTATATAGGCAGGTCATTATGGATCATTATAAAAACCCGCGTAATCGCGGTACCTTTGATGGTGAAGATTATTTAAGTGTGGATATGAACAATCCTACATGTGGTGATCGTATTCACCTGCAGTTACAGGTAGAGGATGGAAAAGTGACGGACGCAAGGTTTGAAGGTGAAGGCTGTTCCATTAGTATGTCATCTGCTTCTATGATGACTCAGGCTATTAAAGGTAAAACGATTGATGAAGCAGTAAAGCTATCTAACTTATTTTCCGATATGATTCAAGGAAAAAAAGTAGATACAGAAGGTTTAAATATAGGTGATATTCAGGCATTAGAAGGAGTATCTAAATTTCCTGCACGAGTTAAATGTGCAACCTTAGCTTGGAAAGCAATGGAGAAAGGTGTAGGAGAGGAAAGTAAGGAATAAGGATTAGATAATGGAGTTTTTAGTTTTTCTTGCTGCTTTTAGGAGTGAGGTTTTCTAAATTAAAGGAGGTATGAAACATGGCTAAGAAGGCACCAGAGATAGGTGATTACAAATACGGGTTTCGGGATCGGGACGTTTCTATTTTCCGTACTGAGCGCGGTCTAACCGAAAATGTTGTTCGCGAAATTTCTAGAATGAAGGAAGAGCCCGAATGGATGCTTGAATATCGCTTGAAAGCATTGGAACATTTTTATTCAAGACCAATGCCACAATGGGGTGGAGATTTAAGCGAACTTGATTTCGATGAGATTACCTATTACGTTAAACCATCTGAAAATACAGAGCGTTCATGGGATGAAGTACCAGATGAAATTAAGCAGACATTTGATAAACTTGGTATTCCTGAGGCAGAGCAAAAGTACCTAGCAGGTGTATCTGCTCAGTATGAATCAGAAGTGGTTTATCATAACATGAAGGAAGAACTTGAGAAACTAGGAATTGTATTTAAGGATACAGACACTGCACTTCAAGAAAATGAAGATTTATTTAAGGAGTACTTTGGTAAAGTTATTCCTTATTCAGACAATAAGTTTGCTGCACTGAACTCTGCTGTTTGGTCTGGAGGATCCTTTATCTATGTACCAAAGGGTGTAAAAACGGATACACCATTGCAAGCTTATTTCCGTATAAACTCAGAAAATATGGGACAATTTGAGCGTACATTAATTATTGTGGATGAAGGTGCTTCTGTTCAATATGTTGAAGGATGTACAGCACCAGTTTATACCACTAACTCCTTGCATAGTGCGGTTGTTGAAATCTATGTGAAGAAAGATGCTTATTGCCGTTATACAACCATTCAAAACTGGGCAAACAATGTTTATAACTTAGTAACGAAACGTGCAGAGGCCCATGAAAATGCAACTATGGAATGGATTGATGGAAACTTAGGTTCTAAATTAACCATGAAGTACCCATCTGTACATCTGAAAGGCGAGGGTGCCCGGGGTAATACCCTATCAATTGCCTTTGCCGGTGAAGGGCAGCTTCAAGATGCTGGTGCTAAAATGATGCACTTGGCTCCAAACACTTCTTCAACGATTGTATCGAAGTCCATTTCCAAAAACGGTGGGAAAGTAACCTATCGTGGAATTGTACACTTTGGTAAAAAGGCAGATGGGGCTCGTTCAAATGTAGAGTGTGATACACTCATTATGGATAAGGAGTCTACTTCAGATACAATCCCTTATAATGAAATCTTAAATGAAAATATTTCCCTTGAGCATGAAGCTAAGGTTTCCAAAGTTTCTGAAGAACAGCTCTTCTATCTAATGAGCCGTGGTATTTCCGAAGAAGAAGCAACAGAAATGATTGTAATGGGCTTCATTGAG
Source organism: Salinibacillus kushneri (assembly GCF_900111405.1). Lineage (GTDB taxonomy): Bacteria > Bacillota > Bacilli > Bacillales > Alkalibacillaceae > Salinibacillus > Salinibacillus kushneri. The sequence continues at coordinate 82,549 of NZ_FOHJ01000001.1, read as the reverse complement.
CCATTTACAAAAGAACTTCCAATGGAATATGCAGTTGAAATGAACCGTCTTATCAAATTTGAAATGGAAGGGTCTATTGGCTAATCCCCTCCCATATCATAATGAAGAAGAACCCGTTTCTGGTTACCTAATCGAAACGGGTTTTTCTTTTCCTTAAGGATTTGTTTCGTGTAAACTGTAAACAGAGAAGCAGAAGTATCTGAGCTATTCAGTTGGACAGTATAAAGGTATATTATTATACATATAGAAGCAGGGATGAAATTTGGTATATATAGCTATGTTAGTCATTGGATTTTTCTCGTCTTTTATAGGAAGTATTGCTGGTTTAGGCGGGGGAATTATTTTTGTTCCCGGTGTATTATTGCTTGCAGAAACGTTGTCATTCTTTTCCTGGGTTACTCCCCAGAACGTTGTAGGCATGTCTCTGTTAGTTATGATATTTACGGGCTTTTCATCTACATATACATATCTTAAATATAAACGTGTCGATTTAAAAAGTGGTGCGTTATTTTTAACGGGAAGTATTCCTGGCTCATTAACAGGTGTGTTCATCAATCGATATCTCCAGGAAGATTCATTCCAGCTTTACTTTGGGATTTTAATGGTTGTCATATCTCTCATGTTTTTTGTTAAGCAGAATGAAATGAATCCTCTGTTAAAAACGAATAAAGGTATCAAACGTGTTTTTTACTTAAATAACGTCCCATTCAGTTATCGTTATCCGATTTCACCTGCTCTTATAATCTCTTATGCAGTAGGGCTTTGCTCAGGTTTATTTGGGATTGGTGGAGGCTCTCTAATGGTACCAGCTATGATTCTGTTATTTGGATTTCCTGCTAAGGTTGCTGCACCTACGTCCATGTTTATGATTTTTATTTCCAGCAGTGTCAGTTCTATTGCGCATATATCTCTTGGTCATATTGTTTGGGAGTATGTGTGGTTCTTTATACCAGGGGCGTGGATTGGAGGTACAGCTGGAGCTATTGTAAGCCAACGGTTAAGAGGGAGCACTATTGAGTGGATTTTACGCATATTAATGATAATCATTGGTGCTCGTCTTATATGGGATGGATATGCGAATCTGTAAGTAACTAGGTGTTTTCCATACAAGAGAAAATGATAGATGGTTTTATTTGAATGTTAGGAGAATGCTCGGATGAAAGAACAACTTTATTTGTATTTTACAAGTGATTTACACAGTTATTTTGGCCATTGGCCTAAGATTGTCCGTTATTTAAAGGAACAAGTGAAGCGACATAAACGAAGGGGAGAAGCTTACTTTATCCTGGATAATGGCGATCATTTAGACCGTGTCCATCCAATTACAGAAGCATTCTTAGGAAGTGCAAATGTAGATTTACTAAATGAAGCTCAGTTTGATGCAGTTACAGTTGGAAATAATGAAGGAATTACTTTGCCTGCTGAGGATTTATTTAACCTCTATAATCAGGCTCAATTCGATGTCGTATGTGCAAATTTACATAAACAAGATCAGAAAGTGCCCAACTGGCTTAAACCTTATACGATTCTCACAACAGAAAGCGGAATTAAATTAGGGATATTAGGATTAACAGCTCCCTTTAATCTTTACTATGAGGAATTAGGCTGGTATGTAAGATCGCCTTATGAAGCCCTTAATCAATACCTTCCTGAATTAAGTGCAAAGTGTGATATGATATTGCTCCTTTCCCATTTGGGTTTAAATGAAGATGAATATATTAGTATGAACTATCAGGAAATTGATTTGATTGTAGGAGGACATACCCATCATCTTTTTAAGAATGGTAAAAAAATACAAAATACGTTATTAGGAGCAGTAGGTAAATTTGGTCGATATGTAGGGCGAAAAGATTTAGTGTGGAGTCATCAGGAAAGACGATTAACGAAAAAGGAAGGCTTTGCGATTGATGTTCATGATATGGATGATGATCCTGATACTGCCAACATGATTGCAAGCTATTCTTGTAAAGCAGCAGAAATTTTAAAGAAACCCATTGCTTCGATGCAAAAAACTTATGATATCCAATGGTTTCAGGAAACAGAATTAATGGTACATCTTGTAGATACACTTAAAGCTTGGACGCATGCAGATTTTGCGATGCTTAATGCAGGGATTATTCTAGAAGGAATTCCCAAAGGAGAGATAACTCGTGGTGATCTTCACCGTATTTGTCCTCATCCTATCAATCCATGTAAGGTACGTATAACCGGTGAAGAGATTATGGAGATGATTCGAATGGTACGTACTAAAAGGTTTAAGGAGTTCCAATTAAAGGGTTTAGGTTTTCGTGGTGAAGTCATTGGAGAGATGATTTTTTCAGGTATTGAAGTAGTAGCCGATCAACAGTCTTATATTAAAGAAGTGTTGATAAATGGTTTACCACTGGAAAAGAAAAGGGAGTATGATGTGGCAACAGCGGATATGTTTACACTTGGAAAGCTGCTTCCTCCATTAGCATCTGCCTCATATAAAGAATATTACCTACCCGAATTCATGCGGGATCTTTTAGGGGAAACGGTAAAAAAATTAAATAATTAGGTTCACCTTATTGCTCCTTTCACATACATTGTAGCAGAAAGGAGCGTGATGCATGTTGGTAACCGTTGAACCATTATGGATTCAGGATAAACCTTTTACAGCAGTTCAAGTAAAATTACCTAAAACAAATTTATTAGTTGTTTCAAATGAAGTCGGATACATTATGTGTGGCGCGCTGGATGTTGATTTGTTAAGTGATCGATTATACGAAAGAGAAATAGTTGCAGGAAGAGCTCTTGGTGTAAAGACGATTAATCAGCTACTAGAAGCACCTCTTGAAAAGGTAACGATTGCTTCTAAAGAGAAGTATGGCTGGGAAGAAGGTATGAACGCAAAAGAAGCTTTGTTACGTTTATAATTTGTTTTATAGAAAACCTAAGGAATTGCTTTATAGAAATACGATATAATCAGGCAACATGGTTTTTTTAAAACTTGTGGTCAATCCCTCTGAAGATTGTGCATATATATTTTTTCAGAGGGGGTTTTTTCGTGAAAAGGAAAATTAACAAGCACCGTAGAACTGGACCGCCTCGTGTGGGTCAAGTTTTTATTTTAACGTTAATTGTATTTTTTTCTACTGTTTTTTTTAGTTTGTGGATTATTGACAAGGGAATTGAACCAACACTAATGGATATTGCAGAAACGAAAACGAGACAAGTTGCCAGATGGGCCATCAATGAAGCTGTAGACAAAAGGACAGCAGATGAATTAGAAAATGAAAATTTAGTGGAATATCAGAAAGATGACGAAGGAAATATTGTAGGAGCTGGCTGGAATTCAGAATTAGTAAATGAAGTACATCGAAACACTACAATTAGAGTACAAAACTTTTTGAAAAAGGTGGAGAATGGAGAAGTAACCCCAGAGCAGTCACTAGATGTGGAAGCCCAGCAGGAGGGAGAAGATAGTTTGAATACGGACAACATTGATGAGCATCCAGCCATTGCTGAAATTCCACTTGGGCAAGCAACAAACAATACCATTCTTGCTAACTTAGGGCCAAGAATTCCTGTACATTTTATGATTTTAGGTGATGTTCAATCGGATATTGTTGACGAATCAGAACCATTAGGTATAAATGGTGCTATTCTAAGTTTATATGTAGAGTTGCGGGTTTCAGTCCGTATTGTAGTACCTTTTTCAACAGACACAGCTAAACTTACCCAAAAAGTATTAGTAGACAGACGTGTCATTCATGGAGACGTCCCTCAATTTTATGGTGGAGGAAGTGGAGGTGAAGGCAGCAGTCCGGATGTTACCGTTCCATACGACTCCTTGCAATAGTCCTAAGGTCATGATAAAATTTATAGATGTAAAAGTGGATAATGACTTTAACCTTATCAGTACGATGAGGTAGAGGTGCAGTTTTCATCAGTACTCAATGTGAGGATGACAAACAATGATCATTGGGGAAAGGGAAATACTGCCGAAGTGAAAATGAGGGTCACCAAATTTTCGCTGGTGTATTTCTGAATAGGAATTACACTGTCATGCAAAAGAAAGCGGATTGCATGAAGCGCTACTGATCGTGATTAGGACAACATATTATTACAGGGTAATGATTGGTTGCTAATCATTACCCCTTTTTTATGCTCAGTAAGCTTCCTTCATCAATCCTATCAATTGAAGGGAGAGAACACACCATGACAGGTACGATTTATTCATTAATTCCACCACTTATTATGATTGTTTTAGTGTTACTAACAAGAAAGGTTCTGCTGTCTTTAGGAGCAGGAATCATTGTTGGAGCACTCTTTATTCATCAATTTAATGTTCCTGATTCCATTAAGGCCGTTTGGAATTCGTTTTATGGAATTTTTATTGATGACAGTACCCTTAATATAGGGAATCTTTATTTACTATTGTTTTTAATCTTTCTTGGTATGATGACTGCATTTATGACAGCATCAGGTGGAACAAGGGCATTTGGGGCATGGGCGAGTACAAAAGTGAAGACGAAAAAAGGTGCACAATTTTTGCCGTCTATTTTAGGAATTATCATTTTTATTGATGATTATTTTAATAGTCTTGCTGTTGGACAAGTTTCCCGTCCACTTACAGACCGTCATAAGGTTTCCCGTGCTAAGCTTGCTTATTTAATTGATTCAACATCTGCTCCTATGGCTGTTTTATCACCTGTATCAAGCTGGGGAGCTTATATTATTGGAACCATTGGAATCATTATTACAGATCATGAGTTAACGAATTTTCAAGCACTTGGTTCTTTTATTCACATGATTCCAATGAACATTTATGCGATTGTGGCTATCGTTTCTGTTTTCTTCGTTACTGTTTTTAAACTTGATTTTGGAGCTATGAAAAAACATGAGAAGCGTGCTGAAGAAACCGGGGAATTAGTCGATCCAAGTCGAACGGATATTCCAGGAGATTTAAAGGATCAATTTAAGGAAGTTCAGTCGGGACGTATTTCTCATCTCTTAGTACCAATTGTTGTTTTAGTTCTTGGTACCGTTACAGCCATGATTACTACCGGGATACAAAGTAGTGAAGCAGGAGCTACATTACTAACGATTTTTGAAAATACAAATGTGAATTTATCCTTATTCTGTGGTGGACTGCTTGCTGTGTTAATTGCATTTTTATTTTATATATTTCAGAGAGAGCCCAAGTCACCATCACTAAAAGTTTTTGCTGAAGGTACAAAATCCATGCTGCCAGCCATTTATATTTTAATTTTGGCCTGGATGATTGGTACGATAATTGAAAATCTCCAGACAGGTAAGTATTTGGCACAGGTTGTACAAGAATCCCAGTTAAGTTTATCCTATTTACCATTAATTATTTTCTTAGTTTGTGGATTTATGGCCTTTGCTACAGGTTCTTCCTGGGGAACATTTGGTATTATGCTTCCAATTGCAGGGCAGATTGCTGTTACGACTGATGTTGAGATGTTTTTACCAGCACTTGCAGCTGTATTAGCAGGTTCTGTGTTTGGGGATCATTGTTCACCTATATCTGACACAACGATTTTATCATCGACTGGAGCAGGCTCACATCATATTGATCATGTTATTACTCAAATTCCTTATGCCATTATTGCAGCTTTAGTAACAGTAGTTGGATATCTTATTTTAGGTTTCACAGGGTATGTATGGATTTCCTTATTTGCCTCTATACTTTTATTATTATTCATTGTATTGGTACTAAAACGGATAGTTCAATAATATATTAAGGAGCAAAGCTTCGGTTTTGCTCTTTTTTTGTATGATATTCGTCATTTTTTTAGAAAAATCGACACTAAAATCGCAATACTTAAAAATAATCCATTGACACTAGGACTATTTATTGTATAATACAGACAAGTTAAAATTATCTGACAAAAGGTAATTATTTATACAAAGGAGGTTCTATCAATGGAAAATCGTTCACAGTGGGGAACAAGATTAGGGTTCCTGTTAGCCGCAATGGGTTCAGCCATTGGACTTGGTAACATCTGGCGTTTTCCCGCAACAGCTTATGAAAATGGGGGAGGCGCATTTTTTATTCCGTACTTATTCGCACTCTTAACGGCTGGTATACCACTACTTATCATGGAATATACGATAGGTCATAAGTATCGTGGATCTGCCCCAAGGTCACTTGGACGCGTAAGTAAAGGTTTTGAATGGATTGGATGGTGGCAGGTGTTAGTATCTTTCGTTATCTCTACTTATTACGGAGCCATTATTGCCTGGGCAATTATGTATTCTTATTATTCTTTTGGGCAAGCGTGGGGAGACGATACCACAGCATTCTTTATGGGAGATTTCCTACAAATGACTGATCCAGGAGCATTTGGAGGTTTAGTTCCAACCATCTTAATCCCACTTGTTATTATTTGGCTGTTTGTTTTAGGTATTCTTCTTGCTGGGGTTAAGAAAGGGATTGAGCTTGCAAATAAAATCTTTATTCCTCTACTGGCCGTCTTATTCTTAATTATTGTTATTCGTGCTGTAACCCTTCCAGGAGCGGCTCAAGGATTAAATGAATTCTTCCAGCCAAACTGGAGTGAGATTATGAATGGATCAGTATGGGTAGCTGCATATGGACAAATCTTCTTTAGTTTATCCATTGGTTTCGCTATTATGATTACTTATTCTTCATATCTACACAAAAAATCAGATATCACCAATAACGCATTTATTACTGGTTTTGGAAATTCATCCTTTGAATTATTAGCTGGTATTGGTGTATTTGGTGCTTTAGGTTTTATGGCCCAGTCAACCGGGCAAGAATTTACGGAAGTGGTTCAAGACGGAGTTATGCTGGCGTTTTCCGTATTCCCGCAAATTGTTAACGAAATGCCGGTGATGTCAGGTTTATTTGGCTTCTTATTCTTTATTTCCTTAACGTTAGCCGGGTTGTCATCACTTATTTCCATTTCTGAAACGTATGTTGCAGGGATTCAGGAAAAGTTCAATGTTTCCAGAACCGCTTCAGTACTTGTAGGTGGCGGTCTTGCAGCTGTAATTTCGATTGCATATGCAAGTCAGGGAGGTCTCGTTTTACTTGATACTGTGGACTACTTTATTAATAACTATGGTATAGCTTTGGCTGGACTATTTGAAGTTGTTGCAGTTGCATGGTTTGCAAGAGGACTTAAGGACCTGCAAAATCATGCTAATTCAGTGTCAGATATTCAGCTTGGCGGATGGTGGCGTTTCTGCCTTGGAGTTATTACTCCAATCGTATTAGGCTCTATGATGTTACAAAATATCCGTAATGAAGTTGTTGAAGACCCATATGAAGGCTATCCAATTGAATTCCTGTTTAACTTTGGCTGGATTGTCGCATTAGGGGCAATGATGCTCGGAGCTGTTATCAGCCTCAAGAGATGGCCTAATCATGATCTGGATTATAAACGTGAATCATCAGTAAGCACAACAGATGACAAGGAGGTGGCGCAATAATGACAGCAAGCGCCATTACAATGTTCGTTATTGGAGGAGTAATTATTTGGGGCGGCCTGCTCTGGAGTGTGTTTCATGCAAAAAAGGCTGCCAAATCAAAAGGAGAATAACGTAATTTTAGCTGTCCCACTTAAAGTGGGGCAGCATTTTTATGTCATGTAAGCAGTAGCCTCTGCCTCTTCTATTGGCAAACTAGCGGCTTTCAGTCCCTTGCTGTCATAAGAAAATCCCACTTCGTGACAAAAGTCATGTCACTTCGTGGGACTTCCTAATACATTCGAGGCTAATGATTCGCCTCCGCTCTCCTTAAATAAGGATAGGGATCGAAGGAGTATTCGGTTTCTCCATTGTCTTTGTACATTCCGTAGTGCAGATGAGGCGGAAATTTGCCGGATGTACCTTTTGGCCCATAGCCTGTAGCTCCCACATAACCAATAACATCTCCTGGTTTTACAACCTTTCCTACCTTTATATCTTTTTCATAACCATTTAAGTGGGCATAATAATGATAAATGTTGTGTATATCCCGAATACCTATACGCCATCCTCCATACCGATTCCAGCCTTTTAATTCGACTACACCATAAGAGGTGGAACGTACTGGGACTCCATAATTAGCGAAAATATCTGTACCTTCATGAATTCGTCTTCCGCCAAAACCACGAGGATCTCCCCACGTATTTCGATAACTGTAATTATAACCTTTAGGTAATGGAAAGGCATTATTTTCGAGTTCAAGTGTCTGAAAGGCCTTGTATACCTTAGCCATATTCATAATGGTCTGTACGGATAATTCACGTTTAAAATATTTCCAAAGGGCAATTTTTAAATCCTGTTTTGATAGACCTTGTTGGGTCATCCAGTTTACCATCGCTTGAATGATATCTTCATCATTCGTTCTGTCGGTAATGTTATCACCATCACCATCTGCACCCTTTCCATTAAATAGGCCGGTGCTTGTTTGATGCTGCTTATCATTAAGGTTTGGATTGGTTATACCGTTCCACATTTCTTTAGGAAAAGTAATACCTATAATCCCAGTGTTTGACGCATACTCATCATGAATATTTCGCTCATATTGATCAATTGCAGCATAATAGTACCAGGGGATCTGTGAGATTGCCTCTGCTTTCTGATAGAGAGCCATGCGCATATTTTTTATTTCTTCATCAGTTAATTCATCACTTTCTGCGAAGGATATATGTGGAAGAATCACCAGAGCTCCTATGAGAGCAAAACATTTAAGCACGATTTTCATACTTTCACCCCAAATAATATCAAATCATATGTCTATTGTTTGATAGTTAAAGGAAAACATAATTGGTATTATTATCCCAAAAGAAGTCCCCTGTCCGATTACAATGACAAGGGTACTTATTTACCATTTTGAGGATTAATCTGTTATTTGATTTTCGGTTTCGTGAATACCACCCTCTGGATCCTCTTCTTTAATTAAGTCAATCAATCGTTGAACAGCCCGGTTCGTCCCATCCTCGGTTGTTGTATTGTTACTTAAACTTTGCAGCTCATCGTATGTCCGTGATTCCGTAGAAATATAAATATTGTACCATCGAGGTAAGAAGGACATGACGGTCTTTTTTACTTGATCAGTAGTATTCCCAGTATCTTCGGACTCTTCAGAAGGCGTATAGGCAATAAAAGTATGATTATCTGTAATTAAAGTTGCTGCTTCTTCAACCGATGGCATTTTAAGCAATGTTTTGGTTATCATATTCGCCATTTGCTCTCGGTCTATTTTAGGCTCGAAATTTTCCTCTCTGTTCATATCCAGCTGTTTTTCGTTATAACGGACATATCCGTATTGGGTATCCTGCTGTTTTTCTGAGGTTCGCGTATTCATATTATCAGGTGTTTTTCCTTTCAATGTCCCATTATCTGCACCCTGCTGCTGACCACAACCTGCAATAATAAGTAAAGCAATAGTTAAGCAACTATGCAAAATAGCCTTTTTCATATATAAAACCTCCTGTATAAAAATTACTGGTCTTAAGCCAAGTCATTTATCTTAGATCTTATTTTTAGCTTGTATCAAAAAAATATCTTCATGCTAAAAATTATGTTCTCCTGCAAAATGGAAAATATGATACACTATAAGTAGGTGATAAAGATGTTAGAATTTCACGGAAAATTATACGAGGTTCTAGATAATTATAGAGACGGCTTTCACGAGGATACAGTAAAGGAAAGATTTAGTGATATTTTAGCAAAATATGATTTTATCGTTGGCGATTGGGGTTATGGGCAACTGAGAATGAGAGGCTTTTACGATGATCAAAATCCAAAAGCCTCCTTTGATACTAAAATTTCTACTTTAGAGGACTATTTGTATGAGTATTGTAATTTTGGGTGTGCATATTTTGTGATGAAAAAGCAGGATGTATAAACCCGTTGGTAAAATTCCAACGGGTTTTCGTTTGTCACATATAAGTTGCAGCTATTCCCTTATATACTTAGCATGGAGTCATTTTTAAGGCTTTAGCGCATGAGTCTGCAATCAGTCCAATGAACTGTCAACAGGTGTTTTTATTTTCTCTAATTAGTCTTCTTCATCATGAGTTGGATGTGCATTTGGGAATTGTCTTGGTAAATCTTCATGTAAGTGTTTATTTTCGTAGTTAAAAGGGGTGTAGTGCCGTTGTCCTTTTACGGCATCCTTATTTTCAACTTTTGTATGCTTATTTATCGCTGATCCATAAGGACCATCCGGTAATTCTTCGGGTACCGCATATTCTCTCTGAACTTCAGCATTGGAAAAATCCTGATAGTCAACTTTTTCACGTTCACGCCGTTTATAGCTCACTAAAAAACCTCCTTTGCCATCTTATTATGGCCAATGAAGGAAGATTTCATTAGGAGCTAAATGACTTCAAATAAAAACTCCCTTAATTCCTCTGCTTCAATTTCACTCAGATTGAAGGCATGCTCTAAATATCCTTCCTCTTTCAAATCATCTTCGCCAATAATAGCAAATCGACTTCCCAGAAGGTCCATGATGAGTTTTTTTCCATAGTACCGATCAGTTGTTATAATGGCTAAATCATAGCGGCTATCCTGTCCCATAAAACTTACATAGCGTATATCTGCCTGTTCTTTTTCATCATATAAAAAAAATCTTTCCTCCGGCATGTTCGAACACTCCTTATTTCTTCCTATTTTGTTCCTTATCATAGCAAATTCTAGAGATTAGTTAAATAAAAGTTCTGATTCAACATCAAAATAAATTTATGATAAGATGTTATGGAAATATATCTTTAGGTAACCATTGATATGGAGGGGGTTTACCATGTATTTTGTTGATCGGGATAAAATAGAACGAACATTACTCTATGTAGAAGGTGTTCTGCAACAATTTCAACAAAATCAGTATGAAACATTTGTGGAGAAAATGGCTCTGGAACGTATGACACAAACTGTTATAGAGGCTATCATTGACGTTGGGAATATGATGATAGATGGTTTTATTATGCGTGATCCTGGAAGCTATGAGGACATTATAGATATTTTAGTTGATGAAAAGGTTCTGCCAGCTGAAGAACAGAATCAGTATAAAGAAGTATTTCAATTAAGAAAAACACTGGTAAGAGAGTATTTAAACGTCGACCATGAAAAAATGGAAAGAATTATAAGGGAAAATTTGACTTCTTTAAGCACATTTAGTGATAGAGTTCGTACATATTTAGAAAATGAATTGGGGCCAGTAACAGCATTTTCTAGAAAAGCAGATGATCAATCAGACGTATGATAAGGAGATTTATATGAAAAATTATAAAGGATATTTAATTGATTTAGATGGAACCATGTATCTCGGTAAGGAAAAAATCCCCTATGCACAAGAGTTTATTGCAGCATTAAATGAAAAAAATATTCCCCACCTGTTTGTGACGAATAATTCGTCCAAACGACCAGATCAGGTAGCAGAAAAACTGCGTGAAATGGATATTCCGGCTGAATCGGATCAAGTCTTTACAACGAGCATGGCTACAGCAACATTTATGGCTCAAAAAAAGCAAAACGCTAACGTTTACGCTATTGGGGAAGTTGGACTTTTGGATGCTATAAGTGATCAACAGTTAGAGCTTGTAGATGAAGGGGCAGATTTTGTTGTAGTAGGTATTGATCGGGATATTACTTATGAAAAACTGGCGAAGGGCTGTTTAAATCTTAATCAAGGCGCACAATATATTTCGACTAATGCTGATGTCACAATTCCGACTGAAAGAGGCTTTCTTCCTGGAAATGGTTCGTTAACCGCCGTACTCGAAGTGGCGACTGGTCAAAAGCCTACATTTATAGGGAAACCAGAACCCATTATCATGCAACAGGCTTTAGCTAAATTAGGACTAGCTAAAGAAGAAACATTAATGGTAGGAGATAATTATCCGACAGATATTAAGGCGGGCATGACAGCAGGTTTAGACACTCTACTTGTCCTAACAGGCGTAACGAAGAAAGAAGATTTACAAAACGTTGATCAACAGCCAACGTATGTGGTAAATAATCTAAAGGAATGGATAGATTATATGTAACTAAAAGAGTTGAAGGTCAGTATCCCCAATAGTGGGTACTGACCTTCTTTTTTATGGTATAAAAAAACATCAGAAGTGGCCCAATGGACCTTCAGTGTCCGGTCACAAAGTGAGACTTCCTTTTCCTCTATATGACAGATAAAGATTGACTGGACTCTGTTTGTCGTGTTGCCTTTATCTTCCAGGTTGTCGTTTAGTCCGTACGACGCAAAACGAGCGTTTCCACTCTTTTTAATCATCCAGATTTACTTCATCCTCGTAGGTGTGGGCGAGGCGACTGGACGCTGCAGCTGCAATGGCACCTACAATATCGTCTAAGAAGGTGTGACATTCTCCAGAGGATTTGTCATTAAGCTTTTTTAGGATTCCGGGCTTTTGTTTGTCTATATAACCATAATTAGTGAATCCGATTGAGCCATACACATTTATAATGGAGAATGCAATTATTTCATCTACTCCATATAGACCTTCATCCCGTTCGATAATATCCTGTAAGGGTTGCTCAAGTTTATTTTCCTCTGCTAATTTATCTAATTGTATCCCTGTTACGATGGCATTTTGGATTTCCCGCTTGGTTAACACGTGATCAATATGGTGTTCACATTCTTCTCTCGTTAATTCCTGATGATAAGGTGACTGCAGGTAATGGACCAATTCACTGATGTCCTGTATTGTCACTCCTCTTTCTTCCAACCAGGTTCTTGCTTTCTTCTCTAAAGGTTTCATCTGTTTTTTGTTCATTTTTTACCCACCTTACACATTGATAAAAATTTCATCGCATATAGTTAGTATAGTCAGATAGAACAAAAATTTGTTCACTTTTAGCCATGAAATATTTGTTATTTATAAAGGAGAATGAATATGAGGGAGCTTTTAAAGGAAAAATTTTTATTTTACGGACAGTATGAAACCAAGTTGTTAGGTTTTCCAGCTTATAAAGGTTCTGATGGATATGCCATTGTAATACCCGCTGATTATATAGATGAAGATTTTATAACAGAGCAATATGTCATTGCAGATTATTTAAATCAATCCGGCTTTACCCATGTAGCAAAGCCTTTGTATTCCAATGAAGGAAAATTTATTGTACCTATTAATGAAGAATCATCGATTTATACCTGTCATGTTCAATCAGTTCCATCATCCAGTGAAGATCCCCAACAATTCATTTCCTTTTTAACATCCTTTCATCAGGCAGGTCATGGCTTTCCGTATTCACCAATTAATTTAAACCGGTATGGTCAATGGAAAACGAATTGGGAACAAATTATCGATCAGCTGGAATGGATTCGGAACATGATTATAGAAAAGCCCTATATTACGGATTGGGAACGTTTATGGCTGGAAAGTTGTTTTTACTTTATAGGAATGGGAGAAAATGCTATACAGTTTCTCCAGGAAAGTGAACAGGAGAATCTTTATAATCAATATGATCAGCCTGTTTTTACCTTTGAAAGGATTTCTCCTTTTCCTCATCAAGAGGTAATCTTTCCTAATCGCATCATTCATGACCATCCATCCCGTGATTTATCAGAGATGATGCGTTACTACATAATGGAAAAAGGGGCCAAGGGTTTTCCCATTATTTCTAATATGTTAGATGTTTATCAGAATAAGCGCCCCATTAGTGTTTTTGGGTGGAGGCTATTATTTTCCAGATTAGCGTTTCCCATTCATTTTATTGATTATACAGAGAAAGTTTTAACAAAAGAAAAAATTACACAAGACGATTATGAGGAATTCCAAAAGCGATTAGCCAATCAATATCACTATGAGGAAGGACTTCAGTTTGCTGCTCAGGAAATGGAAAGAAGCTTAGGAATGGATTTGGAGGTCATGGATTGGATTTTTAATAACCGATGAATGTGCTAGGATTAGGATAGGGAGGTTATGATGATGAAGCCAACAATATATGTATCCAGAAAAATACCTAATGAGTTTTTTGAGCCTTATCAAAACGATTGGAACGTAGAAATGTGGCATGAAGAGACTCAGGTTGTGGATCGTGACGTTTTTCTTAAGCATGTCCAAAAAGCAGATGCCTTATTTACTACTTTAACAGAACGAGTGGATCGTGAAGCCCTTGATCAGGCAAAAAATCTGAAAGTGATTGCGAATTTAGCAGTGGGCTATGACAATATCGATGTTGAATATGCCAAAGAAAAAGGGATTGTTGTGACGAATACACCAGATGTATTAAGTGAAACAACAGCAGACTTAACGTTTGCTCTTCTTATGGCGACGGCAAGAAGAATAGTGGAGGCAGAACAATTTATTAAAGATGGAAAGTGGACAAACTGGGCCCCGTTTCTACTTGCAGGTGCAGATATTCATCATAAGACAATAGGAATCGTAGGAATGGGCCGAATAGGTGAAGCAATTGCAAGACGGGCACGTGGTTTTGACATGAAGATTTTATATCATAACCGTAGTCGTAAAGAGAAAGTAGAGCAGGAAATAGGAGCGCTATACTCATCCTTTGATGAGCTTATTACAACATCCGATTTTGTTGTTTGTATGACGCCTTTAACAGAGGACACTGAAAATATGTTTCAGGCGGAAGAATTTAAGAAAATGAAATCATCGGCCATCTTTATTAATACTTCCAGAGGTGGTGTTGTTAATGAAGAAGACTTATATAATGCCTTAAAAAAGAAAGACATTCAAGCGGCAGGCCTGGATGTTTTTCAGAATGAACCGATTGATGAACATCATCCCCTGTTACAATTAGAAAATGTAACGGCTTTACCTCATATTGGATCGGCTACGTATGAAACACGGTCAAAGATGATTACGTTATGTTTACATAATATCAACCAGGTATTGAAAGGGAACAAACCGATAACCCCTATTCTGTAAGGGGAATCTTTTATTAGGAAAAGGAGCTTGCTTATAAAATAAGCAGCTCTTACCCTCCTTCATTCCTAAAATGTTTTAAAGGCACATTCTCTTCTGTTTTTTCCTCATTATTAAGATTGTTGTTTTTAAAAGTTTGGTCTGTTAAACAAAGATGTTGATTTCCTCTCCAGCCACAGGCGTATGCGGAGAAGACTTACCGCTCAATCGTGCAAAGCGTATTGTTTTTCACCTGCGACAGGACAAAGGAACAAACGATGCGAAAAACGCCTTAATTAACAATGCTTCTTATATATCATTTCCTCTTTCATTTCTTACTTTAAGTTTTCCTGGATAATGAAAACGCTGATATTTAAAAAATTCACACTTTTCTTATTGATACATTGTTCCATTCACGTTATAATGTCTATCATATATATACAAATGTATTTTTGAAATGTATGCATCAGGATTAGGGGGGAATAAAAATGGCTATATGGAAAGGTCTACTACAGGAATATAAAGCATTATTACCTATTGGAACAGATACACCAGTCTATACACTTCATGAAGGAAACACACCTTTAGTAAAGCTTAATCGTTTGTCAAAACAGCTGAATGCAAAAGTTTATACAAAAATAGAAGGATTAAATCCAACTGGCTCATTCAAAGATCGTGGAATGGTGCTGGCCATTGCTAAAGCATTGGAAGAAGGATCAAGGGCAGTGATTTGCGCATCAACTGGAAATACTTCGGCTTCGGCGGCAGCCTATGCAGCCAGGGTAGGCTTAAAATGTATCATTGTCATTCCGAACGGGAAAATTGCTCAAGGAAAGCTGGCTCAGGCGGTAATGCATGGCGCTGAGATTGTTTCCATTGAAGGTAACTTTGATGAGGCCCTGAACATTGTCCGAAAAGTGAGTGAAATGGAACCTATTACCCTGGTAAACTCGATTAATCCTTACCGAATCGAAGGTCAAAAGACAGCTGCTTTTGAAGTGTGTGAACAATTGGGCAAAGCACCAGACTATTTATGTATACCAGTTGGTAATGCAGGCAATATATCAGCTTATTGGAAAGGATTTAAGGAATTCAATGAAAAATATGACTATGCTCTGCCTCAAATGATGGGGTTTGAGTCCAGCGGTGCAGCAGCTATCGTACGTAATCAGGTAATTGAAAACCCAGAGACCATTGCTACAGCTATTCGAATTGGTAACCCAGCAAGCTGGAATATGGCAGTCAATGCCTATCAGGAATCAGGCGGTAGGATTGATGAGGTTTCAGATGATGAAATTGTAGAGGCTTACCATTGGTTAGCCAAAAATGAAGGGATATTTGCGGAACCTGCTTCCTGTGCTTCAATAGCTGGTTTATTTAAGGCTTATAACAAAGGACGTATTGAACCAGGGTCTACGATAACATGTGTGTTAACAGGAAATGGCTTAAAGGATCCTGATACAGCAGTTGAAACCAATCAATTTGAGCCTAACGTATTGCCGAATGACCCCGATGTTATTTACGAAAATATCAGAAAGCGTGTGACATCATGAATAAAAAACAATTTGAAATCAGAGTACCCGGAAGTACGTCAAATATAGGGCCAGGTTTTGATTCCATTGGTGTTGCGTTAAATCTTTATTTAACCGTCCATTGTGAAGAAAGTGATGAATGGTTGTTCGTGCAAAAAAATAGCTCAGATCAGCACTTGCCAACCGGAAAGGACAATTTATTATATGAATGTGCCCGATTTGCGGCACAAAAGTTCGGCTATGATCAATTGCCCCCTTACCGAGTGGAAGTGGACAGTGAGATTCCGATTGCCCGGGGACTGGGGAGCAGTGGAGCTATTACGGTTGCTGGTATTGAATTGGCTAATCAGATCCTGAATCTGGATTTATCGCTAAAGGATAAAATGCTCATCGCTTCTGAATTGGAAGGGCATCCGGACAACGTTACTCCTTCTATTGCAGGTGGATGTGTTGTCGCCTACTATAATGAAGAAAATCTGTACTATATAGGAAAAACAGGGATGGAGAAAGTTGATTTTGTTGCGATGATTCCTTCGTTTGAATTAAGAACGAAGATGGCCCGCGAAATACTACCGGAAGAACTTCCGTTTATGCAGGGGATTCAAGGAAGTGCTATTGGTAATGTTTGTACAGCTGCCATTTTTCAGGAGGATTATGCATTACTGGGAAAAGTGATGGAAAAGGACTTATTTCATCAAAACTACCGGAAAAAATTTATTCCTCATTACCATGAAATGACGGAATATATGAAAAATGAAGGGGCTTATGGAACTTTTCTAAGTGGTGCAGGTCCAACGATGATGAGTATCTGCGAGAGAGGGTTGCCTGCAAATAGGGAACAAGAATGGAATCGAGTCTATCCTGATTTTGAATGGAGAATATTAAAGGTTGAAGATCAAGGAGTTATGGTTGAAAAAAAATAGGCTGGTGCAATTATTAGCACCAGCTTTAGTTTATGTTTATGATGTTTACGCTTTAGAATACTTGTTCAACTTCACGAATTCCTGGTACTTCTGCTGTTAAGGCACGTTCAATACCAGCTTTTAAGGTAATGGTTGAACTTGGGCAGCTACCACATGCTCCCATTAAACGTAGACGTACAATTCCATCTTCCACATCGACAAGTTCCACATCCCCGCCGTCGCGAAGTAAGAATGGACGGAGTTTGCCAATTACTTCATTTACTTCTTCAAACATCAACCATCTTCTCCTTTCGTACTCTTATCTTTATTATAAAACGTTTACCTAAAAAAATCTATTCATGTGATGAAGAATATTTATTTACTTGAGAATTATTATCATTTTAACTTTTCTTGCGTATTTTGTAAAATAAAAATAGCATGGATTATGGGAGGGGACCATTCATGGAAGAGCCAATTAAAGTTACGGTATATGGTGCCGATCAGATTTGCGCGAGCTGTGTAAATGCACCAGGATCAAAGGATACGTATGAGTGGCTTCAGGCTGCGATTTCTCGTAAATTTGGTAACGCTAATATTAAGTATTCTTATGTCGATATATTTTCACCTCCGGAAAATAAAAAAATACAAGAGCTGGCAGGGCGTGTGGTAGAAGAGGAATTCTTTTATCCATTAGTAATAGTCGATGATGAAATTGCTGGAGAAGGGAATCCCCGTTTAAAAACCATTTATTCTATACTGGAAGAAAAAGGACTGCAACCAGAAATGTAATATAAGAATAACTTTTAGTTTAACGTAAGGATGGAGTGGGTGTTGTGAAGATAGAATTCACCAAAATGCATGGACTAGGGAATAATTACATTTATATTGATATGTTTCAGGAAACATTGAGTGAAAAGGATATACCTATGATTGCAAGGGATGTATCCGATATTCATACAGGCGTTGGATCAGATGGGCTGATTCTAATTACTCCATCAGAAAATGCTGAAATAGGTATGCGAATTTTTAATAAAGATGGATCAGAAGGAAAAACCTGTGGAAATGGTCTAAGATGTGTAGCTAAGTATGTTTACGAGAAACAATTCGTTCATACAACTCATTTTACCATTGAAACAAAAGCAGGAATTGTTGAGGCCTATGTAGAGTTAAGTGATGGGGAAGTAAACTCGATTACCGTTGATATGGGGATTCCAGTACTTAATAGAAGTAACATTCCGATGATTGGAGCTGAACAGGAGAAGGTTATATCAGAGCCCTTTGAATTAGGTGCAGAAAGTCTAAGCCTTACCGCTGTATCTATGGGAAATCCCCATGCTGTCTTTTTTGTTGATGACATTCAAAAAAGCCCACTATATGAATTAGGATCGATCATATCAACCGATAATCGATTCCCCGAGGGAGTTAATTGCGAGTTTATTGAAGTGATCAATCCAAATGAAATTAACTTTCGCGTGTGGGAAAGAGGATCTGGTGTCACTCAAGCCTGTGGTTCAGGAGCCTGTGCTTCAGTCGTGGCGTCTATTCTTAATGGGTACAGTCGTAAAGATGAAGAAATTTGTGTTCATTTGACAGGGGGAGACTTATGGATTAAGTGGGCTAGTGATGGACACGTATGGATGAGAGGACCAGCTGAAACGATAGCTAATGGAGAATATTACTGGTCTCAACACTAATCTTCTTATATTTATTTTATGATAGAGAAAACCAAAAAATTGAAGTAAAGAAGTAAACATGTTAATATACTGACAAGAAAAGGAGGTTTTAGTGAATGACTTTAACCATCACGGAAAATGCAAAATTACAGATTCATGAAATGATGAAGCAAGAAGATCAGGAAAAAGTAAATCTACGCTTTGGTGTAAAAGGTGGAGGCTGTAGTGGGTTATCCTATGCGCTGGGCTTCGATTATGATATTACCGATGAAGATGAAAAAATGGATATAAATGGAATTGCGGTTGCGATTCGCAAAGAGGATATTCCCATTATTGAAGGAACAACCATTGACTTTAAACAGAATATGATGGGTGGAGGATTTACCATTGATAATCCAAATGCCATCGTATCATGCGGATGTGGTTCTTCATTTAAAACGAAAACAAAAGCCGGATCACCTGAAAAATGCTAATACATGCTATTGAAAAGTCTGTCTAAATGCAATATGCATTTAGGCAGATTTTTTTGGTTCAGGAGTTTCTGTGATTAAAAATTGCGGAATAGCAACGTTTGCTCCAGCACCCAGCATGAGTTTTGGTGCATATTTACATCGGGCAGGGTGAGGAACGTGAGGCAGGAAACAGAATTCGATTAAAACGTACAGTAAAAAATGTACAGGATTTATCGAAACTTTTAAAAGACGTTACTATATAGGATAATGACAAAAGGAACGGACAACCCCTTCCCGAATAATTTACGTATGTTCAAAATATTTTTTAGAAAGGGGCAAGAGCAATCGAAACAAGAATATGCCAGGGATGGAAATGGTGGTGATAAATGTCTGATGTTTTAACAATAAGCTTGACGAAGATAACTTTTCCTAAGTATGGTTAAGTATAGGATATCCATTAATTTGTAACCATTGAAAGCTTCTCTGACATCAGGTTTTGGAGGTGTTTTCATACCATTAAATTGGAGAGGAGTTTGTTTTTTATGAAAAGACCGGGTTTGTTAACACAAATTTTAGTAGCGTTTGTCATTGCGATTGTTTTAGGCGCAATCGTTGGCCCAAGTATTGAGGTTGTTCAACCTCTAGGAGATCTATTCCTGCGAATGATTCAATTCATTATTGTTCCTTTGATTTTGTCTACACTAGTAGTTGGTGTAGCAGGTACAGGAAATATTAAGAAACTGGGACGTATGGGTGGAAAGACGATTTTATACTACCTTGTCACCTCGGCCATTGCTATCACTATAGGATTAGGCATTGGTTTCGCTTTTCAGCCCGGATCGGGAGTTGATATACCTACAGAATCTATTGGAGAAGAGCCGGTTGCTGAAGAACAGAATGTAATTGAGACACTATTAAATATTATTCCTCAAAACCCATTCCAGGCCCTAGTTGAGGGAGAGACCCTTCAGATTATCTTTTTTGCTCTATTTATAGGTATAGCAATTTCCTTGGTTGGTGAAAAAGCGCAAACGGTTTATCGCTTTTTTGAGGGATTTGCGGAGGTTATGTACAAAATAACGGGAATTGTCATTCAGCTGGCGCCTATTGGAGTTTTTGGCCTGATTGCCCCTGTAGTAGGTGAATATGGTATAGGAGTCCTTCTTCCTTTATTAAAGGTTATTTTAGGTGTGCTGGTTGCCTGTCTTCTTCATGCAGTGATTACATACTCCATAGTTGTTAAATCATTCGGTAAAATCAGCCCGCTGGTTTTCTTTAAAGGAATCGCTCCTGCCGGATTATTTGCTTTCAGCTCTGCGAGTAGTGCTGGTACGTTGCCGTTAACCATGAAAAATTCACAGGAAAATTTAGGTGTAACACAGAAAACCAGTAGCTGTGTTCTTCCCCTGGGTGCTACGATAAATATGGATGGAACGGCCATTTACCAAGGGGTTGCAGTACTCTTTATTGCTCAATTTTATGGAATTGAATTAAGTGTTTCGCAATTATTATCTGTTGTGCTTATTGCTACGTTGGCCTCTATTGGAACAGCAGGTATACCAGGAGCGGGGATGATTATGCTTACTCTTGTGCTCACGAATATCGGTTTACCACTTGAAGGAATTGCCCTCATTGCAGGTGTGGATCGTATTTTGGATATGTTCCGTACCTCTATAAATGTAATTGGTGACGCCGCTGGGGCAGTTCTTGTAGATCGTACGGAAAAGAATCATACCGAAGATCAGGAACTTGAACACAGTTTGAATGCATAATCAAAACGATTATTTCCTGTAGACTGATGGATAGTGTTAAAGAATTTATTTTAATGAATCGTGCAGAATAAAATCTAAACGCTTTTTGATGAACAGTAAAACCCCACTCCACATTTAAAATGTGGAGTGGGGTTTTCTTAACTTTTTATATGAAATTGTAGATATTGTTTTATACTGTCGGACCTAACCAGTCGCCTTCGCTTTTCACTGTCCAGCTGCGGCTCCTAGGTCCAAGCAGACATAAGCGAAATCCACTGCGTGGCCAAGAGCATGCCACTCCGTGAATTTTGCTTATGCTGTCGGACCTAACCAGTCGCCTTTGCTTTTCTATTGTCCAGCTGCGGCTCCTAGGTCGTGGTGGACATAAGCAAAAGCCATTCCGTGGCTAAACCCCCTGCCACTCCATGTCTTTTGCTTATACCACCAGACCTATCCAGTCGCCTTCGCTTTTCTTCCTACTGCGGGAACATGCTTGTGGAGTGTTTTGGCTGGATTTTTGCTTTTGGATCCATGTATTGTTTGGCATTGTTGACTGCGGTTGGGCCTTCGCCGAATCCTGAAGCAATGAGATTTACTTTACCAGGATATGTACAAATATCACCTGCTGCATAAATACCTGGAATGTTCGTTTCCATCTTAGAATTAACCACAATGCTGTTCTTTTCTATTTCAAGTTCCCAGTCCTTAATCGGTCCTAATGAGGATATAAATCCATAGTTTATAATCATATCATCAACTGAAATGGTTTCTGTTTCTTCTGATTTTGCCTTTTGAAGAATAACCTTTTCAATTTTATCATTACCAATTAATTCATCCGGCGCATAGGGTGTTTTAATTTCTACTGAAGAGTTCATGAGTTTTTCTACACTATGTTCATGGGCGCGGAACTTATCTCTGCGATGAACAAGTGTAACTTTTTTGGCAATGTTTTCTAACATTAATGCCCAATCCACAGCAGAATCCCCTCCTCCACAAATCATCACTTCCCTGTCCTTAAAGGCGTCCATATTAGGTACGTGATAATGAAGGTTCGTTTCTTCAAATTTTTCGCTATCCTCAATTTTTAACCGGCGAGGCTGGAAGGCACCATTTCCTGCTGTTATGATGATGGTTTTTGTATAATGGACTTCTTTGTTGGTAACTAGTTTGATCGTACCATCCTCCAATTGTCCTACTGCTTCAACAGATTGTTCAAGGACAATTTCAGGGTCAAACTGATTTGCCTGCTCCAGAAGGTCATCAACTAACTTTTGGGCACGAACTTTCGGGAATCCCGCAACATCATATATGTATTTTTCCGGATATAAAGCAGAAAGCTGTCCTCCAACATGAGGTAAACTTTCAATGATTTTTACGCTCGCCTGGCGCATTCCCCCGTAAAACGCAGTGAATAAGCCCACAGGGCCAGCGCCAATTATGGTTATATCATAAACTTGATCTGACATCTAGATTTCCCCCTATTTCAAAAATTCAAGTGTATTACTATAAACCTATGCAGGATAAGTTTATTACATTTTGAGTTTCCATCATTATTGTAGCATATTGGTGGAATGAATTCCTTTCACATGTCCCTATGACTAAAAAATGATCCTATACTGAATCTGAAAAATCAGAAGAATTTCAACACGAAAATTGAACTAGAAAAAGGTTGAAAATAAAATGAAAAAGTTCTATTATTGTCATGGGAAAATTTTTATAATACCTTTGTGACAACGCTTCTGTCTTCATATTTATACTTACATAAGTGAATTATGTCACAAGCGTATGTATAAGACTAATGGTGTGTATATAGTAAAACAAAATTAGCAAATGGAAGTGATAAAATGAAGAACCCTAAAGTTGTGATTTTAGGTGCCGGATATGGCGGAATGATGACAACCGTTAAATTTCAAAAGATGGTAGGTACAAATGAAGTGGATATCACTCTAGTAAATAAGCATGACTACCACTATCAAACAACCTGGTTGCATGAGAACTCCGCTGGTACATTGCATCATGACCAAACAAGAATCCAAATCAAAGATGTCGTTGATTTTAACAAAGTCAATTTTGTCCAAGATACCGTACAATCCATTGATCCAAAAGCTCAAAAAGTGCAATTGGAAAATGGCGAATTAGAATACGATTATCTAGTGATTGGACTAGGATTCGAGACAGCAACGTTTGGTATTAAAGGATTAGAAGAGAATGCATTAATGATTAGTAATATTAATAATGCCCGTTTAATTCGTGAACATATTGAATATAATTTTTCACGCTATAATAATGAGCCAGGAGAACGTGATGACTTAATTACGATTGCTGTAGGTGGAGCTGGTTTCACTGGTATAGAGTTTGTTGGTGAGCTTGCAAACCGTGTTCCGGAATTATGTAAAGAATATGATATACCTCGGGAAAAAGTGCGTATTATAACCGTTGAGGCTGGTCCTACCGCTTTAGCAGGTTTTGATGAAGAGCTTGTAGAGTATGCAATGAATCGTCTTGAAGCAAAAGGAGTCGAGTTCCTAATTGGAACACCGGTAAAAGAAGCTACTGAAGACGGAATTATTGTTGAAAAAGATGGCCAGGAAGAAGAAATTAAAACGAAGAACTTTATATGGGCAGCAGGCGTTAAAGCAAATTCCATCGTACAAGAATCCGGATTTGAAGTAAATCGTGGAAAAGTTGAAGTACGTGATGATATGCGTGCACCTGACTATGATAATGTATTTGTTGTTGGAGATTGTGCGCTTATTATGAATGAAGAAACAGGTCGTCCATATCCACCAACTGCACAAATTGCTATGCAAGAGGCAGAAGTGATTGCTCACAACCTTAAGGAACTCGTTCGCGATGGAAGTGAACTCGAATCCTTTGAATTTAATAATCGAGGAACGGTTGCATCACTAGGACAACGTGATGCAATAGGAGTCGTGTTTGGAGACAAAAAACTTTATGGCTGGACAGCATCTGTGATGAAGAAAGTCATTGATAACCGTTACCTTTTAAAATTAGGCGGAATGGGTCTGTTATTGAAAAAAGGAAAGTTTAAGTTTTTCCATTAAAGCATACTCATTAGGTGATATAGCAAAGGCTTTTAGATACCTTTGCTATTTTTTTGTGGTATCTTTATACTGTACATAATGCGTTAGGAATAGAGGGGGAGGACACATTGAGTGAGTTTAATATTCTGCATTTAATTATAGGCTCGCTACTGTTTTTTGTGTTATTTTTTGGCGTTGCTTTTATTTTAAATATGCTGTTAAGAAAAACGTGGGTAATGGCCTTTATCTATCCCTTTATTGTTTTGCTTATTGTAGATGATTTCAAATTTGGAAACTATTTCTCCAATACAGGCTGGGCAATAAAGCAATTGGGATCAAATTTAATCCAATTAAAGATGATGGATATTGTCATTTTAACGATGGGCTTTGCTGGTACAATCGTTTCGGGGATTGTAATCAGGACGCTCAGATCTCGTGGGTATCAAATGTTTTAATCACTGAACAGAACTTCGCTAAGAATGATTTAGCGGAGTTTTTTACGAATAAATGTTTTGCTGTTTTAGTATAAAATAATGAGAAGTGGACATGATGACATCTGAGAGAGGTGTTATCATGAAAAGGAAGATTATTAGAGGAACGATTACGGGGATACTTCTGTTGAGTGCTTTATTTACAACGTATATGAACGTTGCTAATCTATCTGCAGAAGATTTAAAAGTATGGTTCCAAAATAATGGGGAAACCAAAGTAGTATCTGGTAGTATGGATGA
The DNA here is from genome assembly GCF_900111405.1 of Salinibacillus kushneri. GTDB lineage: Bacteria > Bacillota > Bacilli > Bacillales > Alkalibacillaceae > Salinibacillus > Salinibacillus kushneri. The sequence continues at coordinate 57,633 of NZ_FOHJ01000001.1, read as the reverse complement.
TATTAAACATGACTCTTCAACAGTTGAACTAGAAAAAAAAGATATAAATAAAATACGCCCAAGTGAACGATATATTTCCAGTCAAAAAGTAAATGCTCCTGATCGTATTAGTGATGCGATTGATTTTTCGAAATATCCAACGGAAACGGTTACTGCTACAGGATATACAGCAGGAGTTGAATCAACTGGTAAAAATCCTGGTCACGAATTGTATGGTGTTACTTATTCTGGTGTAAAAGTACGCAGGGATTTATATTCGACGATTGCAGCAGATTTAGATAAGTTTCCTATTGGAACAATTCTTTTTATCCCTGGCTATGGATATGGTGTAGTGGCAGATAAAGGAGAAGCAATTGAAGGGAACAAACTGGATTTATATTTTGAAACGGTTAATGATGTATATAAAAAATGGGGTAAGAAAAAAGTGGAAGTATACGTTATTAAAAAAGGCGATGGATCCCTTACCACTAAAGCCCTTAACAAGTTGAATGAAAATGAAGCTCTACAAGTCTTTCGGGAAAAAATACAAAAAAATTAAAAATGGCCTGTGGAGGCCGTTTTTAATTTTTGGTTTTTATTAATCTTTGGAATATTAAAGTCTTATCATTACCTAAGCAGGTTTAAATGTTAGTGATACTCGTTTCACCAAAACGACAGCCAAAGAGGCTACCAGAAATGTAAGACCAAGGTCTTTGATGAGAAATGGAAGCATCATGGCCCAGGATCCAACGTAGGATATACTTCCGCCGATCCACGTATTTAAGGCAAAATATAGATAAGTTGTACCAATTCCATAATTTACGACGAGTGCAGTAAAACTAGATAGTAGGTATGTAGCAAAAGAAGAAGACGGACTCTTTTCCACAATATAGCCTGCTATCCAGGCAACAAACATAAATGATAGTATAAAGCCGCCGGTTGGGGTAATTAACTGAGCAAATCCAGCTTGCATACCCGCGAAAACAGGAACCCCGATGATACCAATCATGCAATAGACAAACATAGAAAAGGCTCCAAGTCTTTTCCCCAGCATTAAACCAGCTAATGTTGCAAAAAACGTTTGAAGAGTAAGTTCGACAGTAGCTCCTCCAAAAGTGATTTTTAGAAATGGCAACCATACAACAATATTTGCTCCAATCGCCATCAAGCCTACAAATAATGCACCAAGTGTTAAATCAATGGTACGGAAGCCATTTCCCGATTTTTTGTCCATGCTCCTCACGCTCCTTTATTTACCATCATAAGAGCGAGTTTATATATTGTCAACCTCATTTTATTCAAGGTTAACAAAAAACATTACTACCAGTGTAATGCCATAATCAGCTTGCAGCAATCCATATTCTGTGTTTGAGCAAGTAATGTTATTCGAATATTATCTGGATTATAATCGACCTCAGCTTGGTGAGAGATATCTAAACTGTTGATAAGATTTTTTACCTTGTCATGTTCGGATTTTTGAGCTGCATCCATAACATGAAAAGCGAAATCCTTAGAATTAGCAATTTTTTCTATAATCTTTTCAGCATCCTGCATGAGAACTTGAAAAGTCTGGGCTGATTCCGTAAAGAGATCGGTATCAACTTCGGGAAAAGGATCTTGTCTAATAACTTTTTCTTCTTGTTTGGTTTTAAAGAAGCTTGGAACATAAAAATATGGGGGTAATAAATAGTGCATCGTATCATCCTCCTTAATCATTAATATATGAGGAGGGGAGGATGCTGTGTGCTTTCTTACAAAGATGATAAATGAATCCTATTTTTATGATTATTCGACATGGCTGGCCTATGATTGATAAAACCCTATTAACTGGTTCTGCTTTTATCTTGTTTTTCTTTAATCATTGGTTCCATTTAGTAATGATACAAAAAATCCCCTTATCCCTGACAAATGTCAGGCGCATAAGGGGGGTTACACATTTTTAGTCTATAGTGTGTCTTCTTCTGTGCTACTTAATAATCGCCTCCAGTGCGATTTCCATCATGTCGTTAAAGGTAGTCTGTCTTTCTTCAGCGGTGGTTTCTTCGCCAGTTATGATATGATCACTTACAGTTAAAATGGATAATGCTTCTCTATTGAATTTGGCAGCTAGTGTATAAAGGGCTGTGGTCTCCATTTCTACAGCCAGTACATTATATTTAGCTAATAATTGATTAAATTTTTGTGCATTGTCCCGGTAGAAACTGTCACTTGTGAAGACGTTTCCTACTTTTGGTGAGATGTTTTTTTCAGCACTTACATCATAAGCGTTTTTAAGCAGATTAAAATTAGCGGACGGAGCGAAATCTACGTTTCCAAAAGTCATCCGGTTGATTTGGGAATCGGTTGAAGAAGTGGATGCAAGTATAACATCACGTACCTTAACATCTTCCTGCAAAGCTCCACATGAGCCTACACGGATTAATTTTTGGACATCATATTCCTGCATGAGTTCGTTTGCATAAATCGATATGGAAGGTACCCCCATACCTGTCCCCTGTACAGATACTCGCTCACCTTTATAGGTTCCTGTAAAACCATACATACCGCGAACTTCATTATAGCAAGTAACGTCTTCCAAATAAGTTTCAGCTATGTATTTTGCTCTAAGCGGGTCTCCTGGTAATAAAATTTTATCTGCTATATCTCCTTTTTTCGCACCAATATGTACACTCATTATTTATCAAACCTCCTGATTGAACTAAGTTAAAATTATCATAGACCTATTCGAAACACAAATGAATATCCAACCATACATTTTGCTCCATTTTTATTTTTGTTATAATTGACTTAATAGGATTAAAAGGTTGTGAGAAACGAATGGAGTTTTTATATTTTCCAGAAGATAAAATGGAATATTTTCCAGGGATTATTGTTGTTTTGTTTTTTTGTGTCATTGCGATTATTGTGACACGAATGTTCATTAAAGTTTCAAAAAAGGAACAGGAAAAAATTGATAAGCAATATGGAGATCAAATGAAGGTTAATCAGAGCAATCAACGGGATGATTAAACGAAGTACTCCTATTCAAGAGGGATTGGAGTGTTTTTGCTCTCTGTTTAATTTATCATGTCTTTGGTAAAACTACCTTTGTAACATATGATGAGAAAGGTAGTTGTTGGTTGTGAAAAAGTTCCTTGCCATACTTTTTATCATTTTTCTGATTGTTTTAACTGCTTGTCAGGATGAAAGCCGTACTCCGATTGAAATTGATATGTACAATCCGGATGGTGATTCGTTAGGAAAAGCCACTTTAGCAGAAGATCCAAAAGGTGTTAAAATTACTCTTAATTTATCAGGACTTAACCCTGGACTACATGGAATTCATGTACATGAATATCCAAAGTGTGAAGGACCTGACTTTAAATCGGCAGGAAACCATTTAAATCCTGATTCTAAGCTCCATGGTTTAATGCACCCGGAAGGTCCACATCTTGGAGATATGCCTAATATTGAAGCGGACCCAGATGGAAAATTATCTGATGTTGAAGTAACTGTGCAGGAGGCCACGCTGAAAGATGGGAAAAATTCCTTATTAAAAGGGGAAGGTACTTCTTTAATAATTACTGAGAATCAGGATGATGGTATTACACAGCCAGGAGGCAATTCAGGTAATCGAATAGCATGCGGCCAAATTACTTTAGAAGAAAGCAATGAGAAAGAAACTCCATCAAATCCAGCTGATGATGGTCCACAAAAAGATAAATAAACCAAAGAGCCTTATAAAAATGCTTGGAAATTTTCCAAGCATTTTTACATCTATCGTCATTTGTATATTACCGTTCGTCCAAAGCAGTCAAAATACGCTGTACACCTTCTATAACTATTTCTTTAGGACATGCAATATTCATACGCATGAATCCGTCACCTTCATGTCCAAAAGAAATCCCATCATTTAATCCCACTTTAGCTTTGGATTGGAAAAATTGTTTTAGCTCACTGGAACTTAACCCCATATTTCGGCAATCCAGCCATAAAAGATAAGTTCCTTCCGCATCTAAAACCTTGATTAGATTTGTATTTTCATGGAAAGTTTTTTGGACATATTGCTTATTTTCCTGTAAAACCTTCAGTAATTGATCAAGCCATTCTTCTCCATGTAAGTAAGCAGCTTCCATAGCAACAATAGCAAAGGTATTGAGCATTCCGAGCCCTTGACTCTTAAACTGCTGTTCGATTTTATCCCGATTATCTTTGTTAGGTACAACTAAATAAGATCCTTGCAAGCCTGCCAGGTTAAACGTTTTTGAAGGAGCCATACAGGTCACAACATTTTGGCTTAATTCTTCTGAAAGGGAGCCTAGTGGTATATGGGTATATTCATGATAGGTTAAATCCCCGTGTATTTCATCTGAAACAATGGTAACATTATGCTTCAAACAAATTTCTCCCATCTTAGATAACTCTTGTTTTGTCCAAACACGTCCCAGGGGATTATGTGGACTACAAAGAATAAACAGGGAGACTTGATGATCCTTTATTTTTTGCTCAAAATCATCAAAATCAATTTCATATTTTCCATCTTTTAACTGAAGACTGTTTTTCACCAGGTTACGACCATGTTTTTTGATAGCGTCATAAAATGGCGGGTAAACCGGGGTCTGGATTAAGATATGATCCTTTTCATTCGTTAAGGCTTGAACAACCATGTGTAAGGAAGTGACAACACCTGGACTGAAGAGAAGCCAGTTGGTATTTATCTCCCAGTTATGCCGTTTATTGAGCCAGCTATGTATAGCCTTCTTTAATGGTTGATCCATCACGTTATAACCATAGATATTATGCTTAGCACGTTCGATAATTGCATCCTGAACAGCGTCAGCAGAAGGAAAATCCATGTCAGCAACCCACATAGGGAGGACATCTTTATTTTTAAAGATTGTTTCCGATAAATCCCATTTTACAGATCTTGTTCCGGTTCGGTCCCATTTTTGCTGGAATTTCTCCACTTCTATCACCTCTTCTTTTTACATATCGATACTAATATCATAACGAAAATAAAGGGAAATGAGAAATCTTTCACTTTCAAAAGAGAAGGAGAAAAAAAGTTAGAAGCTCCCGTTTAGTGAAGCACGAATTACACGAAAGCCTTAGGAGATAAAAAAGCACAACGAAGTGAGTCGAAGTTGACTTATCATAAGAAGGTGAAGAGTTCTTGCTAATTGCTTTTTAATAAGACTGGATGTGGCCATTCCTGCATTTTTTCCTGGTCCCCTATATTTATTTTAGAGTCAAAAAAAAGCAAAGCGCTTAAACGCTTTGCTACACAGGGGGAATACGAGAAAGTCTTACATTTATAATATAACCGTATTATACGTTGTTTAAACATTATTTTTTGAGTTTTTTGTAGGTTAAAAGAACTAAATTTATATGTAAACATATAGAGTATATGTTATTTATGGACGAAAGGGCTTTTGCTTGACTTGCCGGTTTATGATAAAATCATTAATTGTGTAATGAAAAGAGAAAAAACAGTCGGGAGTTGTTCGTGATGGTTGGAAATGTAGCAGTTGGTCAGATTCTGGAAGGAAAAGTAACAGGTATTCAACCTTATGGTGCATTTGTTGCACTCAATGATGATATACAAGGACTTGTTCATATATCAGAAGTAACGCATGGTTATGTAAAAGATATTCATGATCACTTAAAGGTTGGAGATGTTGTGCAAGTAAAAGTACTTAATATTAATGAGGAAGAAGGGAAATATTCACTTTCCATTCGTGCAGCAGAAGAGCCACCTAAAAAGCAACAAACAGAAACGAAGCAATCGAGTCAGCCAAAAGAACAATCAGCAACAAATTCAAATGCAGGATTCAATACGCTTAAGAATAAATTAGAGGATTGGATTAAACAATCAAAAGAACGTGAAGAAACATACCGTAGTTAATATTACTGGCATCGACTGATGGTTTATTGTTAAAATCAGGCTCGATGCCTTTTTTGTACAGGGACAGGTTTATCTCCAGAGGTGGATAAGGTGAATCTGTCCTTCTTTTCCTATGAATTGATTTTGCTAAAAAAATCAAACATAATAAAATAAATGGTTTTATGAAAGGAGTTTTTGACTTTGAATCATTTCACTTTCTACAATCCAACAAAGCTTGTGTTTGGAAAAGGACAAGTAGAAAGCCTGCCAAACTTAATTCCTGAGGATACAAAGAATATACTATTAGTATATGGTGGAGGAAGCATTAAAAAGAATGGAATTTATGATAACGTTCTAAAAGAGCTTGAGTCAGTAGACATCAATGTTCATGAACTATCGGGTGTAGATCCTAATCCTCGTTTAGCAACGGTGAAAAAGGGAGCAGAAATCTGCAAACAGAAAGATGTTGATTTTATTCTGGCTGTAGGTGGAGGTAGTGTAATTGATTGTACCAAAACGATTTCCGCAGCAGCCAAATATGATGGTGATCCATGGGATTTTGTAACAAAAAAGGCCAAGCCTCAAGAAGTTGTACCATTTGGCACGGTTCTAACATTGGCTGCGACTGGATCTGAGATGAATTCAGGAGCTGTTATTACGAACTGGGAAACAAATGAAAAATATGGTTGGGGCAGCCCACTACTGTTTCCTCAATTCTCCATTTTGGATCCGGAAAATACGTATACAGTACCTGAAAATCAAACAGTGTACGGGATTGTGGATATGATGACTCATATTTTTGAACAATATTTTCATCAGCCGACAAATTCACCTGTTCAGGACAGAATGTGTGAAGGAGTTCTCCAATCCATTATTGAAACAGCACCTAAATTACTGGAAAATCTGGAGTCCTATGACCATCGTGAAACTATTCTTTACGCAGGTACTATTGCATTAAATGGAATGCTGCAAATGGGATATCGTGGGGATTGGGCTACTCACAATATTGAACACGCCGTATCAGCTGTATATGATATTCCACATGCAGGTGGATTAGCGATTCTTTTCCCTAATTGGATGAAGCATAATATCGATGTGAACACAGAACGATTTAAACAATTAGCCGTACGTGTATTCCATGTTAATCCTGATGGAAAATCAGATAAAGAGATTGCCATGGAAGGTGCTGATGAACTTCGTAAATTCTGGGATTCATTAGGAGCTCCAAATCGTCTTGCTAATTATGATATTGATGATTCAAAATTTGACCAAATCGCAGATCATGCCATGTTTAACGGTGCTTTTGGCAACTTTAATAAGCTGGAAAAGGAAGATGTTTTAGAGATTTTACGCAAATCGTTATAAAATTTCGCGTTTTGTAACACATCATTCGCGTTATAATATTGGTTGAACCAACTACTGCAAAGGAGTAATAAATATGACACATATTGATTTTCGTTATGAATATGCCACGGATTTTGTTCAAGAGCGTGAACTTGAATATATGTATGATGCGGTGAAAACTGCTCATAACACGTTACATAACCAGACAGGTGCGGGGAATGACTTTTTAGGCTGGCTTGATCTTCCAACAAATTATGATAAAGATGAATTTGAAAGAATTGAGAAGGCCGCCAAGAGAATTCAACAAAATTCTGATGTTTTACTTGTTATTGGAATAGGCGGTTCTTATCTTGGTGCCAAAGCAGCAATTGAAGCATTAAATCATTCTTTTTATAACATGCTTTCAAACGATCAACGCAAACATCCTCAAGTAATTTTTGCGGGTAATAACATTAGTGGACCGTATGTTAAAGAACTATTCGATGTTTTAGAAGGAAAAGATGTTTCCATAAATGTTATTTCAAAAAGTGGAACGACTACGGAGCCTGCTATGGCCTTTCGTGTATTCCGTAAGTTCTTAATTGAAAAATATGGGGAAGAAGAAGCGAAAAAACGTATTTTTGCTACGACAGACAAAGAAAAAGGAGCCTTGAAAAAGCTGGCTACAGATGAAGGATATGAGACTTTTGTAATTCCTGATGATGTTGGTGGCCGCTATTCTGTATTAACAGCGGTAGGGTTACTCCCCATTGCTGTTACAGGTGTCGATATTTCCAGTATGATGAAAGGTGCTGAACAGGCTTCTAAGGACCTTAATAATGATGATGTATCAACAAACCCTGCCTATCAATATGCGGCTATTCGTAACATTTTGTATCGTAAAGGGAAGTCCATTGAATTATTAGTTAATTATGAGCCATCCCTTCAATATTTTTCAGAATGGTGGAAGCAGTTATACGGTGAAAGTGAAGGGAAGGATGATAAAGGTATCTATCCTTCATCCGTAAACTTCTCAACAGATTTACATTCCCTTGGTCAATTTATTCAGGATGGACGTAAACAAATGTTTGAGACGGTATTACAGGTAGAAAAGCCTCGTCAGGATATTGATGTTCCTGAAGATGAGCAAAATTTAGATGGGTTGAATTATCTTGCTGACATGACCTTTGATGATGTTAATAAAAAGGCCTTCCAGGGTACTTTATTAGCTCATACAGATGGTCAGGTTCCTAACTTAATTCTCCAAGTACCTGAATTAGATGCCTACACATTCGGCTATCTTGTATATTTCTTTGAAAAATCCTGTGCCATCAGCGGCTACCTAATGGGCGTAAACCCATTCGACCAGCCAGGTGTAGAAGCCTACAAAAAGAACATGTTCGCCCTACTAGGTAAACCAGGCTTCGAAGACGAAAAAGAAAAACTGGAACAAAGATTTAAGTAAGAAGAAAAGCGGAAGGGACTGCGATTAGCCCCGATCGTATAAGGAACCCCCATGGAGTGGCGTATTTTGCCACGTAATGGGGTTTCCTTATATCGACTAGGGGCTAGGCCCTGGAGCTGGACAAAGAAAAGTGGAAGGGACTGCGATTAGCCCCCAATCGGATAAAACCCTCTATTCCTTATCCATAGTACGGGAATAGGGGGTTTTGTTTTAAAGAATCTATCCTTCACTTCATCAACATCCCAACCATTCTCCAAAAAAGCTGATTTTTTTAAAACATCATTCATTCTGCCTTTACAGGATTCATTCCCACCTCTTACGTGAATTTTCGCATATCTTCTAGCACTTGCTTTTCGTCAAAACATTGAAGAAATAGTCATAAAAAGGTAAGGCATTAGTCATAATATGGCAAATCCTTTTTTTATGTAAATAGGGACTGGCGGGTATACTATGCATAACTTCATTAAAGAAAAAGGTGAGTTGTTATGCTTCAATTAGATTCAGCTATTGAAAATCAAGTGTTTGAATTAAATGATTTAGAAAATAAATTAAAGCCGCTTAACTTTATCATAGGAAGTAATTGGGAATATGATCATGGTTATTTTGATTACCCGTTTCAAAGTAAAGAAACCTATTATTTTTTACGTATTCCATTTAATGCAGAGATTGGTCAATTAGATGAGCCTGGTGTTCAAGTAAGAGTAGGCAGACCCTTCTTATTAGGACACCAATATGCATCAGGCACAGATGAAGATGCGATGATTGGGAATGTAACAGCGCCCATTAATCAATTTCAATCACCTGTTGATCCTGATACAGAAGTACCCGAGGATATCCAGAGCAAAGGTGACGACTTAATAAAAACCGTAGAACATGCGCTACTCTCTTAAAGAAGAAAGGACAATAAGTTGATCTCCTTTTTCAAGATTCATCTGGAAAGGTGGATTAATCAAAACATCCCCTTTCCGGATAATACCCAATAATAATTCATCCTTTTTCACATAATCATTTGAACATTCCAAAAAGGTTTTCCCTACTTGTTCCTCAGGAAGATCGTGCTGGTTGTATTGTTGGCTTGCTAACTGTTCCAGCATAATATCAAACGGCTTTACGGGGTAGGAGCGATAAACTTCATGAAAAAATAATGTACTCATAAAATCGTTCGAACGAATAACGGTATTAGCACCTGCACGTTCTGCGTTTGGAATTTGATTTTTGGTTAAAATTTCCGTAACAATGGGAATGTCTGGATTTACTCCTCTTACAGCAACAGTTGATAATATAGCTAACTGATCGGCCTGTTTTTCAGGTCTTGATTGATCTGAGGTGATCATCACTTGTCTTGCTTGTGGAATATTTGCCTTTTTTAGCGTATCATCTAAAGATGAATCTCCTTGAATAAAGTGGAAATGATAGTAGTGTTTAGGGCTTTTTTTTAAAGAATTATCGATTAAAACAATTTCTTCAGTGGGTTTGTAATCATTGATCATATTTAATAATTGTCTCGAGCGCTCATTCCAGCCTATAAGGACGATATGGTCGCTTCCTTTATAAGCAACATTTCCTTTATCCATCTCTTTTTCCCGTTCTACTGCTCCAGAAGCTACTGTGACCATATAATATGTAACAATTCCACCACCTGCTAAAATCATTAAAATCCCAATAAGTTTCCCGGCAATACTTAATGGGACAAAGTCTCCATAACCTACTGTTGATCCTGTAACAAACGCCCACCATAAACCATCGAAAAGGCTGGGGAAATTATCAGGTTCTACCAAATGCATGACAGAGCCAAACAGAAACATAAAAAAAATGACAGTTAATAGCAGTCGTAAATATATTGGAATTTGAAAATACCAGCGTAGAAACATCTGTAGCATCCTTTCCCGCACCTTTCAATAAAAACTTAAGTTTGATATACTTTTTTCGCTAACGTGTTGTCTTTTTCTCATACGCATTAGTTTAACTAAAACCATTTAAATACATACATCAAGGAGTGAATACCATGCTTCAGAATCAATCTTTTCTAATGGACTTATTAAGTACCCCATCTCCATCAAGTATGGAAATGGACATTCAAAAAAAATGGATGAACTATGTAAGGCCCTATGCTGATGAAATCAAAACAGATCATGCAGGTAATGTGATTGGTGTATTAAATCCTGAGGCGGACTTTAAAGTATTATTAGCTGGCCATTCTGATGAAATTGGATTTGTTATTACGAAGATTGAAGAGAATGGCTTCCTTCGTATTGGTAAGATGGGCGGCATTAGCCCAAAGCTTGCAGTAGGCATGAAAGTGAATATTTTAGGCGCTCATCAAACGCTAACGGGTGTAATTGGGGCAAATGCTGAACATCATGGCGGAGTAAAAGAAAAATTGGAATTTGAAGATTTATATGTGGATTGTGGTGCTAAGTCAAAAGAGGAGATAGTGAAATTTGTACAGATAGGAGACTTAGCTGTTTATAAACGAAACCCAGAGGTACTCATGGATCGGTACATTACAGGAAGAGGTCTGGATAATCGAACAGGTGCCTTTATGGTTGCAGAAGTTTTACGAAAGTTATCCGAAAAGGACATTCAAGTTGGTGTTTATGCTACCAGTACTGTGAATGAGGAGACAAATATGGGGGGTGCTTATTTTGCTGCAGCCGGGATCAAGCCATCAATGGCCATTGCTTGTGATGTGACATTCGCTACGGATTATCCAGGAGTAAATACAACCAAATATGGCGATATTCAACTTGAAAAAGGCCCTGTTTTAGCTAAAGGTGCTCCTATTAATCGAAAAGTCAACCAGCTTCTGCAAAATTCAGCTTTTAAACTAAATATGGATGTGCAATATGAACTTACACCAAGAAATACAGGTACTGACGCTGATAAAATGCGATATACAGGTGCAGGTGTTCCTATTGCTTTAGTTTCCTTGCCCCTTCGTTATATGCATTCTCCTGTTGAAACCGTTAGTATGAAAGATATGGAAGAGGAAATTGATTTACTTGTCGATATGATAGTAAACTTAAAGGGAAATGAATCATTAAATCCACTAGAGGATTAATCCAGATAAATTTTATCTTTTTTTACTCTGGGTTTAAAGGGGAGAACAGGTGCTTTCTTCCAGATGTATTTCATAATTCTAAACGAATGCTTCCCTTTATATGCTAAATACTATACAAATTTAGAAATCTACGTTATAATAAAAGTGTATAAAAAATGAATAACCATTCAATCTTCGGGGCAGGGTGAAATTCCCGACCGACGGTGATGAACTTAAGATAAGTTCTAAGTCCGTGACCCGTGAGGTTTATACCAAGCGGCTGAGCCAGTGAAAAATCTGGGACCGACAGTTAAAGTCTGGATGGGAGAAGATGTGAAGCGATAATAAGAAGCGAAGACGTTGGTAATAACCAAAAATTCGTCTTCTTTATTTCCCAATGCTATCCTACCCTAAAGCCCCGTACAGGCTTTAGGGTTTAGTTGTGTTTGGGTGTCGCTTCCCTTCACTTTAAGATTTGAATGGTAAAGTGAAGGAGGAGAAAGGATGCGTCAATCATCACATTTAGTAAAATTAATTATTATTGCTCTTTTATCAACGATTGCCATGATCTTAATGCTGCTTAATTTTCCATTACCGTTTTTACCTGGGTACCTGAAAATTGATTTTAGTGATGTACCCGCCATTATCGCAGCATTTATTTTTTCACCCATAGCGGGTATCATTGTCGAAGCAATGAAGAATGTTATTTATTTTTTCTATTCAGGAGCAGGGGATCCAGTAGGAGTTGTCTCCAATTTTATTGCTGGTGCTATGTTCGTATTACCCGTTTCCGTTTTGTATCACAAATATAAGACGGTAAAAAGTGTGATATCAGGTATTGTAACCAGTACCGTTGTTATGGCAATTGGGATGTCCTTATTAAATTATTTTCTTATTTTACCAGCCTATTCATGGTTCATGGGCTGGGATACGATGAGTCACACTGTTAAATTATCAGCGGTATTAGTCGGGATTCTTCCGTTTAATGCTATAAAAGGAATGGTTGTAGCCTTATTGCTCATTCCTGTTTTTGTGAAAATGAAGCCGTGGATAGAAGAAAAACAAATGAATTTGGCCAGGTAACCAAAAAAGGAGTTATCTCAACATATAATGAGATAACTCCTTTTCTGTGTATTACGCTTTAGAACGTTTGGTGACCACGCCAAGAGTACACCTGGAAATGGAAATGACATGTTGTTCTTCATCCTGAATCTTAACTTCCCAAACCATAGTCCGACTTCCAATATGTATCGGTTCAGCAGTTCCCGTAACCATTCCGGAACGTTTGCTTTTTAAATGGTTGGCATTAATCTCAATCCCAAAGACATTTTGCGTCTCGGAGTCAATATTTAAAGCACCACCTATACTGGCAGCGGTTTCAGCTAATGCAACACTGGCCCCACCGTGTAAATACCCTAATGGCTGATGGGTTTTTGGGCCAACGGGCATAGATAATACAACTCGTTCAGGACTCATTTCAACCATTTCTATGTCTAATGCTTCTAATAACGTATTCGATGTCTGCATTTCCATTCGTATCCTCTCCTTCAGTACTTTATGTATTAAGTTTACCATGTATACGCAGACAGTAATAGCCCTATACCAGTATCACGAAGGCAATCAAAAAAAGAAAATAGGATAGTAAGTCTTCAGAAAAACGTAGAATTATCGCTTACAATGGTAACTGCTTGAGATACGGTCAAAAAGAGATTAAAATGAGATTGGATTTCCTAATCCGTGTTAAAATAAAGATAAAATAAAACGTAAGTCCCTTTTGTTTTGGAGGTAATGAAAATGATTCAAACCAAACAGCAACGGTTTACCGAATCAATAAATGAAGCTATCGGTCAAAGGGCTCATGAGGATACGCCACAGTTGTTTAGCTATACAGAAAAAATAGCAGGTGTTGATCAAATCAGCCCGATTGCTGTTTTTCAAAATACCCAATCTTTTAAAGGCTCGCGAATTTTTTGGACGAGTCCTGAAGATGAGGTGACTCTTATTGGATTAGGATCTGTTTATTCGTTTAATGGAACAGAAGATACGAACTCCAATCGGTTTAAACAGGTTCATTCTAATTGGAAAAAGATGTTGAACTCAATTTATGTTGATAATCCATATAAGCATCCTGGTACTGGTCCTGTTTTTATGGGGGGTTTTTCCTTTAATCCTGAAGAATCCAGTCAGCTCTGGCGTAATTATTCTAATACACAAATGACTTTACCGGAATATTTAATTACCATTGATAAAAATGAAGCTTTTTTAACTTATCATGTATGGTTAGACAAAGAGCTTGACATAGAGGATTCCAGCTGCGCGTTTGTAAAAATGCTGGAAACGATTAAACGAGAGACCAAACATGCACATAATCCCTTAGCGATTATGAATCAGCAAGCTATTAACGCTGATGAGTGGAAAAGAACGGTTAAAAAAGCAACAGGAACGATAGAAAATAATGTGATGGAAAAGGTTGTTCTGGCTCGCGAACTACGTGTTTCCTTTAATCGTAACATCCCTGTTTCTTATGTTTTGGAAAACTTATTAGAACAGCAAAAACAAAGCTATATATTTGCGATAGAAAGTGAAGATGATTGCTTTATTGGTGCTACACCGGAAAGATTGGTGAAAGTAGAAAATCGTCACTTGTTATCGACTTGTCTTGCAGGTACTTCCCCTAGAGGAAAAACATTAAAAGAAGATGAAAGGTTAGGAAAACAGCTCCTTGATGATGATAAAAACCGAATGGAGCATGCATTTGTAGTGGATATGATTAAACAGGCAGTTGAAGCATGCAGTGTCAAAGTACAGGTGCCAGAATCCCCGGTACTTTATAAGCTCAGAAATCTGCAGCATTTATATACACCAGTACAAGGTGTTTTAAAGGAAGGGCACTCAATATTAGAAGTAGTAAGAAGGCTTCACCCTACTCCGGCTATGGGGGGCGTTCCGAGGGATAAAGCTCTTACGTTTATTCAGCAGGAAGAAAACTTATCAAGAGGCTGGTATTCTGCTCCGATTGGCTGGATGGATGCTATGGATAACGGTGAGTTTGCTGTTGCGATTCGCTCAGGTTTAATACAGGGTGATGAAGCATCTTTATTTGCGGGATGCGGTATTGTAAGGGACTCTGACGCGGAAAAAGAATTTCAGGAAACCGAGATTAAATTTTTACCAATGCTCATGGCGCTAGGAGGATTACAATGAGTCACCAAGAGAATTTAACCTATTATGTTGCTCAATTTGTGGATGAGCTTGTAAGAAGTGGAATTAAGGATGTTGTGATTTCTCCTGGTTCACGTTCAACACCTCTATCACTTACTTTTGCCGAACATACATCCATCAGGCATTGGGTCAATCTGGATGAACGATCAGCAGCTTTTTTTGCCTTAGGAATGGCTAAGGAGCAAAAGCGCCCTGTCGCTTTGGTATGTACATCCGGTACTGCTACAGCTAATTACTATCCAGCTATTATTGAAGCCTTTTATAGCCGGGTTCCATTGGTTGTTTTAACAGCTGATCGCCCGCATGAACTAAGAGATGTTGGTGCTCCCCAGGCAATTGATCAGATCAAAATGTATGGGGATTATGTGAAATGGTTTCATGAAATGGCTTTACCAGATAAAAGTGAAGCGATGTTAAATTACGCCAGAAGCATGGCATCACGAGCAGTTTCCACAGCTCATCAAGGTAATCCCGGACCGGTTCAATTGAATTTTCCATTGCGAGAACCCCTTGTTCCTGATTTTTCATTGCCAAATATTTGGGAAAGTTCGACAAAAGATGTTTATTTACCTTATTTTTCGGGAAAACGTACTTTATATGAGAATAAGCTGAAAATGATACTGTCCCAGCTTAAAGATGGAAAACAAGGGTTATTGGTTTGTGGTCCTCAGACAGATATTCGCTTCAGGGAAAGTATAGCTCAACTTGCCGACAAATGGAACATCCCTGTTTTAGCTGATCCACTTTCACAATTGAGAACGGGTCGTCATTCTAAAGAATTGATTATTGAAGGCTATGATACGATTTTAAAGAGTGAAAAAGTACGCAAGCAGCTTAAGCCTGATTTTATAATTCGCTTTGGTGCAATGCCTGTTTCCAAACCTTACCGTTTCTTTATTGAAGAAAACCCACATATGCTTCACTTCGTTGTAGAAGCATATGAAGGTTTTCGAGAACCGACACTTAAAAATACACAGTATATTTATAGCGATCCAGTAGAATTTTGCACCCAATCGGTCCAACAGAGTTCGAGTATTGAAATGGATCCGGATTGGACAGATAAATGGGTCAAAATGAACGACATGATAAAACATAAATGGATAGAGGGCGATGAATTAACAGAGGGACATACTGTATCAATTATTAATCAGGTCTATCAGGATAACCATTTATTATTTGTAGGAAATAGCATGCCGATACGAGATGTAGACACCTTTTTTACGACTATTGACAGGGAAGGTTTAATATTAGGAAATCGTGGAGCGAATGGAATTGATGGTACGGTTTCATCAGCTGTCGGGGCCGCCGCACACGGCAAAAAGGTTACATTACTCTTAGGAGATTTAACCTTTTTCCATGATTTAAATGGTTTGCATATAGCTAAACAGTATGGGATTGATTTAACGATTGTTCTGATTAACAATAATGGAGGAGGAATCTTTTCATTTCTACCACAAGCTAAGGAATCATCCAATCATTTTGAGGTTTTATTTGGTACTCCTCTAGATTTAGAGTTTAATCATGTAATTACCATGTATGGGGGACATCATGAGAAGGTTGAATCCTTGGAGCAGTTAAAGGAGTCTCTTAACCATGCCTATCAGGACGGTGGCTTACAGGTCTTAGAAGTTCAAACCGATCGCCGGGAAAATGTAGAGTGGCATCGTAAACAATGGGATCATATTGAAAAACATGCATTGGATATACTAGGTGAAAGCTGATGTATATTGAAATAGACTCGAAAAAGTATTGGGTAGAACAAGAAGGAAGAGGTGAGCCACTCGTTCTCCTTCACGGTTTTACAGGCTTAACGAAAACATGGTCACCGTTTATTCAACAATGGAGTAAAAACTTTCATGTTATTAGCATTGATCTTCCCGGTCACGGTAAGACAAAAGCGTATGAACCCTTTTCAATAGAAACGGTTTGTGATGATATATACAAAATTATGAATAGACTTGATCTTGATAATATTCATTTACTTGGTTATTCAATGGGAGGAAGAACGGCATTATCTTTTGCATGTCTCTATCCTCAATGTGTTGAATCATTGATTTTAGAAAGTTCCTCACCGGGCTTAAAAACAGTTGACGAACAGGAAAACCGACGAAAATGGGATGAGAAGCTGGCCATCAAACTTGAAAATGAGGGATTGTTTTCATTTGTTTCTTATTGGACAAACATTCCCTTATTCGAAACACAAAAGCACCTTCCAAAGCAAATTCAGAATCAGTTGAAACAGGAACGTCTTAGTCATAATGCAAAAGGACTCGCTGCATCTTTACGTTATATGGGGACAGGCAGTCAGCCTTCTTGGTGGAATCAGCTTGAGAAGCTTACCTTCAAAGTTTTGTTAATTACTGGAGAGCTTGATGAAAAATTTACAGCTTTAAATAGGGAAATGGTAAACCTCCTGCCAAATGGAGAGCATCAGTTGATAAAAGATGCTGGACATGCTATTCATGTGGAAGAACCACAGATTTTTGGTAAAATAGTAAGTGATTTCATCTTACATAAATAAGTTTAGTAAGAAATTAAGGAGGATTCTTTTTATGGCAATTGAATGGGTGAAAGAGCGTGATTATGAAGAGATTAAGTATGAAACGTATAATGGTATCGCTAAGATTACGATTAACCGTCCAGAGGTTCGTAATGCTTTTACGCCTTTAACGGTAAATGAGTTAATTGATGCCTTTTCAAGAGCGCGAGACAATTCTGATGTCGGGGTAATTATCCTTGCTGGTGAGGGTGATAAGGCATTTTGTTCCGGCGGGGATCAGAAGGTTCGTGGTCATGGCGGCTATGTAGGTGAGGACCAAATTCCACGCCTTAACGTATTAGATTTACAACGATTGATTCGTGTGATTCCTAAACCTGTTGTGGCTATGGTTAGTGGATATGCCATTGGTGGCGGTCATGTTCTCCACGTTGTATGTGACTTAACGATTGCAGCAGACAACGCAATATTTGGACAAACTGGTCCAAAAGTAGGAAGTTTTGATGCAGGTTATGGGGCAGGACTTCTTGCACGTATGGTAGGTCAGAAACGTGCCCGTGAAATTTGGTACCTATGCCGTCAATATTCTGCCGATGAAGCTTATGAAATGGGCTTAGTGAACACTGTTGTTCCTCTCGAACAATTAGAGGCAGAAACGGTACAGTGGTGTGAGGAAATGCTTGAAAAATCAGCTACGGCACTACGTTTCCTAAAAGCTTCCTTTAATGCTGATACTGATGGACTGGCTGGTCTGCAACAAATGGGTGGAGATGCAACCCTTCTTTACTATACCACTGATGAAGCGAAAGAAGGACGCGACGCCTTTAAAGAAAAGAGAAAACCAGACTTTAAACAATTCCCTCGTTTCCCTTAATGCTAATTCATTAATTTGTGAAAAACCCTTGTCGTACCTGCGATAAGGGTTTTTGTCACGTATGATGGGGTACTATTATCCTGGAATAAAGAGCTTATAAATACCTGATATTTGGGTAAACAATCAGATATCTGAAAAGAAAGGGTGCACGATGTTGACATATATTGCACATTGGCTTGAGAAACGATATGATTTAACACCAGACCGAACAGCGATACAACTAAAGGATCGAACGAAAATAACTTTTCGGCAATTACGGAAGGATTCTATTGAAATGGCTGAAAGATTAAAGGGAATTG
This sequence comes from Salinibacillus kushneri, assembly GCF_900111405.1. Lineage (GTDB taxonomy): Bacteria > Bacillota > Bacilli > Bacillales > Alkalibacillaceae > Salinibacillus > Salinibacillus kushneri. The sequence goes on along the minus strand of NZ_FOHJ01000001.1, from coordinate 39,071 downwards.
GAATATCCTCTTATGATCATGTAGCTTTATTGTCAAAAAACAGCTATGAAATGGTCACGATTATTCATGCCTTAACCTATTTACAAGCAACAGTTGTTTTATTAAATACGCGATTAACATCGAAAGAGCTCTTGTTTCAATATGAGAATTCTGAAAGTTGCTTTTTAATTTTCCAGGATGATCTTAAAGGAAAAGGAGAGGAGATTGAAAAACAGCATGCTGATGAAATGTTTTGCTTTAGTACTGTCAATCAACAGGAGCAAGTTTCCTTTTCCATTCCAGCAGAAATCGCTTTGGATGATACGTTTACGATAATCTATACATCAGGCACGACTGGTTTTCCAAAAGGTGTTCAGCTGACTTATGGGAATCACTACTGGAGTGCATCCTCCTCAGCTTTAAATTTGGGTCTTTATGAAAATGATCGTTGGCTGGCTATGGTTCCTCTATTTCATGTCAGTGGTCTATCTATTCTTGTTCGCAGTCTCCTTTACGGAATGCCGGTTCATTTACATGAAAGTTTTCATGTAGAGGATGCACAGCGGGAAATAATGGAGGAAGGCGTTACGATTGTTTCGGTTGTTTCTGTGATGCTCGAACAATTGATGGCTGATTTACATGAGAAGTCTTATCCCGAAACTTTACGTTGTATGCTTCTTGGCGGAGGCCCGGCTCCCAAGCCATTATTGGAAAGCTGTAAAGAAAAAAATATTCCTGTCTTTCAAAGTTATGGGATGACAGAAACATCATCCCAAATCATCACGTTAAGTTCACAGGATGCGCTGAAAAAATTGGGATCTGCTGGAAAACCATTGTTTCCTGCCCAATTACGAATCGAGCAGGAAAATGGTATTAATCAACCTTATGAGGTAGGAGAAATCCTGGTTAAAGGTCCGATGGTCACAAAAGGTTATTTCAAACGAGAGGATGCAAATGAGAAATCATTTGACCAGGATTGGCTGAAAACCGGTGATTTAGGTTACCTGGATGAAGAGGGCTATCTCTATGTAGTGGACCGGCGTAAGGATTTAATTATTTCCGGTGGTGAAAATGTTTATCCAGCAGAAATAGAATCTGTTCTTAAAGAAATAGAAGGAGTTCAAGATGCAGGAGTTGTCGGAATAGAGGATGATAAGTGGGGCCAGGTTCCTGTAGCTTTTGTTGTCAGGAGAGAAAACCAGAGCGTAACATCGGGGAGGATCTTAGAACATATTCAAACACAGCTTGCTTCATATAAAATGCCAAAAAGGATTTATTTTGTGAAATCCTTACCACGGAATGCTTCAAAGAAACTGCTTCGCACGACTCTTTTAGAATGGACGAAAGGAATTCATAACTATGATGAGGATTAAGCATATTCAGTTATATCATATTTCTTTACCGCTTCGTAGCCCTTTTGTTACACATGCTGGAAAAGTAACAGATAGAGAAGTTATCTTAATAGAGATTTTAGATGAGGATGGATTAAGTGGATGGGGGGAATGTGTGCCCTTTTCCACACCTTTTTATACAGCTGAAACGATTGATACGGCCTGGTCGATGTTAACAGATTTAATCATTCCTGAGGTCTTAAATGAGCCCATAAACCATCCAAATGATATGGTTGCCTGTTTACGTCCTTTGAAAGGAAATTATATGGCAAAGGCAGCTTTAGAAGCAGCATTATGGGATTTATATGCCAAGCAGAAAAGGATGAGTTTAGCGGAGTGTATAGGTGGAGTAAGAGATAAAATTGAAGTTGGTGTCGTTATTAGTTTAGGAGAAAACTTAGAAGAACGATTAATGGAGTATGTAAAGGCTGGATATAAGCGCTATAAACTTAAGGTGGAAAAAGGGAAGGAAAGGGCTTTACTTGAAAATGTCTTCTCTATCATGCCCAATCTACCCCTAATGTTTGATGGAAATGGCATGTATAATGAAGAGGATATGGAGAAAATAGTTTCTCTTGATGACTTAGGTCTGTTGATGATTGAACAGCCTTTTCCTGCTGGAGATCTGGTTTTACATCGAAGACTCCAACAGCAAATGGATACTTCTATATGTCTGGATGAAAGTGTTGAATCGTATCATGATGCCTGGCAGGCTATACAATTACAAAGTGCCCAGATTATGAATATTAAACCTGGAAGAGTAGGAGGACTTACCGAGGCTATCAATATACATAACTTATGCCAGGCATATCAGATTCCTATTTGGTGCGGGGGGATGCTTGAGACTGGTATTGGACGTGCTCATAATATTGCACTGGCTTCATTACCTCAATTTACGATCCCCGGAGATATTTCAGCCTCTAATCGCTACTTTGAAAGAGATCTTCTCACAACAAATATTGAGGTTCATGAAGGAGAAGTACAGGTACCTGAAGGATATGGTATTGGTGTTCAGATTAACCGTGAGTATGTGGAATTTTTGACAATTCGTACAATAATGATTGGTTCAGAAGGAATCTTATAGAAAACTCTTGAAACGAGAATCATTTTCAATTAAAGTATATATTGAGAATGATTTTCATATAATTGACTTTGTGGAGATTTTAATAAGAACATAAATAGTCCAGCAGTTATTTCTAAATGGTTGAGGGACTTTAACTTTTTATTCTCTCATTTAAAAGGAGAGGTTTGAATGGAATCACTTGCAGCCAATCAATTAACGCTTGGATACGGTGATGAAATTATTATAAATGATCTGGATATTTCCATTCCTAAGGGGAAAATGACTGTTTTTATTGGAAGTAATGGATGTGGAAAGTCTACACTATTACGCTCTTTAGCCAGATTATTACAGCCTAAAGATGGAGAGGTCATATTAGATGGAAGCAATATTGCCAACTTCAAGACAAAAGATGTTGCTAAAGAAATGGCAATCCTTCCCCAAAGTCCAACTACTCCAGAAGGGTTAACGGTTTATCAGCTTGTTAAATTGGGACGCTATCCTTATCAGGGCTGGATGAAAAAATGGAGTAAGGAAGACGAAGAAGCAGTTGAGACAGCTCTTGAATCAACCAATATGTTGGATTTAAAGGATCGGTTTGTTGATTCCTTATCAGGTGGTCAAAGACAAAGAGCCTGGATTGCTATGACATTAGCACAGGATACAGATATTATTTTCCTGGATGAACCGACCACATACTTAGATATGACTCATCAGATTGAAATTTTAGATTTACTTTTTGAATTAAATGAAACCGATAACCGAACGATAGTGATGGTTCTCCATGATATTAATCTGGCATGCAGATATGCAGATCATATTGTGGCATTAAAAGATAAAAAAGTGTGGGAGCAAGGAAAGCCTGAAGACATTGTCACAATCGACTTTGTACAAAGCGTTTTCCGAATGGCATGTGATGTCACTTATGACCCTTTATTTGGCACACCCATGTGTATCCCTCATGGTAAAGGACGTTGTTTAATAAAACAGGAAATGCAAAAAGCAAGATAATTTTTTGTTTCCCTCAACATTATCGAATACTTATACACTTAAATGCCCGGGTCTATGAAGACACCGGGTTTTTAGTGTGCGAGGCATAATGGTTTTCTTATGTTGGAAATAAGCCGACTATCTGATAAAATAATACCCAATATTCTGAATATATACTATCTGGTAGGTATAAAAAGTAAATTAGGGAGATGAAAGAAGAATTTTTCATATTCTGATAAAAAGAGGGGATTAAAAAATTCATCCATAACTATTTGAAACAAGAGGGGTCGTAAAAATGAAAGAACAAATAACACATCAAGCTATATTATTATTTGGGGAAAGAGGATTCAGCAAAACCTCGATTCAGGACATTGTAGATGCGTTGGGGGTTACCAAGGGTACGTTTTATTACTATTTTACAAGTAAAGAACAGCTTTTGATGGAAATACATCGTGAGTACATTTACAATTTATTAGAGCGTCAGAAGCGAATTATAGATAAAGGCGGACTTACCCAAAAGGAAAAAATCATCGGTATTATTCGATTGTTAATAACAGATATCGCTGATAAAGGCCCAAGAGCTCGTGTGTTTTTTCGGGAAATGCGACACTTGACTAACGAAAATAGGGAAGATATAAAACAAAACGAGAAGATTTTCGCCTTAATGTGGAAGATGTGCTGCGAAATGGTGTGGAAAAAGGAGAATTTCCACAGGACCTGCGGATTGATATGACCGCATTTGGCATACTGGGCGTGACGAATTGGAGTTATAACTGGTTTAATCCGGATGGAGAGGTATCACCGGAAGAATTGACACAAATATTTGCCGAAATGGTTCTAACGGGGATTATTCAATGACAAAAAAGAAGATTACCCGATGGAATAAGGGGTACGAACGGATATGTTCCGGTTATGGAAGGATGTCAGGACCAGAAAATCATGTTTCTGCTTCATCTGATCAGGCCAGTTATAATTACGGTGCTGGAAAATCAAATCCTTTTATTTGTGACACAAAAAGGTTCTCTAGGAGGGCCTTTTTTAGTCTTCAATGCGTTAATGTTTTGGTTTTGAATCACTCTTTTTTACTAGGAGACAAAGCATTTACAATAAATCCTTTCATTGTTATAATATAATAAATATTCAGAAAATACTATCCGGTAGGTATGTATAATGAAAATTAAAGGAGGCAGAAGAATTGAACTTTCCGTATTCTTGAGAAAGCACTCAAGTTAAAATAGAATTGTATATTCTAAGGATGAAGAAATTTTTGAAGATTTGTGTAAGCGATTACAAATAATGTTAGTCTTATGGGGAATGGGCAGCAACAGGGGTTTATTGAAGAATGGATTTCCAATGTCCGCATAGAAATAGAAGAAATACTACGTTTTTTTTCTGTAGAAGTAAGAGCGACGAGGGACAAATTTTGATTGGAATATTCTTTTTTTAACGGTATGATTCAGCTTTTATTTATTATTTAATAGCAAGCAATCTCAGAATCTATTTCCCATTAAAATACCAACTAGTTAGTATTTATGCTTATTGGAAAATGAACATCCATTTATAAGGAAAACAATCTCACATTAAAACGCCTAATTTAAGGAGAAAATCACGGTGAATAAAAATGATATCGGAAAGTAGCCATTATGTGTGCAGAATCTATGGGGTATTAAATGGCCATGAGTAGTGCATTAGGAGGTATGAAACTTACTTGAAGGATACTGAAGTTAAAGCGCTAAAGGTAAGGTTGGTATGATTATTCAAAAGAAGCGGTGACAAAATGACAAATTTAGTTTCTTGGAAAAAGATGAAGGTGTTGCCATTATCACGATTGATAATCCTCCGTTAAACGTTTTGAATAAGCAAGTACAACAAGAATTAGGAACAGTCATTCCAGAGATAAAAGAAGATCATGATGTGGTGAGTGTTTTATTGACTACAGCAGGTGAAAAGGCCTTTATGGCTGGGACAGATATAAAGGAATTTCCACAAATGATGAAAAACCCGAATAGGAAAGAATCCGTTATGTTTATGCACAGTGTGCTGAATGAGCTGGATTATCTGCCAAAACCAACAATCGCGGTTCTTGATGGTCTGACTTATGGTGGTGGATTGGAACTCGCCTTAACGTGCGACATTAGAATTGCTGAAGAGAATACAAAGCTTGGTTTTCCTGAGATTAACCTTGGTTTATTTCCTGGAGGTGCTGGTACCCAGCGACTTCCTAGACTGGTAGGGGAGGCTAAAGCGAAAGAAATGATGTACATAGGTGACCCAATTACCTCTAAGGAGGCTCTTAGTATTGGGTTGGTAAATCAGGTTGTGGAAAATGGAACTGGATATGAAATAGCACTGAAAATGGCAAACACTATTGCGGAGAAGTCTCTTCAGGCATTAGCAAGGATTAAAAAGGCGACTGATGAAGGCCTTACTATGAGTTTACAAGAAGGCATTGAACATGAAGCTGCATTATTTGAGGAGGTCTTTCAAACAGAGGACATTAAAGAAGGGGTAGATGCGTTTATTCATAAAAGAAAACCTCAATTTAAGCATCAATAAATCAGCACGTGTCAGAAAGGAGAGCAAGTATGAGCTGGCAGCCGGAAATTGATGAGCTTAGAAGAAGAGAGAAATTAGCACAAGAGATGGGAGGGAAGGAAAACGTAGAAAAGCATCGCTCCAAAGGTAAACTTCCGGTACGTGACAGAATTCAGCGCGTTCTTGATTCGGGCACTTTTCACGAAACAGGAGCCATTGCCGGAAAAGTGGAATACGAGGGCAGTCAATTAAAGAACTTCACACCTGCTAATTTCCTGATTGGAACAGGAAAAATTGATCATCGCAAAGTGGTTATAGGTGCAGATGATTTTACAGTCCGAGGCGGTGCTGCAGATGGGGCTATTATAGAAAAGCAGATGTACTCTGAAAAAATGGCTCATGAATTGCAAAAACCCATGGTTCGACTTGTTGATGGAACAGGAGGAGGCGGCAGCGTGAAATTTTTGGAAGCAGAATCCCGCACTTATGTTCCTGTGAATCCTGCATGGGACTATGTTGTGAAAAACATGGGCAGAGTGCCTGTCGTAGCTGCATGTTTGGGATCTGTTGCAGGTCTTGGAGCTGCCAGGGTAGCAGCCTCACATTTCTCGGTAATGGTTGAGGACATTTCACAGTTGTTTGTGGCCGGACCACAAATCGTTAATTTTGGTGTGGGACAGGAGCTTACCAAGGAAGAGTTGGGAGGTACACAGGTTCATCGCTCAAGTGGGGCAATCGATAATATTGTCAAAACAGAAGATGAGGCGTTTGAACATATACGAAGGTTTTTATCTTACCTGCCAAGTAATGTATTTCAATTACCACCTGTGGGAGAATCGGAGGACGACCGGTACAGGAGAGAGGAAGAGTTAATTTCGGCTATTCCTAAAAATCGCCGGAAACCATATAAGATTCGGCCGATACTAAAAATGGTTTTCGATAAAGAATCTATCTTTGAGATGGGACGTTTTTATGGTGGTGGTACCGTAACCGGATTCGCACGTCTGGATGGTCACCCGGTAGGATTTTTAGCGAACGATCCATATGTAGGCGGGGGAGGACTGACAGTTGAAAGTTGCGAAAAGATTGAGCGGTTTGTAGACTTGTGCGAGACCTTCCATATACCAATTGTGAATTTTGTTGATCAACCGGGTATTGCCATTGGGTTATCTGCAGAAAAAAGAGGGACTATTCGAAAAGGTGTTCGTGCCATTTCGGCGATTTATCAGGCAACAGTACCCATGATTGAAATCATCATAAGAAGAGTGTTCGGTGTTGGGGGTGCTGGAATGATTAATGGAGATGGTCTCCATTTACGCTATGCATGGCCTTCGGGTGATTGGGGTTCCTTACCGGTTGAGGGAGGCATACAAGTTGCCTATAAACGAAAGCTCGAGGAAAGTGATAATCCGCAGCAATTACTTGAGGAATTGACAGAAAAGATGGAAAGTGTCAGGTCGCCGTTAAGAACAGCAGAAGCTTTCGGGGTAGAGGAAATCATTGATCCAAGGGACACAAGACCGCTGTTATGTGACTGGATTTACGATGCTTACATGATGCTTCCTCAGCACCTTGGGCCATCAGCTCATACTATGCGTCCATAAAAATTAGTTAGGGAGGGCTAACAAGTGGAGGTTAAAAGTTTTGAAGAGACCCTGGGGACTGAAGAGGAATTAGTGACAAAACAATTGGAAAAATGGGCGGATGAAATTGGAGAGAAAACGTTTATTTATTATGGAGAAGAAGATCGACCTATTTCCTATCAACGATTCAATGAACTGGCAAATTCCGTTGCAAATAATTTATTAGAAAGAGGCGTTCAAAAAGGGGACCGAATCTCAGTCTTTTTAAAAAATCCGTTCATAACTACCATTTCGATGTTTGCTATTTGGAAGGCAGGGGCAGTATACTGCCCAATCAATTTTAATTACACTGGAAGATTATTATCCTACCAAATTAACGATACAGAACCTGACATACTTATTACGGAACGACAGATGGTACCTTTATTAAATGAGATTCATTCAGATATACCCACTTTGTCTTTAATCCTATATGACCCAAAAGAAGGGGATCACGATTATCAGTCAGATTGCATTCATATCGAACCGCATGAGAATTTCACCACAGCTTCGTTTGATGAAATATTAAGAAGTAATACCTCAAATCCCAATATCCACCTTAACTATTATGACACTGCAAACATTATTTACACCTCCGGAACAACAGGCAACGCAAAAGGAGTAGTTCAGTCGTACAGATGGATTCATAACTATACGTACATCTTTCGGGTTTTTAACAAACAGGATGACATCATTTATAACGATTTGCCAATGTATCATGTTGGCGGAGCTTTTGCATTAGTCGCCAGAGGTGCTTTTCTTGGCTGTACCGTTGCACTCTGGGACAAATTCAGTCCTGCTGATTTTTGGAAAAGAATCGAAGTAAGCAAAGCTTCGAATGCTATTCTGCTGGATGTTATGATTCCATGGCTTATGAATAAAGAGCCGAGTGAAGTTGATTATGTAAACACATTAAATCGCGTCCATATGCAACCGCTTCCAAAATATCATCATGAGGTTGCTAAAAGATTTGGTATTCATTTCGTATCTGCAGGTTACGGCCAAACGGAAGCAGGTGTGGGATTTGTAGGTCTAATTGATGAATTGGGAGAAAATCAGGGGACACCTGCACACTTATTTAAGGGCTACACGAAGAAAGAAACAACAGAAATAGCCAATTCCCTTCAGATTCCGGTTAAAAATGGCAGTCGAGACCTCGCAAAAGGATACATGGGGAGGACCACTCCATTTTATGAAGCAGCTGTTGTTAATGAAAATGATGAAATATGTGGTACAGGTGAGCCGGGTGAGCTAGTTTTAAGACCACGTTACCCACATCTGCAGCTAAAAGAATACTTTAATAAACCAGTTGCTACTATTGAAGCTTTTCAAAATCTCTGGTTCCATACAGGTGATGCTGGTTATAAAGATGAGCAGGACAATTTTTATTTTGTCGATCGAATGAAAGATGTAATACGCAGTAAGGGTGAAAATATATCTTCCTATCAAGTAGAAGATATGGTCAACCAGCATAGTGATGTAAAAGTTTGTGCTGCATTTCCTGTTCCGGCCAAAGAAGGCGGTGAAGATGATATTGTTATTTATGTTGTATCTCAGTCCGAAACATTGAATGAAGACGAATTAAAAAAATGGACACAAGAAACAATGCCAAAATTCATGTGGCCTAAACATATAAAATTTATCGACGAGTTACCGCGAACACCTACTAATAAAGTAGAAAAATATAAATTGAAAGAGTATTTTTCGGATGGGAATAAACTAAACCATATAAGGGAGGAAAAGGATTTGGAAATTAAAGCAAGTATGGCGGGTAGTGTATGGAAGGTTCTGGTTGGTGCTGGAGACGAGATTAAAGATGAGCAGGATCTTGTCATTTTAGAGTCTATGAAAATGGAAATCCCCATTGCAGCTGAAACGAGCGGGAAAATAAGCAAGGTAAACATTCAAGAAGGAGAATTTGTTAATGAGGGAGATGTACTGCTCACCATCGAATGAATCATTTTTTTACGTGAGCATATAAAGGAGGTTAAATCATGAATGAGGTTTTGAAAAAAAGCTGGCCAAAAGAACTTCCGGATAAGTTAGAGTACCGATTAGGCGAAAAACCCCTGCATGAATACTTGCTGCAAAATGCCAAGGAATTACCGGATAAACCTGGATATATCTTTTATGGAAATACGATTGCTTGGAAAAAATTAGAGGATTACATGAGAAGTTTTGCAGGTTTCCTAAAAATACAGGGAATTAAAAAAGGGGATTGCGTAGGACTCTATATGCAAAACTGTCCCCAATATTTGATAGCGCATTATGCTGTTCAAATGATTGGGGCAATAGTTGTACCGTTGAACCCCATGTATAAGGAAAGCGAATTGGATTATTTCATCAATGAAGGTGAGATTAAAGCGATTGTTTTAGGTGATGAATTATACACTCAGGTTGACAATATTAAAGATAACATGTCATCACTTCAGTTTTTGGTTACAACGAATTATGCTGATTTTCTGCCTGAATCGTTAACATTGCCTATCCCTGATGAATTATTAAGCAAGAAGAAGGATATTGAAAACGCTTTCGATATGAAAAGAATGATGGACTCCGTTGATCCTTTAATAGAAACAGAACCCATTGATATTTGGAATGATGTCGGACTCATGGTATTCACATCAGGAACCACGGGAAGACCTAAGGCTGCGATGCTGACATATGGGAATGCGTTATTTAAGACGGCTGCGACTGTTCATAGTTACAGGTTGGAACAAGAGGATAAGACGCTTGCTTCTGCGCCGTTATGCCATATTGCGGGAATGGTTATGGGAGTGAATATTCCGGTTTACAGGGCACTGTCCTGTGTTTTGCTCACGCGCTTCGACCCTGAAGCAGCTATCAAAGCAATAGAAGACTATAAAATTAATAAATTATATACGGTTGCTACAATGAATGCAGCGATAGTAAATTATCCAGAAATAGAGAGTCGAGATTTGACTTCACTGGAACTTAATTTTGCTACCAGTTTCGGAATGCAGGTAGACGAACAATTAGCTCAGAAATGGAAAAGTTTAACTAACGGATGCGTATTGCTGGAGGCGGCCTATGGACTAAGTGAAACACATACATGTGACACTTTCATGCCAATTGAACATATCAAATATGGAACATGTGGGATTGCAACATACGATACAAAGATTCGTATTGTTGATATGGAAACCGGAGAGGATCTGCCACCTGGGGAGCAGGGAGAAATTGTGGTTAAAAATCCTGGGGTGTTTAAAGGGTATCTTAACCGTCCTGATGCTACTGAAGAAACGCTGCGTGATGGGTGGGTATTCACCGGTGATATCGGAAAAGTAGATGAGGATGGATATTTATATTTTAATGGTCGCATAAAAGAAATGATTAAATCGTCAGGATTCAGTATATTTCCGGAAGACGTTGAGTCACTGATGAGTGATCATGAGGCGATTTCACAGGTTGCTTGTATTGGAGTGCCTGATGCAAGTAAAGGTGAAATTGTGAAAGCATATGTTGTTTTAAAACCTCAATATAAAGGCAAAATCAGTGAAAATGAATTGATAGATTGGGCAAAGGATAAAATGGCCGCTTATAAATATCCGCGTTCGTTGGAGTTTATTGATAGTCTGCCGGCAACGAGTTCAGGAAAAGTATTAAGAAGACTCCTTAAAGAATAATTCAAAAGCATGCAAAGGGCTTTAAATATCTGAAATTTAGTTAATAATAGGCTGTTTTCGCATAGCTTCTTGCTCGGACGACAGCAGTTGATATATATTACGTTTTCCGCGGGTGAGCGGTAAGCCTTCTCGCTACGCTTTAGTCTAGCTCCGACTCCCAGGCCCAAGCTGATATAAGCAATCCCTCTCCAAGGCTGAAAGAACACAGCCTTTACGCGGGCTTCCTTATCCAGTCGGGCCTAAACGGTCGTCTCCGCTTTTTAAGTGCAGGGACTGACCTGTCTCACTTTTCCCGCGACGAACAGGACGTTCTAGTGTCGGCTTTGACACAGGACGTGCGGTTTTTAGCCGGCTAGGAGTCTCCGTGTATTTCAACTGCTTGAAAAGGGCATCAAGATGAAATTATAATGCACCATCTTTTAGAAACCAACCTATTACTATCCTATTAAAGGAGGGCTGAGATGGAAAAAGAAATTGATGAATTAGTAACGAAAAAAGATCATGCAAAGCTTGGAGGAGGCCTTCAAAAAATAGAAAAGCAGCATCAACTTGGGTTTTATACGGCGAGGGAGCGAATAGAGAAACTGATAGATCCGGGGAGCTTTTTAGAATTAGGTCAACTTGCCCATTCGGATCAAGACGGAAAAGAAACAAACAGTGCGGGAGATGGAGTTATTACAGGACTTGCGAAAGTGAATGGCCGTCCCATTGCTCTGCAGGCTGCAGATAAAACTGTCTTTGCTGGAACAGAGGGTAGGGTTTATTTCCGCAAAACACGAGCATTGCATAACCTTGCAGTAAAGCGGGGTCTCCCTTTGTTTAATCTTATGGAAGGCGGAGGTCTGCGTATGCCAGATGGTATGGGGTCTGATGGTATAAGTCAAATGCTGTTTCCTCAGGAATTATTGCAGCATCATCGGCAAGTGCCGATGATCACTTCCATTCTGGGAGACAGTTTTGGAGGGCCGACATGGACAGCCGTTTCATCTGATTTTGTAAGTCAGGTTAAAGGAACAGCTATGGCTGTTGCCGGACCACGTATGCTGGAAGTTGCAACAGGAGAAAAAGTATCAAACGAACAGCTAGGAGGATGGGAGGTACACGCCGAATATACAGGGCAGGCTGAGCGTTTTTCTGAAACAGAAGAAGAAGCAATTGAAAACATGAAAAAATTTCTCGACTACATGCCTCAGAACTCAGAGGAAGAACCATTTTACCGGGAAACAACTGATGATCCAGAGCGTGATTTAGAGGAAATTGTAAACCTTGTACCAACAAGGACTAAGCGTGCCTATGATATGAAAAGGGTTATTAAGCTCATTGCAGATGAAGGGGATTATTTTGAATTAAAACCCGATTATGGCAAAGCACTTATTACGGTTTTGACGAGAATAAATGGCAGAGTAGTTGGCATGATTGCAAATCAACCGATGCAATTTGCTGGTGCAGCCGGAGCAAAGGAGTGCGAAAAAGCGACTGACTTTATCTGCCTATGTGACTCTTATAATATACCGCTCATTTTCTTACATGATATTCCCGGTTTTCGTGTATCGAGTGATGCAGAGAAGCTGAAAATGCCAACAAAAATTATGATGTGGAACCAGGCATTAGCCCAATCCACTGTACCTAAGATTTCAATCGTTATTCGTAAAAGTATTGGTGCTGCTTACGGTAATATGTGTGGACCTACGATGGGGGCTGATTTTGTTGTGGCCTGGCCAACAGCTGAAATTAATTTCACAGGACCGGAAGTTGGCATTAATGTTGTTTATGGGAATGAATTACAAAATGCAGAAAATGTAAAGGAAAAACGTTCAGAATTACTGGAAACATGGGGCTTTGACAGCTCACCATATAAAGCAGCAGGTAAGCATTTAATTGATGACATAATTGATCCAAGAGATACTAGAAAATTCCTCAGTCAAACATTGGAATATTCTTGTGCCAAAAATGGTTCCATGAGTAAAAAACTATTAGCAAACTGGCCAACAGGTTTTTAATTTGAGCATGTAATACGTAAAAAGGGACTTAATTGTATAAAGGTAAAATGAAATATCTTAATCTTCAAAAAATACTATCCATTTAGTATTAAGCTTAAATTGAAAGGAGTAATTTGATGCGTAGCTGGAAGGTAACAAAATTGGGAGACCCAAAAGATGTACTGGAATTAATGGACACAGACCAGCCAAATGTTAAGGATGGAGAAGTATTAATAGAAGTTGAAGCCTCTTCTCTCAACTTTTTTGATATTCTGCTTTGTCAGGGGAAATATCAGGAGAAGCCTCCAATCCCCTTTACGCCAGGATCTGAAATAGCAGGGGTGATTCGTGAAACAGGGAATGGCGCTAAATTAAGTGAAGGGACACGGGTTATTGCAACGCCTGGCCTGCCAGATGGAGGTCTGTCTGAATTTGTCAGTGTCCCGGAGGAATCGGTATACGTTATACCGGAGACAATGTCAGCAAGTGAAGCCGCCGGAATGTTTATAACCTATCAAACTTCTTACTATGCGCTATTTTACCGGAGCAAGCTTCAAGCAGGAGAGACTTTATTAGTGCATGCAGGTGCAGGTGGAGTAGGTTCTGCTGCGATTCAGCTTGGTAAAGCAAAAGGAGCAAAAGTTATTGCTACAGCAGGTGGACCGGAGAAAGTAAAGATCTGCAAAGAATTAGGGGCAGACATTGCTATTGATTATAAGGCTGAAGATTTTGTATCGGTAGTTAAAGAAGAAACAGATGGACGTGGTGCAGATGTAATCTATGATTCTGTTGGAGCTGATGTATTTGACCGGTCACGAAAATGTATTGCTTTTGATGGTCGTATTTTAGTAATAGGATTTGCCGGTGGCCGTATTCCGGAAGCACCAGTAAACCATGCATTAATCAAAAGTTATTCCATAGTTGGTGTGCACTGGGGCTTGTTTGCTAAAAAGTTTCCGGAAGAAGTACGAAATATTCATGATGAGCTAATCAGCCTATACAATGGAAAATATATCCAAACACTGATATATAACGAATATGATTTTAATGATGTTCCAAATGCCCTCGAAGTGTTATCTGACCGGAAAACATATGGAAAATTGATAGCCATTCCATAAATACACCTTATAGATCCTAACTGACTGGTTTTAAAATTGTAGAAAGGGTGATGATATGCGATTAGAAAATAAGGTAGCGATTGTAACTGGAGGAGGAGGGGACATAGGCAGAGCGACGGCATTACGTTTTGCTAAAGAGGGAGCAAAAGTGGCTGTTGCAGATATCAGCGAAGAAGCTGCAAAACAGACAGCGGACATGATTAAGAAAATGGGCGGAGACGCTGAATCTATTCAATGTAATATGACCGTTCCTAAAGATGTGCAGGACATGGCAGACAGAGTAATAGATTCATATGGAAAAATTGATATCTACTTTGGTAACGCTGGGGTAAATAGTGAGGAAAAGAAGTTGCCTGATGTTTCACTGGAAGAATGGAATCAAGTTATGGATGTAAATATCACAGGTATTTTTCTAGGGATGAAGCATGTGATTCCGAGGATGGATTCTGGTGGTTCCATTATTAATACGGCTAGTATTGCTGGGATTAAAGGACAAAAACTTGTATCTGCCTATTCTGCCTCAAAAAGCGGTGTAATTACCTTGACGAAAACTGCAGCAACCGAATTTGGAAGAAAGAATATTCGTGTAAATGCAATTGCACCAGGAATTATTGATACAAATATGGTGGAGGACTGGAAAAAAACAGATAAGTGGCCGGTATTATCTACAGCAAATGCGTTAAGAAGGATTGGAGAACCTGAAGAAATTGCCAATGCTGTTTTATTCCTCGCATCAGATGAAGCATCCTTTATCACAGGTGAAACACTTGTGATAGATGGAGGCACACTAAATCTTTAAAGAAGGCAGGGAAATTTATGCTGAAAAATAAATGGGAAGCGTATGCAAACATCTCCCAAAGTGATGCCATTCAGCTATTTAAGCAAATTTTGAAAGAGCAGCATATTAAATATGATATGGAGAGAGCGCCCCCAAATGTTATGTATGATCCAAATCATGAACAACTGATTATGAAAGCTGAAGGCTTCGTACTAACCATTATCTATGTTTCCGCAGATCCCATCACACGAATATTTACTTCACTGCTTGGAACATTCAGGCATTTTAATGGAATTTCGTTGCTTTCAGTCAAGTATAACAATAAGGTAAGTCATATATTACCAGTTATTCTGCACAAATTTGCCACTCAATGCCCTCATCCCCCTTGGAATATAACAAAATATCCCCGTTTCCGTTTTGCCGTATTGCTCCAAATGTTTACTAAATTAAAATGGAAGCGTTTTCTAAATAGATGAATGGGAGGTTTCTCTTATGAAGGAGAGCAGAAATTGGTTTCCGATGCCAAAGAAGGATGCAATCTTTTTTATTGCAATTGTCTTATATGTGCTTTTGTTTTTTCTTCCCTGGACATATGAGATTAAACTATTAGACATATCGCTCGTAGCTTGGGGTGGTAGTCTGCTTTTTTTCCTTACACCAATTACTGGGATATTGGTAGCCCTTTCGGAAAGGCAGGATAAAAGGAAATAGAAGCATTCTTAATAGATGACATAACCCAATTTAAAGAGGGAGGTTAGTGTGTGAAATATACAGAGCTTAGTATCATTATTTTATATGTTATGTTCTGTATTATATTGGGAATCTGGGCACAACGAAAAATTTCCTCCTCTAATGCGGAGATGGCTAATTATTATGCGGCTGGCCGGAATATTGGTACTGTGGCAAATTCCCTGGCCATTCTTGCTGCATTAGGAAGTGGCGGATCTTTTATGGCAGGACCGGGTACCGTGTGGCAATTAGGTATTCCTTTTTTATCCTGGATGACTGTCGGCTCAATTGTGGGATTTGCTTTGGCAAGTATATTGGTAGCAAAACCACTTAGAAACTCTAGGAAAGTCACGGTTACTGAATTTCTCAATGATCGGTATAGTGACAGCAAAGCTATAAAAATTGCCGTACCGATTGTAATCATCATGGGGTCAGGGATGTACTTGATGTCACAAATGAAAGCCGGTGGATTAATTACTTCCTATGTTACTGGCTTGTCTTATGAATGGGGAGTAGTTATCATTGCGCTGGTTTTCATTTTATATGTTTCCATGGGGGGAATGCTTGCGGTAACATGGACTAATCTGCTCCAGGGGTTATTAATGATTATTATCGTTTTATCTTTAATAATTGCAGGTATCATCCACTTGCCAGTATCATGGATTGATTTTTTCAATCAAGCTACAACTCAAAATCAACGCCTGGGCAATGTAGGCGCGACCGTTCCCGTAGCAGGGTATTTAGGGGCATTTGTAACTTGGGCAACAGCAGTCAGTATTACCCCACACTTGGTTATGCGCATTTTTACTTCAACCAACTCCAAAAGTGCAAAGTTATCGTTAAATATCAGTATGCTAATCTACGGTATTTTAATGTTGGGGCTGGTCTTTTTATTGGTACCGTTTATCGGAACGCTTGGAGAATCTTTGCTGCAAAACAATCCTTCCGATATGTGGCTTTTGTTAATAGCTGAAACATTTTTTGGTCCAATTATCATGGGGATTATTGCTGCGGGCATTATGGCTGCTGTTATGTCATCAACAGACTCTTTATTGCTTGCCATCAGCAGTGCTATAGCCTATGACTTATATAAAGGGGTTGTGAATACCGAGGCTGACCAGCAAAAAACATTAAAAGTATCTATGATTGCTACCTGGTTTATAGGTTTAGTGATTATGCTGTTGACTTTAAATCCACCACAATATTTGGTTGTACTTTATACAGGAGCAGTAGGTTTTATGGTAGCTTGTCTGTTTAGCCCAATGGTTTTGGGGATTTGGTGGAAAAAAGCAAACGTTTCTGGTGCTGTATCAGGTATTATAGTTGGTGGTGTCAGTTTTTTAATTGCATTTTTCCTCTTTGAGATGCCTTATAATTCCGAGATTTTAGTTTCCTTACCCCTTTCATTAGTAGTAACGATGGTAGTTTCAAATTTTACAGAAAAACCATCAGAAGAAACACTTTTAAAGTTAGAGATGTATCACAAAAAAGAAACGTATAATACTTCAAATGAAAGAGCCGCAAGCGGAGTTTCAGAAAAAGCTAATTCATTTAACTGATAAATAGGAGCATACCCTTTTTCTTAAAAACGGTAAACCAATTTTTTTGTAAAAAGAAAAAAGAAGAACATCCCAATCCAAACTTCATTCTAAATCGATTGACAAAGGACTCCTGGTATTAAACCTCTGTATAGTAACCGTAATGATGTGGGTGTGAAGAGGTCGTCACGGTTACACTAGTTTATCTTAAATGACTATTCATAATAATCCCTTCTAAGTAAAAAGTAATATTAGGAGGGATTATTATGGATAAGGAAAAATATTATGTAAGTCTGGGAACACAGGAAATCTCACGTTTAAAAGCCCAAAATAACGAGGATTTTGTGATTTATGCGACACCCGAAGAGGTTGGAGAACTGAGAGAATTATTCAATGAAATGTATGGTGCGGATATAGGTGCTTTTATAAGAGCCCATATTCCATTTCGGGAATACCACCACGACGATGATAATGATACTTATGATGATGGATTAATTAATGTTCTTCAAATGCTATATCGTTTAGGTGATGATCAAACAAGAGAACATATTGCCTCCATGCAAATGCTTGAAAATCCCGAGGATTAAAGGGTAATCGAGGCTGGGACAAAACAAAGACAATCAACTCTAAAGAAAACAATGAACGATTTTAGCGCAGAAAAATATACGTATACTCCTTATAAAACCGTTCGTTGTAAAGTATTGAAAGCTTTTCCTTTCCTGTGGGAGTAAGGCATAGGTGGAATCGTTCAATGTGAAAGCACGAGTATATTCACCAGCCACCCGCGGATTCTGGAGCGGGTTTATGCAGCATCCATCATTTCGATATTGTTTGGATTTTTTCTTTAATAAAAACCATTTGTCCCTCCCAGCCTCATTTTTTTACTCTAAATCCTTTGCATTCTTTTTAATGTGTTCAGGTATTTTGATATTTTCGATTTCATTAAATTGGCTATAATTTGCTTCAATCAGTGTGTTCGTTGTTGTTTCACCATCTTGATTATTCGAAGTATTCATAGACATAGAATATTTTTGTGGATAATAGGTTTCTTTATCGACTTCAAAATGAATTTTTACATCATCAATAGTGAAATCCTGCAACTGTTCTTCGCTTATGTCATTTTCGGGGAACTTATTTTGTTTAAGCTTCTCCAGGACATAATTTTTCATTTTATCACCTGAAGCAACGATAGAAAATGCATAATTATCTTTCTTTTCCTCCATTTCCAAGTCATTTATAAACTCCTCCAGCTGGGAAAGCTGCTTATTAGGTGACGCTTGAGCTTGTGTTAATTGATTCATTTGGTCAATGACTTCCTGTGGAGCTTTCATCCAATCATCTTCTTCAGATGGTTTTACATAGAATTGATCGTTTACATAGTAGACCTTTGTTTTTTGCCCCATCATATCCATTTCCTGATATAAAGCTTCAGGCTTTACTTGTATTTTGGCCATACCTGTCATGTTCATAGGCATCGGTTTATTCATATCAGCAAGCTGTATCTCCTGTTGAATGTCCATATTCACCTGAAAACTTTGCAAGTCTTTACTTTCCTTTAATGCTTGTTGAAAAACCTTTTTTGGACTTTCCTGTGCAGTTCCACACCCCGTAAGGAACAATACAAGTAGTAATAGGATATATATAAGCTTTCTTAACAACACAAAATTTCCTCCTTATCAAGAAAAAATATTTTCATTTTTATGAAAGATTTGGACAAAAAGTTTATATACATAGAATGAAAGGTATATAAATAACAGGGAGGTATTATCTTGGATTTTTTAAAGGTTAAATCAATGTTATTCATAGTAAGCTTTATGCCTATAATTAGCTTATCCAATAATGAAGACAGTATTTTACACGAAATGCAAACGGGTATACAGCCGGTTGAACAAACCTCTTCGTCTGTAGTCAATGAGGAGAAACAAGTGAATAAGGACTTAACGCACGATAAAATTGTGCAATTAACCGATAAATTTATGGAAAAACTCATCCAGGATACCGATGATCATTACAGAGTTCAATCTTACAATACAAAAGAGGCACTGGTTCAGGAGTTTAAAGATATAGCCAGCAAATCACTTGCAAAAAAATATGTAGATTTATATTATAAAGAGCAGAATCAACAATTATATATTATTCCAACAGAAACCCCAGCCTGGTTTGTACCTGATCAATCTTATGAAAAACATGTAGAAGATGGACATGCCACCATTATTCAGTCTAATAGCAGTGATCTTTATGGGAATTATAAAATAAAGATGGAATTTATTTATAAAGAGCAAAAAGGATGGATGATTCATAAGGTATATTATCCAAACAGAAAATTTTAGTCGTTAATAAAGGTAGTGAAATAAACCATGATTACTTTCAAGGATTATTATCAAAATAGTGTAAAGCTTTCTTTCACAAAGAATCCTTTTTCAAAGCAACCGAAGCATGTATGGGTCATTACAAAATATCAACACCAATGGCTGCTAACTAAACACAAAGATCGTGGTTTAGAGTTCCCTGGTGGAAAAGTAGAAGAGGGCGAGAGAGCTGATGAAGCAGCTAAACGAGAGGTTTTGGAAGAAACCGGTGGAATGATATCAAGGCTTGAATATATTGGTCAATATTTTGTTGACGGAAAAGGTGGGGAAGTCATCAAAAATGTTTATTATGCTGAAGTAGATCAGTTAATAAAACAGAATACCTACTTCGAGACGGATGGCCCCGTGCTTTTGGATGCTCTTCCAGGGGATATTCATAAAAGTCCATTGTTTAGTTTTATGATGAAGGATGCGGTTTTACCCCAAAGCTTAAAAGTTATTAAAAAAATAGAGGCAAATTCCTTAAGGTGATCATTCTTATCAGAAAGATTGACTCACCTTAAGGAATAGCCTCTTTTTTATGACTTATGATTGATTAATTTATTCTCAATAGCCTCTACAATTTTATACATAACCGCTGCAAAAATCGCAATCACGATTAAGCTTAGTAGCACAAGGTTAAAATCAAATACCTGGAATCCATAAACAATCATATAGCCTAAGCCTCGTTCTGACACTAAAAATTCCCCGACAATAACGCCTACCCAGGATAAACCTACATTTACTTTAAGTGTAGAAATCATTGTTGGAATGGAAGATGGTAAAATGGCTTCTTTAAAAATTTGTGTTCGAGTAGCCTGGAAGCTTTGAAGCACTTTGATATAGTTTTCATCTACTTCACGAAAGGCTGAATATATATGAATAGTTGTAATTATAACAGATACAAGAATTCCCATAGCGATAATAGATGTGTAACCAGGTCCCAATGCGACGATTAAAATTGGACCTAATGCTACTTTTGGCATGGCGTTTAGTACAACTAAATAAGGATCCAGGATTTTAGATAGAATGGAGGACCACCACAGAATGGTTGCAATGATAATTCCTAGCAGGGTTCCTAATATAAAGCCGGCGATGGTTTCTAAACCGGTAATTTGTAAATGCATCAATAAAGAGCCATCATTGATCTTTTCTATAAACAAGTTCCATACTCTTGTAGGTGAACTGAAAATGAGTGGATCAATCCAGTGGAGTCTGCTTGCTACCTCCCAAAAAATAAAAAAGGCAATGAAAATCAATCCCTGCCACGATAAGACGAAGCGTTTTTCCTTCCGTTTTTTCTGACGGTATTGTTCGTATAAAAGGTGATCTTCTCTATTACTCAAGGCTCTCCAGCTCCTTCCATACGGTTTGGAAAAACTCGGAGTATACTGGACTCTGTCTCGAATCAAAAGGGCTTAATTCTACAATCTCTTCAGGTACATCAAAAACGTTTGCAATCCGACCGGGATTTGAGTTCAATAAAACAATGCTTTCACTCATAGCAATGGCTTCGCCGATATCGTGAGTGACAAGGATGGAAGTCATTTGATATTTCTTTAAAATATTTAAGACGAGATTTTCCAGCTTTAATTTCGTTTGATAATCAAGAGCTGAAAAGGGCTCATCAAGTAATAGTAATTTTGGATCAGTAATTAAAGTTCTGGCTAACGCTACACGCTGCCTCATTCCCCCTGATAATTGATCAGGATAGGATTCTTTGGTTTGGCCAATTCCGATTTCATTTAATAATTCTTTAGCTTTTTGTCTAATTTCATTGGTGATATTTTTCTGAATATGGGGGCCAATCAGCACGTTTTCCATAATGTTTTTCCAAGGAAATAAATAATCCTGCTGCAGCATATAACCTATCGATGAATTTTGGCGCTCAAGTGGTTTTTGTTCTAAAAAAACGTTTCCTTGAGTGGGGTTAATCAACCCTGCAATAATGGAAAGCAGGGTTGTTTTTCCACATCCACTTGGGCCAATAATCGAAACAAAGCTTCCTTTTTTGACATCTAACGAAATATCTTCTAGTGCTTTTGTAAAGTTCTTTTCTGTAAAATATAAATGAGAGACCTTTTCTACCGTCAAATATCCCAATGATTTTCACCTCTACTCATTTATAATGTTTTCAGCAATTTCGGTATTCACGAGTGTCTCATGCTTTACATCCTCAGGCAGTTCTCCAGCTTCATCCATGATATCTTTTAAGTTGTTCCATTCTTCCTCATCCAGAACTGGATCAAGAGCGTAGGCTTCTGAATTTTTGTACCGTTCAACGGACTCGTCAATAATGTCTAATTCAATGTCTTCAAAGTAAGGTTGAATAATTTCTGCTACTTCTTTACCTTTATGAGATTCCACCCATTGTTGTGCTTTGTAAATCGCTCTTGTGAATTTTTCCGCTGTCTCAGAATTGTCTTCTAAAAATGATTGTTTTGCCATAAATACGGTATAAGGAACTTTTCCAGATGCTTCACCAAAGGAAGCAAGTACGTGTCCTACCCCTTGTTTTTCAAATTTACTTGCTGTTGGTTCAAATAGTTGGACGTACTCATAATCTCCTGTTTGAAAGGCGCTTGGGATATTACCAAAATCAATATTTTGAGAAAGGTTTAAATCCTGGTGAGGATCAATACCATTTTGTTTTAACACGTATTCCCCTACCATTTGTGGCATTCCACCTTTACGTTGACCCAGAAAGTTGCTTTCTTTTAAATCATTCCAGGAGAAATTATCGTGAGCCTTTTTGGATACCAAAAAAGTACCATCTTTTTGGGTTAATTGAGCAAAATTAATAACAGGATCGTTTGCTCCTTGTGAATGTACATAAATGGAAGTCTCAGAGCCAACCAGGGCTATATCGGAACTGTCAGATACAAGTGAGGTCATCGTCTTATCGCCACCCCATGTCGTGGTTAAATCAACCTCTAAACCTTCTTCTTCAAAATAACCATTTTCAAGGGCCACATATAGGGGGGCATAAAAAATACTTCTTGTTACCTCAGCAAGTTTAATGGATGTTTTTTCGTTTGAGCTGCTATTGGAACAGGCTCCAAGAATTAATACCATCAGTATGGTACATACAACCGCCATAAAGCTTCGTGCACTTTTCATGTATATAATCCTCCTTGTTGTTTAAGTAAATCTAGAGGTATTCTATGCGAACGCCCAATTTTGCGTGACAGGGCCACTGTATGCTTCTTGTGTGGATGAAGGAAAAAGTATGGATGGGCAAAAAAAAACTGCCTGCAAATGTTCATGCAGACAGCCTCAAATATCTATATTAAGGATATGAGAGAAACGATTTTAGCGCGGGGTATAAATAGGTCCCGCATTTTTAATGTCATCAGTTATATGATCAAATTTCCTGAAGTTTTCATGGAATTTTTCAGCTAATTCTTCAGCCTTTTGATCATACTTCTCAGGATCATTCCACGTCTTCTTCGGAATAAGAACCTGACTTGGAACACCTGGACAATGTGTTGGGATTTCCAAACCAAAGAAGTCATCTCTGGTCGTTTCCACTTGATTTAATTCTTCATTAAGTGCTGCATGGACCATTGCTCTGGTATAGGATAGTTCGATTCGTCCTCCCACACCATAAGGCCCTCCAGTCCAGCCTGTGTTCACTAAATAAACATGAGCTGAAAATTCATCAATTTTATCACCCAGCATTTTAGCATAGGTAATAGCTGGTAAAGGTAAAAAGGGAGCACCAAAACAAGTTGAAAATGTAGCTTCCGGAGATGTTACCCCTCTTTCTGTACCAGCAAGTTTACTCGTATATCCACTCAAAAAATGATACATGGCCTGCTCTTTCGATAATTTACTAATTGGTGGAAGGACACCAAAAGCATCTGCTGTTAAAAAAATGATGGTATTTGGATGTCCGGCAATACTTGGTTTAACGATATTATGAATGTATTCGATCGGATAAGCTGCACGTGTATTTTCGGTGAGGGCAGTGTTATGATAATCAGGTAATCGTGAATTTGAATCGACCTTCACATTTTCCAGGACAGAACCGAAGCGGATGGCATTAAAAATTTGTGGTTCTTTTTCAGCTGACAGATTGATGCACTTAGCATAACAGCCACCCTCAATATTAAAAACTCCATTATTGGACCAGGCGTGCTCGTCATCTCCAATTAATTTTCGCTCAGAATCTGCAGAAAGGGTCGTTTTTCCGGTACCTGATAAGCCGAAAAATAAAGCGACGTCACCTTCCTGGCCGACATTTGCCGAACAATGCATAGACAGTATATTTTGATTAGGAAGTAAAAAATTCATCACAGAGAAAATCGATTTTTTGATTTCTCCTGCATATTCAGTTCCGCCAATGAGCACGATTTTATGCTTAAAGGAAATCATTACAAAGCATTCAGAATGAGTCTTGTCGATTTCAGGATTTGCCTTAAAACCTGGAGCAGAAATGACTGTAAACTCAGACTGATGATTTTCAAGTTCATCTTCAGTTGGCTTAATAAATAATTGTCTGGCAAAAAGATTATGCCAGGCAAGCTCGGTTACTACTTCAATAGGTAAACGGTAATGAACGTCAGCACCTGCAAATCCTTTAAATGAAAAGAGTTCATTCTGTTCTTTCAAGTAATCAAGTACTTTATGGTAAAGGTTGAAGAAGACATCTTCAGAAATAGGTTGATTAACTGCTCCCCATTCCACTTTGTCTTCACTGATCGAATCATTTACGATAAATTTATCTTTAGGAGAACGTCCGGTATATTTGCCGGTTGTTGCTCGTACGGCACCAGTTGACGTGAGAATGCCTTCTTTACGACTCAAAACTTTTTCAACTAAATCTGCTGTGGATAAATTGCTGTGCATCGAGTTCACCACATTACCCAGCCTTGTTCTAACAATCTTTTGACCCACTTTGTTCATTGCACGTTTCCCCTTTTTCATACTATTTTAAGTGATTTCTGTCATATTATTTTTAATTAGTATAACATATTCGTATTAATCGTCCATACTATTTGTGCAAAAAAGTTAAATTATTATTTTATTTATTGACTATGAGAAAGCTTATTGTTGATTCTCTATCAAGTCGATTGGAGCGGTATACAGGAGACTACTAAGGTGTATGCCGAGGAGGCTCTCGGACCGCTCGTCGAAAGCGAGCGAACTGGAAGAGGAAATCAACATCTATGTTTAACAGAGCCGATTTATTAAGAATTATATGGATTAGTGTCAGAATAGTTGACATTCTTATTCCTTAGCGATATGATAATTCGGGAATAGCGTCTAATGTCTTGGAATGGCCAAGTTTTTTGATGCTTATAAGGAGGAAATATAAATGGCTGTGAAACGCCGGCTTTTTACATCGGAATCGGTCACGGAAGGGCATCCTGATAAGATTTGTGACCAAATATCTGATGCGATTTTAGATGAAATTATAAAAGATGATCCGAATGCACGGGTAGCTTGTGAAACAACCGTGACGACGGGTCTTGTTCTAGTTTCAGGAGAGATTTCTACTACGACATATGTGGATATACCTGCTATCGTTCGCAAGACGATTAAAAATATTGGTTACACGCGCGCTAAATATGGATTTGATGCGGAGACATGTGCGGTCCTGACTGCCATAGATGAACAGTCTCCAGACATTGCTCAAGGTGTTAACGAAGCACTTGAAGCAAGAGAGGGTAATATGTCAGATGAGGAAATTGAAGCGATTGGTGCAGGTGATCAGGGATTAATGTTTGGTTATGCATCAAATGAAACATCGGAATTAATGCCGTTACCTATTTTCTTGGCACATAAGCTATCAAAACGACTAGCAGATGTAAGGAAAAACGAAGTTGTTGATTATCTTCGTCCTGATGGGAAGACCCAGGTAACGATAGAATATGATGAAAATAATCACCCCCTTCGTGTAGATGCTATTGTCATATCTACCCAGCATCATCAGGATATCCCGCTGGAACAAATCAATCAGGACATTAAACAGCACGTGATAAATGAAGTTGTTCCAAGTGACTTACTTGATGAGCAGACCAAATATTTCATTAACCCAACAGGTCGTTTTGTCATTGGTGGACCTCAAGGGGACGCAGGACTTACCGGAAGAAAAATTATTGTTGATACGTATGGTGGATATGCACGACATGGTGGTGGTGCATTTAGCGGTAAGGATCCAACAAAAGTGGACCGGTCAGCTGCCTATGCAGCAAGATATGTAGCTAAAAATATTGTGGCTGCAGGGTTAGCGGATACATGCGAGGTTCAATTAGCCTATGCTATTGGCGTAGCTCAGCCTGTTTCGATTTCAGTTCATACATTTGGAACAGGTAGGGTGAGTGAGGAAGAAATGGTCCGCGCCATTCGAAAAACCTTTGATTTAAGACCTGCAGGAATTATTAAAATGCTCGATTTAAGAAGACCTATTTACAAAGATACAGCTGCATACGGACATTTTGGTCGTACAGATAGAGATTTTCCGTGGGAACGAACTGACAAAGTGGAAGGATTAAAACAACATCTTAGTGTTTAATGGAAAAAATACCAAACCCTTGATATACAATCAAGGGTTTTATTAACGTATATATATCATACAGCAATACATAATTGGTGTGATATACTAAAAAAATAGAGGGTAAGATATACGAAAGAGAGGACAAACATCATGTGTGGTTTTATTGGAATGATTCGACACAAATCAGAAGAATTAAACGACCAGGAAATAAACCGATTTCAACAGCAAAACAACATTATTACCCATCGTGGACCTGATGATGAAGGGTATTTCCATGATGAACATATTTCGTTAGGCTTTAGGAGATTAAGCATTATCGATATAGATAGTGGTAAGCAGCCTTTTAGTTATGAAGATGATCAATATTGGATGGTCTTTAACGGTGAAATTTATAACTATTTAGAGTTAAAAGGTGAATTACAAAAAGAGGGATATAAATTTAAAACCGAATCAGATACAGAAGTAATTTTAGCCATGTTTCATAAGTATGGAGAGAAGTCCTTTGAACAATTACGGGGGATGTTCTCCATTTTAATCTGGGATAAGACAGAGCAGACCTTAGTCGGTGCCAGAGATCCATTTGGAATTAAACCATTATTTTATTATGAAAGTGGGAGTCGAACCTTCTTCAGTTCTGAGAAAAAAAGTCTGTCTATGATTTTGAATGAAGAAAAGGTGGATTTAGAAGCTTTACAGCATTACTTAAGTTTTCAATATGTACCTGAGCCTTTAACGTTAACAGAGGGCATCAAAAAAGTAGAACCAGGCCATTACTTTATTCAAAAGCCTGGAGAAAGTCCGCAGTTTCATCGTTACTTCCACGTTCAATTCAAGCCGTTATTAATGGATAAAAAGGATTGGAAAAAGCGAATCCAGGATGTCCTATACGATTCTGTAAACGTCCATATGCGAAGTGATGTTCCAGTTGGCTCATTTTTGTCAGGTGGAATTGATTCTTCGATTATTGTCGCATTAGCAAGAGAAATCAATCCAGACATTAAAACCTTTTCTGTTGGTTTTGAGCGCAATGGGTATTCAGAGGTGGATGTGGCCAAGGAAACAGCTGATAAGCTTGGCGTCGAGAATATTTCATACACCATAACACCTGAAGAATACATGAAAAGGCTCCCAAAGATTATGTGGCATATGGATGATCCATTGGCAGATCCAGCATGTGTTCCGCTTTATTTTGTAGCCCGGGAGGCAAGTAAATATGTAACGGTTGTATTATCAGGGGAAGGATCTGATGAGCTATTCGGAGGGTATAACATTTACCGGGAGCCTGAATCGTTAAAGATTTTTAATTCTATTCCTGCACCGGCAAAAGATTTGTTGAATAGAGTAGCCAAAACCCTTCCGGAAGGTGTAAAAGGAAAAAGCTTCTTAGAACGAGGAACTACACCTTTAAGTGACCGTTATATTGGTAATGCCAAAATGTTTGGTGAAAAGGAGAAACAACAATTATTAGCCCATTACAATTCAGCTTATCCATACAAGCAAATTACGAACCCGCTGTATAAGCAAGTAGATAAAGAACCATTTGTCAATCAGATGCAATATATTGATATTCATACTTGGCTTCGCGGTGATATTTTATTAAAAGCAGACCGGGTAACGATGGCTCATTCCTTAGAACTGCGTGTGCCATTTTTGGATAAAGAGGTCATGAAAGTAGCAGGGGATATTCCAGTTGACTATAAAATAGGTAACGGGACAACAAAATCCATTTTAAGGGAGGCTGTCCAAGGGATAGTTCCTGACCACGTATTAGATCGTAAAAAATTGGGATTCCCTGTACCGATTCGTCATTGGTTAAAAGATGAGATGTATGAGTGGGCCAAAACCCTTATTCAGGAGAGCCAAACAGATCATTTCATTCATAAAAAGGTTGTTCTGGATCTTCTTGAAAAGCATCGTGAAGGTAAAGGGGACTATTCCAGAAAAATTTGGACCGTTCTTATGTTTATGCTGTGGCATCAAATTTATGTAGAAGGTAAGTATTCTTTTGCGGACTTACAAAAGGAAGATTTAACTCAAAGCAAACTTGCCGTTTCATAAAAAGTTGGAAAGCTGAAGATCCAAGAGGTTCTTCAGCTTTTTACATTATATTTCCTGTTTTTCTTCAAGGCTTTTAATTGTTATAGCCTGACTTCCCATTTGCTCCCATGCCTCTATAAAATCCTCAAAGGGTGCTTTTTCCTGTTTTCCTAAAGGATCATTGAAGTAAATATAATCCTTATCATAACCGGTTACTAAAACCGAATGCTCATTCATTGTAATTTCAATAGGTCCTTCTGTAGTATACCAGGTTTGAAAAGATGACTTTGGCAGCTTCTCATATTCGGCATTAATAATCACCAATACAGGTTGTTCCTGATTTAGGGCTTGGAGTACACGATAGAAAGATTGCCCACTTAAATCTGCTACTCTTTCTTTTTTCATGTACTGCTCTGCCAATTTTGTCAGTGGTTCGTGGTAAACTCCGTATCCTGGTTCTGAAAAGCTGTACATATCCCCGACAAAACCTTTATGCGGATTGCCAAAATAGGTTTTGTCATCCTTTACTTTATAAGGAGATGAATCTTTTTTTACTTCTTCTGCCAGGGTCATCTTATCAACATCAATATCATGATATTGCAAAAGCATCGTTAAGGAGGTTACTTCACACCCGCGAGGCAGCTCTGGTAACTGTAAGATATGCGGAGCTTTTAAATGCATGGATGATTTTATTTCCACCTCCTCCATTAAAGGGGAGAATGAGATATCTTCATCTGCTGAAACAGGAATCGCATTTACCTTGTCTGTTTGTGTTTGTTCCTGGCTTTTTATGAGATTTTCTACCACAGGTAGCCATGTTTGCTTATACTGGAAGGTGGTTACCATAACAAGTAGAAAAGCTGTTAACAGGAATAACTGACTATATATAGTGATTGTTTTTTTAAAGGCTGGAATGGATTTTTTGGTCTTCCATAAAAGAATACTCATAAATAAACAAAAAAGAACCAAAAAAATCATAAAAAGGAACCATCCTCTCCCCCTTATTTTATGGAAGGTTTTACAGCATACGTGATGAATCTCCTTCTAATTGAGTGAAAAAAAACCAGTTTATTTTCGCTCTTGTAAGGATTTGTAATACTGTCCTTTCTCTATATAGGACTGACGAACTCGATTCATCTCTTTTCTATCTTTATCGGTTATTTCGCGTATAACTTTAGCCGGGCTGCCAAAAGCCATTGTATGAGGAGGGATTTTTTTACCAGGGGTCACCAGGCTCCCAGCTCCAATAAATGCTCCTTCTCCAATTTCGGCTCCATCTAAAATTTTGGCACCCATTCCAATAAGAGCATTTTTCCGTACAATAGCTGAATGAAGAAGAACCTGGTGTCCAACCGTAACACCATCCTCCAGGATAAGTGGAAGATCAGGACTTTGATGCATCATACATTGGTCCTGAACATTGACATTTTGACCGATTTTTACAGCAGAAACGTCACCACGAATAACGGTTTTGAACCAGATACTTGCATAGTTTTCAATGGTTACGTCTCCAGTAATGACAGCATCATCTGCTATAAAAGCACTTGGGTCAATTTTAGGTTTCAATCCTTTGTATTCATCAATCATTTGGATAATCCCCCTTGTGAAAAGTATGTTAGTATAAGTATATCAAATGAACAGGAGGCATTGTTCTTGAAGAGATTTCAAGAATTAAGTAAAGGGACCATTGTTCTTGTGCATGGTGCGTTTGAACATGCTGGACGTTATGGATGGCTTGCTGATAAATGGGAGGAAGCAGGGTTTAATGTCATTTGCAAAGATTTGCCTGGTCAAGGGAAGACAATTGGAATAAAAGGCCATATTGATTCATTTGATGAATATATAGAAGCAATTTCTAACTGGTTAATCGAGGCGAAAGCTTTTCAAAAACCCGTATTTTTGTTAGGACATAGTATGGGAGGGCTTGCGGTTATTCGAATGCTGGAAGAAAAAAGGCCGGATGTTAAAGGAGTGATTTTATCTTCTCCTGGCCTTGGATTAGCATCACGACCGCCCAGATGGATTTTGTTTTTTACCAGGATGTTAGAAAAGAAAGTACCTGAATTTCAGGTAAAGCTTACTCTTCATCCCTTTATGTCTACTAGAAATACTCATTACCATCAACGAAACAAAGAGGATCCATTATTTTTGAAGAAGGTATCTATCCGCTGGTATCATGAGTTTGAAAGAGCAATAAGCCAGGCTTTTCAAAAAATCAACCGGTATCCTGAAATCCCGACCTTAATTATGCAGGCAGGTAAGGATTTAATCATACAAGCACAGGAAGTTCAGCAATGGTTCAAACAATTACCGATACAAAATAAAATGTATAAGCAGTGGAATGGCTTATTTCATGAAATTTTTAATGAACCTGAAAGAGACGAAGTTTTTCAGTATGCAAAAGCGTTTATAAACGAAAAGATTGAATAGGACAATGGAGGATGAGTTTTGAAAGAACATATACCAAGAAAGCCAATACCATTAATGGTAACCGTATACCGAAAAATATTTCCTGATGTAAATAAAGAATTAAACGGATGGAAGAAAAGAGCCGAACAAATTCCTGATGAGGAGCTTCGGACACAGGCCCTGGCAAGCATTGAGTCTAAAACGTTTCACTGTGAGGGCGGCGGAATTTATGCTTTATTAGCTAAAGAAAAGCGTCTTGAGGCCATTCGATTTATCGTCGCTTATCAAACTATTAGTGATTATTTAGATAATTTATGTGATCGCAGCACCTCACTCGATCCACAGGATTTTGAATGGCTTCATCAGTCGATGCTTGATGCGTTAACTCCTGGTGAGCCAGTAAAGAACTATTATGCTTATCGACAGGAACAAAATGATGACGGTTATTTACAACAATTAGTCCGAACCTGTCAACAAATGGTTGATAAAATAGACCGGTATAAGAATCTAAGACCTTATCTCATTCAATTAGCTTCTTTATACCGTGATTTACAGGTACATAAACATGTGAAGCAGGAAGAGCGTATTAGTCGTTTAACGAATTGGTTTCATTCCTATCAGGAACAGTGCCCTGATTTAAGATGGTATGAATTCTCAGCCTGCACAGGATCGACTCTAGGTGTATTTTGTCTGGTTTCCTACGGATTGAATGGGAAGTCATCATCTGAGCTGGCAAAGGTCATTTATCAGGGGTATTTTCCTTATTTACAAGGCCTTCACATTATGCTGGATTATTACATTGATCAGAAAGAGGACGCCAATGAGGGGGATCTTAATTTTTGCAGCTTTTATTCAAATGCGGAGGAATTAGAAAATCGATTCCTGTACATTTATAAACAGACTGGTAAACATATACATTCAATCCCGAACAGGTCCTTTCATCAAATGGTCCAAAAAGGCTTGGTAGGCCTGTATTTAGCTGACCAAAAAGTAAAACAAGTAAAGAATGGGAATGAGTTTGTAAAAAAACTTTTAAATGCTGCAGGGTCTAAGGCGAAATTCTTTTATGTCAATACCAAGCTCTATCATAAAGTTAAGCCCGCTTTGTTACGAAAATAACATTAGCGGGCTTTTCTTTTCTCAATCGCAAGAAGGAAAGGGGGATGATTTTGCTGATTCATAAAGCGATATTCCAGGACACTAAAACGCTTTTGGTCCAAGTTCTTGACCATTTGCAGCAATTCCTCTTTCTCCTTTTCTCCTCCTTCATGTCCATAGTAAACGACTAACACAATTAATTTTTCTTCTTTTAA
The DNA here is from genome assembly GCF_900111405.1 of Salinibacillus kushneri. Lineage (GTDB taxonomy): Bacteria > Bacillota > Bacilli > Bacillales > Alkalibacillaceae > Salinibacillus > Salinibacillus kushneri. The sequence continues at coordinate 7,096 of NZ_FOHJ01000001.1, read as the reverse complement.
ATGGGGTAAGAGTTGCTGAATAGCAGCTATAGTGGATTCAGGCTTTGTAATAATGGATTTATTACTTCCGGGTAAATAACCCAAATTAAATACAGCACCGTCAATATTTCCATACATCTTCCCGTGCAAGTATTTTTCCAACTGACTATGACTATCTTTAATCAATGATACGTTGTTCATGTTGTGTTTCCTTAGAAGTTCGCGGGTGTTTTCAATAGCCTTCTCCTGAATGTCAAAGGACAAAACATGACCTGTATCTCCAACAAGCTTAGCCAGCATTAGTGTATCATTACCATTACCTGCAGTTGCATCAATGACAAAATCCCCTGGTTTAACGGTTTGTTGCAGTAATTCATGAGAATAAGTTAATACTCGTTTTAACATATTGTGAACTCCATTCCTTCATTTTGGGTTTATAAAAAGCCTAATTTTACCTTCATTAATAAAAGTTTAGCATTCTTAAGAGAAAAGAAAAAATCGGATTTATATTCCCCCGTATAGATTAAAAGGATTGGTTAACATTAAAAATGAGGTGATGCTTATGGCAACTCGCGACTCCATGGAACGACTGATCACAGAAATAAAAGAAAAAATTGATACAGCAAAGAAAGAACTGGATGAGACCAACAGGAATGGGTATGATGTAGATTATGATTACACGAATGCCCAAACGGATTTAGAACAAGCGGAAGCTGAGATTGAGCAAATGAAGTTAAGTGCCAATCATCAACAAAGAGAACAGTTGCACAGGTTACACCTCCAAGTTTCCCAAGTATTAAATGATATGTATTTAGATGAAGTCGACCTTAATGAGTATAGCTAAGAATATCGCTCGGAAGCGCAAAAAAGCGCTTCCGGTTTTTTTAGTTGCAGTTATTTCTCTTCTTTACACCACGTTTGTTTTAGTGTACTATTTAACTAGTACACTACACAAGGGGAGTTGAAAATGAACGGTCAAGCTTTTTTAGGCGCCTGGAAAAAAGAATGGAAGATGATGAAGAATTCTTTCACCTTTATACTGGTTATCAGTTTATTTTTGGTAATCGGTTTATTTGGTTTAACAACTGAGCTGGAGTCAGGATTTACTTATCTAGGTGTTGGTGTATTTCTATTTCCGGTTTATGTTTTACTAAGTTTGAACACTGAAGCACTGCAAATGGACGCGTTTCTACATATAAATCAATCTCTTCATAATGTTTTACTTGCTAAATTTTTAAATGGTTTTCTACTGGCGATGTCTTTTGCCGGTTTAATAGGTACCGTTGTTCTCATTATGAATCAAATCGAAAATCGAATTCCTTTAGGGGAATTACTCGTGAATATGATTTTGCTCGTTGTAAATATCAGCTTACTCACCATCTTCCCAACAATCATTCTTTTGTTTTTATGGAGTCTTTACCACGTGTTTCGAAAGTTTCATGTTGTAATTGGAATTATTGGGATTATCGGTTTTCTGTATATCTTGAATAAATTATTTGCCATACTGCAAGACACAAAAGTTTATAATACTCTTTCAGATTGGGGAGTTGTAACATGGGAGACAACTTTTCCTGTTATCGATTCAGGGGGTCCTTCATCCTTGTTTATGACAGCTAATGGTAATATTCAGTTTCAAATAGGCAGTCTTCTTCTCTATGCTGTATTCACCTTGCTGTTTTATCTATTATCCATTTACCTCCTACAACGTAAAGTGGAGGTGTAGCAGTGGGTATTGATTTTAAACCAGATAAACCCATTTATCAGCAAATCATGGATCTCATTTCAAGTGAGATTATTAGGGGAAAAAGATGCCCCGGTGATCGATTGACCTCCGTACGTGACTATGCAGTGGAAATAGGGGTTAATGCGAATACCATTCAACGGGTTTACCAGGAATTAGAGCGGATAGGCATTGTGGAAAGTAGACGAGGGCAGGGGACATTTATTACAGAAAATCACAATCGGCTGCATCAGTTAAGGGAAGAGATGAAACAGCAATATATTCAATCGTTTGTTTCTGATATGCAAAGTTTAGGGTTTTCCTTACGTGAAATGATTGAAGGAATACATCAATATACTAAGAAGGGTGATGACGATGATCAAGCTTGAAGAGGTTCATAAAAAATATTGGGTATATCCAGCGATAAAAGATATCACTCTTTCACTGGAAATCGGAAGGATTTTTGGTATTATAGGGGAAAACGGAAGCGGAAAATCGACGTTATTACGATTGATGGCAGGTCTTCTTAAGCCTACAAAAGGGGTTATAACTATCAATGGGGAAGTGGCATCAAGACAAACTAGAAAACATGTAGCTTATTTATCTGATCAGGACTACTATTTTCCTTATTTTACAATCGAAGAGCTGATACAGTATTATCATAGTCAATTTTCTGATTTTGACAGCATAAAAGCTAAAAGTATAATTGACTTTTTAAGTCTTGAACCAACTGCCAAAATTGGTCACTTATCAAAAGGAAATCGAGGTCGTGTGAAAATGGTCATGACTCTATCGCGTAATGCCCCTTTTTTAATCCTTGATGAACCTTTTAGCGGACTGGATCCAATGGTTCGTAAATCAATTTTACAGGGGCTCATTCAATTTGTTGATTTGTCGAGACAATCAGTTATCCTAACTACACATGAGTTAAAAGAAGTGGAGTCTGTCCTGGATGTGGCCATAGTGTTAAAGGAAGGAAAACTGATGGGGAGAAAGCCTGTAGAACAAATCAGAGAAGAACAAAAAATGAGTATTCTAGAATGGATGGAAAACCTATATCAAGAAGAGAGGGAGAGTATGAAGGCTTAATGCTTTTGCCTAAATATTTGCCGATTCTTGACAATTGTTATCTCCTTCATTACAATATTCATACATATAGGAAACCACGTAAAATGACGATGAGAAGGAATAGTAATGAGCCATCAAGAAAGTCAGAGAGGTAGCGGCTGGTGCGAGCTATCCTTGATGTTCATGAACTCGCCCTTACAGTTGCAGATATGAACGAAAGTAGTATCTGACGTTAGGCTTGCGTTAAGAGCTCTAAGGTGAACACAAATGGTGTTAATTTGGGTGGTACCGCGGGAATACAACTCTCGTCCCATGTTTGACTGGGATGGGGGTTTTTTATATTCATAAAGAAATACATAAAGGAAAAGGAAAACTAGTTAGGAGGAAAGGGTATGGCATTTGATCACAGAAAGATTGAAAAAAAGTGGCAAACCTACTGGGAAGAAAATAAAACCTTTAAAACCAATACCGAAAGTGAAAAAGAAAAGTTCTATGCCATGGATATGTTTCCTTATCCATCTGGCGCAGGTCTTCATGTAGGTCATCCTGAAGGGTATACAGCAACTGATATTTTATCCCGAATGAAGCGGATGCAAGGATATGAAGTACTGCATCCGATGGGGTGGGATGCGTTTGGTCTTCCAGCCGAGCAATATGCACTGGATACTGGAAACGACCCGAAAGAATTTACAGAACATAATATTGAAACCTTTAAAAGACAAATTAAATCTTTAGGTTTTTCGTATGATTGGGACAGGGAAATTAATACAACAGACCCTGACTATTATAAATGGACCCAATGGATTTTTCTAAAGCTATATGAAAAAGGACTGGCGTATATTGATGAAGTGCCAGTTAACTGGTGTCCAGCACTTGGAACAGTTCTCGCCAATGAAGAAGTTATTGATGGTAAAAGTGAACGGGGCGGACATCCTGTTGTTCGTAAACCAATGAAGCAGTGGATGCTAAAAATTACCGAGTATGCTGACCGTCTGCTTGAAGACTTAGAAGAACTCGATTGGCCAGAAAGCATTAAAGATATGCAGCGTAATTGGATTGGAAGATCAGAAGGTGCACAAATTACTTTTCAAATAAAAGATTCTGAAGAAACATTCGAGGCCTTCACAACGAGACCAGATACGTTGTTTGGTGCAACTTATGCTGTGTTTGCACCGGAGCACCCACTAGTTGAAAAAATTGTAACGAAAGAACAAAAGGAAGCTGTAGAAGCTTATTTAAAAGAAATTGAAACGAAGAGTGACCTGGAACGAACGGATTTAGCAAAGGATAAAACCGGTGTTTTTACAGGTGCTTACGCTGTCAATCCAATAAACCATGAACAGATGCCAATTTGGATTGCCGATTATGTATTAATGTCCTATGGTACAGGTGCCATTATGGCAGTACCTGCACATGATGAACGAGACTATGAATTTGCCAGAAAATTTGACTTGCCGATTAAAGAAGTGGTAGAAGGCGGAAACATTGAAAAAGAAGCTTATACAGAAGATGGGAAACATATAAATTCAGATTTCTTAAACGGTTTAGATAAGGAAGAAGCTATTAATAAAGCCATTGATTGGCTTGTTGACAAGGGTTACGGCGAAAGAAAAATTACCTATCGTCTTCGGGACTGGCTATTTAGCCGTCAGCGTTACTGGGGTGAACCCATTCCCATTATCCATTGGGAAGATGGTACGCTTGAGCCTTGGCCTGAGGAAAAATTACCGCTTGAGCTACCTGCAGCAGATGAAATTAAACCATCAGGAACAGGTGAGTCACCACTAGCCAATATAAAAGACTGGGTAGTGGTTACAGATGGAAAAACGGGTAAGAAAGGCTATCTAGAAACAAATACAATGCCGCAGTGGGCTGGAAGCTGCTGGTATTACTTGCGCTATATTGATCCAGACAATAGTGAGAAGCTTGCTGATCCTGAAAAACTGAAGAAATGGCTGCCTGTTGATATTTATATAGGTGGCGCTGAGCATGCGGTTCTACACCTTCTATATGCAAGATTTTGGCACAAGGTATTGTATGATATTGGAGTTGTTCCCACGAAAGAACCATTCCAGAAGCTGTTTAACCAGGGAATGATTCTAGGTGAAAACCATGAAAAAATGAGTAAATCAAAGGGGAATGTGGTGAACCCTGATGATATTGTAAACACTCATGGTGCAGACACCCTTCGTCTCTATGAAATGTTCATGGGACCACTCGATGCTGATGTAGCCTGGAGTACGAATGGTTTAGAGGGTTCCCGCCGGTTCCTTGATCGTGTATGGCGTTTGTTTGTTGATGATAACGGCCAACTTGATAACAAAGTTAAAGATGAATCAAATGATGAAATGAACCGCGTCTATCACGAAACGGTGAAAAAGGTCACTGAAAACTTTGAAGAGCTGCGTTTTAACACGGGTATTTCACAAATGATGGTGTTTGTGAATGATTGCTATAAAACCTCACACATACCAAAAGAATTTGCTGAAGGATTTGTGAAACTGTTATCACCAGTAGCACCACACATCTCCGAAGAATTATGGTCCATCTTAGGCCATGAAAACACAATTAGTTATGAACCATGGCCAGAATATGATGAAAGTCAGCTTGTGGAAAATGAAATTGAAATCCCTGTTCAAGTGATGGGAAAAGTTAGAGCCAAAATGATGATTCCGAAAGATTCTTCCAAAGAAGATATGGAAAAGTTAGCCCTAGAAAATGAACGAATTCAAGAATGGATAGAAGGAAAAACCATCCGTAAAGTTATTGCTGTACCTGGGAAACTTGTTAACATTGTCGCGAACTAAACATTTAAAGAAGAGATAGACTGTTTCTTCTATCTTTTTCGTTAAAACAAGTTCATTGGATTAAAACAAGGAGGGTGAATACAATGGCTGATGAAATTAAAGAAATATCACCAGAAGAAGTAGAGGAAAGTCTGGAAAGAAACAAATATACCATTATAGATGTAAGAGAACAGGAAGAAGTTCAGCAGGGTATGATTAAAGGTGCCAGGCACATTCCCTTACAACAAATTCCTGAATCCCTTGATCAATTAGAAAAAAATGAAGAATATGTTTTAGTATGCAGATCAGGCAGAAGGAGTTATAATGCCTCCCAATACTTACAAGAACAAGGCTATAATGTCCGAAACATGGTTGGTGGCATGCTAAATTGGAAAGGTGAAGTTACATTTTAAAAATCATTAATCCTCAGATATTGTACTCTGGGGATTTTTTAATGTTATAGGATATAATATTTTTGAATCTCTATACATAAACATTCAGGAATACCCGCGTTAAGCTAAATTGTGCGGCGACAAGCCATACTTCTTTCCCCTCTGTCAACATCTACTTGATTCCGTTGATGACTAAACGGAAGTCTTTCGCCTTTGTTTTTGTGATGACTATTAATAACGAAGGATAAGAATAATTACAGCTGAATATTTTAATCTAATAAAGAGGAGGAAAACTCACCAGCAGGTTCGATGAGCCATACGTTACCAACATCGTACAACAGCACTTCTTGTGAAGCGATGGAAAGTGAAGTGTTATCTATCTGTAGCAAGGAGAAAAACGTTGCGAAAATAACCTGTTTTATAAAGATATAGTGGTAAAAATTGGACACTTGTAAAGTGTTGTTCAAGAAGGATGAACATGATATATTATTATCTGTCCTTGAAAAAGAATTAAAAACAGTGAAGCTCATTCAAAGATTTTTCACCATAAGATTTTCGTATGTAATAATTTATAATTAGCCATAGTAAGATTAAACCAACTTATAAATCGTACATTAGTTAAGGATTTGCAAAAAAGCACTTGATTTTCTAATATTTTTCATGTTATATTTATAGTTACTGTTGATTACACAGCAGATAATTTAAAAATGTTATAACAAAAAGCTATTGAAATGGATTGCTATACATGTTATATTAATTCTTGTCGCTTGAAACGGCGCATAAAACAATATTAAAAAGTTATTGACATCCAGTTGGTAACTTGATATAATATTTAAGTCGCTTTGAGAGTGACGGACTTCGAACCTTGAAAACTGAACAAAACAACCAGTACGTCAATTCGCTATTTTGATAGCATTGATGAATGAGCAACAGGAAAACTTTTATTGGAGAGTTTGATCCTGGCTCAGGACGAACGCTGGCGGCGTGCCTAATACATGCAAGTCGAGCGCGGGAAGCAGGCTGATCCCTTCGGGGTGAAGACTGTGGAACGAGCGGCGGACGGGTGAGTAACACGTGGGCAACCTGCCTGTAAGTCGGGGATAACTCCGGGAAACCGGAGCTAATACCGGATGACACTTCAGACCGCATGG